>JAKAKD010000104.1 GCA_021824635.1 Bacteroidota bacterium | reverse complement strand
GCAAAAGTGAAAGCCGTTAAGGTGAAGAATGCGCTTCCAAATCCGGCTACATGGTATCCATACTTTGCCAGAAAAGCGCCAATTACCGGACCGAATACAAACCCTAATCCAAATGCTGCGCCAATTACTCCCATACCTTTTGCACGCTCTTCGCGTGTTGTAATATCTGCAATATAAGCTTGGGCAACACCTATGTTGCTTCCACCAAGTCCGGCAAGCATTCTTGAAAAGAACAACAGAGCAAATGAATTTGAAAACGCAAAGATAAGGTATGATGTAGCAGTCATTAGCTGTGTAACCAAAATGACAGGCCGTCTTCCAATTCTATCCGATAACTTGCCCAGCATCGGATTGAAAATAAACTGCATCAAAGAAAAAATGGCTATGATCGAACCGATCCCAAAATTAGAAATCCCAAGTTCTTTGCTGGCGAACGTTGGAAGAATTGGAATAAGAATACCAAACCCCATTAAATCAATGAAAATTGTAACGAAGATTATTCCTAGAGAAGCTTTATTTTTATTTGCCATTCAAATTTTCTTTTTAATTCGTTGCAAAGATAAAAAAATAAATGCGATTTATTAGTTCTAACAGATTAGTTGGTTTTTTCGTTCAATGATGTGTAAGAATGATTTTGAATTGAGTTAAACATTTTGCGAGTGTCATTGTCTGCCTGAAGAAGCTTAGTCCGATCCGCTTCTGTTAAGAAATTATAATCCTTATTATTAGCTATGTCTGTTGGGAGAATTAGAAATTCATTTTTGTTCTCTGACCTTCCCTTAAAAACCCAAGTCGGCTGAATTGAAACACACGATAATTTAACAATACCGCTAGAAATATTTTTTGTCAGTGCAATATTTAGAATTACTCCTGCATCGGAGTAGCGCCATCTTTGATTAGATAAAAAATTACCAAGCGAATAAACAACTATTCCTTCCCCTATTTTATTTTTTGCGGAAGTAAAATATTCAAGCGGCTGAATTACATGAGGATGACTTCCAATAATTAAATCTGCACCGCAATTTATTGCAAACTTAACTACTTCTTTCTGGAATGAGTTTGGTTTTCGCTGATATTCTTCGCCAAAATGAAAGTAAACAAGAACAACATCAGCACTTTTCTTCCGCGCTGACTGAATATCAAGTTTGATCAAATTCGTATCAATTACGTTTACCAGATACTTTTCATTTTTTGATAAGTAGTTGCCGTTCAATCCGTATGTGTAAGCAAGAACCGCAAGTTTAATTCCGTTGATCTCAAATATCCGGATAGAGTCGCGGTCTTGCTGAGATTTGAAAGTGCCGATAGAATTCATTCCGGTTGAACGAATTTTATCAATAGTATTTAGAACCCCGATTTTACCTCTATCGAGGCAGTGGTTATTGGCAGTTAACAAAAGATCAAATCCCGCATCTTTTAATGCATCAAGATATTCTGCCGGAGAATTGAAAAATGGATAACCGCTGTAGTGATTTTCCTTTCCGGCAATTGTTGTTTCCAAATTCCCGATTGTCAAATTAGAAGCGGATAATTTTTTTTTAACTTCTCTAAAAGCAGGATTAAAATCAAAACTGTCTTTGCTAACTTTTGCAAAATCCATCTGAGGAGAATGACACATCAAATCTCCGACGAACGAAATTATAAGCGTTCGGAGAGAATCAACATCTCCTTTCTTTACTTTAGAAACCGGACATGAAAGGAATTGGAACCCTAAAACCGTTATTAAGGAAAGAATAAAAAAGTTTTTCATTATAAAAATACGTTCTCTAGTTTCTAAACGCAGCTATAAACATCTTAAGAGGAAATAAATTTGGTAAAAAAATAGGTCGGGCTAAAACTAACCCGACCTACAAAACTAAAAGAAAACTAAAAGACTAGTTTCCGCCTTTAGCAGCTTTGCGTTGAGCTTTTGTATCTTGAACATCATTACGCAAATCTTGAGTTAACTTCTTCAACTCGCTGAGACCTTTTCTCAAACGTGTGCCGGCAGCGGATTGCCCTTTATCGTAGAATTTTGCTACGTCGGGTTCTAGACCTTTTAAGAAGTCAATAAGTTTTAAATATTTTTCGTTCATGCTACCTCCTACTTTTAGTGAGTGATTTATTGAATTGAGTTCTCTAGTACTATTTCTGCTATATCTTTTACCTGAACTTCATCTTGTTTGTCAAAAGATTTTATTCCATCGTTCATCATTGTCATGCAGAACGGACAAGCTGAAGCAACTGTATCTGCTTTTGTTCCCAGTGCTTCTTCTGCTCTGTTGTTGTTGATGCGAGTTCCTTCGGTTTCTTCGAGAAACATTCGACCTCCGCCGGCACCGCAACAAAATCCCTTATCACGGTTTCTTTCCATCTCCAAGAGTTCAACACCTTTAATCATTTTCAATGAATCGCGCGGCGAATCATAAATGCTGTTGTATCTGCCAAGATAGCACGAATCATGATAAGTAATTTTTGATTTTACTTCTTCATTCTTGAGTTTGATCTTACCTTCATCAAGAAGTTGATTGATCAATTCCGTATGATGTACAACTTCAAAATTTCCGCCGAATTGCGGATACTCATTTTTTAATGAGTTGTAACAATGAGGACAGCCTGTAACAATTTTTTTGACGCCGTAATTATTCAGAGTTTCAACGTTTTCCTGCATCATCATTTGAGCAAGATATTCATTCCCAAGACGACGGGCAGTATCCCCATTACATTTTTCTTCAACACCAAGAATTCTAAAATCAACATTAGCATTCTTCATCAAAGTTGCAAACGCTTTCGTCACTTTTTGATACCTGGCGTCAAACGAACCGGCGCATCCAACCCAAAACAAATATTCTGTATTTGGATCTTCCGCCATCGTCTTGATGTTCATTCCTTCTGCCCAGTTAGGTCTATCCTGCGCATTAAAAGCCCACGGTGTAAAATTGGTCTCAATATTTTTAAAAATTGTATTCAGTTCTGATGGAAAATTTGATTCGCCTAAAACAAGATTTCTTCTCATATCCACGATGGAATCAACATGTTCAATAGTAACAGGACATTCTTGAACGCATGCCATACAAGTTGTACACGCCCAAAGTTCTTCATCGGTAATATAGTTGTGTACTAAAGTTTTTTGAATCATTTCGTTTTCATCGCCGGCTTTCGATAGAATCAAAGGAGCTTTATCTTGAGTGCGGTGACGGATGTTAACAATTATTTCACGTGGTGATAACTTTTTCCCCGTTGTAGCTGCCGGGCAAGCGGCTGTACATCGTCCGCATTCAGTACATGAAAATCCGTCAAGAATTTGTTTCCAAGATAGATGTTCAAAATCAGCCGCGCCGTATTGAGTTAAATTTTCATCTTCCAGATTCAATTTTTTAAGCGCGTATTTCTTGCTACCTATTTTTGAGAAATAAACATTCGGAATAGAAGTAAATACATGAAAATGTTTTGAGTAAGGTAGAAAATTCATAAACGCAAAAATAATTAGAATGTGTATCCACCAAAAAACTTCATACAAAATGTGCGAGGTTTCACTTCCGCCGTTAAAGAAAATTCTGCTCAGATAAAATGAAACAGGCCGTAATTCATAATCAGCCAAAACAAAATTTGAATTGGCAATGTGTGTGATGTTCTGACCAAACATTGAAATAACAACACCGAGTATAAGCAAAAGTATTATCGCCGCATCAAGTTTGTGCCCTTTTACATTTAAGCGTGGTACTTTCTGGATAAATCTTCTGAACAAAGCTGATAGCACTGAAATTATGACCAACACTCCAAAGATATCCTGCACAAGAGTAATTAATGTATAAACCGGTCCTAGAAAACGCAGCGAGAACGAAGGAATAAATCCTTGAATAATAGCTTCACCCACAGCAAATAGGAAAAGCATAAAACCCCAGAAGATCAGAAAGTGAATTGCACCGGCAATAGGTTCGCGCAAAATTTTTGATTGTCCGAACGCAATCTTTAAAACGTTTTTAACTCTTTCGGAAGGATTATTAAAACGGTCTTCATGTTGACCAAGTTTGATGTATGAAAGAATCCTTTTCAGATTATAGAAAAGAAATCCGAAAGCAAAAAGAAATATAATTGAGAAAATTATCTGCTTGATCATACTTGGCATAACCATTATGGAAGTTTAGGATACTTATTAGCTATCGCTTTATAAATACTGAACGCCGCAGCAGTTTTAATTAAATCCCAAACAGAAAAAATAATTGCGCCGCTGAACAAAGCATTATAATAATTTCCATTCATAAAAAGAGCTAAGTAGGAAGCGCCCGCAAGTAGAATTAATAACTGTCCAACTACGAATGACAACAAGATTGTTACTGTTTTTTGATTTTTTTCTAAAATGTATCCGACTAAAAAAGCGGCAAAAGGAAATGATATTAAAAAACCACCGGTCGGACCAATCAAACGCGCAAATCCAAAACTGAATCCCGCAAAAACCGGTAAACCTATTACACCGGCGGCAAGATATAATAGTTGACTATAAGCACCGTTACGTGAGCCGAGAAAAGCGCCGGAAAGTAAAACCAGCATTGTCTGAAGCGTAAATGGAACAGGCTGAGTAGGCACAGAAACTTGTGCGGCAAATGTTGTGAGAACTGCAAATGTAACTATCCAGAATAATTCCGAACTTCTTACTTTAATTAACGTTGTTACCAACGGATTATTTTTTACTTTTTCTTTAATTGCCATAAATTCCTCTAATTAAGATTTTTTATAAAAAATTTTGTTGTTTCTTCCAAAAGTTTTTCAAACTTCACTGTAGTACCGGAAAAAGGATGGACAATATCAAAAGTATGCCCTGTTCCAAAAATTTTGAATAATTCTGTTTTTGATTTATCCGACCATTGATAGAGTTGTTCTGCTTCGGAAACGGGAACAGCAAGGTCTTGATCTCCGTGTGCAATTAACAACTGCCGGTTAAAATTCTTCAAAGCATTTTCAAGATTCAAAGAACCACTTTCATTTTGTTCAATATCTTCAAGTAAGGAAAGATCTAAGCGCATCAACTGATTTGTGCGCACATTCATAATTTCAAAATAACCTTTTTTACGCCATTCATCTTTCTGACGGACTGAATATCGGTCTAATTTTGAAATCGCAGCCCAAGAAACAACTGCATCAATATCATCTCTTTTAGAAGCAGTTAAAATAGCAACTGCCCCGCCTCTGCTATGTCCTATTAGCCCTATTTTCGATTTTGTATCAATCTCAGCAAAAAATCCACTTCTAAAGGCATCAAGTAGTTCATTCAGTTCCCTTACTTCCCTGCTGAATGTATTTTTCGCAAATTTTTCTATTTCGGTGAATTCATTTTTACTTTCACCTATTCCATTATGCGAAAAATTAAACGTAATTACAAAAAAACCTTTATTTGCAAAGTATTCGCCAAGGTAAGGACCAAAACCCCAATCCTTAAAACCTTTGAATCCGTGAATAAAAACAAGCGTTTTGCCAAAAAATAATTGCTCATTAAGATAAGTAGTAATACTAAGCTTTTCTCCATCAGAAGCAATTAAAGTGAAGTCTTTATTCATATGGTGGCAAATATGAGGTTTTGAGTCCGGAAAGTCAAGAAATAGAATTTTTAAGAATTTCTGCAAATTGTGGCTCAATCAAACAAATGCCTTAAACTATTCACTTTTTTTCCGATAATAAATTGGGATTTACAGAAAAAACTAAAAAAGAAGTATGACATTGGAAGAAAAAGCAAAATGGTTTGATAAAGCTCTAAAGTTCGCTCTGGATGGTAAAATTCATCTTATTATGAAATCCAACATGAACGGCGCCGCTAAATGGGCAATAATTGATAGTGAGAAAAACTTAGTCCTTAATTCCAACATGGAATGGGAACCTGAACCGCCACTTGCAAAAGACAGAAATGAAGGTTTCCTAATAAGAGCACGGTTCGATTTTGACACCGCAATTGCTCTCTACGATCAAATGAAGATGTTTGCTCAATAATTTTTAAAAAATCTTCTTTCGAATTTTTACAACTTTTATATTCATTTTATTTTACCGCTCATTTGCCTATTTTTGATACGGATGAAAATAAATCCTGGACTCAATAAGTCTAATCGGAAATCCTATGGCAAAGATTTTAATTATTCCCTCAATAGATATTCAAGACGGCAAAACAGTTCGCGTTGTACAAGGTATTCCGGAATTAGGTTGTGCTGAATTTGGTAACGACCCGGTTGAAATGGCAATGATTTGGCGCGCAGAAAATGCTAAGTGCCTTCATGTTGTTGATTTTAATGCCTCGCACGAGCATACTCATACAAATTACGACTTGATAAAACGAATTTGCGAATCTGTTATAATACCGGTTGAACTTGGCGGCGGCATTGGAAGTTATAACAATGCAGAAGAAGCTTTTAATCTTGGTGTTGCAAGAGTTGTAATTGGCTCTATGGCTTTTGAGAACCCGCGTGAATTTATAAAAATATTGGATAAGTTCACTCCCAATAAAGTTGTTGCAGCAATTGATGTTATAAATGATGAAGTAGTAACAAGAGGCAGACAGCAGCGAACACATCTTCATTCAATTCAGTATGCAAAATTTTTAAAATCATGCGGAGTAAAGAGAATTGTCGTTACTGATGTTTCAACAAATGGTATGTTAACCGGACCTAATATTGAATTATCTAAACGGGTAGCCGAAGCCGCAGAAATAAAAGTTACGCACTCCGGCGGTATTGGAGGTTTCCAAGATTTGATTAAATTGCAGCGTGAAGCTTCCGAGCATGTTGATTCTGTTATTATTGGTCGCGCGCTCTATGAAAATAAATTTCCGTGTCAAAAAATTTGGCGTGTTGCAGAATCTGGAATTTTTAACTGAGAGGTTAAAATGGAAAATAGTTCTAACGGAATTACCAATAGCAGCTTTTGGTCAAATCTTTTTAAAACACCGACAGAAAAAAGTGAACTTGAAGAAGTTCTCCTTTCGATGCCCCCTTTTCAGAATCTCAACCCAAAATTTCTCAAACTTTTAATGAAAGTTGTACACAACCGCGTTTACACTGCTAACGAATATATATTTTTTCAAAACGATCCTGGAATTGCACTCTACATTATTATCAGCGGTGAAGTTCTAATTTCGCAAGATGAAGAGGACGACCGTTTCGATTTAGCTCTTCTAGGAAGAGGAGATTTCTTTGGAGAAATTGCATTATTAGATGGGGAGAAAAGATCAGCATCTGCTATTGCTTTGAAAGAATCTCAATTAGCCGTGATATTTAGACCAGACCTAGATGAATTTGTTGAAGCGCATCCAAAAGAAGGAATAAACATTTTGAGGGGTATATCTACAATTGTAGCAACACGCCTACGGAATTTGAATCAAGATTATTTTTCTCTCTATTGCAAAACAAGAACAAAATAGTGGAGGATAGAATGGAACAAACTAAATTAATCAGAAATATTTTAGCACCAATTGATTTTTCCGATTATTCAAAAAATGCATTGAAGTATGCATCTCAGTTCGCTAAAGAATTCAATGCAAAACTTTATTTGATCTATGTTGTAGAACCGATGATTTATCCCGCGGACTTCAGCATGGGACAAATTGCAATTCCTTCGACCGATGTTGATCTTCATGCTCGCGCAGAAGAGGAATTGAACAATCTAGCTAAAACTATTGATCCATCTCTGAAAGTTGAAACAACAATAAGAACCGGAAAACCTTTTGTTGAGATAATAGAAGAGGCAAAAGAAAAAGATATTGATTTAATTATTATTGCATCGCACGGTCACACAGGCGTAGAACATTTGCTGTTTGGCAGTACAGCAGAAAAAGTTGTGCGCAAAGCGCCATGCCCGGTACTAACATTGCGCGAACCTATTAAGGGCTTTCAGTTCAGCAATAAATAATTGATTCATCTTCCGATGGACAAAAAAGCAAGGTCCGATTACAAAAGACTAATTACCGATAGAACATCCGGCAGCGGTGATTTATTACTAAAGTTAAATGAATTCTGTAAAAAATATTTTCACGATATAGAACAACCTTTAGTATTTATCGAACAGGCCCAGAAACATTTCTCTCCTTTCCAAAATATTCAAGAATATTTAGAAAGTCTTAAAACAACTATCAGAAGTAAAAAGAGATTGCATAAATTCTTTGATGAGTATAGGTTAAATAACAAAACAGCTTATGAAAAAATATTTATCAACGCACTTCCATTTTTGAAAAACAAGAAATCAATTTTAACAATTTCAAACAGCAGAACAGTTTTTGAAATCATCAATAAGCTTTCGGCTGTGAACACTGTAAAGTTAACTATCTGCGAATCACGTCCTAAATTGGAAGGAAGAATTTTAGCCAAGAAATTCGCAAAGAGAAAAATAAAAATTGAACTAATAACGGAAGCTATGGCTTCTGCTTTCGCCAGCAAGTGCGATTGTGCATTGATAGGCGCTGATACTATCTTAAAAGATGGCAGCGTTGTAAATAAAGTCGGCAGTTTACAATTGGCTTTGTTATGCAAACATTACAAGAAGCCATTTTATGTTGTTGCTGAGAAATCTAAATTTAGACGCAATCAGAAATTCATACAAAAAAAAGAATTACAAGATGAAATTTGGAAGAGTCCTCCGGAAGGAATAACTATAAAGAATTTTTATTTTGAAAAAATTCCAGGCACGCTTATAACAAAAATATTTTACGATAAATAAAAAGAGGTTGTCTCAAAAGTAGTTTGTCAAAAAATAAATCTGCGAAAATTCGTTCAATCTGTGTTATCCGCGGTCTATTTTAATCCAAATAAGTACTTATGAGACAACCTCTATCAAAAAAAACAATTATTAGAGAAACTATTTAGTCTGTGCAGCCTTCTGGCTAAGTTGTTTTACCACTTCCCCGGCAATACGCCCAACTTCAGTTTGAGGATATTTTTTAGCAAGATCTTGCCAAATAGCAATTGCTTTCTTCTCATCGCCTTTTGCTTGAGCCAGACCTCCAATATTGTATTGAGCAATCAAATTGTTTTTATCAACCGACAATACTTTAGAATTATATTCCTCAGCTTTGTTAATATTGCCTTGATTGAAATAAACATACGTTAGCTGTAAAAGAATATCTGTTCTTTTAGGATCGGTTTTGATAATTCTTTCATAAAGTTTAATTGCTTCATCCGGTTTGTGGGCAATTAATAAATCTGCATATTCGCGGGTTTTCAAAGTGTCATTAGGATTTTTTTCAACAGCCGCTTTAAGGTTATTAATCTTATCAACAGCCTCTTTCATTACATTTGATTTATTTGGCGAATCACCATTGCCTTGCGATTTCATTTTGCTATGAATGTCGTCATTCGGCATCTGAGCTTCCGGACTAATTGTAGATGCTGTATTAGAATCTTTTGTTGTTCTTGAAAAGAAAATTACCGCGGCTATAAAGACAATAATAACACCGAGATATATGTAGATTGGTTTAATTTTCATAAAATCCTCATTATTTGGAACTCTAGTATATAAGTTATTGTTAAAACACTGGGTTCAAAAATAACTTTTTTTTATTAAGCAAAAAAATCTTTATTTGTTTTGCTTCCTCTTAATCTTCGCTTATTTTAATAAATAAAAAATGAAAATTAATGCAATTTGATTTCACTCAAATACTATTTCTTCTTGCTTCGTTCATTGCAGCAATTGGACTAATCTTTATTATTTATTCTCGCTCTTCATCGGCAATTACTTCAAAACTCTTCATTCTTACTCTAGTTTTGGTAATTGCTTACTTAGTATCTCATACGGTTCACTTTGTTATAATGCCATCAAACGATGTAACAATTCTTGACATCTCTTGCCATTCGCTTCTGTTAATGATTCTAGTCTCAATTACTTTTTTTTCTTGGAATTACCCGATTCAAAAAGAGATAGGTATTACACGTGGTTTGTTAATAATTATTCCTTCCACTGTTCTTTTAATACTTTTATGGAATGGAAATTTTATACATATGTCTCACGCACACATGAATATGTTCTCTGCCGAATTCTCTTCGTTATATCCATTGTTCCTTTTTTGGTATTTATTTCTTATCGTTTTAAATTCTGTTTGGATAATTCAAAAACTAAGGACGATTCAAAATTCCAACCTTCGAAGTCAATTACTTTTTTATTTATTTGGTTTGGTTATTACAAACATCGCCACTTTTATTTTTGGACTATTCTTGCCCTGGATTCTTGGTTTCTATTACCTCGTTGAAATAAGTCCGCTTGCATTTCTAATCGGGTTTATTTTCTTCACTGCTATAGCGATTGGCAAATACAATATGTTTCCTTATGCGGTTCAAAAAGTTCATAGCTTTAGCTTAAATAAAAAAATAGTCTTCTCAGCAATTGTGGTAGTCCCGATAATAATTCTGCTCATCCAGATTCCACTTGGCAGAATTCTTTTTAATATAAATTCCACTCAAGAAATGATTCGATTCTTTTTTATAAGTCTATTTATTGGATTGATTGTAAGCGTCAGTATGTCTTTCATCATATCAAGAATAATAGCCCAACCGATTACGTTGCTAAAAGAAAAAGCACTTGAGATAGGAAAAGGAAACTTCGCGGTAAATGTTGAATACAATTCAAGCGATGAAATTGGTGAGCTATCTCAAGCGTTTAACAGTATGGCTTTATCTTTGGATAAAAATATAACCGAACGGAAAAAACTTGAAGCAGAAATACTTCGTTCCGAAAAGTTTGCGGCACTTGGTAAGATGTCTGCTGTTCTTGCTCATGAAATTAAAACACCGCTCACTTCAATAAAAATGAATGTGGATATTCTAAATCAAACACTTACACTTAAGCTGGAAGATCAAGAAGCATTTCAAATCATCGGTAAAGAAATTAATCGTCTTACAGAGCTTGTTAAGGAAGTTCTTCAAGTATCCCGCACAGCTCCGCTCAAACTTTCTACTCTGGACCTTAAACAATTTGTTGATGAGATATTTCATCAAGTCGAACTAGTTTCAAAACAAAAGCAAATTTCATTTATAAACAATACAATAGAAGTTGAATTTGCCGGCGACGGAGATAAACTAAAACAAGTTTTTCTGAACATGATTCTAAACTCAATTGATGCCATTAAGAAAGACGGGACAATCACAGTATCTTCTCACCAGGAAGACAATTATCTCTTGATTGGTGTAACTGACGATGGCTGTGGGGTTGAAGAACCTGATAATATTTTTGATCCCTTCTTTACAACTAAAGTATCGGGAACCGGACTTGGCTTATCTATTTCGCAAAAAATTATTGAACAACATAACGGCAAGCTCTCACTTATTTCATCATGTCCAGGAGAAACGATTTTCGAAATTAAATTACCGTTGAATGACTATGGAAAAGATTTTAGTAATTGACGACGACGAATCAATTCGTCAAACTCTTACAAATTATCTGAAGCGGCTTGGTTATTCCGTTCTTTCTGCAGAAGACGGAAAAATCGGTTATGATATTATTCGTAATCAACAACCCGACTTGATTATATCCGATATTAAAATGCCAAATTTAACCGGTTTTGAACTTCTTAAGAAAGTAAAAGAAATCGATTCTCTTACAAAAATAATTTTGATAACTGCACATGATGATGTTCAAACTACAATTGATGCGATGCAAAACGGTGCGTATGATTATCTTGAAAAGCCGCTAGATATCGAACGGCTAAAAGTTACAATTGCACGCGCTCTTGAATCTAAAAATCTTAGCGAAAGAATTGATTCATTCATTGAAGATCAAGCCGAAGAGTTCCAGCCGGAAAAAAGAATTATTGGTAAATCTAAACTGATGAGAGATGTTTATAAAATTATTGGACAAGTCTCCGCAAACCGCGTTACTGTTTTACTACAAGGTGAAAGCGGAACCGGTAAAGAGTTAGTAGCCAAATCAATCCATTACAGTGGAATAACAAGATCAAACCCCTTCGTTGCGGTTAATTGCACTGCAATAACTGAGTCGCTTCTCGAAAGCGAATTATTCGGTCATGAGAAAGGCGCATTCACCGGGGCTGATAGAACTAAAAAAGGAAAATTTGAACTTGCCGGAAACGGCACAATTTTTCTCGATGAAATTTCCGAAATGTCCCAGCATCTTCAAGTGAAACTTCTTCGAGTTCTTCAAGAAAAGGAATTTGAACGAGTTGGCGGCGAATCTGTCATTCCGATGAAAGCAAGAATCATTACTGCCACGAACAGAAACATCGAGCAGCTTGTTAAAGAAAAGAAATTTCGCGAGGATCTTTTTTATCGGTTGAATGTTGTTAAGATAGAACTGCCTCCACTCCGAAAAAGGAAGGATGATATTCCACTCCTTGTAAATTTCCTTTTGCAAAAAATCAATCGGGAACTGCATAAAAATGTTCTTAAGGTTTCAGATGAAGTTATGAGTATGCTGAATCAACATGAGTGGACTGGTAATGTTCGAGAACTTGAAAATACTCTTATGCAAGCCGTGGTTTTAACAAATGGGGATGTTCTACTAAAAGAACACATACTTCTAAAAAATCAATTCTCAGATATTTCCTCATTTCCTATTGATCTTTCTCTTATGGAAGTCGAGAAGAAACATATCACTTCAATTCTGGAACATACAAAGTGGAATAAACCCAAAGCCGCAGAGATTCTCGGAATTTCACTTCCTACACTCTATTCAAAAATCGAAAGCTATAAACTCACTAAACCGGAATAAACTAACACATTTTTAAGAATCCTTAAACAAATTAAAGATTCTTAAAAGTTGAGAAAACCGATACCACGATTTAAGTCGAAAAACAAGTTTTTTTAACGGCATGCTTGTTGGCTTTACTATCTACAATAATAAAAGAATATTACAGTGGAACGGCTTATTTGGTGCATAGTTTACTTAGCAATGATTGGATTTTTGTTTTATAAGATCAACTCTTACCTGCACGATACTAAAAATAATAAATATACTTTACGGAGAAAGTAAATGATTGAAAAAATTATTGATTGGTCTGCTAACAATAGATTCATTGTAATTCTGATTTATCTCATAGTAATCGGCTTTGGTGTTTACAGCGTTGTTAATTTGCCTGTGGATGCTATACCCGATCTTTCTGAGAATCAAGTGATCATCTTCACTGAATGGATGGGACGCTCACCACAGATAATTGAAGATCAAGTTACTTATCCGATTGTTTCAGGTTTGCAAGGATTACCAAATGTAAAAGCTGTGCGTGCTAATTCAATGTTTGGTATGTCTTTTGTCTTTGTAGTCTTTAAGGATGGCGTTGATACTTACTTTGCACGCACACGCGTTCTCGAAAGGATGAACACGATTCAAGCGCAATTACCTGCAGGTGTTGTTCCAACTTTGGGACCGGATGGAACCGGCGTTGGTCACGTTTACTGGTACACAGTAGAAGGCAAAGGATATGATCTCGGAACGCTTCGAGCTGTTCAAGATTGGTATATCCGTTACAAACTGTCTTCCGTTGACGGCGTTGCAGAAGTTGCAAGCATCGGCGGATTCGTAAAACAATATCAAGTTGATGTTAACCCGACAGATCTCCGCGCTTACAATCTAACCGTCGCCGATGTTGTTAATGCAGTTCAAAGAAGTAATAACGAAGTGGGTGGAAAAATACTGGAAATAAGCGACGCTGAATATTTTGTGCGAGGTCAAGGTTATATTAAATCGAAAGATGATATTGAAAATACTGTAATAAAAACATCAGCCAATGGAATTCCGATTCTTATTAAAAATATAGCAACGGTCGAATTAGGCGGCGATATAAGACGCGGCGCGTTAGAAAAAAACGGCGAGGGTGAAGTTGTTGGCGGAATAATCGTAATGAGAAACGGGGGAAATGCGAAGGATGTAATTGATCGTGTAAAAGAAAAGATAAAAGAAATTACTCCCGGTTTGCCGCCTGGTGTTGAGATTGTTACGTCCTATGATAGAAGCACATTGATTAAAGAAGCAGTTGGAACTTTGGAAAGAGCTTTAATAGAAGCGTCAATCACTGTTTCAATTATGGTTATGATTTTCCTTCTTCATTTTAGAAGCATAGTAAGAATTCTTATCGAGCTTCCTATTTCAATTCTTATCGCATTCATTTTGATGTATCTCTTTGGAATCTCTTCTAACATAATGTCTCTTGGCGGAATTATTCTTGCAGTTGGAGTAATAGTAGACTCTTCCATTGTGCTGGTGGAAAATGCCTACCGCAATCTTGCGAAGGCGCTTGAAGAAAAGGGACACTTAACGCCGGATGAATACAAAAAGATTTCTATTGATTCTGCAAAACAAGTCGGTAGAGCAATTTTCTTTTCTGAGTTGATAATACTTACTTCATTTCTTCCGGTATTTTTATTAACAGGACAAGAAGGAAAGATGTTTCATCCGCTTGCTTACACAAAATCATTTGCAATGATAGGATCGGCAATTGTTGTTATTTCTTTGATTCCCGTATTGATGACTATGTTGATGCGCGGTAAGTTCAAACCGGAAGATAAAAATCCAACTACAAGATTTTTCATTCGATTATATGAACCGGTTATTCACTGGGTTCTTAAACACAGAAAAATTACTATCGCATTAAACGTGATTGCACTGCTTATTACCATTCCAATGATTCTAAATACCGGAAGTGAATTTATGCCTCCGCTTGATGAGGGCTCAATTCTTTACATGCCGGTAACTTTGCCCGGCGCATCAATAGCAGAAGTAAACAGAATATTGCAAGAGCAGGATAAAATTATTAAGTCGGTTCCCGAAGTTCATCATGTTCTTGGAAAAACTGGAAGAGCGGAAACTGCAACAGACAACGCACCGTTAAGTATGATTGAAACGATAATTTTACTCAAGCCAAAAAGCGAGTGGCGCCCGGGTATTACCAAGCAAGATATTGTTGCCGAGCTTGATTCTAAATTACAAATTCCCGGCGTTCGAAACGGCTGGACTCAACCGATCATCAATAGAATAAATATGCTATCCACCGGTGTTAGAACCGATATTGGATTTAAAATCTTCGGTCCAAATCTCGATACACTTGAGACATATGCTATCAAAGCGGAAAATTTGTTAAAGAGAGTTAACGGAGCAGCTGACGTTGTTGCCGAGCGGGTGCAGAACGGTTACTATCTCGATATTAATATTAAACGCGGAATTGCTGCGCGTTACGGTGTGAACATCAGTGATCTTCAAGACATAATTGAAACAGCAATCGGCGGACAGAATCTTGGAATTGTAATAGATGGAAGAATGCGTTTTCCGATAAGAATGCGTTATCAAAAAGATTACCGCGATAATGTTGAAGAGCTAAAAAGTTTAATTGTGCCGGTTGCCTTATCAAACCCTATGTCTTCTCAATCAACTTCAAGCTCGATGAATAACGGAACGAATAAAGGTAACTCCGGCGGAATGTCTTCCTCCATGGGAAGTTCGAATCAAGCAAGCGTTATTCCACAAGCATCAAATACGCAAAATGATTTTTCGTTAACAAGCACTAATCAAAATGCGGTTACATATTTGCCTCTTGCTGAATTAGCAGATATAAATTTAGTTACCGGTCCTCCAATGATTAGCAGTGAAAACGGAATGCTTCGTTCAATTGTTTTTATGAACACACGTGGACGTGATATGGGCGGCGTTATGGTTGATGCAAAAAAGGTTATCGAAGATGGGCTAAAACTTCCAGCCGGTTACTCTTATACATGGAGCGGACAGTATGAAAGCAAAGTCCGTGCACAACAGACACTTGAGATTATTATGCCGGTTGTTTTCTTAGTGATCTTTTTTCTTCTCTTCTTCACTCTTAAAGATTACGTGGAAGCCGGAGTTGTAATGCTCTCAGTTCCATTTGCTCTTATTGGCGGTATGTATATGATTTACATTCTCGGTTACAATTTTTCAGTTGCTGTTTGGGTCGGGTTCATTGCCTTGTATGGAATTGCAACAGAAACTGGTGTTATAATGGTGGTCTATCTGCATGAGGCGCTAGATAAAAAATTGCGCGCTCATCAAAAAGGATTACGCGGACCAATTACTAATCAAGATATTTATGAGGCAACCGTCGAAGGTTCTGTTTTAAGATTACGACCAAAACTAATGACCGTATTTACTGCAATGGTTGGATTAATTCCAATTATGTGGTCAAACGGAACCGGTTCAGATGTTATGAAGCCGTTAACCGCGCCAATGATTGGCGGCTTGCTTACAAGCGCTATTCACGTTCTTGTAGTAACCCCAATTCTTTTTACAATGATGAAAGAACATGCACTTAAAAAAGGAACATTAGAATTATCTAAAATGGCTGATTGGATGAAGGAGGGTGAATAATATGAATGTAGAATTGAGAATTCAGAATGGAGAATTGAAAAAGAGAAAATCTTTGCGCAACTTTTTCTTTGCTGTTACTCTTTTCTTTTTAGCTGTTAATTCCGCAAAAGCACAGTCGGTTGATTCATTAGTTGCGGAAGCTGTAAGAAATAATCCGCAATTAAAATCGCTTCAATTCAAAATCACGGCTTCGGAAAAAAGGAGTGAATCAATCAACACTCTTCCGGCTCCTAATCTTTCGATAGAGTTTGCGCAAGTGCCAACTACCTCTCTTGATATGTTCAATCAATCCAACTCAAACAACATTGCTCTTTCGCAAATGTTTCCACTTGGCGGGAAATTAAACGCAATGGCAGAAGTTGAAAGAAAGAATACTCTTGTTGAAGGCGACAATTATGAGATATATAAAATCAATCTAACCGCTGCTGTTAAAATGTCTTATTACACACTTTGGCTGTTTGACAAAAAAGTTGAAGTGCAGAAGAAAAATATTTCTCTTATTAAAGAAGTTATAAAATTGGTTGAATCATCTTACTATACAAATAAAATCAATCAAGCGGATCTTTTAACTCTTCAAAGTGAAATTGCATCGAACGAAACCCAGCTTTTGATTCTTGAAAAACAAAAAGAAGCCGAGATTTATAAGCTCAATAAACTTCTCGGTCGCAATCTTGATTCCAAGGAAGTATATGCAATAAAAGATTTTTCTGCCGATTCTCTCTCGTCATCTCAATCTAAATTGGAAGAACTTCTCTCTGATTCAAATCCTACTCTTAAAAAAATGGGGAATATGATTGAAATGAACCGGGCTATGATTGACGCAAACAACCGTGAGTTAATTCCAGACTTGATGATTCAAGGTATGTTTATGAGAATGCCGCAAGGGATGATTCTTACATCAAAAACCAATTTGGCTATGCTTGCCATGGAAACGCCAAAGACTGAATATATGTATTCACTAATGTTTTCCATTAATCTTCCATTTGCACCATGGTCTGTTAATAAATATAAAGCAAAGGAAGAAGAATTATATGCCGGTATTAACAGCATTGAATTCGCGAAAACAGATATGCAGCGAGAAATGATTTCTCAATTGAAAGCTGCTTTTGTTAAATATAACACCGCTGTTGATTTGACAAAACTCTACAACAATAAAGTTATTCCGCTTTATACCAAAGCCGCTGAATCGCAAGTTTCTGCTTATCAGAACAACAGAACCGGTGTTACAACAATTATTGATTCCTACCGGATGTTGTTGATGCAGCAGATGAATTATTATATGGCAAAAGCCGATACGCAAATGTCTCTTGCTGAAATTGAGATGATGATCGGAACAAATCTTAAAAAGTTTTAGGTGATATTATGAAAAAAATAATTAGCATAAATAGAGGAACAAAAATGAAACTAGTTAGATATCTGTTCATTCCATTTTTTGCAATTGCTCTTTCATTGTCCGGCTGTTCAAAATCTGAAGATGCCGGTAAGAATGGGAATACTGTTGTAAAAGAAAAAGATTATTGGACTTGCACTATGCACCCGCAAGTTCATATGGATAGACCCGGTGCTTGCCCGATCTGCGGAATGGATCTTATCAAGAAAGTTGTTGATGAGAAAGTAGAACCAGTAAATGAAAAAGATATGACTAATATGATTTCACTTAGTCCGAAGAAACAAGTCCTCGCAAATGTCTCAACTGTTGTGGTGAAGAAAGAAAATCTGCAAGATCAAGTTACTGCTTACAGTTATTTGGATTTTGTTGAAAACAATCGCAAAACCATTTCAGCCCGTTTCAACGGAAGAATTGAAAAATTGTTCGTTGACAAAACCGGCGATTATATAAAAAAAGGTCAGCCATTGTTTGAAATATATAGTCCGGATTTGGTTCAAGCTCAGAATGAATATTTGATTGCTTTGAATAATTCATCAAACTCTAATTCTCTTCTCAATGCATCAAAGAAGAAATTGGAGATTTTCGGATTGACATCAGAACAAATTCAAACTCTGGAAAAAACAAAAGAAATTAATCTTACACTTACATACTATTCGCCAATTAGCGGAACAGTGATTGAGAAGAAAGTTCAAGAAGGTGTTTACGTGAATGAAGGCACGGCAATTTATGATGTAGCCGAGCTTTCAACGCTCTGGAACATAGCTGAAGTATATGAAAATGATTTGGCTAGTATAAAAATTGGAAGCCCTGTTAAATTGCACTTGCGCGCTTATCCCGGTGAAGAATTTAAAGGAAGAGTTGCTTTCATTTATCCGTTGGTTAATTCGCAAACAAGAACAATAAAAGTTAGAAGTGAATTTTCTAGCTACAACGGAAAACTTAAACCGCAGATGTATGGTGAAACTGTTTTCAGCAAAGCCGGTGGAGAAGGATTACTTGTTCCGGCTGATGCAGTTATAATTGCCGGAGAAAGAGCCGTTGTTTGGACAAAAACTGGTGATGGAATGTTCGAAGCGCGAAGCGTTCAAATTGGTAATCGGTTTGGAGACAAATATCAAATCCTTTCCGGCATAAAAGAAGGTGATGAAATTGCCGCTACCGGAGGATTCTTAATTGATTCCGAAAGCCAGCTTAAAACTGGAATGCCTACCGGACATCAACATGGCGGAACTTCGCAGCCACAGAAAAAGAAATCTTCTTCCGATGGTATGGAAGGAATGAAAATGTAAAAATGTTCTTAACTAATAACAACAAACAATAAAAAAGGAGTTCAAAATGAACACAACAAAATCTCGAAGCTCTCTTGCAGTAATTTTAATTACTTCAGGACTAATGCTTTCAAACGTAACATTTGCACAAGAACATAAATCATCTTGCTGCAATAACGGAATGAAGAAAGAAGTTGCAACGATGAATGACGTATCCGGCGATTCAACAAAAAAAATGGATATGAATCACCAAATGCACAAAGATGGAAAAATGAAAATGGACTGCATGTCAAAACCCGATTCCTCTAAAACAATGAATGGGATGAAACATGACATGAAAAATATGGATCATAAAATGAGTTCATTAGTCCATGAAGGCGTGATCGACCTCCAATCAATTGATCAAAACAAAGATGGAAGAGTATATCAAGATCAAATGGATTGGAATGTAATTTCCGATAAACCCGATAAATGCCCTTTATGTAGAATGACATTGAAAGAAGTAACAGTGAATGAAGCTAAAGAGAAACTTATTAAAAACGGTTTCAAAGTAAAGTAATAATTAATCATAATATCACAACCAAAAGGAGTAACACAATGAATACAATTAAATCATTCGCTAAAACTGCAATGATGCTTTCCGTAATGTTTCTTTTCAGCATTACTTTATCTGCCCAGCATCAACATGGCAGCGGAAGTGGCAGTAATATGGGGACCGGTTCTCAAATGCAGAACATGCAAAATATGGGAGCTAAAATGGGAGACATGCAAAGCATGATGTCTCATATGAATCAACTGATGGATAAAAGCGGTAAAATGCTTTCCATGATGCAGAACCAAAAAGATCAAATGGGAATGGGTTCTCAAATGACCGGCATGATGCAAAACATGAATGACATGTCTAAAAACATGAAAAACATGCTCGATCAGATGAACACCATGATGGGTGATCAAAAAATGATGGAGACCCAAGAAATGAAAGAACATATGAAAGGCATGACCGACAATATGAAAACAATGATGAAAGATTATGACGGCATGCTCGACAAAATTCAGAAACTTCCAAACCAAATGAAGAAATAGGAATAAAATGAAAATTAAAAGCATGTTCCTTTTAATTTTTTCCGTCATTCTTTTTAACGGAGTATCTTTTGCTCAAGAAGGCTGGTCGGTTACGACCGGCCTTCAATACTCCGGCGGGAATTATTATTACAATAATTACAGTAAACTCTTTTCCTTTTATGGAGGAGTTCGTTTTCAATCGGAATATTTCAGCGTGAATGTTACCGCGCCGATTATTTTTTCTAATAACAATTCTCTAAGTCAATCCGGTGGAATGATGCTGCCAATTGGCGGTAACTCTTCCAACAACAATAATATGATGGGAAGTAATACATCAAGCAATAACACCGGTGGCATGATGGGAGGAAGTAGCGGTGGCAGTATGATGGGAAGTAATGGAAATACTTCCAATTCATATATGCCCGGTTCTTCATCTTCTATGAACTCAAAAATTGGTCTTGGTGATATTTATCTTACGGGTAATTATCAATTTTATTCCGACTATGAAGATAGTTTTACTGCATTGATCAACTATCAAATCAAATTTCCAACTGCAAGTGGAATGACAAACATCGGCACCGGTAAATATGATTTTGGTGCCTCTGTCACTTTACGCAAGGGTTTTGATTCCTATCTCGCAATTGTTGATTTGGGATACCTAAACATTGGTAATCCAACCGGAATTACTTACAATAATCCATTTGCCTATGGAATTGGTTTCGGAAAATATTTCAATGATGGCAATTCATCGCTGCTGCTCTATTATCAAGGTTATACAGAAATTGTCTCCGGTTATGCAGCACCACAACAGTTATCGCTTGGTCTTAATCATCAGCTCAGTCCAAAGCTAACTCTTACACTTATTGGCGGAGTAGGTTTAACAAAATTTTCTCCAGCACTCTTGGCTTCAGCCGGTGTAATTTTTCATTTATGAAAGGAAGTCTTAGTTGACTTCCTTAACTGGAATAGGAAATGGTTATGAAAACATTTATTTGTCTATTGTTACTTGCCACAGTTGTATTCCCACACGGTGGCAAAGATCATAAAAAAGAAATAGCTGTTAAGCTAGACACATTAACAATCGTTGGCAGAGATACAATTGCTATAAACGGAAAAGCCATTAACGAATCTGTCCTTAAACAAAAACCGGTTGATAATAAAGAACCCGAATTTGTGTTAAGTCTTAACGAAGAAATGTCGTCTCATCTGCACAATAAAATTGTGCACTTTCCTATAGCAATCGGAGTTCTTGCTTTTTTCTTTTCATTACTGCATCTCAAACGCAAAAGCTATGAAACAACGGTTTCTATTCTCGTTATTCTTGGTTTGATCTTTTCGCTGGTAGCATTTTTAACGGGTATAAATCAAGTAGAACCATTTGTCGGAACTGGTAAATATTGGGTAGTAGAGCTTCACAGATATTTCGGTATTAGCATTCTCATAACTTACTTTATATGGTTATTCTTTCTGCTAGTTGAAAAAATTAAAAAATATGCGTGGATAATCGGGCTGGTTGTTTTTATCCTAATTCTTATCACCGGTTTTCTTGGCGGCGTAATTGCTCATTAGTCTTGTTTCAATATTATATCTCATTTCTTCCGAAACTAGATTAAATCGTCCGTGTCTGATTCTTTTATAAAACTGATAGAAATAATTTAGAACTGAGGTCAACAAATGGAAGATAAAAATCAGCGTCACAAAACACATGAGCATCATGTAGATCATGTTGAAAAAAATAATTCAAGCCACAACACTGCATCTCATGAAGATCACTCCGGTCATTTACATCATGATCATCACGCAATGATGATTGCTGATTTCAAAAAACGTTTTTGGGTTTCACTTATTGTTACAATTCCAATATTACTATTCTCACCAATGATTCAGCATGTTCTGGGAATTAGAGAATTATTCCAATTCGCCGGTGAAAACTATCTACTATT
>JAKAKD010000008.1 GCA_021824635.1 Bacteroidota bacterium | reverse complement strand
ATCGACAGTAGTTAAGTAAGAAGTAAATTTATGAAGATCGATGCCGGTGTAAAACATTTGATACCTCCAAAAGTTTTGTTGATAGTTGGAGAAAACTAATTTAATTTTTTACTTATTGGAAATATCAAGCCGTTATACCGCTACATAGGAATGGGTATTGTAATGCTATCGATGATATATTGGAATATACAAGAGCAATCGATATATTTATAGGGCAAATTATAAGGAGTATCGAAATGACTACCGTAACAGTTTCTCCCAAATATCAAGTTGTAATTCCAAAGGAAATAAGACAGAAGTTAAAACTGAAACCCGGACAAAAATTACAAATTATTCAATTAGGTGATAGAATTGAATTCATCCTTCTCAAAAATATTAAAGAGGTTCGTGGCTTTCTAAAAGGGATCAATACTGAAATTGAAAGAGAAGGAGACCGTATATGAATTTAGTGGATTCTTCTGGGTGGTTGGAATATTTAGCCGAAGGCAAGAATGCAAAATTATTTGCGCCAGCTATTGAAAAGACAGATGAATTAATAGTTTCAACAATAAATCTCTACGAAATATATAAAAAGATATTGTCGGTAAAAGATGAACATTCAGCAATTCAAGTCGTTGGATTAATGCAACAAGCAAAGGTTATAGAAGTAAATTCCACCATTGCGATTCAAGCTGCAAAATTTAGCTTTGAACAAAAAATGCCAATGGCTGATAGTTTGATTTATATAACTGCAAAACAAAACAATGCGATTGTTTGGACACAAGATGTTGATTTTAAAGATTTGGATGGAGTAAAGTATTTTAAGAAATAGCGTCTAATATATAAGCAAAAGCGGTGTAACATCTTAAATAAGTAAAAAGACAATAGTATAATATATTCTGAAAACAAATATAATTTGGGAAAAAATAGTTCTTTGAGAAACTGATATTCCAAATTAAACAACTACTCATGCCATAATATCTCTGAGGAAGCCAGAAGGCAAACCAAACCTATTTAGGGACTTACTCCAAAGATTCTTTGGAGCTGTACCGGAAAAGTGGCAGTACTATTCCAGATATTTAATAGGCAAGTCCCGCCTTTGCGGGATAAACTCCATTACTTCCCAATCCCGCGCGAGGATTATGCCGGTTAGCTAATCAGTTATGCATAGGGGCTTGTAATGCGCGGCCATTGCAGAGACTTCTTATGTTCTAGTTCTTGACCTTTGAATTTGTTGTTAAAGTCGGATTTATCTTTTAATACGTGAAAGACAATATCGGCAATTTCCTTAGCGATAATTGTTTTAGCTATTTGTTTATTTTTCTTCCGAAGCAAAGAGCTGTGGTATTTACGGATAACCGGATAATACTGCACGGCATGAACAGCAGCGTCGGAGAAAGCAACCTTAAGGTATTTGTTGCCGTTTTTAGAGGAACGCTGTTTGGATTTACCCTTTGAGTTTCGAAGTTATATTTGGCAAGAAGCAGTTGGATGGAATTGGTAATTGAAGTATAGCGTTGTACGATTTTAAGTCTAGCACGCAGAGCATCACGAAGCAGGCGTTTATCGTTGGAAATTTTATTAACAGCCGGGATATAGTCCATACGAAGAAGCTGAGCGAGAGTATGGGAATCGATCTTATCGGTTTTGACTTTAGCATAAACGATAGCCTTAACATACTTTGCATGAGCAAGGACCAAAGGAATGTTCATTGAAGTAAGAAGATCATTGAGCCAATACCATGTCATGGTAGATTCAACGGTAGTAATGTTTCCATTGCCAAGATCCGAGAAGTATTGAACGAAGTTATGGCTGACATTTTTAATATCAGCTTGCTTAACAATATTGCCTGAGGAATCGACAGTAGTTAAGTAAGAAGTAAATTTATGAAGATCGATGCCGGTGTAAAACATTTGATACCTCCAAAAGTTTTGTTGATAGTTGGAGAAAACTAATTTATTTTTTTACTTATTGGAAATATCAAGCGGCTTAACACTGACAGCGTTTTTCAGTGCGGCATTTGTTTAATTATTTGCTTTGTAGTTTCGTGTAAAGATACTTATGCAAAGTTGTTCTATTAAATAAATTTTTTTAATAAATAAAAAGTTGTTGGTATTGTTCAGCGTTCTTGTTCTGGGTGGAAGGGTGAAAAGCCACACCGTTATACCCCAAACTTTTTAGAAAGGATTGCTTTTCAATGTGGTATTGAATATAATACTATATGAAAAAATATAAAATAGTAATAGATACAAATGTTATAGTTTCGGCTTTACGATCAAGAAATGGTTTTTCTTTTAAACTTCTTTCAATTATAGATGATGAAAGATTTAAAGTATTTATTTCTGTACCTGTCATATTGGAATATGAAGATGGAATTAAAAGAGACAAAACAAATATTAAACTTAGGAAATCCGAGATTGACGATATTTTAAATTTCATTTGTTTTATAGCCGAACAAAGAAAGATATTTTATTTGTGGCGACCATTTTTAAGAGATCCCAAAGATGATATGTTCTTGGAATTAGCTGTTGAGTCTGAATGTGATTATCTAATTACATTCAATAAAAAAGATTTCCAAGGAATTGAAACATTTGGGATTAAAGTACTAACGCCGAAGGAATTTCTAAAAGTGATTGGAGAAAAATATGAGTAATATAAGTTTAAGGTTGCCCGATTCATTGCATAAAAGGGCACGGGATTTAGCGAAGAAAGAAAATACTTCAATTAATCAATTGGTATCATCCGCATTAGCAGAAAAAATATCAGCACTTATGACAGAAGAATATATTGAGCAAAGAGCAAGGCGAGCGAGTAAACAAAAATTTAAGAAAGCATTAAGTAGAATCCCCAATATTGCCCCAGAAGAATACGACAAATAATTATAGAGGGGATATAAAAAGCGGCTCAAGGGCGACAGTGTAATCGCCTTTGGTATTTGAGAATTTTTAGTGTTAGATGTACCTTTTCAAGTTTCTTGTTTAAGGTAGTTGTCCTATTCAGGGGGTGGGATAAGTGTTTTGCACATAGCAGAACTATTACTAAACAATTATACATAAACAAATGCAAAATTATCCAGAACGTTATCCAACCCCCTAAAAGTTTTTTGTAATTATAAAAACTATTAACAATTTCGGTATTGTTGTTCTGGACTGCGCCTTAGCCACCACGTCGATATACCTTTTGCCAAAATATGGCGTTGAATATTTGGATGAATATGAATACATTAGAATACAAAGAAACGATAAACATTCAATAAGGTAATATTATGTCAAAAACAATAACACTTCGTTTAAGCGAAGAAAATTATAAAGTATTTAGAAAACTTGCAGATAGAGACAATAGGCCAATTTCTAATTTTATTGAAACTGCTGTGAAAAGATTCATTGAACATAATGTTTTTGTTGATGAGTTCGAAATGGATGAAATCCAAAATAATGTTGAACTTAATAAAAGTCTAAAGCGAGGAATAGCCGATATGAAATCAAAGAAGGGGCGATTGGTTGAGTAATTATAAAATATTTGAGACCAACGAATTTCTCAAGAGGATTGATAAAATCTCCAATCGTGATAAACTCTTCATTGAAAAGAAACTTCTTCAACATATATATCCTCAACTAAGAGAAGAACCACATTACGGAAACAATATCAAGAAATTAATAGACTACAAACCTGAAACTTGGCGTTATAGAATTGGCAAATATAGGTTATTCTATGTCATAGAAGAGAGTGAAAAAACTATTTATGTGTTGTCAATAGATTTAAGGAAAGACGCTTATTAAAAATATTTTCTTTCACAAATAAATAGATATATCCAGCTTTTCCACCCGACAGCGTTTTCAGTGCGGCATTTTCCTAATCAACGGGTTAGGTAAAAAGTTAGACATTGTTGTTCGGCTTTGTTCAATTAAATAAAATTGTAAATAATCATTGGCGTTAGTTATTCAGTTCGGCATCGCTGTTCGAGGCAGACGGGTGAAAAGCCACGCCGTTATATGCTTAGAAAATAATCTTGAAGTTGTCGATTATGGTCTTTATTTAGTCCAGAATAAAGACAATAAAAGGATACAAAAATGAAGAACATTTTAGTTGCAAATGATATAATTCCAGTTGGTCAATTCAAATCTGGTTTGGCTAAATATCTTAAATAGTCAGCCCTTAAAAGGTACATAAGGCATTAGAATAAAATAGATTAAATAGAAAAATGCTAAGGAATAAATGCAAGAATTAATATATTTGGATAAAAAACCTTGCAAAATAAAATGATAAAAAAGA
>JAKAKD010000092.1 GCA_021824635.1 Bacteroidota bacterium | reverse complement strand
ACAACAGAACTAAAGATTGCTCAGGTAGGATGAAGAACAAAACACCATATCGGTTTGTATTTGCAGGCGGCGGAACAGGAGGACATTTATATCCGGCTCTCGCTGTTGCTCAACAAATTCGTTTGTTGAAACCGGAATCCGAAATTTTGTTTGTCGGTGCGAAAAATAAAATTGAAGAAAAAGTTGTTCCTGAATACGGTTTCAACTTTAAGGCAATCTGGGTTAGTGGGTTTTCAAGAAAATTAAATTTGAGCAACTTACTGTTCCCATTTAAACTCTTTGTCTCGATGATTCAATCTTTGTTAATCAATTTTAGTTTCAAGCCGCGCGTTGCTGTTGGAAGCGGCGCTTATGTGTCCGGACCGGTTATTTGGGCTGCATCTGTACTTGGTGCTAAAGTGATTTTGCTTGAGCAGAATAGTTATCCCGGCGTTACAAATAGAATGCTTGAAAAGAAAGCTTATGAAATTCATATCACGTTCGAAGAATCAAAAAAATATTTCAGAGACGAATCGAAATTAAAATTAAGCGGCAATCCGATAAGAATTAATTTACAACTTACTGATAAAGCGGAAGCAGTTAAAAGTTTCGGATTGAATCCATCTAAAAAGGTTTTACTTGTAATTGGCGGAAGCGGCGGTGCTCATTCAATTAATCAAGCAGTCGCTGCAAATTTAGATATGATGATCGAAAGCGGAATTCAAGTTATTTGGCAGACAGGTCAATTTTATTATATGCATTATAAAAACCTTGAAAATGAATCGGTAAAAATTTTTCCGTTCATTAACGATATGTCCGCGGCGTATTCATCATGTGATGTTGTTCTTGCCCGTTCCGGCGCTACTACAATTGCGGAAGTAGCTTTTTTGGCGTTACCTGTAATTTTTGTTCCATCGGAGAACGTTGCGGCAAATCATCAATACAAAAACGCTAAAGCTTTGAAAGTTGCGAATGCAGCAGAACTTATAGAAGATAAAAATTTAGCCGACGAACTTTTACCGGTTATTAATGAAATGATACTAAACGTATCGCGTCATGAAATTATGAAAAAAAATATTTCGGCTTTTGCAAAACCGCTTGCCGCAAGAACGATTGCAGAAGACGCAATCCGTTTGGCGGAAAAAATTTAAGAGATACAGCTATGATGATGAACACAATTAAAAATATTCACTTTGTAGGTATCGGCGGAATTGGTATGAGCGGCATTGCTGAAATTCTGCTTAGCCAGGGATTTAATATCTCCGGTTCCGATTTGGCTAAGTCCGAAGTTACAGACCGCCTTGAAAGTCTTGGAATTAAAATTTATGAAGGGCATTCACCAGAAAATTTGAAAGATGCCGATGTTTTAGTCTATTCATCAGCGGTTGTTCTTGAGAACTCGGAAGTAAAAGAAGCAATCGCCAGAAAAATTCCGGTGATAAAACGTTCAGAAATGCTTGCCGAATGTATGAGAATGAAATATGGAATTGGAATTGCCGGCACACATGGAAAGACAACTACAACATCAATGGTTGGATTGGTATTAACCGAAGCCGGAATTGATCCTACAATTATTGTTGGCGGAAAATTAAGCGGACTCGGCGGAACGAATGCCCGTCTTGGCAAAAGTGATTATATAGTTGTTGAAGCCGATGAATTTGATAGAACATTTTTGAAATTAACACCTGTGATTGCAGCCCTTACAACTCTCGAACGTGAACACCTTGATACTTACAAAGATTTAGCCGATATAAAAACTGCTTTCGTTGAATTCGCAAACAAAGTTCCTTTCTTTGGCTTTGTTGTCTTGTGCCTGGATGAGCCGGCTCTTCAAGATATTATTCCGCAGATCAATAAGAAAATTTTTACATACGGAATTACACCACAAGCCGATATACGAGCGGCAAATATTACACATTCGGAAAGACATTCCGAGTTTAACGTAATTTATCTTGGTACAGATCTTGGAAAAATCCGGATCAATATTCCCGGAATACATAACATTAAAAATTCTCTTGTGGCTGTTACAATTGCTAAAGAAATGGGCGTTGAGTTCAGCGTAATTAAACAAGCGCTTGAAAAATTTACTGGCGTGTACCGCCGCTTTGAAACCAAATATGATAATGATGTGATGGTGATTGACGATTACGGTCATCATCCTACAGAAATAAATGTTACGCTCGACGGAATACGCAGAGGATGGAATAGAAGATTAGTAGCAGTATTTCAGCCGCATCTATTCTCACGCACAAAAGATTTTTATGCTGAGTTCGGCAGATCATTTTTGAATTCTGATATTTTTATTTGTACGGATGTATATCCCGCACGTGAAAAACCGGTTGAAGGAATTACAGGTGAATTGATTTCAAATACGGCAAAACAGTTCGGACATAAAAATGTTTATTACGAGCCGGACAAAACAAAAATACCTGAATTGCTGCAAAAGATTTATCAAAAGGGAGACATCATTATTACGCTTGGTGCCGGGGATATTTGGAAGTACGGTGAAAAATTTGCTGAATTTTTGAAAACAAAGAAAAAATCACCGCATAGCGGGATCCCTTTGGGATAATTGATGACAAAATTGGCAAAAATATTAAGTGTTACTTTTTTGGTCTTAATGATTGGAGTGATAATCTACTTGTCAATCGGATTGAAACCTGGTTCCGAAAACAAGATCAGTTCTATTTCGCTGGAAGGGAATGAGCATCTTTCAAAGGACCAGTATTTAAGTTTTGCCAACTTGCTTGATAAAAATAATTATGGAAATCTAACGCTGCAATTCATAAAAGACAGAATTGAAAAACACCCTTACGTTGAAAATGCGGATGTTAGATATGAAGGCAGCGGGCAAGCTTCAATCAGAATTACGGAAAAAGTTTTCGATTCAATAGTATTAGACAGCAGCCGTCAATACATATTAACAGAAAATTTGCAATTGCTGCCAATGCTTCCGGAGACAAAAAAAATTGATTACCCGGTGATCTCAAACGTTTTTACTGGAAATGGTTTTAAGGTTCTCTCATCAATGAAAAAGAATTTGGATGTAGTTACAGCTGCTAAAATTATTTCAACGGTAAGATTGCTGAACCCGGAATTGGAAAAAGATTTTTCATCAATTGATCTGCAAAACGGCGGTGATATTATGTTATATCTCTCCTCGGCAGATTATCCAATCAAAATTGGGCGCGGTAACGAGATTAAAAAAGTAATCTACTTTAATAATCTTTGGCAGTATCTAAAGGGAAAAGAAGTAAATAATTACATGGAATATGTGGATTTAAGATACAGCGGGCATGTATATCTCGGCATTATAGACTCGACTAACGGGTTAGTTAAGAATTTAGACGAGGGGCATAAGAAATCATGAAAAAAAATGTTATAGCCGGGTTAGATCTTGGCACTACAAAAGTTTGTGCGGTAATTGCCGAACAAGTTGATAACAATCTAAACATTCTTGGATTTGGTGTAGCGCCTTCCGAAGGATTGAACCGCGGTTTAGTTGCAAATATTTCAAAAACTGCAGAAGCAATTACAGAAGCAATGGGCATAGCTTTGAATAGAGCAGGACTTCAAGTTAAGGAAGTTAATGTTGGTGTTGCAGGTGAACATATCACAAGTCTGCGTCATAGAAATTATGTTACTATCAGCAATCCGGAAAAAGAAATCAGTCAGCAGGACTTAGACAGACTGCGAGCCGATGTTCAGACAATTAGAATTCCTTCCGATCGCCAAATACTTCATATCATTCCGGAAGAATATTCTGTTGATCATCAAGGCGGAATTGAAGACCCGATTGGAATGTGCGGTTCACGTCTTGAAGCTGTAAACCATGTTGTGTTGGCTTCTATACCGGCAATTCAAAACATAAAAAAATCTGTTGAACGAGCCGGATACATTGTTAAAGATTATGTACTTCAGCCAATAGCATCAAGTTTTGCTGTTCTTGAAGACAACGAAAAAGATTTAGGCGTACTTTTGATAGACATAGGCGGCGGAACAACAGACATTGCAATTTTTCACCGAAGATCAATCAAACATACAAAAGTTGTTGGTGTTGCAGGCAATCAGGTTACTAATGATATACGCGAGACACTTGGTATAGTAACTGCCGATGCCGAGAAATTGAAAAAAGAACACGGCTACGCTACTGAACATGCAATTGTAAGAGACGAAGATATTTTCATTAAAGGTGTTGGCGGCAGAGGAAATGTAAAAATACCGTTATCACTTCTTACTCAGATCATTAGTGTAAGAATGAAAGAGTTGTTTTCAATAATTGATAATGAACTTCGCCACACGGGATTCAAAAATAAAATTAAAGCCGGAGTTGTATTAACCGGCGGCG
>JAKAKD010000079.1 GCA_021824635.1 Bacteroidota bacterium | reverse complement strand
GCTAAAACTGTTTCACTTTCTTTTACTGCTCTTGGAACAGATTCCCCGGTAAGTGCGGATGTATCAACAAAAGAATTTCCTTCCTTAATTATTCCGTCCAAAGGAATTTTTTCACCCGGCTTTACAATAATTATTTGTCCCGGATGAACTTCTGTCGGCGATACTCTTTTAACGTCACCATTGATTTTGATGTTAGCATAATCCGGTCTAATTTCTAACAATGCTTTAACCGATTTGCGCGAACGGTTGACAGCGATATCCTGAAACAATTCACCAATAACATAGAATAACATAACTGTTACAGCTTCCGGCATAGCATCAATTAGTATAGCGCCGCCGGTTGCAATTGTCATAAGAAAATGCTCGTTAAATACTTTTCCTTTTGTAGCACTTCTTACAGCGCCTCTTAATACTCCCCAGCCGCTTATTAAATATGCCGGAAGAAAAATCAGATATTCAGCAATGTGGTAAGGAGTGTTATGAATTTGTTCTTCGAAGATTAAGCCTGCAGCCAGAAACAGAATAGTAAGAAAGATTTTTATTAGCTCTCCTTTATTTTCCCGCAATAAGCTTACCGCCTGCGCCGGTTTATTATCATTCATTTCTTCAACAACAACTTCCGGCTCAATCTCTTTTATTTTTTGTTTTACTTCTTCTATATCCGGCGTATCAATTTGCAGAGTTGAGTTTGCAAAGTTCACAGAGACAAATTTAACTTGTTCAAGCTTTGCAACCCCTTCTTCTATCTTTGTAGCGCAAGAAGCGCAGTCAATATTTTTTAGTTGGTATTTTTTCATGGCGTTCTCAAGCTTTCTAAATTTCTTTGCACTCTTAAAAAGTCAACATTATTATTATTTAATTCGTTGTATTGCCGGCGGACAAAGCATTCTACATCGCCGTATTCAATCAACATTCAAAGCAACAAAAGCATACTTATTATACCTGTGCCTAATATTAAAATGAAGAATGCCCAGTAAATTAGTTTATTATATCCCTTCAAGTAATAGCGCCCCATCAATCTTTTATTCGAAGCTATTAGCCCCAGCATAATTGCGGGACCTATAAGTACGGCAATTTGCAGCACCATCAGGTTTAGCGCTAAATTGACCAGATTCAACGTTAACATAGTAACTATCAAAGCTGGAATTGATTCGATAAGATAAACCTTAAACCAATTTTTTCTACCCCACCCTAATGCTTCAACAACTCCCCAGCTGCTTCCAAGTGAAATTACAATAAGTGCAATGAATGAGGCAGCTATCAATCCTACGCCGAAAAAGTAGGGCGCAAACGTTCCGGCAACCGAAAACAGGCCGTGCGATAAAATTCCCGGAGACGCAAAATCTAAAGAGTCCTTGCTCACTCCGATTGTAGCAATTACAATCGCTATCATAATTAACTCTGAAACAATTGCCCCAATAGCTGTCTCAAGTCTAACCGCCCACAAGCTCTTGGCAGTAATCCCTTTTTCGGCAGTTGCTGAAGCCTGATAAAAAAGCATGAACGGCATAATAACCGCTCCGACATTTGCTGCAAGCAGAAAGATAAAGTCGGGCGATACGGAAAAGTAAAATGGCGTTACTTGAATCCCTTTCCGCGCTGTTAAATAAGCGGAAACAGCCCATGAGATAGCAAACAAAATTGAGATTACCAGTAAAGGCTTTTCGGCTTCTGCATATTTTCGTTTGTACACCAGGAGGACATGTGCTATAAAAATAAAAGGCACAGAGATCTTCGGAGAGACTCCCAAAATTTGGAAACCAATTGCAGCACCGGTGTATTCCACTACATAACTAATTATGTCCACAAGCGCCATTGGTATAGCAGCAAAAACCGCCATCCGTTTGCTGAAGTTTTCTCTAATAAGCTCACCTAATCCTTTGTTTGTTACGGCGCCAACTCTGCCTGCTACTTCTTGTATAACAAACAGTGGAACAGCTAACAATAGCAAAAACCAAATGAGTTTTGTGCCATAAATTGCGCCGGTCTCGGCGGCTGTTATAACGCTTGCGGCATCTACATCGGCAATCATTACAAGCCAGGCTGGGCCCCAAACTTTGAGCATATCCCATATCTTAGACTTATTTTTGATCTTCTCTACATTTGGTCCGTATGATTCACGCAGTTCTATTCTTTCAGCTAATTTTTCGTCTCTCACAACTATCCTTTAATTTTATTTAGACTGAATCTAAATTAATATATTGTTTATTTATTATCAATAATCATTTGTTGGTATTTTTCAGTCCAATTTAGTTAGTCAAAAATCCGGGTAACTGCACAATAGCTAAAGATTATTAATGACGTTCTTCAACTTGCTTTGTATTGTTACCGCAACTTCGCCAAGCGATTCATTTTTTACTGCCTGCATAGAAGCAATTGGATCTATTGCCGCAACAACGGTTTTACCATCATCATTAACATAAACAATAACGTTGCAAGGCAGCATCAGTCCAATTTGTTCTTCAACTTGTAGAGATTTATAAGCAAAAGGCGGGTTGCAAGCGCCGAGTATTTTATACGGCTTAAAGTCAACATCAAGCTTTTTCTTTAATGTTTCTTTAACATCAATTTCGGTAAGTACTCCGAAACCTTCTTTCTTTAGTTCTTCGGTTACTTTTTCAATTGCTTTATCGTAACCGAGGTTAACTATTTTTGAGAATCCATAATTTGTTTGTTGCATTTTATTTTTCCTTTTTATTTGGTTTTAAAGTTCAATTCAATAATTGTGCGTTAAATAAACGATTAAGAAAATTATTAAATGTATTGCCGCCGCAATAAATATTCCGACGAGTCTCTCTTTCAATGTATAGGTTACCATTTTTTAATTTCCCTATTCCAATTCAAAACCAGCTTCTTTAATTCTGTTTTCCAAATCTTTATATGCAATTGTCTTGGGATTGTAAGCGATATATACCTGTGCTGATTCCGAATGTATCTCGAAATAATTAACGCCTTTAGTTTTTCTTAACGCATCACTCAATTTATTCTCTTGTTCTTTCTTCAGTTCTGTAAAACAAATTACTGTTTTTGTTTCATCAATGCTTACACTTTTAACTGTCTTTCCGTTAGGTTTATCACCAATGATGTCGGCTTCCAAATAAAGACCAAACGGCAAGTCTGTCAGCTTTGTATCTTTATTCTGGTATTTGACAGTCATATTTGTGTCAATATTTACCGGCATACAAGTTTTAGTGCCAAGCACACAGATTACAATTTTATCCGTGCCCATTTTTTCGTTGCCTATTGTACCTTTTATCTTATCTGTTTCTTGCGCATAGCTGTTCGCAATTAATAAAGATGAGATAAAAATTATCACTTTAATTTTATTGAATATACTTTTCATAAATTTTCCTTTTAATTACTCCCCGCCGTTTAATAAACAGCGGGTAGTTTTTTAATTATTCATTGATTAAATATTACCAGCATCCACCACGGTTATACATTCTGTCGTGGCCTCTCATTCCGGAACCCATATCACCCCAGCCCCAGCCGCAATCCATATATCCTGGGAATCCATCCCTTTGGGAGTGGTCTCTCATTCCATAATTCATATAGCCGCTGTAATTCCAGCCCCAGTCATCACACCAATCATTAAAAACATTGTTGTTATAATATGGTCTTTGACCTTTGCCAAACACATTTCTTATTTTGCTTGCGGCTTCCATCTTTAAGCTGTAGATATTGTCTGCAATATCTCTTAGCCTAGTTTGATATTCTTTTATACGTTTGCTGCTGATTTCATCCTGCTGCCTGTAAGCAGAAAATTCTCCGCGCACAGAATTTAGCTTTTCGATTTCGGGTTGAATGCGTCGGTCATATTCAGTTTTTATTTTATTTACTTGATTTACTTGGTCATCACTAAGCCAATACTTTTCCGGAACATTTGTATTCCAATAAGACGAATCATAAGTATAGTTCTGTGAATTATTTTTCTTTGGATGTTCTTGTGCAAACAATACCAAAGTCACTGCGAAAACTGCAATTACTACTACAATTCCTGCATACCATCTTTTATTTGAGGTTGACATTGTATTATTCCTTAAATTATTTTTAATATTATATTATTAGTTGTCTTACTACATTACTCCATTTCTCCAATATTCCAAAGGGAGCGCATGAGTTATCATTTTTAATATCTTATTTAATTCTCAGACGCCTAAACGTGCGTCTAAAAAGGATGAATTGGAAACAGAGGATGCCGAAGCATCATATAAAAAGGAAAGTATTAAATCAGAAATGTTCTATTGTAAAGATAAATTTGAGTATTTTCTTTTGACGGGAAAAAGTGTTCACTATCCGTTTCGTTTAATGAAACAATATGTAGGGTTGTTTCATCAATATGATTAATC
>JAKAKD010000032.1 GCA_021824635.1 Bacteroidota bacterium | reverse complement strand
GGCGTAATCTACTTGTGAATCACGCTTGCCGAAATCGTAAAGAGTTTGGTGAACAAATACACCGACATTATAATTGTTTGCCGGAGCTAATTCTAAATTTTCTCCGCCAAATGCAAATGCCGGTATAGGACCGATACGCGTATAAGTTGCTTCCGCCTTAACATTCGGTAAATAAAAACTCTTCTGCTGTTCAACGCGGTATTGCGCCGCCCGTAATTCATCTTCCTTCTGTTTGATTAAAGGATGATTTTCGACTGTCAGCTTTATTACATCCTTGATTGTTAGGGCGTTATCTCCCGCGTTTTGCGCGTATGAAAGTGAATAGATAAAGCATAGCGATGCCGCAAACATATATTTCAAATTTCTTTTCATTGTTGATCCGTAATTTTTTTATTTAAGTATTTCATTTTCTTTATGATTTCGTTTCAATATTGGTTAAAAAACTATTAGAGCAAGTCTTGTCAATCCATAGTTACAATCTTTTGTGCAGGTCCTTTTTTCTTCTTATAACGTAAAAATAAAATCGGGATAACACATAGAATAGTAATCAATGCTGCTATAAAGAAATCGTCATCAACCGCTGAAACAAAAGCCTGCTGGCTCAAATGATATGTCACTAAAGCTTTAGCTCTCATCAAAGATACTGCATTAGTTCCACCTACAGCATGTTGTGAATATCTCGCTAATCCAGAAACGATATTTTTAGTGGCAGGCGCATATTGATTTACCGCTTGTCCGTATGAAGTAATGTGAAAAATTGTTCTATCAGTTAAAAGAGTACCCATGATAGCTACACCGAAACTTCCGCCAATCTGTCTTAAAACATTATAAAGACCTGATGCCTGTGCCATACGTTCTCTTGGAATTCCGGAAAGTGCAATCGTACTTAACGGAGTAAAGATCCATCCCATAGCCAACCCGCGCAGATAAAGAGAGATCATTATTGAAGATGTTTCCGAAAACAGAGAAAGGAAATGATTTATAAAAAGGCTAAATGCCAAAAGAACAATTCCGAAAAACGCCGGAATTTTGGGATTAATCTTATCCGCCAAGTTCCCCGCTATAGGGGACATTAATGCTTGCAGAAAACCGATCGGCAAAAAGAGAGAGCCTGCCTGAAAGGCAGTATATCCAAGTCCGTTCTGTAAATAAAGAGGCAGAAGAAAAGTGCTTCCAAACATTCCCATCCCAAAAATGAACAATATTATATTCGCCATCGCAAAATTAAAATTCTTTAGGAGACTAAGATCTATTAACGGATGCCGGATATTTAACTCGGTAATCATAAAAACAACAAATGCAATTATTGAAATTGCAAAACATGTAACAATGAAAGGTGAAGTCCATCCGCCTGTATTCCATTCCGAATTGCCATCCGACAAAGCAATAAGTAGAGCACTAAGAAATACAGCCATAGAAATGAACCCGATAATATCAAACGAACGGGTTGCGGAAGTTTTATATTCTCTCTGTATAACCAGAGTTGCAAAAACTCCTACTATTCCTACCGGAACATTCACATCAAAAATAGCATGCCAAGCAAAATTATCTATCAAGTAACCGCCGAGCGTTGGTCCAAGAGATATGGAAGCAGCCGCAGCAATAGTCCAAAACCCAAGAGCTACTCCGCGCCGTTCCGGCGGAAATTCTCTCATTACTATTGCCATTCCAACAGGCATCATTAAACCCGCGCCTGCACCCTGAATTACACGGAATAGTATAAGAGCAGATTCATTCCACGCTAATGAACAAAGAAGCGAGCCAATTGTAAAAAGACCAAGAGCAAATGCATATGTTTTTTTGTAACCGAAATGGTCGGCAATCCAGCCGGAAGTCGGAAGCATAATTGCAAAGACCAGAAGATATGCAGTTGCAACCCATTTTACAGTATCAACACCAATTCCGAATGTCGCCATTATTTTTGCGAGCGATACATCAACAATAGTTGCATCAAGTACAGCCATAAATGTACCGATCATTACATTTGCCAGAACCCACCATTTATATGAAGTATGCTCATGGTGAAGCGAAGATATCTGGTTGATTGCTGCGCCGCGTATAGATTTATTTTTAGAATTAAACATTTGTTATTTCACTTTCACAGATACTTCAACAGACATTCCCGGTCTTAATACAGGCTTAAGTTCATTAGCATTTACCATATCATCAATTGAAATTTTTACAGGTACACGCTGTGTAACTTTTGTAAAATTTCCGGAAGCATTGTTTGGCGGAATCAATGAAAACTCCGATGCTGTGTAATTTCCTATCTCAATAACTTTACCATGAAATTTTATATCCGGATAAGAATCAACATCAATTTCCACATTCTCGCCCAACCGAATATGTGTAAGCTTTGTCTCTTCTAGATTTGCGGTAATCCATAGATTTTTTAAATCATAGATTGTAAATATCGGTTGTCCGGGCTGGACAACATCGCCGGTAAGCACCCAACGTTTTGCAACAACTCCATCCATCGGTGCTGTTATTGTTGTGTTATTTAATTGAGATTCAATTACACCGATTTGGCTTTTCGCAGTAGGTATTTTTGAAAGCTCGATATTATATTCGGCTTTAGCTACCTCTAGCGCGTTTTGCAAATGATCGTATTGTTCTTTTGTAATAATGCCATTTTTGTATTCTTTTTCACCGCGGTTAAAATCATCTTGAGCGCGGTTCAAATTTGCTTGAGCCAGCGGAATGCTATTCTGAACTAAAGTAAGCCCGGCTTTTGCCGATACTTCCTGTGCGCGGAGATCGCTCTCATCAAGCTTTACAATAATCTGTCCGGCTTTTACAGTATCACCTTCATCAGTTCCAAGGGAATTAATTCTGCCAAGCATCTTAGTACTAATTGAAACGCTGTTCGCGTCAACATAAGCATCATCTGTTGAAACGAAATCCTGCATATTCATATACCAGAAGTATCCTCCTATTGCAGCAGCGGACAACAATAGAAGAAGAGGAATAATCATACGTTTCTTTTTGAACAAAGGAACGTCATCAATACTTTCATCGTTTCCATTGCCGGAAGGAGCTGTTTTTGATTCCATCTTAATTTTATCTTTTAAATCTTCGCTTTGTGCCATTTACATTTTCCTTTATAATTTTTTTAATTACTTGTTTTCAATACCGTGAATAAAAAAATCAGTTGCAGCTTTCATTTCATTCTGTAAAATTTTATGTGTTTCATCATCAAGACTCTGTCCCTTTGTCCATCGAAGAACCCTGCAACGCAGCCCCTGCAATATGTGAAGAAATGTCAGAGCGGCATTGTCCGGTAAATCAGGATTGAATTCATTTTTCAATTTCCCTTCATCAATAATTTTTTTAATTAAATCCAATTCTACCATTTCAAAATCCAGGAATAATTTTTTGAACACCGATTTTGTATCGAAATAAGAGTGAACACTTAATGTTCCAAGGTTTATTAAAATCCGGAAGAATTTCATCCTTTGCTCAACATATTCGCGAAGCTTTTCGGACGCATATTTCGGTTTTTCCAATATTAATTCGATACTTTTCTTCAGTTCATTCTGCTCCTGGAAAATAACAGCGCGGAAAAGATCATCCTTAGTTGGGAAGTAATAGTAAAGAGAAGCTTTGCCCATCTCCACATCACCTGCAATCTCTTCCATTGTTACTTTAGAAAATCCATAATGCGCAAACCGTTTTCTTGCAGCATTAATTATTGCGTTTTCTTTCTCTTTTGATAGTTTTTCAGAGATCATATTTCATCTTTTCGACTGTTTTACTTGAACAGTCGAAATATATAAATAGTTTCACTCCCGTCAATGAAAAAAAATATCTAGAAGCTGTTGTAGGTTGAACTAATAAAATGAAGCTGTAGCGGTGACAAGTGATTTAAGATGTGAACTGAATAGTAAAAGTGGAGCCCTTGCCAATACTGCTTTCTAACTGGATTGTTCCGTCTATTAATTCGATCATTCTTTTAGCGAGTGTTAAACCTAACCCGCATCCCTCATAATTTCTTTTGTAACCTTCATCAGTTTGCCTGAATTCTTCGAATATAATATCATGGTCTTTCTCAGCTACGCCAATGCCTGTATCTGATATTGAAATAGAAACAAGTTTGTTTTCACCTTCCGAAGTGATAACCATTTTTAAATCTACCTCTCCATACTCAGTATATTTTAAGGCGTTGTCTAAAATATTTTTTAATGCGATAGATAAAAGATCCGGATCTGTAACAAGATGAATCTCTTCAGTTTCTATCTTGATCTTAAATATTAGATTCTTCTCCCAGAATTTGGGAATGAACACTTCAGAAATTTCTTTTATCAATCCAGTTATTTCTGTTTCAGCAAAGTTGACCGGATAAGTGTTCGTCTGTAATTGAGAAAGATGAAGTACACCGTCCAATGTTTTTAATAATCTTTGACCGGCATTCATAATATCTCTAGTCATCTCTTTATGTTCTTCGTCTTTAAGCTCCATCGCTAAAACTTCAGAGAACCCCAAAATGCTTATTAGAGGAGTTCTAAACTCATGGCTCATATTTGCGAGCAACGCAGTCTTTATTCTATTGGATTCTTCGGCTTCTTCTTTAGAAATCACCAGCCGAAACTCGGCTTCGATCCTTTTATCAATTTCTTGACTGAGCTCAACATTTATTTTGCGAAGTTCATTGGTTCTTTCTTCAACACGCTGTTCCAACTTGAAATGAGATTTTTGAAGTTCGTCTTCCATTTTCTTTCGATGAGTTATATCAATGAAACTTTCCAGATAAAATTCTTCATCGTTAATTTCTACCCGCGAACTTTTTCTCAGAATTGAAATCAGCACACCATTTTCTTTTTTAAGCAATCCCTCCTGGTTATCTATAAACTCATTCGACCGATTTTGCTGACTCAGCGAGAACAAATATTTACTAATTTCTTGATCTATCAGAAATTCCTTACCTGAACCGATCATCGTTGATGCCATTTCATTCACATCAACAATTTTTTTATCTGAAACATTGACGAGTATTATACCGACATGAACTTTATCCAATATATTTTTCAAGTCTTTCGAACTTTGAATATTCACCGTCTGATTTAGCTGCCGGCGTTCTTCGGCTTTCTCTTTTTCCGTTTGCAACTCAACTATCATGTTGTGGTTTTCGAGAATGAGAGAAAAGATGTTTGAATAATTTGTAACAAAGAGCTTTTTGACATCGTCAATAGCTTGCTTTCCCATCATCTCAACAACTATAATTCCGAGTACGCCGAATGTCCCGATCAATGGTATTATGTAGAAATACGAGTAATTGAAATTGTGATCTTGAATTGAATAGAATGTGAGCTCTCCTGCATCGAGAGACGCCGCAATTCCGCCTTTGTCGCTCAATTTTTCGAAAAGAATAGTAGCCGCTTCTTCATCACTTTTAAGTGAAGCAAAATGATTGAATTCGAATGTATCTTTGTTTAGTATAAATAAAGATATGTTGGTGCAGTCATAATAATCTTTATAAAAATTCAGACCCGCGTCAATTACTTCAATTCTTGATCTTTTCTCAAACGTAGAATAATAAAATTTCGAAATTCTGTTTAACTCTTCTTCAATTGCAATATTTCCGGTTGAAGTATTCATCATCAGTCTACGAGAATAATCTTAATTGTGTGATTATAATCTTCTCTTATCTTTTTGCTTATTGATTTAATGTAGCCCGGTTGTAGTTTAACTGTATTCCATACTATTTCATTTGGGCGGGAAATAATTACACCTCCATCACGACCTAGTTCCATTGCGTTAGCATAAATGTCCGCTATATAAATTGAGCCTAAAAGTAAATTATTTATTTCACTTCCGTTAAAATCGTGATGATATCTGACTGTCTTTTGAATTGAAGGAGGAAGTTTCCATTTCTCTGCTAAGAGAGAACCGGCAGCCGCATGATCAACCCCAAATATTTCAGTTTCCGATTCTGATATTGTGACTCTTTTTGTCTTTACTAAATCAAAGACTCTTTGATAATCTTTAGCTGCATATTCCATGAAAATTAATTTGCCGATATCATGAAAAATCCCGGCAACAAAATAATTTTCCAGATTTTTTTCTTTTACAGCCGCACCAATAGCCCTTGCTAATATTCCAACACCAATCGAGTGAGACCAAAGGTCAATAGGACTATAATCTTTCAATGAAGATTCTTTAGAAAACATATTTATTACAGAGAGAGCAAGTACGATATTACGCACTTCGTTAAACCCAAGATAAAATATGGCTTGAGAAATTGTATCAATTTTACCGCGGAACCCATAAAATGGTGAGTTAACAATTTTTAGGATTTTAAATACTGAGGCTTGATCCGCAGAAATAATTTTTGATATCTGTTCTACTGTATTGTTCGGGTCTTCAATTGCCTCAGTTAATTTTGAATACACCGTCGGTAAAGTAGGAAGAGTACTTATTTTGCTTATTATATTATCAATTAGGATCATTATTTTTCAAGAGAAATGTGTTTCAAGAATTCTTTCAAGAGCAAGTTGATAAATCTCTTCCTCAAATGGATTACTTGCATTCCATAGAATTTTTCCAGCTAACATTTTTTTTTGCTTTTTCAATTACATCCGGATTGTAAAGAGTTTGTTCTTGTGCGTCATCATTTGACACTATTACAACAGAAGTTATTCCCCAAAGCTTTAACATTTTTTTTTGCTTGGAATCCAACTTTACGTTTTCAGCAAGCATTATTTGTCCATACTTATTCTTAATGGACTCCGCTAGCGTCATTCCGTCTTCAATCATCTCTATGGGGATTAATTTGCCCACTAAACAATACTCGATTTTTGGCTTATAAATAAAAAGCTACCCCATTGATCTTATATCGGACGAATAGACCAAGCGGTTTCTATCTAATTATAATTATCGGGTAAAACAGAGCTTAGTTTAATTTTAAGCAATAATAATCTTACAGTCACTAAAATCATTTTTGTGCGGTATAGATGTTATTTCAGATAAAATTTATATAAAAAAAAGCTCGAAATTCCTTTCGAGCTTTCTCCCAGAATCACTAATTCTCTATTACGATTAAAAGATTTTGTTTTTCGTAAAAGGAATTACTTCGTTGAAAATTTATAAATAGTTGTTTGTTTGTAAACCTCGCCCGGTTTTAATATAACAGAAGGAAATTTAGGTTTGTTAGGAGAATCTGGAAAACATTGAGCTTCGAGACATAATGCGCTTCTATGCTGATATTTGACTCCCTTCTTACCGGCAGCGGTTCCATCCAAAAAGTTTCCGCTGTAAAACTGCACACCGGGTTGATCGGAATACATCTCCATATATCTTCCGGAACCGGCTTCGTAGAGACTAGCAATTTTATTTACTTTTTTATTATAGCCGTTAATAACCCAATTATGATCGTAACCTAATCCAAATTTTAACTGTTCAAAATCTGCGTTGATATCTTTCCCTACTTTTTTGGGCGAGCGAAAATCCATTGGTGTATTAGCAACATCCGCATACTCGCCTGTGGTAATTAAACTATTATCAACCGGAGTAATTTTATCGGCATTGATCCACAATTCGTTATCAAGTATGGTGGTGTTCATATTCCCGCTTAAATTAAAATATGAGTGATGGGTCGGATTGAAAATTGTAGTTTTATCCGTTGTGCCGGTATATTCAATTTTTAATTCATTATTCTTGGTAAGAGTGTAAACAACTGTGATTGTAACCGTTCCCGGATATCCTTCTTCTCTATCTTTGCTAACATAAGTAAGTTTTAATGCCGGATCGGTTTCACTTTCTATTGGTTCAGCGCTCCAAACTTTTTTATTAAATCCGGTTTTACCTCCATGTAAATGATTCTCGCCGTTATTGATTGTAAGCTGATATGTTTTCCCTTCAAGCAAAAATTTACCTTTACCAATTCTGTTTCCATACCTGCCAACAATAGCTCCGAAGTAATTATTATCTGCGACATATGAATCAAGATTATCGTAGCCAAGTACAATATCATCAAACTTGCCATTCTTATCCGGTGCGGTCAAAGAAACAACAATAGCTCCGTAGTTAATAATTTTAGCAGTCATTCCATTCTGGTTTTTGAGAGTATAAGCAAATATTTCACTGCCATCAGATAGTTTTCCGAATAATTTTTTCTCGATCATTTGTAAAACCTCTTTATTAGACATAGAGTATACCGTGGATACCAAGAGTAGAATAAATAGCGGACATAGTTGAAGTACTTTTTTCATCTTTAACTCCAATCATCAATTCTAAAAATCGGTTGATTTGCAGGACCATTTTTGTTTTTCTTCAATCTCAACAATAAAATTATGAGAGCTTACTCTTTAACGCAATTATTTCTTTAACAAATCGTTAGTAGTTAGACATATTTGATTCATCTTTTCTAATCAAAACTGTCAATGAGGCTAACAACTTTAATTTTACTTTTCAAATCGAGAATTTCATTCTGAGTTTTAATTTCAATCTTTTTTGTCACACCGGGCAGCAAATCGAAATAATTATCCGTGAAGAAACTATCCTGATCCATACTTAGGCAAACATCCTTAGCTAATTTATTGGTATTCATTTCGATTTCATATCCGTCGTTCTTTTTTGCAATGTTTATTTTAATTTCCGGTTTTTCAAGAGATAAATCTTTAGGATGCTTCAGATAGATTATGTTCTCGCTTAGTAGTTCTTTTCCATTAACTATCCGCGCAATTATTGCAATTTTGTTTTCAAGTTCGCCGGCAGTTAACTCTTTCTTACTCAGCCTTAAATATGATTGGCTTCCGTTGGCTTCAATCTTCACCGGTAATGATTTGATATATAATTCTTTCCCATTGAAATCTATGACTCGAATGATCAGATCTGCGTTTACAGGCTCTAGTTTATCGGAGACAATGAAGAAATTGAGATCATCGTTCTTAATTTCCGGTGAAATTATTATCTGTTCATAAGATTTTTTTGCCGCATATTGAGCCGCTTTCCACCGCTTATAATAATCCATGCTAGACCATGATGCCACAGGCCAGCAATCATCTATCTGCCAAAAAAGCGAACCCATGCAATACGGCATGTTTCTTCGATGGGTTTCTATTGCCTGCTTTATTCCGTATGCTTGAAGAACTTGTCCTACATATAAAAATGATTCGAAATCTTTCGGAGTTTTGTAATACATGTTCAGATAATCCCGGATTCTTAAATTTCCGATTCCGCTCCGCTGATGAGACATCATTACTTCGGATTCAATGTTCCAATCTTCAGGTAGCGTGTAAGATTTTACAGTTTTAAATTCCGGAAAGGATTGAAAACCATACTCGCTGATAAATCTTCCTATATTGTTCTGGAAAGCTTCGAATGGTTCTTTACCGTGCCACACACCCCAATAATGAAAGTCACCGGATTCTTTATTCGATGGTCTTCCAAAATCAGAACTTGGTGACGATGGCCAGTAAAATCTTGTTCCGTCGTATTCTTTTACTGCCGAAGGAATAATATTGAAGAAGAGTTCGGAATAAGCATTGTATACTTCCTCATGAAATTTCTGTGGTATTGTTTCTTTCCATCCCCAACGATTCCATGCATCTTCTATTTCATTATTGCCGCACCAGAGAGCAATGGATGGATGATTGCGAAGCCGTTTAACGTTATCAATCACTTCTTGTCTAACATTCTCTAGAAAATGTTCATCACCGGGATACATACTGCAAGCAAACATAAAATCCTGCCAAAGAAGAATTCCATTCTTATCACATAAATCATAAAAAATATCATTCTCATAAGTTCCGCCTCCCCAGACTCTAAGCATATTCATATTAGCATCAACGGCAGATTTTATAATAGCTTCATAATCGGCTCTTGTAACTCTCGGCAGAAAAATATCGCTCGGTATATAATTAGCGCCTTTCATAAAAACTGGTTTACCGTTTATTTTGAAATAAAAGCTTCTGCCAACTGAATCTTGATCTTGAATAACTTCTATTGTGCGCAGGCCAATATTTCCGTAATTCTTATCAATTTCATTATCACCTTTCCGTATTGAAGTTTCGAAGTAATAAAGATTTGGTTCGCCTAGACCATTAGGCCACCAGAACTTAGGATTAACAATTTGAAATGAAGCAGTAATCTCGTTCAATCCTTCTTTCAAGTGAATGTATTTATTAACCGATTCATCATCGCCGTTTTTGATTTTTAGAATTACATGGTCATTTACATTCGATTGGATTGTAAATTCTGCTGTGATTGCAGCGAGATCTTTACTTAAACTGTTTTGAATAAATTGAATACTTTCAATTGTTGCGCTATCCCACGCTTTTAAAAATATTGGACGCCAAATTCCGGATGTTACAAAACGCGGACCCCAGTCCCACCCATAATGATATGGCGCCTTACGTGCAAAAATACTTACCTGCTTTTTACCCAACATCCCATTTTCGCTTTGATCGTTTGATGCCGGCAATGCATACGGTAAGCTGTCAAATTTCGGCAAATCAATTTTTATTGGAGAATGAAAATAGATCCGCAATTTATTTTCGCCAGGCAGAAGGAATGATTTGCAATTTGCTTTCCATTGGCGGAACATATTGTCTGCGGATATAATTTTTTTATCATTCAGAAAAACATCAGCGTAAGTATCCAGTCCATCACAAACAATGTCAATATTTTCGTATTTGAGAAATGAATCATCCAAGTTGATAACAGTTTCATATTCCCAATCAACTTTGTCTATCCATTGAAGATCTTTTTCGTTTGTGCGGTAAAATGGGTCTTTAATTAATGCGTTATCCAGAAGGTCGGTGTGAATACAGCCCGGCACTTTTGCCGGATACCATTTATTGCTGTCGGCTTGACGAAACATCCATCCGTTTTTAATTTCTTTTTGGCTATTTGATCTATCTTCTTGCGCCATTGCGCTGATTGAGTTAATTACAATTAACATTAACGAAATGAACAAAATTATTTTTTTCATTCTTTTTGCCATAGAATTTTTAATGATAATTTATATGAAAGTTACCATTGCCTAAGAAACGGAGATTTACGGCACTTCATTTCCTTTCGATGCAATCCAAATCTTAAACCATTCTTCCCGCGTTAATTTTATCTCCATACCTTTAAGTGCGGATTTGATCCGCTCAATTTTACCCGTGCCGAGAACAACAATAAAATTTACCGGATGTGCCAGCAGCCAAGCATTTGCAATTGCATCTATTCCGGTTTGATATTTAACCGCAAACTCATTTAATACATTTCTAACGCGAATTGCTTGATCGCTATTTTCCCAGAATATCCTGCCGCCCGCAAAGGGTGACCAAACCATTGGTGCAACACGCTTCTCTTGAAGGTAATCAACATTACCGTTGTCAAAATGTTCTGTGCATAATACCGAGACTTCGATTTGATTTGTGGAGAGAGGAAAATCTAACCGCGATTGAAGCATAGAAAATTGGTGCGGCAAAAAGTTCGATACACCAAAATTGAGAACCTTCCCCGATTTTTTTAATTCAAAAAAAGCTTGGGCAGTTACGTCAGCATTCATAAAAGGATCCGGACGGTGAATGAGAAGCAGATCAATGTAATCCGTATTCAGATTTTTCAATGAGTTATTCACCGACTTAATAATATGTTCTTTGCCCGTATCATAGTGCTTTGTTTGAGTTTCCGGGAATTGCGGCGACAACAATTTAATTCCGCACTTTGTTATAATTTGAATCTGTTTTCGAATAGAAGGATTATCCTTCAAAATATTTCCGAAGATTGTTTCACATTCGTAATTACCATATATATCGGCATGGTCAAATGATGTTACACCTAATTCGATTGATTGAGAGACTAAAGTGTTAAGTTGTTGAATCGTGTAATTCCACTCACGTGCCCGCCAAAACCCAAGAGTAATTCTTGAAAGACTGAATGACATTTTATCTCCAAAAAAAATAATTTTAATTTGCTTATTTATTACTTGGATATCAATTCGATTTTTGTGTTATTCTCCCTTCCATCACGCAAGTAAATAAGATCAACAACATTTCCTGGTTCAAAAGTTTTTAGAGCATCAGAATATTCCCTCAGATTTTTAACCGTGAATTGACCAAGTTTTATTATAACATCTCCTTTTTGCAATCCAGCTTTTGCTGCCGGTGAATCCGGGGCGAGGTCGGCAATCTTTACACCTTCACCTGAAAATGTAAAATCAGGCATACTGCCAGTCGAGACTTTTCTTTCGCCCGCCGGTGCAGTCTGGGATTTTTTGAATTCAGTAATTACTTGTCCTTGAAATGTTAGCGGTTCAATTCTGTCTGCCAGATATAATAATCCTTCCTGAGCAAAAGCTGCGACTTTAATCAGTCCGGCGCCGTCAATTTTATCTGCCGAATCTGAAGGTTTATGATAATCTGCATTTGCGCCCGAGAAGAATTGAACTCCCGGCACGCCGACTGCAAGAAAACTTTTCTGATCGCTTGCATCCAAATCCTGCGTTACAATTTCAGATTCAACACCCGTAACATAACTTGCACCCATGAAAATAAATCTCCACTCACGAGCGCTTGAGGCACCAAGCACAAGTAATTTATTATTGCCTAACCGACCAACCGTATCAAAATTGAGAACGCCAATAACTTTCTTTGCCGGAAAGCGAACCATATTTTGGACATAATATTTAGATCCTAGAAGTCCGCTCTCTTCAGATGTGAACGCTACAAATATTACTGTTCTCTGCGGCTTTAAAGTTTTTCCAAGCAGTTCGGCAAGTTCCAAAATTACGGCGACGCCGCTTGCATTATCGTCAGCACCCGGATGAATCTTTCCTTCATTGCCTTTGTTTGCACTTGGCCATCCTAAACCAAGATGATCGTAATGAGCACAAACAATAACCGATTCATCTTTAAGATTTGGATTCGTGCCGGGAATAATTCCTATAATGTTCTTAACCTCTGCTTTTGTGCCTTTAGCGTCAACAACTTCATCCCACTTCTGAAAATATGTTCCGTCATCTGCACCCGGAAGAAGTCCGGCATTCTTAAATTTTTCTGCAATAAAATCGGCAGCTTTATTAATTCCCGTAGAACCCGGAGCTCTGCCAGCCAATTCTTCACTTGCAAGATATTGAACTGTTTTCAACATTCTTTCGGAAGAAAAAACCGGCGTTAACATTGCCAAAGCTTTCCGCTTAGGTAATTCAGGAAGAACATTATAATTATTATCAGCTCCCTGTGTAACAACTTTTGCCATTAGCGGAGAATTAACTGAACTCCATTCCCCTTTGCCAATGTTTGTCGGTTCATTTCCTTCGAATACCAGGTAGCTGTATTTGCCGTAATGCGGCAATTTTCTAGCAAGGCCGTCAACAGCTTCTTTATTTTCAGTTGAGAGATAAACAAGAACATTATTTGGATTTTCCGGATGGCGCACCGAGATTATAAAACTATTATTCACAACCGGAAATGAATTTTTACCAAACGTCACTTCACCATTTTTAATTTCACTGCCGTAATCTTTTAATCCATCTTTGATGACTCCGGTAAACTTATTCTCCACTCCGAAAATCCAGATGTTCTTATTAGCCGGAAGCTTATCATATTTGCTGTCGAGAGAAACTTCATTTTTTTTTGTCTTATCATCCGCCCAGATCTTTGCTAGTTTTTGATATGATTCAAGTTTTTCTTTTGCCGCTTTTGATGGAAGGAGGATTAGCAGGTCGTCGCCACCGAATATTTTAGAAAGAGACGGCGGGATTTCATTGTAATTAAGTTTTCTGAACAAATTGAATTGCGGATCAATTTGAACTAAGAGCGGGTTTTCAGGAAAAGTGAATTCATAGTTTTGTTCTTTCGAAGTCATTGAAACAGTTTTGATTACAGATGATTTCGCAAAAGAGACAGCAACCGGAACATCGAGAGCAAACGCGTCTTCATTTTGAATCTGCTTTAGCTTGAATCCAAGTACATACTCATTGTTTTTCTTTTCGCATCTCACATCAGACACACTTAATTCCGGCGCACCCTTTCTGTTTACCCACTGATCAAAAAATGATTTCAGGTCTTTGCCTGTTACACTTTCGAATGCCAGACGGATATCATTATATGATGCGGCTTTGAATTTATTATCACGGTAAAATTTCTGAAAACTTTTTATAAATGATTCATCTCCCACAAGATCGCGTAGCATATTCCACATCATAGAACTCTTACCGTAACCGATTGCTTCCGAGGAAGGATTATTTCTGGAAATAAATTTGTTCAACGGGAAATCATTTGATGAATTTACATAGTCAGTATATTTTTGGAGTGTAGTTCTTCTATATTCGTCTGCCTGACCGCGCTGCTCTGCAATAAGATGGTCTGCCATATAAGCGGTTAATCCCTCGCACCAGTTTCCGGTTTTGAAATCAACGTAAGCGCTGTTTCCCCAATAATTATGTAACAGTTCATGCGGATAAGAAGAATTTAGTATAAACGGAAATCTGATTATTTGTTCTCCCAAAAGAGTGAACGATGGCATTCCGTATCCCGTCTCCCAGAAATTTTCCACGAGTGCAAATTTTGTAAAAGGATATGGACCAATTAGCTTTCGATACATCTCGAGATATTGAGCAGTGGTTTCAAGATATTTATTCGCAAGAGTTTCGTCCGGTGTGCGAAGGAATGCCATTATATCAATTGCACCGGCAGATTTTGAATACTCTGTAAATTTTGCTGCGATCAAATAAATTTCTTCCATCGGATCGGGAGAATTCCAAACGCTGGTCTGTATATCATTTTTCAATTCATTTTGAGTTCTCTTGCCTTCGCTTACTACGCTCCATCCTTTCGGCATTGTTGTAGTTAATTCAAAACTGATCCAGTTTTCGTTGAACCACGGAACCCAATAAGTTGAACCACTTAGGTAAGCTCCTTTTTCATCTATGATGCCCGGAGTTTGGCTGAATCCTCTCGCATATTCTTCACCGATTTGTTTGATAGGATAGTTGATCTCACCGCTGTACTTCAGAGTGAATGTTAGGTCACCTTTAATTTCATTTGAAAAACTTAGAACGTATTTGTTTTGCTTAAATTCAGAAGCCAGATTGAGATCCTCTCGATCCATTCCCAGATCGTCTGCTTTAACTCCTGCCTTTTCCAGTTTTAATGTAACTCCCGGTGTTTCAGATGTAACTTTCAAATCTGCGTTGAGGATAAAAGTCATTGAAGATTTCACCTGGTCTGCCGGAATTGTGATCTGATCAACAGCGCTCAAAAAATGTTTTGCCGGATTTACGGTTACTTTTAATTTATGATTTATAGTTTTGCCGGCGAATGCGGCTGTGGTAAATAAAATTAACGTGAAGAAAAAAAACATTTTTTTAAACATCATATTCTCCAATTAAAAATCATTTCAAACTTATTTTTTATAGAAATCCGATGACCATTTATCTTACGATCAAAGTCATGGGATTTTTAATTTGCATATATTTTTTTGCTGCTTCCTTAACATCGGCAAGCTTAACTTTTTTCAAAGCATCCAGAAAATTTTTGTCATAATTATAATCGTTAAAGAAATAAGAGGAACTTCCGAGATAGAATGCCTGATTGATGCTGGATAATCTTCTGAACATCATTTTTCCCAAATACATGTTGATTGATTTTTCCACGGTGTTTTGGGAAAGAGTATCAATCGCTTTCATTACAAAAAATCCGGGATACTGAGGAATAAGTTTATCAACGTTTTGAGGTCTTGTTCCTTGATTGATGAAGAAGAGAGCTTGGTTGTTAATGACTTCAATTCCCGCGCTCATTCCGTAAGCCATTCCCTGCTTTTCGCGAATATCAAAAACAATATTATCTGATAGTATAAGTGAAAGGGCTTGAACTGCCGGCGCATCTTTAGGAGCGATCTCGCTAATAAACCCGTAGAAAAGATAAGAACGTTCTCCGCCGCCCGGTTTCTCAATTGTTTCCGGTTGGGTCTTCGTTTGAAATGTCGGAGTAAATACTGCCGGTTCATCTTTAATTGCCGTGAAATTTAGAGCGCTAAAAAGTGTGTTGATCGTTTCGGGATTGCCCGGTGAAACAACCGATATGATCATATTCGACGGTTGAAAATCTTCTTTAGCAAAAGCTACTAAGTTTTCATAAGTAAGCGCCGGCTGGTTCTGTGAAAAATTATTCGGTTCATAAACCATTGTTTTGTAATCAGCATCAAAAACTTTTTTCGCCTTGTCCCCGCCCATCATCATCATACTTATACCCTGGAATTTTTCAACAGATTTTTTAAATTCAGCTTCAGTCGGAACAAAGTCTTTCAATACACCGTTCATATAATTAATCGCGCCGGGAAGATCGTCGGCCAATCCTTCAACTCTTATATAACCGAAATCGGGATGTAAATAGATATCATCCATCGGAATCATCGGATTATCATTTACTGTAAATGTAAATCCGTATTTACTGCTGATCTTCTGGTTCTCCGGAGATTTGAGTCTTTGATCGAGACAATCATGAAGAATTTTCGAAGCATCTTTGCCGTATTTGGATTCATAAACCGCTTTGTGTTTTACCAGATAATGAATTGCAAGAAGATTGCTGTTTTCATTCTGAACAACTATTAAATTTTTTCCGGTTGCATCATCTTTGAATTGTTTTACGTTACTAACAACTTCAGTATTCTCTTTTTCATTCTTTGCAAAAGGCGTTTGAACAAGAATTAATGGTTTAGAATTTATCTTCAACGGTTCCAGTTCTTTTGCAGCTTTAAAGAATTCGCTTCCGTTGAACGCCGCAAGCACTGATTCAATTCCATTCATTACAATCGAGTAGGAATTATAAATTCCGAACATATGCGGCTTCTCAATGTTCTTCACAAATTCAGTGCGTGATTTTGTAGCTTCGAATTGAACCGTCTCCATTGGAAGTGCAAAACTCAGATTGCCTAATTTCTCTGTGATTGATTTTGCAAGGGCATTCGCATCAACATCGTTGGCAAGAATTATTGTTGCTTCAATATAATTTTGAAGCGGCGATTGTCTTGTACTCAATTTTACTGATTTTATACTTTGTGCAAATTCAGTTTTAATTGCAGATTGAATTGTTTCCTCGTTCTTATCCAAAACAATTCCCATTAACTGTAAATATTCATCAGAACCTTGGGGAATATCATAAAACATTTGAACCACTTTGTCTTTGCCGTCATAAAAACGGTAATAAACTTTATCTTTATCATAAGATTTCATTTGAGGAACTTGAAAACCGGTCGCCCATTCCGGATTCATATCATAATTAACCTGGCCTGGATTTGCTTTACCATAAATTTCTTTAATCATTGCAATCATCGGTTTCGTCTGGAAGTTTCCGATTACGCTTAATATCATATTGTTCGGCACATAATAATTTTTATAGAACGAGTTAACATCATCGCGCTTCATAGATTGAATCGTGGAATATGTTCCAAGTGTCGGGAGCGAAAGAGCGTGGCCGCCGTATAGAATCGAAATAGTATTGCGTTCCATTTGTTCGCTCGGGCTTACAAGACTCTTGGATATTTCTTCAAGCACAATTCCCTTTTCTTTTTCAAATTTTTCATTTGGAAGCGTGGAATTAAAAATCATATCTGCTTGAATTTCCATTCCCTTCTTAAAATTTTCGGTTGGAGTTACCATCATAAAATCCGTGTAATAAGTATCCGTATGTGCATTATTATATCCGCCGATCATATCTACATCATCGTAAAGTTGTTTCTGATTACGCGTTGCTGTTCCATTGAAAAGAAGATGCTCGAGCATGTGGCTCATTCCGCTTGTCGAAAATGATTCGTAGGCAGAACCTACTTTAATAATCATATTCGCGCCGATCATTGGCAACGCGGGGTTTTCAATTAGAAGTACCTGTATGCCGTTATCAAGTTGATAAATGGATACGCCTTTAGGAAATGCCAGGGCAGTTTGTTTTTGATCAGCTGTTTTTTCCTGAGCAGTTACAGTCTGAATCATTAACGCAGCAATAAGAGCGGTAGTTCGAAGACCGAAGAAGATTGTTTTTTTCATTTTCATTTGCTCCAAGTTCTTATATGCGTGTTTCTACAATTAATTGTGCAGCTAGTTATTACCTATATTATAAATAACGATTCAAGCCGACAATCGCTATTTTCTTCATTCCAAATTAACATGTTAAAACTCATCATGCTCAAAATATTTTTCAATTTCCGAGATCATGCTTCAGAAGTTATATCAACGGGTTTCTTTAGAGTCCTCTCGGATTTCCGTCTAATCAAATCATAAATGACCAATGAATATTTATCTTTTCTTTCACTAACTCTGGTGAACATCAATTGTAATTGCAGAAGAATAGTTCAATTTTTATTTCGGATTGAATAATGAATAGGCACAACAGATTCACCGAGAATTCAAGGATCGGTTTATAAATCTCTTAGAATCTTGGCGCATTGTTCCGGAGTAAGATCTCTTTGCGGTTCGGCAAGCATTTCATAACCGACCATGAATTTTTTTATACTAGCAGAACGAAGAAGAGGCGGATAGAAATGCATGTGCATGTGCCACTCTTTGTGTTCTTTTCCGTCAGTAGGCGCCTGGTGAATGCCGGATGAGTATGGGAATGAAGTTTGAAACATATTATCATATTTCGAAGTTGTTGCTTTCAAAGCGATTGCAAAATCTTTTTTCTCTTTCGATGTAAGCTGAAGAACATTCACAATTTTTCTTTTGGGAATTATCATGGTTTCGAATGGCCATACCGCCCAAAAGGGAACAACAACAACAAACGAAGAATTAGTATATACAATTCTTTCCCCAAGATTTATTTCCAGCTTCAGATAATCTGAAAGGACACTTCTCTTATACTGCGCAAAATATTTTTTAAAATTCTTTGTCTCTTTGGAAATTTCCATGGGAATACTCGACTGCGCCCAGATCTGACAATGAGGATGCGGGTTGCTGTTTCCCATCATAGCGCCTTTGTTTTCAAATATCTGTACGTTATTGATTCCACTAATCGAACCGAGATTTTCATATTCACTCTTCCAAACTTCAATCACTTTTTCAATATCGTTTTCTTTCATATCGGCTAAGGTGAGATCGTGTCTGGGAGAAAAATTTACTACGCAGCAAATTCCTTTTTCACTTTTTGCTATCAGCAAATCCTTTAGTCTTACTTCTTTCTTTTTAACATCTTCAAGTAATGCAGGGAAATCATTTGTAAATACAAAAGTTGATTTATAATCGGGATTCACTTCTCCGTTTGCTCTTTTGTTGCCGGGACATAAATAACATCCGGGATCGTACTTAGGACGCTTTTCTTGTTTATCCGAATAAACTTCCCCTTGCCATGGACGTTTTGTTCTGTGCGGAGAAACTAAAATCCATTCTCCGGTTAAAATGTTTTTTCTACGATGTGGAAAGCTGTTCAGTTGCAATCCGTTACTCCCGTATTATTTCTGTTCCGTTACTAATTTTAGTAATATATGTTTTGGGTTCTTTACCAAATTTTTCTTTATACGATTTGGTAACAAATTCTTTTACATCGGCAATACTATCATTCTCTATTAAATTAATAGTACATCCGCCAAATCCTCCGCCCATCATTCTTGAACCATAAACGGCATTATTATTTTTAATTAATTCAACAAGGAAATCCAACTCAGGACAACTCACTTCGTAATCATTACTAAGACCAAAGTGAGTTTGATACATTAAATCGCCGAAAGCTCTAAGATTTCCATCGTTCAGACACTCGCACGCTTTGAGTAATCTAACATTTTCTTCTACCGCATATTTACATCTCTTATATACAATCGGATCCATTTTATCTTGGTATGAACTAAGCAGTGCGATTGAGACATCTCTAAGACTTTTAACAGAAGGATTGTCTTTCTTAATAAGATCTACACCTAAATTACATTCTTTTCTCCGTTGATTATATTCCGATGACGCAAGTGAATGAGAAACACATGTATCAAACAAAACAACCGAAATATTATCAAACTCAAACGGAAAATATTCATAATCTAAACTTTGGCAATCAATTCTTAGAACATGACCATTCTTTCCGAAAATATTTATATACTGATCCATGATACCGCAATTGACTCCGACAAATTCGTTTTCGGCTTTCTGCGCAAGTTTAACAAGGGTCAGTTTATCTATTCCCAAATTAAAAATATGATTTAGAGAAAAACCCAAACCAGCTTCTAAAGCCGCCGAAGAAGAAAGCCCGGCGCCAATTGGAATGTCTCCGCCAAACACACAATTGAAACCTTTCAAGATGTGACCGGTTTTAATTAGTTGGTCAACCATTCCTATTAAATAATTCGGCCAGCCTTTTTTAGAGAATTCAAGTTTATCAAGATTAAAAGTGATATTATCATTTAGATCAAAAGAATGGAGTTTGCATTCTCTATCTTCTCTTGGCGAAACCGCAAAGTAAATTGCTTTATCAATCGCCGCAGGAAGAACAAATCCGTTATTATAATCGGTGTGTTCTCCAATCAAATTAACTCTGCCCGGCGATCTAACCAGCAGAGGTTTTTCATTAAAAATTTCTAAAAATTTCTTTTCAATATTTTCGGGAAAGTTCATTTTACATGCCTAGTTGATAATTACTTTTCTATTTTTCAAATAAAGCAGCAAGCCGAATAAAATCATTACTGCTCCCCACCAAATATCTGGATGCGTTTCTGAAAGCACAGTTTTAACTGTGGGCGGGTCAATCAAAAGATAAATTCCGCTTAGGAATATTATTCCGCCCATGGTTAATAAAATTAATCCTACAAAATACCAGATTGGTTTCATCTTAACTCCTTATCTCCATATAGAGAAAACTTTTAAAAATCATTTTACCAGAATAAAATATTTAGAATAACGAGAACAATAATAGATATCACCGCAAAAAACGCAGGCCGCTTTAACAATGGGAGATGGCTATCTTTTGGCTCTTCTGTTAAACCTTTAACCAGACCAACCAATTCTTCTCTTTTCCTTTTCTTTGTAAATAAACTAACAATAATTGTAACGGCGAAACATAATAACCATGCCCACCAGGCGCGCCAGAAGTTTGCCGCCATGTCGCTCTGAACATTCGACATAGTAATTATACTTTCGTTGAACCAATGAAATTTAACTCCCATCCAAAGCAGGAATGAAGACGACATACCGGTAACCAAACCCCAGAACGCACCGTTAGGAGTAATCCACCAAACAAACATTCCAAGAAGCATTGTTGCAAACAATGGCGCGTTTACCCAAGAGAAAATTGCCTGCATATAATCCATAATGCTCGGAAAACTTTTTGCCCAATAAGCAGTTCCCAAAGAAATTATAACACCAACAATTGTTGAAACGCGTCCCATCCAAAGCAAATGAGCATCGCTTGCTTTCCGGTTCAAAACCGATCTGTAAATATCGTAAGTCCAAACCGTGTTGAATGCGCTAATGTTTCCGGCCTGCCCAGCCATAAATCCCGCAAGCAAAGCAGTAACACCTAACCCTACCAGTCCTGTTGGATAATATCTTTTTATAAGAAGCGGAAGAGCCGAATCATAATTTATCTGCCCTCCATCCTGCAAAAGTTTAAATCCGCTATTAGGATCATTAGACAACGCCAACGCAATTAATCCGGCAAGAATTACAACGAAAGGCAAAGCCATTTTAAAGAATGACGCTAGAATTGGAGTCATCCTTGCCGTTCGAAGGTCTTTTGCAGAAAATGCTCTTTGCACAACAAGAAAATCTGTTGTCCAATATCCAAAAGAAAGTACAAAACCTAATCCAAGAACAATTCCTCCCCAATGAATCATCATTCCGTTATTAGCCGGGTTTCCGGACGTTGCCCATATTGAATTCATTGATGCAGGCAATCTTGCAAGAATTTGATCAAGACTTCCGATTTCCAGAATTCCTAAAATTGAAACAAGAAACAATCCGAACCAAATTAAAAAGAACTGGATAATTTCAGTAAAGATAGCCGACATCAAACCGCTAAGAGTTACATATCCAGCCACAGTGATTGCGGAAACCCACATGCTGATGTCCCAATTCCATCCTAAAAATGTGTGAAGTACCAGAGCCATTGCATAAAGGTTGATACCGGAAACCAAAAGTGTCATAATCGCAAAAGCGATTCCATTTAGCACACGAGTCTTTTCATCAAAACGAAGTTTTAAATATCCCGGAATAGAACTTATTTTACTGCTATAATAAAAAGGCATCATATAAATACCGAGAAATATCATTGCCGGTATAGCACCAATCCAGTAAAAATGTGCTACATACATTCCATACTTGAATGTATTTCCAGTCATTCCAAGTAGTTCTAGCGCGCCAAGATTGGCTGAGAGAAATGCAAGTCCCGCAACCCAAGCAGAATTTTTTCTTCCCGCGAGAAAGAAATCTTCATGACTTGTTGTAAACTTCCTAAGGTATAATCCGATCCCCATTACAAATGCAAAGTAGATCAGGATTATCAACCAATCAATAAAAGTTAGACCGATAGTTTCCATAGTATTCCTACAATTAATAAATAAAATTTCATGATTTATGAAAATATTTAGAGCCGGAATTGATTCGGTATATATTCAAACCTAGTCGAAATATAGTAGTAGTAAAAAAGCAGAGACTCCAAATAATTTATAAATTGTTATTGACAGATAACAAAAACTAAAAGGAGTCTCTGAGATGAAAAATAGTAAAATGGAGAGAGAAAATCTTGAATGGTTATTAAACCAACCAGCCGAGAAGCAGTATCAGTTATTCCAGAATTTTGTAGACCTGCCAGCGGTACATAGGCGTCAACTTAATTTTAGCATTGATTGATAGAAATTTGTTCTATCAGTACGGGATTCATAAAGACAATTTAGAATCATTTGTTTTTCTATTAATTCAATATCAGATTTA
>JAKAKD010000067.1 GCA_021824635.1 Bacteroidota bacterium | reverse complement strand
ATAAAATCTGGGATAATGTTGCCGGCAAGAAAATCTATTTGACCGGCGGAGTCGGCGCATCCGGTTCATGGGAAGGATTCGGAAAAAATTATGAATTGCCTAATGCGAGTGCGTACAACGAAACTTGTGCTTCAATTGCAAACGTTCTCTGGAATCATAGAATGTTTTTGCTGAAAGGTGATTCAAAATATATTGATGTGCTTGAACGGACTCTTTACAACGCGCTTCTTTCCGGTATCTCTATGAGCGGCGATAAATTTTTCTACCCTAATGTTTTAGAATCATTTGGTACACACGAACGTGCCGCTTGGTTCGATTGCGCATGCTGCCCGACTAACGTAACCCGTTTCATAGCCTCAGTTGCAAATTATATTTATGCCACTAAGGATAATCAGTTATACGTAAATTTATTCACGAGCAATCAAACTGAAATAGAACTAAAAGATGGTGCCGTTAAACTTCAGCAGGAAACAAACTATCCTTGGGATGGAAAAATAAAAATCACTGTGTCGCCGAATAATGGATCTCAAGAATTTTCACTTGATATAAGAGTTCCAGGATGGGCTGAGAACGAACCAATCGCAAGCGATCTATATAAATTCACAGATATTCAAACGAAAAAAGTATTGTTAACTGTTAATGGTCGGCAGATGCCATTAAATATTGAAAAAGGTTATGCTCAGATCAATAGAAAATGGAATTCCGGGGATGTGGTTGAGTTAACTCTTCCGATGGAAGTAAGAAAAATAATTGCAAACGAAAAAGTTGAAGCAGATAGAGGAAGAATTGCACTTCAGCGCGGACCGCTGGTTTACGCCGCAGAATGGAAAGATAATAAAGATGGTTTGGTACATAACATATTGCTGCCGGAAAATTCAAATTTGCATGCGGAATTCAAACCTGATTTGCTAAATGGAGTGGAAATAATTAAAGGGAACGCTTTTGGTTATAGAATTAGTAAAGATAAAAAAGGATTGGAAAAATCAGAGCAGAATTTTGTGGCAATTCCTTATTACGCTTGGGCTCACCGCGGTAAAGGAGAGATGAGCGTTTGGATTGCAAAAGATGAAAGCGCGGTTAGACCTTTGTATGGCGAAACAATTTTAACCAACGCAAAATTAACTGTCTCTCATGGAAAAAATCCTCAAGCAATGAAAGACCAACTGGAACCTCAAAGTTCTGCAGATGAATCACTACCTTATTTCCATTGGTGGCCAAATAAAGGTGAAAAAGAATTTGTTCAAATTGGTTTTGAGAAACCGCAAGAAGTATCAGCGCTGTCAATCTATTGGTTTGATGATACAGGAATTGGCGAGTGCCGTGTTCCGCAATCGTGGAAAGTTTTTTATAAAGAAGGAAACGACTGGCGTGCTGTTTATCCTACTAATGTGCATCCTTACTTAACGGAAAAAGATAAATACAATAATGTAGAATTCGAAACTGTCAAAACGCCTTCTATCAAAATCGAAATTCAATCTCAAAAAGATTTTGCAGGCGGCATACATGAAATAAAATTAAAATAATATCGAAAATGGTCGGCGCATAATTAACTTTTCAATTTGTCATTCAATTTTGAATGGTAGCAAAGGAGAAACAATATGTTCAAAACAATCAACGATTTCTTGGAAGGCTGGAAATATGAGAGTGAAGCAACACTCAAAGTATTACAAAATTTGACAGATGAATCTCTCAAGCAAAAAGTTACTGAAAATGGGCGTTCACTTGGATTTATTGCGTGGCATATTACAAATACAATTCCGGAAATGCTTTCTAAAACCGGGCTGCCATTTGAAATGAGCGAGGAAACTCCGGTTCCCAATTCTGCAAAAACTATTTATGATGAATATGAAAAAGGATCAAAAGCAGTCAATGAATTAATTTCAAAATTGTGGACAGATGAAATGTTGAAAGATGATATTAACATGTACGGTCAAGTTTGGAAACGGGCGAATGTTTTAGCTAGTCTAATTGCACATCAAACACATCACCGCGGACAAATGACCGTACTTATGAGACAAGCCGGTTTGAAAGTCCCGGGCGTTTATGGTCCTGCAAAAGAAGAGTGGACGCTTATGGGAATGCCTGAACAAGAATAAAATCAATGTTTTTAAGGCATTTAATAAAAAGCCATCTTATTGCTAAACATTTGAAAATTAATTACGATTATACATTGATAAACCGACAAGCTTTAAACTTTTCTAAGAGAATTTATCTCTAATCTTCTACTTGGGGGTGAGCGTAATTATTTAATTTATAGCTTGACTAAAATAGTAACACAAATTGATGCAAAAGCATAAAACATATTTTAGATTATTATTCATTTTTCTTTTTCCCGCCACACTTATTCTATCTCAGAACAAAGTTGATACTCTTCTTAAAACGATCGAGCAAAAATCTGATACTACAAAAATCCGTCTGCTCAACGATTTTTGCTTCACGAATAGAAATAAATTCCCGTTGTTAGCGCTTCAAGCCGGACAAGAAGCTTATAAAATTGCAGTGAAAGTAGACGATAAAATATTGCAGGCAAAGTCGCTTAACTTTATCGGCGTTGTTCATAGAAATCTCGGCAGCTATGACAAATCAATTACTCTCTATAAACGGGCACTCAGTCTTGCCGAAGAAGCAAATGATTCAGTTGAAATCGCTTATTCATATAATAATATTGGCGGTATTTACCGGCTTGAAGGTAATCATAAACATGCGCTGGAATATATTCTTAAAGCCCTCGCAGTTTTTGAAAAGTTGAAGGATAAAGTCGGAATGGCATATTGTACCGTTAATGTTGGGCTCATCTACCGGCGACAGCAAAACTATATTAAAGCTCTGGAGTATTTGAACCGCACTTTGAGTATTCGCAATGAAATTAACGATAGAAGCGGTAAAGCCCAAGCGCTCGATTTAATTGCAGAAGTTTATTTTGATCAGGAAGATATTGAACGCGCGCTTAATTATTTCACGGAAGCAGAGAAAGTATACTCGGAACTTAATGACAAAAAAGGACTAGCATCTGTTTGGGGAGGAATCGGCGAAGTTTATTATAGCAAGAAAGATTATTCTAAAGCAATAACCTACCGCCAAAGAGCTTTAGAGATGTCCGACAAAATTGGATACATCGAAGGGGAAATAACAAACCGTAATAATCTTGGATTGATTTATGCTAAGATGGGAAATTTTTCTAAAGCCGATCAAAATTTTAATACCGCATTAAAGATTGCGGCAAACACAAAAGAAATTTACAGCCAGCTTGAATGCTATAAATTTGTTGCACAGTATAATGAAATAAAAAAAGATTTTAAGAGCGCACTATTTTACAGCAACAAATACCATCAGCTGAAAGATTCTGTAAGCAACGAAGAGAATATAGCTTTTGTAGCTGAGATTGAATCGAATTATAAAGCCGTAAAGGTTGAGAAAGAAAACGCGATGTTATTGAAAGATGTTATGTTCGAAAAACGACAAAAAAATTATTGGGTGGTCATTTCGTTTTTAGTTGTTCTTCTGGCGGTGTTTATTTATATCCGGTATCATTCCAAAAAAATTACCAATCAAAGGTTGCGCGAGCTCAATGCAATGAAAGATAAATTTTTTGGTATCATCGCACACGATTTGAGAAATCCGTTCTCGGCGATTTTTGGGTATACTAATATACTTTTACATGAATTCGAATCACTTGACGATGAAGAAAAGAAGAGATTAATTAGTTCCATTGATGATTCCGGGCGCCAGACTTATAAACTGCTGGAAAATTTACTCTACTGGTCTAGATCGCAAACGGGCGGAATGGATTTTAAACCAAAACAGCTGAACCTGAAGGAAATTATTCTAGAAGTGTTTTTCCTACTTGAACCATCTGCAAACTATAAAAACATTACTCTCAACACCGATGCAGAAGAAAATATTACCGCAATAGGCGACGAAGATATGATCAAAACTGTATTGAGAAATCTTGTGGCAAACGGAATTAAATTTACATCTCACGGTGGAAAAATTTCTGTGTATTTGAAAAGGGAAAGTAATCATGTAGAAATTACAGTAGAAGATTCCGGAATAGGTATTAGCAAAGAAATTAAAGAAAAATTATTTCAGATTGATAATGTTTCTACTTCGGTGGGAACTAACGGAGAAAAAGGAACCGGTCTCGGCCTGATTTTATGCAAAGAGTTTGTTGAAAAAAATAGGGGTAAAATTTGGGCGGAAAGCGAAATAGGGAAGGGTAGCAAATTTATTTTTACACTACCCGCGAAAAATATTTAACAATCGTTTCTTCATATATTCTCAATAACATTGAAGCACCTCGTTATCAATTTCAAATCTTCCGTCTCCTTCCAATTCTTCTTATATTTGTCACAAAAAATTAGAGGTGTATCATCGCAAAGAATCAAAATGAAACCGTTGAAAAGATTGTTTCTCTTGCTAAGAGAAGAGGATTTGTATTTCAATCATCCGAAATTTACGGCGGCTTGAATGGCTGCTGGGATTACGGTCCGCTCGGCGTGGAACTTCTGAAAAACGTAAAAGAAGAATGGTGGAAGGCAATGACTTACCGCGAGGACGTGGAAGGTTTAGATGCATCAATTCTTATGCATCCACGCGTTTGGGAAGCGAGCGGTCACGTTGAAAATTTTACAGATCCTATGATAGACTGCAAACAATGTAAAGCAAGATTCAGAGTTGACACTCTTACCGAACTTATCAGCGCAAAGAATAAAGAGAAAGCAATTAAGGAACTTGATGCTTCTATCCTTTCTGCTGAAGGCACGCTTGATGATAAATTTTCTGCTCTTCTTGAAGACCAAACACAGTCAGTAAAACTTTTAGAATTACTGGGATGTCCTCAGTGCGGCAATAAAGGTACTTTTACACAACCAAGAAAATTCAATCTTATGTTCAAAACATTTCTTGGTCCGGTTGATGATTCGGCAAACGTAATTTATTTACGACCGGAAACCGCTCAAGGAATCTTTGTTAATTTTTTAAATGTCGCTAACTCTAGCCGTCAGAAACTTCCTTTTGGTATTGCTCAAATTGGTAAAGCGTTCCGCAACGAGATCAATACAAAGAATTTTCTCTTCCGTACACGGGAATTTGAACAGATGGAAATGCAATACTTCTGCAAACCGGGAACCGACAAACAGCATTACGATGAATGGAAAGAGAGAAGAATAAACTGGTTCAAATCATTGGGGATGACAGAAAACAAATTGCGCTTTCACGATCATCCGAAGGATAAACTTGCCCACTATGCAAAAGAAGCGACAGATATTGAATATGAATTTCCGTTCGGATGGGGCGAGATAGAAGGCATTCACAACAGAACGGATTTTGATCTTGGGCGTCATCAGGAATATTCCGGAAAGAACCAGCAATATTTTGATGAAGAGACAAAAGAGAAATACATTCCTTTCATCATAGAAACTTCAGCAGGCGCGAGCCGTTCCTTTATGGCTTTTTTGGTTGATGCTTATTATGAAGAAGAAGTTAACGGAGAAACCAGAAGTGTTTTAAGATTTCATCCGAAACTTGCACCGATTAAGGCAGCAATCCTTCCTTTAGTAAATAAAGATGGTATGCCTGAAATAGCAAGAAAAATTGAATCTGATCTTCGCCCCTTCTTAAGAATATTTTATGATGATAAAGGAGCTGTAGGACGCCGTTACAGAAGAATGGATGAAGTCGGTACTCCGTTTTGTATAACTGTTGATACACAAACTCTTGAAGATCAAACGGTAACGGTTAGAGAACGAGATACAATGCAGCAAATCAGAATTCCCATCAGCAATTTACTTAATTACCTTTCAGAGAAATTGAGATAATATAATTGTGAGACGCTCGAAAGAGCGTCTCTACGATCAATAAAATTAATCTACACCGAACCAGCCGAGACAATTTTTATCGGTTGGTTGATTTTCGTTTTTCAACTTGTATGAGGGAATATCATACTGCTCGCCGAAAATTATTAATTTTTTTCTTGAGTCAATATCCATCTTAAAACATGGACCCAACGCTTCGGGAATGGCTCTTAATACACCACCTGAATTTAACGTCCGCATCATTTCAGAAAGAATCTGATCACCGGCATAAAATCTTATTAATGCGCTTAAACTTCCATTGGAAATTATCAGCGATTCATTTATGCAGCGGGATAGGAGATCGCGCATCAGATCATCAAGCGATTTTTTCCGCGAGAAATTTTTTGAAATAGCATAATTAAGATTGTGTGCGAAAATTTGTCCGCGTTGATAGGGTAGCCGATTTAAATCTTTATCACTTTTGAATTCATTTATCAAACGTTCATTTTTTTCGTAACGCATTGGCGATGTATAATAGGTTTCTAGTATTGTGTTGTATTGATCAACGTATTCGTCAAGTGAAATTAATTTTGCACGAAGCAAAAGCAGGTCTGCATAATAATCTGTAAAACCTTCCTTGAACCAGTAAACCAGTTGTTCCGGATCTGCAAACTGAACTTTTTCCCCGATCCATGTATGAAATATATCATGAGAAAGAAGCCGTTTCATACTTATATCAATTGTTCTATCCGCAGATAAAAATAACGAATAAACATTGTCTCTAACTATTCCGCCTTGTTCTTCTCCTCCGGAAATCGGAAGAAGATTCACAAGAAAATACCTGGTGCTGTAATCGTTCCAGAAATTCCTTTCTTCAATTATTATATCACGTACCAGATCGCAAAATTGATCTTCAGAAAATTTCCAATTACTCCGTATGGCTATGTAAACAACATCTTTTCCTATAAACCGCGGTATAATTTTAAAATCTCCTCCGGCAAAAACAGAACGTCTAAATTTCCACAAAGCCAGTTTGATTTCTTGATATTTCTCATTTACGCCGAAGCTATTTGCTAGATTCCAATTTGTGGGCAGATGATTCCACAAGATTTTGAAATTGTATTCTGTGTTAGAATCCCAAGCCGGAACAATAAAAAACGTTTCACCTAAAAAATGAAAATAGTTTTTGTTTACAATCGCCATATAGTGATTGCCTAATTCCAGATCGCCGTCTCGTGATTCCTCAAATTGATAATAAATGCGGACAGATGAACCGGGTTGATGCTTAACGATTTTGTATTCCGGCTTGTCTGTATCAAGAATGTATGAATTGGGCGAAAGAGCTTTTAAGTATTTGACTGAATTGAGGTCCGGGCTATTGGGTAAAATTATTTTTGTCTCGCCGGATTTATCTCCTTTGAATTCAAGAACAACAATTAAGCGGAAGGAATTTAAATCATAAAATGGTTCAATAGAATAATTAATTTCTAAAGGCCGACTGTTGCGCTGACTTTGCTTGGATTTGTTTGATTCTTTGTTCGCATCCGTCAAAGGAATGATAGACGTACCCGCGAAAGTTTCTATAAAAGAGAGGAATAAAATTGTTGAGAAAAGAGTTAGTAAAAATTTTTTCATCAATCCGCCGGTTACGCTTCAAAGACAACTGCATAATAATAAAAAGAGAGAGTGATTTGAAATACTAATTTTTTTACCAATGACTGGAATTAAAACTAAAAAGCAATCTTAGTCTTAACTTAAATGATATTGAAAACGTCAAATTATTCGCAATCTTTTAAAGATTTTATTAAGTTTAATGCAGAAACCACGAGAAGATCTTATCAAATCACATCAAAAGGAGCTGTTTCAATGAAACGCAAACTCATTTTGCTTTTTCTATTAGCCGGATTTGTGCTGGTCAACGCACAATCAAAGAAAATTGATTTCGTTCAGTACAAATTAGATAATGGATTGAACGTAATCTTACATCAAGATAATACTACTCCAATAGTAGCGGTATCGGTACTTTATCATGTAGGAAGTAAAAACGAAGACCCTCAAAGAACAGGGTTTGCGCATTTCTTCGAACATTTGATGTTCGAGGGTTCGCCTAATATTAAACGCGGCGAATATTTTAAGATTATTGAAGCGGCTGGCGGTGCCTTGAACGCTAATACTTCTTTCGACCGGACTTATTATTTCGAGAATCTTCCTTCAAATCAGCTTGAGCTTGGTTTGTACATGGAATCCGAAAGAATGATGCATTTAAAGATTGACAGCATTGGTGTTGAAACTCAACGCAAAGTTGTTAAAGAAGAACGCAAACAAAGTCTTGATAACCGTCCTTACGGTACGTTGATTGAAAAATTATTTGGCGACGCGTACAAAGTTCATCCATATAGATGGACTCCCATCGGTTCTGCTCAATATATAGACAAAGCAAAACTGGATGAATTTATTGCGTTTTACAAAATGTATTATGTCCCGCAAAATGCAACTCTAACTATTGCCGGTGATATTAATATTGCCAAAACTAAAGAGCTTGTAAAAAAATATTTCGGTGAAATTCCAAAAGGAAAAGAAGAAATTGTTCGTCCTAAAGAAGTAGAACCGGTAAAGACTGCAGAAGTTAGAGATATTGTATATGATAACGTTCCGCTTCCTCTTGTTCTTCAAGCGTTTCATATGCCGGCACAGGGAACGAGCGATTATTATGCTCTTAGCATGCTGGGTACATTACTTACCGGCGGCGAAAGTTCCAGAATGGTAAAAGAAATTAAAGACAAAGAACAAAAAGCTGTTCAGATTCAATCCATTCCTTTCCCATTAGAAGATCCGGGATTGTTTATCGCATTGGCAATTGCAAATAAAGGAGTTAAGCCGGAAGATTTAGAATCGTCAATGGATGCAGAAATAGAGAAAGTAAAGAAAGATTTGATTACCGAAACGGAACTTCAAAAAATTAGAAATCAAGTTGAGACAGATTACGTAACAAGAAACTCAACAGTACAGGGAATTGGCGAAAGTCTTGCCAACTACTTTGTTTATTTCGGTGATGCAAACTTGATTAATACTGAACTCCAGCGTTATATGAAAGTTACCCGTGAAGACATCAAGCGGGTTGCCAATAAATATTTAACAAAAGAAAACAGAGTAACACTCTATTACTTACCGAAATCAGCGGAGAAGAAATAACAATGTCATTTCTTAGAATCTCTTCTAATTGCTTGTAAGAGATGCTTTGCTTGGTATGACAATTAAGAATTGAAAACATAACGGAGTAATAAAAATGAAAAACAAAATTTTAGTATTAATGTTGATTCTATTTACGGCGTCGTTTTCGACTGCGCAGTTGGATAGAAGCAAACGCCCGCAGCCCGGTCCCGCACCAGAAGTAAAGATTGGTAATGCGGAATCATTTGTGCTTGCAAACGGTCTTAAAGTGTTCGTTGTGGAAAATCATAAATTGCCGGAAGTTACATTTAGTTTAGTTGTCGATTCCGACCCGGTTATTGAAGGGAAAAACGCCGGCTATGTTTCTGCGGCAGGAGAACTTTTACGCACGGGAACAAAGAGCAGAACAAAAGATAAACTCGATGAAGAGATTGATTTCCTCGGCGCATCGCTGTCAACTTCTTCTTCCAGCATCTACGCATCCGGTCTTTCCAAGTACGCAGAAAAAATTATGGGAATTGTCTCTGATATTATATTAAATCACGATTTCAAACAGGAAGAACTTGATAAGATCAGAAAACAAACTTTATCCGGATTAGCTTATCAAAAAGAGGATCCCGATGCAATTTCAAAAAGAGTTTCTGATGCGGTGATGTATGGAAAAGATTATCCATATGGAGAATCTGAAACCGAGGAAAGTGTAAAATCAATTACTCTTGATATGTGTTCGAAATATATTGACACATACTTCAGACCTAACATTTCTTATCTCGCTATTGTTGGAGATATAAACAAAGCGAAAGCAAAATCTTTAATAGAAAAATATCTTGGCAAATGGGAGAAAAAAGACGTTCCCAAGAATACATATACAACACCTAAGGCGCCGATTGTAACTAAAGTTGATCTTGTTGACCGCGCAAGTTCGGTTCAATCGGTTATTTCTGTATGCTATCCCGTGGATTTACCGATTGGAAATGAAGATGTAATAAAAGCTAAGGTTGTAAATTTAATCTTAGGCGGCAGTGCTACCGGAAGATTGTTTATGAACTTAAGAGAATCTAAAGCTTATACTTACGGCGCATACTCAAGTTTGAGCGCCGATAAACTAATCGGAAATTTCTCCGCGTCAACAAAAGTTAGAAATACGGTAACTGACAGTGCTATTACCGAAATACTGAATGAAATGAAAAGAATCAGAAATGAAAAAGTTACGGAGACAGAACTTCAGAACGCTAAAAATTTATTATCCGGAAGTTTTATACGCACTCTTGAACAGCCGGCAACAGTAGCTAATTTTGCAATTAATATAGCGCGGTATAATCTCCCAAAAGATTACTACAAGAATTATCTCAAAAACTTAAGCGCGGTTTCTGTTGATGATGTTCAGAATACGGCGAAAAAATATATCAAGCCAAACAACGCATATATTGTTGTTGTTGGCAGCGCACAGGATGTTGCAAAAAATATTTCCAAATTCAGCGTAAGCGGAAAAATTGATTATTTAGATACATACGGTGATAGATACAATCCCAATGTAAAGAAAGTGCCGGAAGGCGTAACGGTTGAGCAAGTTCTTGATAAATATGTAGAAGCAATCGGTGGTAAAGAAAATATTCTTAAAGTGAAAGACAAAACAACAAAGATGTCCGGCACTATGCAGGGAACGACTATTTCAATGACGCAGTCTCAAAAAGCTCCTAACAAGTTTTATCAGCTTGTTGATTTCGGAGTTGGGCAGCAAATTACGACCTTTGATGGAGAAAAGGGGAAGATGAGTGCAATGGGGCAAGAACAGAATATTCCTCCGGAACAAGTTGAACAAATGAAACTTGGCTCGCTCTATTCAATGCTTGAATATGCAAAGAATAATATTAAGACAGAGTTAGCAGGAATGGAAACAATTAACAATAAAGATGCTTACCGTGTTACGTTCACATATCCATCCGGTAAAAAATCTACAAATTATTATGATGTAAATTCCGGACTGCTTGTAAGAACAATAGCCGAAGGAGCCGGCGCAACACAAACTATTGATTTTGATGATTACCGCGATGTACAAGGTGTAAAATATCCCTTCAAGATGAGTTTGGTTACACCTCAAGGCGCAATAGATTTAATTACTTCTTCAATTGAGGTAAATACAAATTTAGCGGACTCTCTCTTTGAAGTAAAATAAAGTTTCTTCCTATTTGTTTTTTGAGCCGCAATTCCTAAAGGGATTGCGGCTTTTTACTTTTAATGAAGTAATGGAGAAGTAATAAAATGGACTTGACTATCTCAAAAAAAAAAGATTATTTAATCAATGGAAATTTGAAGTATGTCTCGATTAACAAAAACCGGGGGAGAGATGAAACCCTTCTTGAAAGCAGTAACACTTCTTTCTCTATTTACAATTCTAAATTCTTGCAAAAGTAACTTTGTAGAACCCGAACCACAACCTGGCAGAAGAGATTATGTGTGGAAGGTGGATACATTAGAGACGCCTTATGACCGTATGGGAAAACTCTGGGGAAGTTCACCAACAGACGTTTGGAGAACAAGTGACGGCGATTGGGATCGTTCAATTTCGCATTTTGATGGCGAGAAGTGGTCTTCTTACGGTATTTCAGGACTATTTAATACAAAGGCTATCTATGGTTTTTCTTACAATAATGTTTTTTTGGGTGCAGATAATGGAAGCATCTGGAGATATGATGGGAACAACTGGAAATTATTCGCCGGACTTACAAAAGATGGACACAGCGGTATTGTGTTTGACAATATATGGGGAGAATCTGCAATTAATTTTTATGCCTTAGGTGCTTATGTGGATGAAAACGGTTATGCTAATAATGCGGTTATAGCACATTATTATAATGAAAAATGGGAGATGATAAAGACAGATGTTTTATATGGTATTGTAGAACATTTATATAAAAATTTTTCAGATAACAAAATTTATTTGCAGGTTATCGGCGGTCGTAATTTAACCGACAGTACACACATTTATGAATATTCCGAAGGGAAATTTCTGAAGCTTTACAGCAATATATGGACGCAGGGTTTACAGGCAGATATTAGTTTAATTAATAATGAAGTTCATTTTGTTTTAGGGAATGAGATAGCGGTTAGGAGAAACAATAAATTTCAAACCATAGTTAATGTTAATAACCCAAATTTTTATCAAAGAATTTGGGGAAGAAGTTCTAATGATATATTCCTTTTAATGACCGATGGTCTTGCGCACTATAATGGCAGCACCATAGAATATTTATTTTATTTTAATAAAACACCGCGAACTCAAATTTATGGTGCTGCATTATTTGAAAATGATGTATTCTTTCTGGTAGATGAAGCGCCAACGGGCTTAACTTTGATATATCACGGGAAACTAAAGCAGTAACAATAAAGGAGAAATAACCGAGCAGAAAAATTTAGCGATATAACAAGGAGCCGGTGATTACGGCACCAGCTCCTCTCTGAATAGTCTCTTCAAGGCTGGTTACCTTATTTTTTCATTCATTCTTAATGAATTGAGCTATTCTGTTTTTAAACATAATGATTTTTTAAACATTCAAAAGGAGTAAAAATCATGAAGAAGTATTTATTATTATTTGCATTAGTGTTTAGCTCCCTAATCTTTCCTCAAACTGTTACAATTACTGAAACACAAGTGAAATATACTGTTTGTAATTATTATGGTGCTAGCCCAGATTTTTCAGAATATCAATTCAACTCTGAACACGATTTAGGTAATTATAATCAAGCTCAGAATAGATGGAAGGAATGGGTTTCATGTTATAAAATTTCATTAAGTGGTGTTCCCTCGGGCTATGCAATTAAGAGTGTTAATTTAGCAGCTTCAATAACACAACAAGAATACACACCAAATAACTTTGTAGCAAATGTAAACAAGCTGCCTAACAATACTAGTTTGTCAACTGCGTCTTCAAATGCGGAACTGCTATACAATGCAATATCACAAACAAATACTTCAATTGGTTCCTTTAATTACAGCGATACATTGGCCCAGGACATTAAATCGTCTATTACTTCCAGCGATTTTGCAGACAGCTACATTATTATAGGGGTATATAGTTCTCCTTCATTAAATAACTCTATGGCAAAAATTAGTATCTCTTTAACTATAACATATTACTTACCAATTAATATGACTATTGATAATAATTTTGTTGATAACAGCGGCAGCGGAACACATGGGCAGGTATCGGTAGACGGTTCAACACAAATTATTCCTTCTTCTGGTATTTCCTTAACAAGAAACATAGGGCAAAGCCTTAGTTTATCAGCTAATTCTCCTCAACAGGATAATCAGAGTTATCAGAGAACTTGGCATACCGGTGCAACAAACCCTAGTGATTGGGAAAGGGACTATGTCTTTAGAAGTTCGAACCAAACTTATTCTTTTTCGGTTGCAGTGGATGATGGTGGAAAAACATACATGGCCAATCTGAGAAAAGTTTGTAATCTAACCTTTTCAAATCCCGGTCACTCAATAACATTGAATGGAAACAATTACACTTCATCAGCCTCATCTTCAACAGTTGAGCAAAACACCGTAACAGCTTCGGCCGAAGGGTACTTTGTAACCGATGGAATTGAACACATGTTTTTGGGTGGATGGAGAAACAGTGCCAATCAATTAATCTCCTCAACAATAATTACGGCTACACAGAATGATACTTACACTCCGGAATACAGTGTTCAAGCCATAAATCCGTCTATATCATTTGGCACAACAATAGGTCAGCCGGTTCAAATCAGTTGGACAGACAATCCAAATGCATCGGTTACACAATATAGAGTTCACAGAAGAGTATTTTCGAATGGTTCTTGGAGTTCTGATATAGTAATTGGGACAGTCAATAGAGGGGTACAATCGTTTACAGATTATGATTTCAATTTAGGAATATGGAAAGAAGATATTTTATTGGAGTATGGGCTAACAGCGTATTATTCTGTCAATGACAGCTGGTCAAGTGGAGGAGCTAATACAAGAATCTATTGTACCTATGGCGCTTCAATGCAGAATAATGATGTGGCAATGTTGCAGACACATAGTGAAGTGCCGACAGAATATCAAATTGACAACTATCCCAATCCATTCAACCCGACAACAACCATAAATTATCAACTTCCGGAGAATGGATTTGTAACAATAAAAGTCTATGACATGTTAGGCAAAGAGATATCAACATTAGTAAATGGAAACAGAACAGCCGGATACCATAATGTAACTTTTGATGCGAGCAGATTAACAAGCGGAATTTACATCTACACTATCACAGCTAATAATTTTGTACAATCAAAGAAGATGCTTCTGATGAAATAAACTGGATAAAATTCATTAAAGAAGCCGCAGTTCAGTAAAGGATTGCGGCTTCAATTCACTAATCCCCTGCCATTTTTCTTTTACCGATTATTTCCCACCATTTACCGATTTATTCTTAACATCTCAGACCGCTTCATCTATTTTTGCCTCCAAATTTCTTTATAAATGTTTTGGATTAAAGAAAACGCTTTTATAAGTTTGGAAACGAAAAATACAATAAATGTTTCCGGCGGAACCAATTGTTGTGATGCGGTGTTTGCATTGAATACTAATGGAGTAAGAGTTAATGAATAATGATTTGGAAGTAAAAAATAGAATTCTTGCTAAAGCTAACGAGATGTTCCAGAGTTACGGCTTTTCTAAAGTTACTATGGAAGAGATTGCCTCCGACCTGGGTATAAGCAAAAAAACTCTTTATAAGCATTTTTCTAATAAGGAACATCTTCTCAAAGAGATTCTAAACAACATCAAGTGCGAGGTTGACGATTTTATAGAAGAATTAATCTCACATAAATCTATGGAGTTTATTGAAAAATTAAAAAGGTTTATGAATTTCATCGCCAAGCAGGGAACTAGACTAGAGGGCCCGATTGTTAGGGATCTTATGAAAAGCCATCCGGAATTCTGGCGCGATATTGAAGAGTTTAGAAAAAAGAAAGCTTACTCAAATTTATCCCGCTTGATAGAACAGGGAATTAAAAGCGGAATTTTCAGGAAAGACGTAAACACAGAAGTGGTTGTACTGGCATACGTCTCATCAATTCATAGTTTAATAAATCCAGAAGTGCTTGCGCGTCTCCCAATTTCCGCCGATCAGGTGTTCAAGGATTTAGTTAAAATACTGTTCGAAGGAATTTTTACGGTTGAAGGAAGAAAGAAATACAATACATCAACACTTATAAAAGATAATTATGGAGAGTCTGTTATATGACCAGATCAAAATTTAATTTCACATTAATTCTGCTTACCGTTTTTGTGCTCAGTGTTAAAGTTACTGCGCAGGAAAAACTTTCGCTTACCGTTGATCAAGCAATCGAAATCGGTTTGCAGAACAGCAAATTACTTCACTCCTCATTGATGAAAGTGAAGAGCGCTGAAGCCAAGGTCAGAGAAGTTAATGCAATGCGGCTTCCTTCTTTGAAGCTTAACGCGGGATACAGAAGACTAAGTCCCATTAATCCTTTTTCCGTAACAATACCGGGAATGGGAACATTTAATATCTCAAATGTTATTCTTGATAACTATTCTGCACAGCTTACTTTATTCCAACCGATCTTTACCGGATTCAGATTGCTCGGCAATTCCGAAATGAACGAACAGCTTTCAAATGCTGCTAATGAAGATTACAATAAAGATAAAAGCGAACTGATTTTTAATATTAAAAATGCTTACTGGGGATTGTTCAAAGCAACTCAGTTTAAAAAAGTAATGGATGAAACGGTAGATCAAATCAAAGCTCACGTTGCAGACGCAAAAAATCTTGAGAATGTCGGAATGACGACCACTAATGATGTTCTGAAGATCGAAGTTCAGCTTTCGAATACCTTATATCAACAAGTTGATGCCGAAAATTCTGTAAGACTGGCTGAGGTTGCTTTATGTAATACTCTGGGAATTTCACTTGGGACTCAGATAGAAATTTTATCGTCTGCCAATATGAGCACGGCGCAGTTTGATGAAATAAATAAGCTGGTTAGTGATGCAATCACTAAAAGATCAGAAGTGCTTGCAGCCGATTCTAGAATTAAAGCCACAGAAGCCGGAGTTACACTTGCAAAATCATCGTGGTATCCGCAGCTGAGTGTTGTTGGAAACTATTATTACTCAAGACCGAATCAAAGAATCATGCCTACAAAAGATCAGTTCGATGCAACATGGGATGTTGGCGTGAATTTAAGCATGAATGTGTGGGATTGGCTTACAACAAAACATCAAACCGATCAGGCAGAGGCGCAACTCTCTCAAGCAGTTGACGCGATGGGAATGATTAAAGATGGAATTGCCTTAGAAGTTACTCAAAATTATTTGAGCTTTAGTCAGACCAAAAGAAAAATTGAAATTGCAGAACTCTCGGTTAAACAGGCTGATGAAAATATGAGAATGACCGCCGATAAATTTAAGAACGGTTTGGCTACAAGCTCCGAAGTTATTGATGCAGAGACAGCTCAAAAAACGGCAAAAGTTAATTATACTAACTCAATAGTTGATTATGAACTTGCGAAAGCAAGGTTAGACAAATCAATCGGTAAATAAAAAATTTATAATTATTCGGAGAAGTAAATCATGAAGAGATGGAAATTAATAGTTTCGATAGTAGTGGTCTTAGCCATTATTATTGCGGTGCTGTTTATGAACAAAAGAAAAATGGCGGCAACCACCGCCGGCGGTATTAAAGATGTTTATTATGTTTCTGTTGGAAAAGCAGAGAAGAAAAATTTAACCGAATCACTAAATATGGTTGGAACAATAACCGCTAATGACGACGTGAATATTATCTCTGAAGCCGCGGGAAAAATTACCGGAGTGTTCACAAAAGTTGGAGATTATAAGCAAGCCGGTTCGGTTCTTTTTCAGGTTGATGATGAATTAAAGAAAGCTGCGTTGATGAGTGCGGAAGCAAATTATGAAAAAGCAAAAAAGGATTATGAAAGATTTCAAACACTCTATCAGCAAAAATCTGTAACCGATTCGCAGCTGGATCAGGCAAAGCTTGGAGCCGCAATGGCAGAAGCACAGTACATTGTTGCAAAAAGACAGCTTAACGATACACAAATAAAAACTCCAATTTCCGGTTACATTACTGCCCGCTATGTAGATCTTGGTTCAATGGTCCAAGGCGCTCCTCAAGCTACAATGGTGGCTAATATCGTTGATATAAGTAAATTAAAAGTGAAATTAAATCTTGCCGAAAGCGATGCTTTCCTTACAAAAGCCGGAGATGCAGTTTCTGTTACTGTTGATGTTTATCCCGGCGTTACATTCAAAGGTAGAGTTGAATCGGTTAGTTCTAAAGGGGACGACGCGCATACTTATCCGGTTGAAATAAGTATTAACAATGAAAGTGCTCATCCTCTTAAAGCAGGAATGTTCGCGCGAGTTGAGTTCACTTCGTTGAAAAACAGAGAAACTATTGTTATTCCAAGAGACGCGCTGGTCGGAAGCGTTAAAGAACCTCAAGTGTTTGTTGTTGAAAACGGCATTGCGAAACTCCGCAACTTAACCGTTGGAAGTGAATCTGGAATTTTTGTCCAAGTGCTTCAAGGATTGATGGAAGGTGAAACGATTGTTGTTAACGGACAAAATAATTTGGTGGATAATTTAAAAGTTGAGATTCTCAATAAGTAAAAAGGATTTTTAAAATGACAATTACAGAATTATCAATAAAAAGACCGTCGCTCATAATCATTATATTTTCTGCTCTGATTGTTTTAGGTCTATTTGCATTTCGCCAGCTTCAGTATGAATTGCTGCCTAAAATTTCTCCGCCGATTATTACTATTACAACAATTTATCCGGGCGCATCGCCGAATGAAGTTGAAAACGGCGTTACAAAATTAATTGAAGATGCGGTTTCCGGAATGGATAAAGTTTCCGATGTACGTTCAACTTCTTCTGAAGGTGTGTCGTTTATAACTGTGGAACTTTTACAGTCTGCAAACACAGATCTTTCACTTCAGGACGCGCAGAGAAAAGTGGGCGAGATAACATCGCAACTTCCAAGCGAGGCAAAAACACCTACGATTTCAAAATTTGCACTTGATGAACTTCCGGTTTTGAGAATGGGTGTTTCTGCAGATATGGATACAAAAACATTTTATCAGTTCGTAAAAGATAAACTTCAGCCGCTGCTTTCGCGCGTACCGGGAGTTGGGCAAATTGTGCTTGTCGGCGGTGAAGAGCGTGAGATCAAAGTTAATCTTGATCTGCAGAAATTACGCGCTTACGGTTTTTCAATTCCGCAAGTAACACAAGTTATTAAAGCCGCTAACCTCGATTTTCCTACAGGAAAGATAAAAGATCAGGATGGTCAATTCATTGTGCGTGTGGCGGGAAAACTAACTTCCGTAGATGATCTGAAAAATCTTACCATTGGTGAATCTAGATTAGGTGGTGAAATAAAGCTATCAGACGTTGCAGAAGTTGAAGATGGAATTAAAGATTACACAAATATTGTTCGTATTAATTTCCGAAGTACTATCGGATTGATTCTTCAGAAACAAACGGATGCTAATGCAGTTGACGTTGCAAAACTTGTAAGAAAAGAAATTCAAAGAATTGAAAGTGTTTATAAAGCAAATAATTTGAAATTCGAAATCGCGCAGGACGCCTCTCTCTTTACTATTGACGCTGCTAATGCTGTAAAAAGCGATCTAGCGCTTGCGGTCGTACTTGTTTCGATAGTTATGTTAATGTTTCTTCATAGTGTAAGAAATTCCGTAATCGTGCTGATAGCTATACCATGTTCTCTAATTTCAACATTCATAGCAATATGGGCTTTAGGTTTCACATTGAACCTTATGACGCTTTTGGGACTCTCTCTCGTAGTTGGAATTCTTGTAGATGACTCAATTGTAGTTCTGGAAAATATTTATCATCACCTTGAAAAAGGTGAGGAGAGCAGAGTTGCAGCTTTACGCGGAAGAAATGAAATTGGCTTTGCCGCTCTTGCCATAACATTTGTTGATGTTGCCGTTTTTTTGCCGTTAACTCTGGTTGGAGGAATTGTTGGAAACATTTTGCGAGAATTCTCTGCAGTTGTTGTTGTTTCAACATTGATGAGTTTATTCGTTTCATTTACTGTAACTCCTATGCTTGCATCGAGATTTGCAAAACTAGAGAGATTAACCTCAAGAACATTACTTGGAAAATTTGCATTATGGTTCGAACAGAAATTTAAAGAGCTTACAGAAAATTATGTTCAGCTTCTAAAGTGGGCATTAAAAAATAGAATTAAAGTTGCGCTCTTAGTTGTTGTGGCGTTCATTGCAACATTTGCATTAATCCCGCTTGGATTCATCGGTGCGGAATTTATGACTCAATCCGACCGCGGAGAATTTGCTGTTAGTCTTGAATTGGCACCGGGAACAACTATTGAAAAGACAAATAAAGTTTCTCAGCAGATCGAAAAGATGATTGGTAAAATGCCCGAAGTGGAGAGAATGTATGCCAATGTGGGTTCTTCCACTGAAGGATTAGTTGGATTTGCATCGAGTAATTCAACAGAAATCACTGTTACACTCGTTCCTAAAGAAGCAAGAATTAAATCTACCGATCAAGTTGGAAATGAGATCAAACAGATGGTTCAAAGAATTCCGGGTGTTAAAGTGCGTATTAATCCAATTGGAATTTTTGGCACTGCAAATCAAACACCTATTCAATTAATTATAAACGGACCGGATTATAATGTCGTTTTAAAAACGGCGAACGAAGTCCAGAATATGGTTAAAAAAATTCCGGGTACTGCAGATGTCCGCCTGTCGGCAGAAGATGGAAATCCTGAAACAAGAGTTGAAATTGATAGAAGAAAATTAACTTCATTTGGATTATCTATCGCCGATGTCGGTCAGACTTTGCAGGTGGCATTAACCGGTGATGATAATTCCACTCTGCGCGAAGGAGATACTGACTATGATATTAGAATTGTACTTGATCAATTTGACCGTTCCAAAACAGATAATCTCGGTAATATCAGTTTTACGAATAGAAAGGGACAGCAAATTTATCTTAAGCAGTTCGCTAACATATATCAATCCACCGGTCCCACTAAATTATCGCGTGAAGCAAGAAGCGCGGCTGTAACAGTTTATTCGCAGGTGCAGGGAGGAAGAACTACCGGTGCTATTTCTCAAGATATTGAAAAAGCATTTACGAAATATAAATTTCCGCCCGGCGTTACCTACTCATGGCAGGGCGATATCAAAAATCAACGCGATTCGTTTGGTGATTTAGGTCTGGCGATGTTTGCGGCAATTTTGTTCACTTACATGGTTATGGTTGCGTTGTATGATTCATTTATTTACCCGCTTGTAATTTTATTCTCTATACCGCTTGCGATGATTGGCGCTCTATTAGCTCTTGCATTGACCATGAAAGCGCTCAACATTTTTACTATTCTTGGAATTATTATGTTAACGGGACTTGTGGCGAAGAATGCAATTCTCCTTGTGGATAGAACAAACTTTATGCGGGCGCAGGGAGAAAGTGTTATTGATGCTTTGATTGATGCGGTTAAAATGAGAATCCGACCAATCTTTATGACAACGCTGACGATGATATTTGCTATGATGCCGATTGCCTTTTCAACAAGTTCCGGCGCTGAATGGAAATCCGGTTTAGCCTGGGCGTTAATAGGCGGATTAACTAGTTCTCTCCTTTTAACATTATTGATTGTTCCGTTAGTTTATACTAAAGTCGAAGAGTACCGCGTTAGAATTCCGGTGCTATTCGGAAAAGTTAGCGAACTCTTGGGATTGAAGAAGAAAACAGTTGAGCCAAATCCCGTTCCATAAGATTTAGGATTGAGTAAATAGTTCTTAACATGTAGCTGCAAATGATTTATCAAAAAGCCGTATTTCAAAAGAGTGCGGCTTTTTATTTTTCTCTCTAAAAAATCTTCTCTTATATTTGTTCTACTAATTTTCACGAAGGAAAATTATTCAATGAAAAAATATTCTGTAATTGTATTTGACCTGGGGAATGTTCTCATTCCTTTCGATTATCAAATCATCGTTAACAAATTCAATAGAATAAAGCCCGGACTTGGCAATAAATTTTACAAACTTTACGAAGAGAACTATCACATTCACCGTGATTTTGAAAAGGGGAAAATACATACAGAGGAATTTTTGACAATTATGTTGAAGTGGCTTGAGGGAAAAGTGATAGGGAAACAATTCTGCAAAATTTACTCAAGCCTGTTTTCCATAAACCAAAAAGTAGTGGATCTTCTTCCCGTTCTGAAAAAAAAGAAATACAAACTTGTTCTTCTTTCGAACACGAATCCAATCCATAAAAAATACGGTTACCAACATCATGATTTTTTAAACTACTTTGATAAACTCATTTTGTCTTATGAAGTGAAATCCATTAAGCCGGAAAAAGAGATCTATAAAGCCGTTGAATCTTTCACCGGAGAACCCGCCAAAGAGCATTTCTTTATTGATGATATTAAGAAATATGTTGACGGTGCAAAAAAAATGGGTTGGGACGGGATTCAGTTTACCACTTACGAAAATCTTGTAGAAGAGTTAAAGAAGAAAAAAATTTTATAACCACCCTTTCCACACTTCCGGTTTATACCCAACAGTAACTTCTTTTCCGTTTCTAACAATCGGAGTTCTAAAAAGTAAAGAATCATTTAACAATTCTTCTTCCAAATCAAAGACCATGAATTGAAGATTCCTTTTTTTGAATTGCTTTCCTTCGCGGTCAATCAATTCTTCCAGCGGAATAACGCGTGTAATATTTTCTAGCTCTCCCTTTGCTATTCCTTTTTCATTTAGATCTCTAAAATGGAATGCAATTCTTCTTTCCTTAAAATACCGTTTGGCTTTGCGGGTCTCGCTGCATCCTTTGGTGCCGAATATCTGCACATTCATAATAATTTCCTAAAAGTGAAGCCGCGATGAATTGTTTAGTGTGTACAAAAGTTATATTTTTCTTTAGAACAATAATAAATAAACTATGGAAAACTTATGCGACATATCAGAAATATTTTATATATCATTTTAGGAATTATTGCTATGAGTTGCAGTTCAGAAAAGAAACAAGCACCGGATAATTTTAAATATTCTACCGAACAATTTGCCGATTTACGGATTCAGCGGTATCAAGTTCCGGGTTTTGATGAACTCACACTCAAACAGAAGCAGCTTGCTTACTATCTTTACCAGGCGGCACTATCCGGACGTGATATGATTTACGATCAGAATTATAAACACAATTTATATATCCGGCGGACATTGGAAGCTATTATTAAAACCTATACCGGCGACCGTACGACTCCCGATTTCGGAAAATTTATGACTTATACAAAACGTGTCTGGTTTTCAAACGGTATTCATCATCATTATTCCAACAAAAAATTCGTTCCGGATTTTTCTAAAGAATATTTCAAACAATTGGTAGCTGGTTCCGACGAATATGAGCTCCCGCTTCAAAACAATGAACACGCGGATGATTTAGTCGAAAAAATTATTCCGATTATGTTCGATCCTAAAATTGACGCAATGAAGGTTAATCAAGATCCCAAATTTGATCTTGTAAAATCATCTGCAGTAAATTTTTACGATGACGTAACGCAAAAAGAAGTTGAAGCGTTCTATAAAAAAATTGTAAATCCAAATGATCCCGAACCGATTTCATACGGACTAAATTCCAAACTAGTAAGATTAAAGGGAGAAATTCTGGAGCGTCACTATAAAGCGAACAGCATTTATGCGGCGGCAATTGTCAAGATTGTAGAATGGCTGCAAAAAGCGGTTACGGTTGCAGAAAACGATCAGCAGAAAAAAGCTTTAGAACTTCTTATTGAATATTATGAAACAGGTGATCTAAAAAAATGGGATGAGTACAACATTGCCTGGGTTAAAGACACATCTTCTGTAATTGATGTCGTTAACGGTTTTATTGAAACATACAACGATCCGCTCGGTTACCGGGGGACATATGAATCTTACGTTTCTATAAAAGATAATGAAGCAACCAAAAGGATCAAAGCAATTAGCGATAACGCACAGTGGTTTGAAGATAATTCACCAATAATGCCGGAACATAAAAAGAAAAATG
>JAKAKD010000031.1 GCA_021824635.1 Bacteroidota bacterium | reverse complement strand
GGAATGAAAAAGTAATTAAAGAATATGTTCAGAAACAAGGCAATGACTATAAACAAATATATAGAACACAATTAGATTTGTTTGCAGTTTAGATACCCCGACGCTTGCGTCGGGGAGCTTCATTTCCTGAATTTTTTTACACCTTCCCGGTTAATTATTTAACGCACGATTTATTTGTTTTAGTCTATTCGCCACACTATTTTTGCCGCACATCAGAATTATTGGAAAACAAAAATGAAAACAAAACTTACCTTATTCCATCTCTTTGTTGTACTGCTTCTTTGCAACTCAATGTACGCACAAAAATCATCGCTCAACATTCCGCTTAACATTCAGAAAGCGATTGACAATGGCACGCGTTCGCTTGATGGCAAACCCGGACCAAACTATTGGCAAAATAAAGCCGAGTATAAAATCAAAGCAGAGCTGGAACCCAAAACCCGTAAAATTTCTGGCGAAGAGTCAATAGTATATTTTAACAACAGTCATGATTCATTAAAACAGATAGTGATTAAAATATTGCCGGATCTTTACCGTAAAGGCAACATGCGCGATTTCGAAATTTCCCCAAACGATATCACGGATGGAGTTCATGTAAGTAAAATCGTTGTGAACAGAGAAGAAATAAAAACAGATGGCACCGATAAAGCAATCAGGCGAGAAGGAACTAATTTATTTATTACTCCCAAATTTCCGATAGCTCCTAAATCCCATATCGAATTAAAATTCGGCTGGAGCTTTATTCTACCTAAAGAATCTAATGTTAGAACGGGAACGTACGACAACTCATCATTTTTAGTTGCGTATTGGTATCCTCAAGTTGCCGTTTATGACGACATTGATGGTTGGGATGTTGTTAGTTATACGGGACAGGTTGAATCTTATAATGACTTTTCAAATTACGAAATTGAATTAACGGTACCGAAAAATTTTATTGTTTGGGGAGCTGGAATTCTGGAAAATCCGGATGAAGTTTTTTCAAAAGAAATTTTTGCACGGTATAATGAAGCAAATAATTCAGATAAAGTTGTTAAAATCATCGAAGAGAAAGATTATAAAATCACGGCAGACAAAGAGAAACTTACTTACAAGTTCAAAGCGGAAAATGTGCCGGACTTTGTTTTTGCAACCAGCGATCATTATTTGTGGGACGGATCGAGCTTGATTGTTGATAAAGAATCCGGGCGAAGAACATTTATCAGCGCAGCGTATAAAAAAGAATCGAAAGATTTTTATACTGTTGCCGAGCTCGCCCGTAAAGCTATTGAAAGTTTTTCTACTTCCATTCCCGGAGTTCCGTTTCCGTATCCCAAAATGACAGTGTTTAACGGAGAGGGCGGAATGGAATTTCCTATGATGGTTAATGATTCATCAGAACCGGAATTACAAAGAACCGTTCATTTAACTTCGCACGAAATTTCTCATACGTACTTTCCATTTTATATGGGAATCAACGAACGCAAATACGCATGGATGGACGAAGGGTGGGCAACAATGCTTCCGTTCGATTTTCAAACATCACACGCTCCGGGCTATGATCCGAGAACGCGCAACGCTCAAAGTTTTTCCGAATTTGCAGGCAATGAACAAGATGTTCCGCCAATGGTTTTATCTTATGAATTGCGCGGACCCTCTTATCGCACGGCGTCATATCGCAGACCGGGAGCGGCTTACGAATTTTTGCGTCAATTTCTTGGCGATGAATTATTCAAGAAAGCATTACACGAATATATGAACCGATGGAATGGTAAACATCCAATTCCATATGATTTCTTTTTCTCGTTTAATTCAGCATCGGGACAAAATCTTGATTGGTATTTTAATCCGTGGTTCTTTGAGAATAAATATCCCGATCTTATTCTTTCTGCAAAAATTACCGATAATGGCGTAAGCATAAGTATTGCCAACAAAGGCGGTCTTCCGGTTCCGGTCAAATTAAAATTTTATTACGAAGATGGAACGAACGAATTTGTTTACGAAAAAAATGCAGATGAATGGAAAAACGGAAACACAACGGTTAAAACAGTTATTCAAACGAAAAAGAAAATAAAAAAAGTTGAACTTGGAACGACTCAAATTCCAGACGTAAACATGAAAGACAACACCGTTGAATTTTAATGACCATAAGGAACATAATAATCCGCTACAACATCTAAAGACAACACATTTAGAGGATATATGAAAAATAAAATAGTTCTCGCAACAAACGTTTTCTTTTTATTATTTCTTTTCGCTTCATTTTCATTTGCGCAAAAATCTTCAGTCTATATTCCGCGCAATATTGTTAAAGCATATGAAAAAGGAACACGCTCATACGACGGTAAACCAGGCGCAAAGTATTGGATCAATCATACCGACTACAAAATCCAAGCGGAAGTTTTTCCTAAAGAACATACTGTTAAAGGGTCGGCACAAATTAAATATTACAACCAAAGTCCCGACACACTTAGACAATTAGTTTTCCGTCTTTATCAGGACATCAACAAAAAAGGAAATCCTCACAATTCACAAATTTCTCCAAATGATGAAACAGACGGCGTTCAGGTTGATACTTTAATTATCAACGGCAAAGGGATCAACACAAAAGGCGGCGAAGGAGTTTTCCGCCGCGGTACAAACATGACTGTAAATATTTTTCAGTCACCGCTTTTGCCTAAATCATCAGTAGATATTGAAGTAAAGTGGAGTGTAATAATTCCAAAAGAATCAAGAATAAGAATGGGTGCGTATAACGACTCAACTCTTTACGTTGCTTACTGGTATCCCCAAGTTTCGGTTTACGATGATGTAGACGGCTGGGACCGCAACAACTACACAGGAGAAGTTGAATTTTATAATGATCAAAATAATTTTGATTTAGAGATCACAGTTCCCGCAAAATATTTGGTATGGGGAACGGGAGCTTATCAGAACTTACAAGAGATTTTAAAGCCGGAAATTTATGCCCGTTATAAAGAAGCGATGGAATCGGATGGAGTAATAAGAATTGTGCGTGAAGAAGATTTAAAAAACGGTGCAACACAGAAGAACGAAAAAACAACCTGGAAGTTGAAAGCAGAAAACGTTTCCGACGTTTCTTTTGCAACCACAAACGGTTATGTGTGGGATGGAATAAGCGCCGTTGTTGACGCAAACGGAAAAAGAGTTTTAACCGATGCAGTCTATCCAACAAAATCAAAAAGCTGGGAAGATGTTGCTTACTTGGCTAAACTTTCCGTTGAGAATCTTTCCAAACATTTGCCGGGAGTTCCTTTCCCCTATTTCAAGATAACAGTTTTTAATGGTGAAACAATGGGCGGCGGGGGAATGGAAATGCCGATGATGTGCAACAACGGAATGGGCGGAACTCCGGCTAGACTAGCCGGCGTAACTCTGCACGAAATAGCGCACAACTATTTTCCTTTTTATATGGGAACAAACGAACGGAAATATGCGTGGATGGATGAGGGCTGGGCAATGTTCTTTACTTCGGCAATGTTGAAAGATATTGTGCCGGGCGCGGATGAATTTACGGGAAATATTATTGTCCTTGGAAAAGGGATGGGGACAGAGATGGATTTACCAATGATAACCCCATCGCTTGCGGGCGGACCAATGCTAAATTTTAATTCTTACACAAAAGCCTCAATTTCATATTATGTGTTGAAAGATATTTTAGGTGAAGACTTATTCAAGAAAGCTCTGCATGAATATATGAACAGATGGAACGGCAAGCATCCGTTACCATGGGACTTCTTCTTCACATTTAATGATGTTGCCAAAGAAGACTTAAGCTGGTTTTGGAATCCATGGTATTTTGAACGCGGTTTTCCGGATCTCGGAATTAAGAGCGTAAAATCTAAAAGCGGAAAAACAGAAATTGTTGTTGAGAAAATCGGCAGCGTCCCGGTTCCAATTGATTTGATTGTTACGTATAACGATAAAACAACAGAGAATATTCACAAAAGCGCTTCGTCGTGGAAAACCGGGAACAAAGAAGTAAAGATTGATCTGAAGAATAAAAAAGAGATCGAAAAAGTGGAGCTGAACACAAAATTAGTCCCGGATGCCTACGAAAAAAATAATATTTTTGAGGCGAAGAAAAAATAATTTTATTACACCACCGAATTCTCTCCTAACTACGGGGAGAATTCGGTTTTAGTAAAGAAGGCGGAGTTTAATAAATCAAAAAAATAATTTTCATAATGTTGATGCTGCTCTGCCTTTTACCGCAGATTGATGCCGCAGTTTCTCTTGCAATCGGAATTATTTTTAGTCTCGCCTTTGGCAATCCATTGCCCAAATTTTCAACGAATTGGAGCAAGAAGCTTTTACAACTTTCTGTAATTGGACTTGGCTTTGGCGTAGGAATTGGAAATGTTCTCCGCGAGGGAGAAAAATCCATTGTCTATACAATCATAGGAATATTTTTTACACTTACGCTTGGTGCGGTAATTGGCAGAATGCTTAAGGTAAATTCAACCACATCGCGGTTGATTTCTTTTGGAACCGCTATTTGCGGCGGAAGCGCAATAGCGGCACTTGCGCCGGTTATAAAAGCAAAAGACGAAGAAGTAGCGGTATCTCTCGCGACCGTTTTCACTCTCAATGCCGTTGCGTTGTTTCTTTTCCCTATCATTGGACATTTATTAAAATTAGATCAGCAATCTTTCGGAGTTTGGGCTGGATTAGCAATTCACGACACAAGCAGTGTTGTCGGCGCGGCGTCATCATACGGACACGAAGCGTTGATGACAGGTGTTACGGTTAAACTTACAAGAGCATTATGGATTACTCCGTTTGTTCTTGGTTTTGCAATCTTTGGAAAATCAAAAAGTAAAATTACAATTCCATATTTTATTTTCGGATTTATTGCGGCGGCAATTATCAGTTCTCTTTTTCAATCGCAAAATTATATTTGGAATGAATTGGCACTAATAGCAAAACGGCTTTTGGTTGTAACTCTTTTTCTTATTGGCGCCGGATTAAGCAGAGAAACAATTAAAAGGGTTGGCGTTCAACCGATGGCGCAAGGAGTTGGTCTTTGGCTGATTGTAAGCGTTGTTACTCTAACGGCAATTTTATTAAAGATAATTCAATACTAACTGTTAAAAATAGCTGGCTTACTTTTTTTCTGCTTTGAATTTTATCTTGAGATTTACAATCTCCGGTCTGCTGCCGGTTCTGATGGGAGGACCCCAGCCGCCAACTCCGCAAGAAACGTAATAATGAGTGTCGCCCCTAACCTCGTAACCCCACGCTAAATCATAAATTTTTTCTATTATATAATTGATGGGCCAAAGCTGACCGTTATGTGTGTGTCCGGAAAGCTGAAGATCAATTCCATTCTCCGAAGCTTCATTCAAACCAAACGGTTGATGATCCATCATTATTATGGGAAAAGATTTATCAATTCCGGTTAGCAGCTCACTTAAACTTTTTCTTTGTCTGCCGGAAAATTGTTTTACCGAGCGGTCTTCTCTTCCAACGACAGAAAAAGAATCGTCAATTTTTACTGAAGTGTCTCTTAATTCAGTGATACCGTGAGCGGTAAGATATTTAACTGCCGCTTCAACTCCACCGATATACTCGTGATTACCGGTAATAGCAAAGACTCCAAATTTAGATTTTAAACGCACCAGCTCTTCGCCAACATTATTTTTAATAACTGGATTTAGATCTTCATCAACAATATCTCCGGCAAGAAGAATTATGTCCGGCTTTAGCGCGTTAATTTTATCTACTAAATTATTTAGAAAAGATTTACCCAGAATAGTTCCAAGATGAAGATCCGAAGCCATTACAATATTTAGAGAACTTAATTCACCGGCATATTTGTTGATTTTAAATTTGTATGTCCTTGTGTTAATTGTTCTTGTGTTGATGTAACCACCGGCTATTGTTATTATAACAAAAACAAAAACCACCAGAGCGGTTATACGCTTTGTCTTTTCGATATTAGCCGTAATGAATGACGGGAAAAAAGGAATTAGAAAATTTATAAAGCGGAGAAGATCTATAATTACCAAAGACAAAAAGAAATAAAACATGAACGCAATCCAAAACGAACCAACCCAGATCAAAACATCGCTATAGAAAGAGATCCATACGCGCTCTAAAAATCTTCCTGCAATAAAAGAGATAACAAAAAAAACACCGGTAACCAGATAAATCGTTCTGTACGATTCGGGTATCACAGAAAGACCGCGGCGAAGAATATAGTAGTTGATTAATCCGTATACGGAAAAAACAATACCGAAAAAAATTAACTGCTGAGATAGTTTCATAATCAATTAAACAAATAATTAATAAACTAGTTCATAATTCGAAATGTAGTTTTAGTGCAAATAATGCTTTTTAGTTCCGGATTCAATAAGGAGAAGTCTTTTAGACACGATCGCGCCTTTTAATTACAGCATTTTCATAAAGTCTCACATACTTTTCAGCGGATTTCTTCCACGAAAAATCTTTGCTCATTCCATTTAATTGAATTTTATTCCAAACTTTTTTATTGGAAAAATCATTTATCGCTTGCCGCATAGAATGAATAAGAGCACCCGGAGAGTATTCATAAAAAGCAAAACCGGTTACTTCTTCCAATGGCATTAACTCATTCCATTCTTGAACTGTATCGGCAAGTCCACCGGTTTTTCGTACAACCGGGATCGTTCCATATTTCAAAGCATAAATCTGACCGAGTCCGCATGGTTCAAACCGGGACGGCATTAAAAAAATATCTGCGCCAGCCATAATTAAATGAGAAAGTTCATCATAGTAGCCAAGATAAACAGAAATTTTCTTTGAATATTTTTTTGCCATCTTTCTAAACATCTCTTCGTAAACTTCCTGTCCGTTGCCAAGAACTACCCATTGCGCGTTCAATTCCATTAGCTGTTCAATGCCGGAATTTATCAGATCAAATCCTTTCTGCTCAACCAGACGAGAAACAATTCCAATCAAAGGAACGTTTTCATTGAAAGAAAGATTCAAGCGTGTTAATAAAGCTTTTTTGTTTTTTATTTTTGAATCGAGATCATATGTAGAATAATTGGAAGTAATGTTTTTATCTTTTTCCGGATTCCAGATGTTGTAATCAACACCGTTTAATATTCCGCGCAAATCATTTTTTCGCAACGACAAATAATCATTCATTCCTTCGCCGTATTCCGGCGTTAAAAGTTCACGCGCATAAGTTTCGCTCACGGTATTAATTATGTCCGACGTTAATATTGCGGTTTTCAAGAAGTTAATATCGCCGTTGTACTCTGCTATTCCGCCCGGCAAAGCATGTTTGATGTCGAAGTCGGATTTTATAAAAGCTTCTTTTGCAAATTTGCCTTGATATGCAACGTTGTGAATTGTAAAAACGGTTGCTGTCTTTTGAAACAAACGGTCCCACCCATAATTTTCTCTAAGCAAAAGCGGAATCAATCCTGTTGGCCAATCATTGCAATGAATTATATCGGGCGCCCATTGAAGACGCTGTAGAATTTCGATAACACTTTTCGAGAAAAGAATAAACCGCTCATCTTCATCTTTATCGTTTGTATAGATTTCATAACGGCAAAAATAATGGGGACAATCGACAAAATAAAAAATCACATTTGAGTCCGGCTGTCTTGAGGAGTAAATGCGAACCGTATAAACGTTGCCGGCAATTAGGACTTGAATTTCGCCAAGTTCCGGCAAGAGTTGAAGTTTGTGCTCTTTCTCGGCAATGGTATTGTATTTAGGAAGAAATACCTTTACTTCATGACCAAGTTTAGAAAGTTCTAATGGAAGAGCTCCCGCAACGTCGCCGAGTCCGCCTGCTTTTGCATATGGAAAAACTTCGCTTGCCGCGAATGCAATTTTCATTAAGTGCTTTTATTTGTTGGTGCAAAAATAGTGAAAGAAAGTAGAATGAAGAAGTTTGAAGACACAAAAGGATTAATCAATTTTAATTCGTGCGTCAACCGCGTAATATTTATTGTCTTCTCCTACAATCAGAGGGTTTAAATCGAACTCAATTATTTTTTTGTTTTCAATCATCATTAATGCGCACGCTTTAATAATGCGTTTCAATTCAAAAATATCACAAGGTAATTCTCCCCGCACGCCGTGTAAAATTCTGCCAATGCTGGTTTCGTTAATCATTTTTTCAACGTCGCCATCAGAGAGATAACATGATTTGATAGAAGTGTCTTCAAACACCTCAACATATTTTCCGCCGGAACCGAACATTATGATTGGTCCAAACGATGGATCCCGGAATCCGCCAATTAACAACTCATGTTTTGTCTTTACGAATTGCTGAACAAGAAATTCTTCTACTTCAAATCCGGCTAACGAAAAACTTTTTTTAATTTCATCAGCGGCGGAAAATAATTCTTTTTTATTTTTGATGTTCAGTTTAACCGCGCTCAATTCCGATTTGTGAATTACTTTTGGGTTTATTCCTTTTAAAACAAGAGGATATAACGGTTCCTCAACAATTTCAAGATCGGTTGATTTTATCAATCTGCTTTTAATAAGAGGGATTTTATAAAATTCACAAAGTTGCTCGATCTCATTTTGTGAAATAAATCCGTTTTTAAAATTATTTGTCTGCGGTTTCAGATCGAGTAGTGATTTATATTCATCTCGATTCTTTATAAGTCGTTTCTGCCGATCCGAATGGAAGAGCATGTTCGATAATATTTCTGCAGGGTCTTCCGGGTTTCTGAATAATGGTAACTTTATAGATGAATTCTTTCGGTAATTCTCCCAAAATTCCGGCAAAGGCATGGCTACTTGAAGAATCGGTTTTTCCGATTGAATAGAAGAAACACTTTCAATGACTTCAAACGGCGCCACCATTACCGGTTCAACAAAAATTGAAATCACGGCGTCAACATTTTCGTCCGCAGCAACAATCTCGTTAGCTTTCTTGTAAATTTCCGCGTTGCCGCCGGGTAGTAGATCAACCGGATTTTCAATGCTGCCCTCGGGGTGCACAATTTCTCTAAGCAGCTTCTTGGTTTCAAGACTTAAAGCCGCCAGAGATAAATTTTCTTTTTCAAGCGAATCAACACACAATATTGCAGGTCCGCCGGCATTAGTTACTACAGCAACACGGCTGCCTTTCGGCATGTTAAAATTCTCAAATCCTTTTGCAGTATTAAAGAGTTCATTCAAATTATCAGCGCGTATAATTCCAAATTGATTAAGCAGCGCATCAACAACTTTATCTTTTCCGCTAAGCGCGCCGGTGTGAGAAGAAGCCGCCTTCATTCCGCTTTCTGTCTTGCCCGCTTTTAATACAATTGTTGGTTTTGAAATTCTACCTGTAATGAATGACAGAATGAATTCAAAACCGTTAACAAAACTTTCAAGATAGAACGTGAGAGTTTTGATGTTGTTATCGTTTTGCCAGAAACGAAGAATGTCGTTTTCGTTTATATCGGCTTTGTTGCCAACGCTAATGAAGTGTGCAAATTTAATATCGGTTTGCCGCAAAGAATTTAAAACCGCTGCGCCGAGCGCGCCGCTTTGTGATAAAAATCCGGTTGCGCCGGTCTCCGGTTTTTCCGCCACAAAAGTAGCATTGAGTTTTATTTCTTCAAGTGTGTTAATTACACCCATGCAGTTTGGTCCGACCATCCGGGCGTTTGCCTGTTTTATCTTTTCAACAATTCTTCTTTCGGCATCTTCGCCCTCTTTGCCCGTTTCCTTAAATCCCGCGGTTATAAGTATGATTGATTTTACATTTTTCTTCAGGAAGGCATCAACAGATTCTTCTGCGAATTGTTTCGGAATGACAATTATCGCAAGATCAATTTGCCCGTCTATATTTTCTATTGAGTGATAGCACTTGTAGCCCAACACATCATCGGCTTTAGGATTTACCGGAAAAACTTTTCCGGTATAACCGTAAAGCTTTATAGTTTTCAATAGTTCATAGCCAATACTTTTTTCTTTGGTAGATACGCCTGCTATGCAGATTGATTCCGGGTAGAAGAAATTTTTTAAAGAATTCATTTTGATTCCTTGATGCAGAAAATGTTTTTCGCTCGGTTTTCTAAAACCGGAAAGATCACAATCAAAAATATGAAAACCGTTCACGATAATCATTTAACAATCTGCACAAAAAACAAATTCTTGCCTTCTCTATCAATAAATATTATAATTGAACACAAGTCATTTGATGAAAAACTTTTGTCGGAAAAAATCATAATCACATCATTATTTTGTGTTAAGCTGTAGAGGAAATATTGCAGGCGGATAAGAAAAAATTACACTTTGTAATCAACGGACGCTTTAAACATACCGAAAGAACAATTAAGGAAATCGAGGACGCATTTGGCGATGAATTTTTAGTCTGGGTCTCTGTAACAAATGGAAACGGACACGCGATAGAACTAGCCAGAAATGCGGTGCTGAGCGGTACAGACTACTTGATTGCAGCCGGCGGCGACGGAACGATGAGCGAAGTTGTCAACGGTATTATGCAAGTGGAAAAATCAAAAAGAGAAAACTTAATTGTTGGACTTTACCCATTCGGTAGTGGAAATGATTTTGCCCGTACATTCAAACTTTCTAAAAAACTTTCCGACCTGAAAGATTTGATTCTGAATGATTCCTCAAGCCAGATTGATATTGGCAAAATAGAATACAAAAACATGAATGGCGAAAACGCCGTCCGGTATTTTAACAACATTACGGATATTGGTCTAGGTGCTGAAGTTGCAAAACGGGTAAACGAAGGGAAAAAAATTTACGGACCGAACTTCGACTTCTTCAAAGCAACGGTGCTGGGTTTTTTGAATTACAAGAGAAAGCAATTGAAAATAGAGTCAGAGAGTTTTAATTGGAGCGGAAGATTGCTAATCTTGTGCCTTGCCAACGGAAAATATTTCGGAAGCGGATTGGGTATTGCGCCGGAAGCAAAGGTTAATGACGGAAAATTTTCAATAACACTCGCCGCAGAGGTAAGTTTACTGGATTATCTTAAAAATCTCGCCAGAATAAGAAAATGCCTGCCTGTTAATCACCCGCAGATAATTTATAAAGAAGTTGAAAGTTGTTCGATTGAACCGATTGGAACAGAATGTTTGGTTGAAGCAGACGGCGAAATGATCGGCAAAATTCCTCTAAAAGCATCCATTCTTCACAAAGAGATAAAATTCCTGTCAGCAATTTAAAAACAAACAAGAACCTTATAAGCCAAAGTTTCTACTCGCCGCCTATTTACTTAAATATTTCCAGTTCAGCGTTTTTCCTTCCGCGATCCAATCGAGGGCAGATGCAATTCTTTTGTTTCTTGTTTTATCGGTTTTTGCTTCAGTTATCCACTCAACATCCGGACAAGCTTTATGAACGAGTTGTTTGAAGTGTTTCAGAATTGGTTTTGCAAAATTTTGAGACTTGGTGATGTAAGCATCAACGCGCGGATCTTTTTACCCATGTCGGTTTCTTCTTCTTTCCTCAGTAATTATATTATGTTTGGCAATAAAATAAATTTTTTTATATAAAATGGAAACAATCTTAGTAAAATCAAACAATGTTTTAGTTCTGCCAACAAGACTTTCTAGAAAGTATGGTATTCGACCGGGTGTAAAAACATTTTTTGTTGAAGAAAGAGATCATATTAAAATATTCCCAATTTCAAAGGAAGTCGTTGATATGAATAGAGGTTTTTGTAGGAAAAACGATAATCTTCTCAAAGCACTTAAAAAAGAGAAAAGAAAAGAGAGTAAATTATAATTCATGTCCCGCTTCAAACTATATATAGAATACGACGGCACGCGGTACAGCGGCTGGCAGATGCAAAAGAACGCAAAAAGTGTTCAAGGCAAATTAATGGAAATTGCGGCACATATTTTCAAAGGGGAAAGAGTTGATATTCAAGGTTCGGGCAGAACGGATGCCGGCGTTCATGCTCTGTATCAAGTTGCGCATCTTGATGTAAAGACAATGCTGGCACCGGAAATTATCCGGATGAAATTAAACGATGAATTATCAGCCGACATATGCATTCTTGAGGTTGAAAAAACTCATCCGAATTTTCATGCACGCCATGATGCAAAAAGCAGAAGTTACGTTTATCAAATTTCAAAACGGAGAACCGCATTTGGCAAACCGTTTGTCTGGTGGATCAAAGACCAGTTGAATTTTGAAAAGATGGAACGAGCTTCAAAACTTTTTATTGGCATGCACGATTATATTTCTTTTGCAGATCAAGACGATCTGGAAAAATCCACCAAAGTTTTAATCGAAGATGTTGAGTTGAAAGTTGAAGGAGACTTGATCTTGATACGAATTATCGGCTCACATTTTTTATGGAAGATGGTTCGTAGAATGGTTGGTGTGCTTGTGGAAATTGGACGGGGCAAACTTTCGGAGAAAGATCTTAAATATTTTCTAGAGCATGAATCACCGACTCCGGCAAAATATACAGCTCCGCCCTCCGGACTTTTTCTTGAATACGTTACTTATGATGACGAGAAAATGGAAAAAGATTTTGGTTCGACGATAAACATCTCTTCGTTAAATAGAACAAAGCGGCGGTCATGAGCGGTAGTTTTCAAATAAAAGGTAACGCGCCGCGGCTTAAAACTGTTTGGAAACTTCTTTTTGCCGTATTTGTATGGGGTTTATCATTCATCGCAACAAAGCGGGCGCTGATTGAATTGCACCCGGTTGTAATTGTATTTATCCGCCAGATTTTAGGACTACTCTTCTTGGCTTTTGTCATAATCAAACAAAAGGAAAGTTTTACCATCAACCTTCGAAAAGAAAAATGGATTATATCTTTAGCGGCAATAGCATGTTTTCATTTGTGGATTCAAGTTACGGGACTTCAATGGACGACAGCATCGCACACCGGATGGATCGTAGGTATAACGCCCGTGTTCATGGTGATAATGGGATTAATTTTCTTCAATGAAAAAATAACTTTTACGCAAACAACCGGAATTATAATTTCATTTTTCGGACTTATTTTCCTTGTCAGCAAAGGCGATTTAACTTCTCTCGATTTTATTAAGAACAAAGGCGATCTGTTAATCATAACCAGTTCGGTAACCTGGTCGGTATATTCGCTGGCAAGCAAAAAAGCAACTCTAACGCTCTCGCCGGTTATAACAACATTTTATCTTTTTGTTATTGTTGCGGTTATTATTGCGCCGTTCACAATCAATCAAAAAAATATTTTAGACGTAGTTAATCTTTCCTTTGGCGGCTGGGGATCAATTTTATTTCTGGGAATTTTTTGTTCCGGAGTCGCTTACACTTTGTGGGCTCAGGCATTAAGCGAGATGGATGCGTCCCGTGTGGGCGTCTTTCTCTACATCGAACCGTTCGTTACTTTTTTCGGCTCGTGGTTATTGTTAAACGAGCAAATTTCAATATTAACTTTGATAAGCGGGTTAATTATTATTGGCGGAGTGGTAATAGTAAACCGGAAGTAGTACATAATATAGAGTTGAGAATTAAAAAAATAAGTGAGCATAATTAAATAGAACAAACAGAAATTTTTCGCCGAAGGTTTTAATTATTATTTCCGGGTTGTATTTACATTTAACAGCAAGATAAAGAGGTATAAATGAATTTTAAGAATATTCTAACAACGGTGTTTTCTTTAACGATATTAATTTTTATTCAAAGTTGCGGAGGAAAAGTTGTGAAAAATCCGGCCGATTTGATCTTAATAAATGGTATTGTCGCTACACTGGACGAGATAAATCCAACAGCAGAAGCGGTAGCAATAAAAGACGGAAAAATTTTTGCCGCCGGCTCTACAAGCGAAATTGAAAATTATCATGGCAATAACACACAGGTAATTGATCTCAACGGAAAATTTGTAATGCCCGGATTCAACGACAGTCACGCACACTTTCTTGGTATTGGCAACTCCAAACAAATATTGGATTTGCACGGCGCTAAAAATTGGGACGAAGTAATAGCAATTGTTGCTAAAGCTGTTGAATCTTCTAAACCGGGCGATTGGATTATTGGCAGAGGATGGCATCAAGAAAAATTCAATCCCAAACCAATGCCAAATGTTAACGGCTATCCCGTTCATAATGAATTAAGCAAAGCTTCACCAAACAATCCCGTTATGTTAACACACGCAAGCGGACATGCTGTATTTGCAAACGCAAAAGCAATGCAAATTGCCGGTATAAACCGCAGTACAGCTAACCCCGATGGCGGAACTATTGTGCGCGACTCTCTTGGAAATGCTATTGGAGTGTTTGAAGAAAACGCAGAGAATCTTATTAGAAAAGGATATAACGAGTTTCTTGCAAAGCGAACTCCCGAACAAATACTTGCTAATTATGAAGAACAAGTAAAGCTCGCTTCCGATGATTGTTTGAAGAAGGGAATTACATCTTGCGCAGATGCGGGAGAAACATTCGAGATTATAGATGTTCTTAAAAAATTAGCAGACGAAAAAAAACTGGCTGTCCGGCTGAATGTAATGGTGGGAGATTCAATCGCCGCTATGCAGAAAAAGTTGAAAGATTATCTGTTGATCGGGTATGGAAATAATTCTTTGACAGTTCGTTCGGTTAAGCAATATATTGACGGAGCTCTCGGTTCGCGCGGTGCGTGGATGTTAGAGCCATACTTAGATTTACCAGATCATGTCGGTTCCAATGTTACGCCAATAGATGAATTGAAAAAAATTGCCGAGTTGGCGTTAGATAATGGATTTCAGATGCGCATTCATGCTATCGGAGACCGGGGGAATAGAGAAGTGTTAAATATTTATGAAGAAATATTTCAAAAACATTTTGACAAGAAAGATTTACGCTGGTGTATTGAACATGCACAACACCTGTCAGCACAAGACATTCCCCGCTTTGCACAGCTCGGAGTTATTGCTGCGATGCAGTCGGTTCATTGCACTTCCGACATGGGATTTGTTGCAGAACGGCTTGGCGCAAAACGAGCGGAGGAGGGCGCTTATGTGTGGAAAAAATTAATCAACAGCGGCGCAACAATATGCAACGGCACAGATGCGCCGGTAGAAGACGTTGATCCGATTGCCTGTTTTTATTCTGCGGTTACTAGAAAAAATACCGAAGGAAAGGTTTTTTATGGAGACCAGAAAATGACTCGTCTTGAAGCGCTGAAATCCTACACAATCAACGGTGCATATGCGTCGTTTGAAGAAAACATAAAAGGATCAATACAACCCGGCAAACTCGCCGACCTTGTTGTACTCTCGAATGATTTGTTAAAATGTTCCGACGATGATATTAAATCAACAAAAGTGATGTACACTATTGTCGGCGGAAAAATTTTATATTCCTCAAAATAAATTAATGACTTTACGCCTTAAAGGGATTTTTATACTTGCATGGCGAAGCGGAAGGAAAACTATCATGCTAATACGGCCGTTACTGATTTCTCTATTTATCTTCTTTTCAGCAACATATGGACAAAATAAAAACATCGCGGTTACAATGGATGATCTGCCGCTCCAGCGCATCGAGCATTTTAAAAATGATCAATACCGGATTATAATTGACAAACTTATCGAGAAGATAAAATCTCAACGAGCGCCAATAGTTGGATTTGTTAACGAAGAAAAATTACAAGTAGACGGTAAGAATGACGAAGAAAAAATCGAATTACTTAAAGACTGGTTGAATGCCGGTTTTGACTTAGGCAATCATACTTTCTCTCATAAGAGCGCTAATAGAGTACCGGTTGAAGAATATGAGAAGGATATTTTAAACGGTGAAAGAGTAATAAGAAATTTAATCGAGGAGAAAGGAAAGAAGCTTACATACTTCAGGCATCCGTTTCTACAAAACGGCAGAAGCTTAGAAGTGAAAAACGAAATTGAAAAATTTTTAGCAGAACATAATTACGTAATTGCACCTGTAACTATTGATAATGGCGAATGGATCTTCGGCGGCGCATATGAGAAAGCAATTGATTCAAACAAGACCGAAATGATGAAACGTATCGGCGGTGAATATATTTTATACATGAAAAGAAAACTCGAATACTGGGAAAGTCAGTCAATCTCTCTTTTCGGAAGAAACATCAACCATATTCTTCTTATCCACGCTAATACTCTCAACGCCGATTACTACGGTAAATTGTGCGAAATGATACAAGCAGAGGGCTATAAATTTATTTCTGTAGAAGAAGCGCTTAAAGATGAAGCATACAAAACCAAAGATACATTTGCCGGAGCGGGCGGCATCTCGTGGATTCACCGTTGGGCGGTAACTCAGGGTAAGAAAAAAGATTTCTTTGGTAATGAGCCCAGTGTACCGGACTACATTAAGAAATACGCCGGCGTTGAATCTGAGTAATAAAAGATTTCTCAATTGACCATACGATCTATATTCTTGTGGTCAAATTAATTGAGTTACGATTTATCGCAACCTTTTATATCTTTCAACCTGCAGAGAAGTTATTCCTATCATTATGAAACTTCTTAAGCGATAAAATTTGTTTATAAAGTAAATCAAGGCATAGAGGGTGAAATGAAAAAGCTATTCTTTTTGTTAACGATGTTTCTTCTCGTGGGCTCTTTTACAAAAACACAGGTCGAATTGCCGCGCATAAGTCCTAACGCATCGGTCTCCGAAACAATTGGTTATACGATAGTTACTGTTAATTATTGCCGCCCGGCGGTTAAAGAGAGAAAAATTTGGGACGGATTAGTTCCATTCAATAAAGTTTGGCGCACAGGCGCAAACGAGGCAACAACAATTCAATTCACAACAGACGTAACGGTTGAAGGGAATAAAGTTCCGGCAGGAAGATATTCTCTTTTTACAATTCCGGAGGAAAATGATTGGACGGTAATTCTAAATAAAACAGATAAACAATGGGGCGCGTTCAATTATAAAGAAGCGGATGATCTGCTTCGCTTTAAAGTTAAACCCGTTAAAGGAAATTTTACCGAACGGCTTCAGTTTACTTTTGCGAATATCACCGATTCTTCCGCCGACCTAGTTTTGAACTGGGAGAATTTGCAAGTATCGTTCAAAATTGAAGCTGATGTGCTTGGACAGGCGTATATAAAAATTAAAGAAGCAATTGCTGCTATGCCTGATAGATGGCAGAATTATATCGAAGGTGCAAACTTCGCTTACGAAAATGGAGTTTATCTAGATGAAGCACTTCAATGGGTGGATAAAGCATTGTCTTTTGGACAGAACTACACGCCATATTTTGTTAAAGCAAAATTATTATTCAAGCAGAATAAATATAAGGATGCTTTAAATGCTCTTGATAAATGCCGCGAAGTAGGAAGAACCGATAAGAATTGGGATACATTTGTATCACAAGTTGATCTTCTTGAGAAGCAAATTAAAAATAAAATGAATTGATGGAAAACTATTTTTCTGCTGAATAAAATCTATAATTATGAAAAAATTTGAGATACCAAATATTTACCGAAGCTCGATTATCTCTAAACTAAAAGAAATTCGTAAATCGGAAGACCTCCGTAAAAAAGATTTTTCGCCGACAGAATTGGATTTTGGACCGGTAAAATTCTTGATTGCGCGCCACTTTGGTTTTTGTTACGGCGTTGAAAACGCAATTGAGATCGCTTACAAAACAATAGAAGAAAATTCCGGCAAAAGAATTTTTCTTCTGAGTGAGATGATTCATAATCCAGTTGTGAACTTAGACTTGCAAAGTCAGGGCATTCAATTCATCATGGATACGTATGGAAATCAGTTAATTAGTTGGGCAGAAATAAATTCTGATGATGTTGTAATCATTCCGGCATTCGGAACTACTCTTGAAGTCGAACATCTTCTAAACGAGAAGGGGATTGATACACTTAAGTATAACACCACTTGCCCATTTGTAGAAAAGGTTTGGACACGAGCGGAAAATTTGGGAAACGAAAATTATACTGTGGTCATTCATGGAAAAGCAAAACATGAAGAAACGCGGGCAACATTTTCTCACAGCACCCGGAACGCGCCATCTGTAATTGTTCGCGATATTAAAGAAGCCGAATTCCTTGCGAAAATTATTCTTGGAGATGTTATAAAAGAGGAGTTCTATAATTTTTTTGATGGAAGGTACTCGCATGGATTTGATGTTAAAAAAGATTTAGTGCGTGTTGGAGTTGTAAATCAGACAACAATGCTTGCAACAGAAACACAAGCGATTGCAGATCTACTGCACAATGCGATGATAAAAAAATACGGAGCCGAAAATCTCAAGAACCATTTTGCAGACACACGCGACACGTTGTGTTACGCCACGAACGATAATCAAAGCGCAACGATTGGTTTGTTGGGATGGGAAGCAGACCTCGCAATTGTTATAGGCGGATACAACAGTTCAAACACAACACATCTTGTCGAACTGCTTGAAGGAAAATTTACAACTTACTTTATTTCGGGTGCCGATAAAATCATTTCCGATATTCTGATAAGTCATTTTGATGTAAGTTTACGCAAAGAAAAAATAACAGAATATTTTCTTCCTCAAAAAGCACAAATTACAATTGCCTTAACAAGCGGCGCATCGTGTCCGGACGCAGTTGTTGATGAAGTTTTGAATAAACTGCTTTCGTTTTATGAAAATGCAAAAAGCAATGAAGGGTATCTCTAAAAACTATAGAACACAATTCCACAAAGCCCGCTTAAAAGAAAAACAAAAACCCGATTCGGTAAAACCAAACCGGGTTTGTTATATAGGCTGGTTCTAAAAACTATCTTTTGTAAAAATTTAACGCAGAGAATGCAAGGAATACGCAAAGTCCGCAGAGAATATTGAAGTTTTTAGAACCAGCCTATATTGAATGGAGGCACCAATCAATTATTGTTTAATGTAAATGAATTGTTTTCAAGTTTGCCGGAGATCATCTTGAAAGATAAATCCGGATTTTCGATTCCAAAAGTTACATCCTTAAAGAGATCATGATAGTTGATAAACAAACTTGTTAATTGCGCCTTGTATTTAATAGACAACGTAGAACCATTCTGCGCCAGTTCGTTTAACTTATCAAGAAGTTTTTTATAATCCTCGTTTGGATATTTATTTTTTACTTCGAGGAGGACGAAAAGCGATGCCTCAACAATTGACGGAATCTCGCTACTCATTCCATAAAGAGCGGTTTTAACAATTCTATCTTCGAATGATTTTGGCGCTGTCGGTTTCTGTGCAAAAACGTTTGTTGTAACTGCGAAAAGAATAATCGCCGCTAACACTTTTCCTTTTGTTCCACCACTTAGTTTCATAATTTTTTCCTTTCTGTTTGGTTTATGATTGTTCGCTATTCTTATGTCAATCAAAGTGCCAACAGAAGAAAAAATTAATAAGTTGTTACAGGTAAGCCGCTTAACAGATTTTTTTAATGATGAGCCAATTGAAAAGGGGTGCAACAATTTTTCTAAATCATATTAATTAATGCAGAAATGTGGCAACCATTTCAAATAATGATGCCGAAAGTCAGTTGCCGGATTTTCTATTCAAACGATTATTTAACGCACGACGAGTAATTCCCAGAAGGTCGGCGGCAATACTTTGGTTTTCTTCGGCGCGTTTGAGTGCTTCTTTGATTAACAAATCTTCCGCCTCTTTTAAAGTTGGGAGCTGTTCACTGAAAATAATTTTCTCTTCTTGATCGGTTAAAGACATATCGCCGGAAAAATCATTATTCCTTTGCTTCGGAAATATTTTTTCTCTGATCAATTCGAGAGACATAATGCCGGATGAATGAACGCTTACTGCATCAAAAATAATTCCTTCAAGCTCGCGTATGTTCCCCGGGAAATGATAGCTCGAAAGCAATGTGTAAAACTCTTTGGGAATAGTTGGTTTCTTCTTGTTTAGTTGTTGTGCCGCTTTATCTAAAAAATGATTTACTAAAAATGGAATATCATTTTTCCTTTCACACAGAGGCGGAATATTTATTAGGTGTGTCTGTAAACGGTAATACAAATCTTTTCTGAATGATTTATCTTCGCGCATTGATTCGATATTTTTATTGGTAGCGCAAATAATTCTAACATCAGCGAGCTTTGCCATATCGGAACCAAGCGGGTAATATTTTCCTTCCTGTATCAAGCGCAACAGTTTAACTTGTGATTCCAAACTCAAGTCGCCGATCTCGTCAAGAAACAAAGTTCCTTTTTCCGATTGTTCGATTAATCCTTTCCGATCTTGTTCTGCGCCGGTGAATGCGCCCTTCTTATGCCCGAACAAAGTATCGGAAAATAAATTATCATCAACGCCGGCAACATTTAGCGCAAGCAACTCGCCCTGCCGTTTGCTTAACTTATGAATGGCTTTGGCAATTAATTCTTTGCCAACGCCGGTTTCGCCTGTAACTAAAACAGGTAAAGGTGTTTTTGCAATTGCCTCAATATATTTAAATATCGCACGCATCGAATTACTTTTCGTAATTATCTCGGTAAACGCTTCAGGATTTTCGAGTTTATCTTTCAGCAAGTAATCTTTAAGCCGTTTGTTTTCATCGCGAATGTTTCGTAAATCAATTCCGCTGCGGATTGTAGTAACAAAACGGGTATCGTCAACAGGTTTCAGTAAATAATTAAAAGCGCCGGCTTTGATACATTTTACCGCGCTATCAACATCATTCATAGCGGTAATTACAACAATCGGAATGAATGGATTCATTTCTACAATCTGCGGAATTAATTCTAGTCCGGTAAGGTGCGGCATGTTTATATCTAAGACCACAAGAGAGAATTCTTCTTTACTCAGAACAGATAATACTTCCCGGCTATCATACAGCGTTTTAAAATTGTTGATGCCGTTAGCCGTCAAAGTTAATTCCGCGCTTAAAAGAAATTGCTGTTCGTCATCTATCAAAAGAATTGGTTGTGCGGGATAAACTGCCGCTGCCATTTTATTCCTCTATTAACTAATTGGAAGAATCATTTCACAAACGGTTCCCTTCCCCTTTTCGCTGGAGATAATCAGTTCGCCGCCATGACTTTTTACAATGTTATAAGAGACATATAAACCCAGTCCGGTGCCGCCGGTATTTCTTTTTGTTGTAAAGAATGGATCAAAAATATATTTCAGATTTTCTTTTTCGATACCTGCGCCTCCATCTGCCACCCGGACATAGATTGATTTTCCATCATCACGCAAACCGAGATCAATAGAAATTTTTTGATTTTTGTTTTCAAGCGATTGGCAAGCATTGTTGATGAGATTGATAATCACCTGTTCAAGCTGCTGGGAGTTTCCTTTTCCATGAGGCAGCTCTTTATTGTAATTTACAAAAAAATTATTCGTAGAATTTTTAATAATATTTCCTGTAAGCAGAATTGCATTTTCCAAAACGTTGTTGATATTGATAGCGTGATCAAATTCTCCGGCATCACTTCGTGCAAAATTAGTTAAGCTCTTTGTTATTTTTTGAATCCGCAATACCCCTTCCACAAGTCCATTTAACGATTGCGGGATTTTTTCCTCCGTCTTTCCAACTGGAAACCCTGCAATCACAAAATCTTCATGTTGTTCTATAAATTCTTTCAGTACAGGACGGAGATCATCCCAAACTTTTTGAAGAAAGCGCGCATTGAGCAAAATAAAATTATTCGGATTGCTAATTTCATGTGCGATACCGGTAACCATAGTTCCTAACGCAACCATTTTATCTGCTTGAATTAACTGCAGTTGTTTAACAGCAGCAAGCTGTTCCGCTTTTTTTCGTTCCGTGATGTCGTTGATCAACCCGTCGTAGTAAAGAATTTTTCCTTTGTGATCTTTCGAAAGAACAATACTATTACGCACGTATCGGAGAGTTCCGTTGCGGTGGATGATTCTGTGTTCGAGTGGTTTTGTTTCTGTGCCGGCCAATGATTTATTTGCTTGTTCAAGTACAGCGGCTTTATCTTCTTCGTGAACCATTCGGTACCAAAGATCAGGATCTGCAAGATAATCTTCCGAAGTATAACCGGTAACAGTAACACAGCCCGGTCCATGATACGTGTCCACAACTTTATTATTCTCGATCTTCACTGTGTAGATGTAATCGGTTAGAAAGCGGAGTAAACGATTGTATCGTTGTTCGCTCTCATCTAAATATTTTTTTGAACTTGCCATTTCGTGCTTGCAAAAAATTATTATTCATCAAACCAAATCTGCCAGCGAACTGTATTCCGGATCGAATAAACGGCGGTACATTCTCATTGCGTGCGAATCCGTGGCGCCGGAAATATAATCGCAAATCATTCTTGCTCGTTTTATCTTATTTTTCTCTGCACGCAGTATTTTATCATTGAAATCCGGGAGAAGTTTATTCCCATTTAATGCACGAACGTAATTTTCTTCGAACCGCAAAAAAAGTTTTTCAAGCATGTGATTACCCTTGAACTCAATCTGATGCAATTGAGATGATCGGAAAACCAAATCAACGGAAATCTTTTTGTATATCTGAGCACGTTCAAAAATATCTTTATCAATCACAAGAAGGTATTTGTAGCGGTTCGTATATTTATCCATAAAAGTTTTTCGTTTTTTTAAGCTGCAACCGCGCACAAACTCACCAATCAAAGCGCCGAATTTTTTCTTGAAATTTCCGACTTTAATCCAATTTATAATTTCTTCAATAACAATTTTTTGAGAATGGCTGAGCTTATTCTCTTCCTGCCAGCGGGAAAGTTTTTGAATATTTATAAAACCGCCGGAAATGCTGTCAACTAAATCGTTAATGCAATATGCCGTATCATCCGCCCAATCCATTATCTGGCACTCAATACTTTGGAATTGATTTAATAGTTCGGGATTGGAGAACTCTTTTGGCGTTTTATGCTTGCCGAAAACATATTCTATGATTTTATATTGATCGTCGTAAATGAAATGATTCTCCGGATTCTTAAACTTTTTATAAGCAGCTTTATATTTTAGAATTCCATCAACGAATGCTCGGGTCGGGTTCATCCCGCGGTGATGATCTTCGTCCCTGTAAAAAATTTCCGTTATCATTCTAAGAGTCTGAGCGTTGCCCTCGAAGCCGCCATATTTTTTCATAAGCAAATTTAGCATTCGTTCGCCGGCGTGCCCGAAAGGGGGATGACCTAAATCGTGTGCAAGGCAAATGGATTCAATCAAGTCTTCGTCAATGAAGTATTCCTCGTTGAGAAAATTCTTCTCTTTAGAAAGAAGAAAATTAGCAATCGCCCTGCCAATTTGTGCAACTTCAATAGAGTGAGTCAGACGTGTTCGGTAGAAATCATATTCGCCCGGCAAAAACACTTGCGTCTTTCCCTGAAGACGCCTGAATTCCGAAGAGTGAATAATTCTATCCCGGTCAATCTGAAACGGTGATCTGTAATCGCTTTCGCGTCTGCTCGGTTTTAATCTTTCCAGATCAAAATCATTATAAAATTTGTTTTTCATTCTCTTCATTCACATTTTTGTGAAGCGGTGTAACAATTTACTAAATATTAGGCTGAATAATAAATTGGCAAATAATCATAAACAGCACAACCATTCCCACCAAAGCGCGTTAAATTCTACTACCGGGCGTCTTGCAATTACCATGATGCTCAATTTTATAATTACAGTTGTGCAAATTATCGGCGGAATTATTTCCGGAAGTTTAGCGCTGATCTCTGACGCGCTTCATAATTTTAGCGATGGTGTGGCAATTATAATTTCATACATAGCATTAAAATTAAAAGAGAAAAGTAATTCGCAGCGCCACACTTTTGGATTGAGAAGGGCGGAAATTCTTGCCGCCGTTATAAATGCATCGGTTTTAATAGTGATTTATATTTTTCTTTTTTACGAAGCTTTTTTAAGATTTTATGAACCCCACAAAATAGAAGCACAGACAATGGCTGTTATTGCTTTTGTTGGATTGATTGCGAATATAATAGGCACGCTATTGCTTAAGCGTGATTCTAAAAACAGTTTAAACATACGCTCCTCATACGTTCATTTATTGGGAGATTCAGTCTCCTCTGTTGCGGTAATTGCAGGCGGACTCGCCATTGCTCTTTGGAATATTGTTTGGATTGATCCGCTTCTAACAATATTGATCGGATTTTATATAATAAAAGAAAGTTATGATATACTCAGCGAGGCAATTCATGTTTTGATGGAAGGCGCGCCCTCTGACATTTCTCTTGATTTAATTAAAACAGAAGTAGAAAAAATTTCCGAAGTAGGAGACATTCACCACATTCACATTTGGACCGTCGGCGACAATGACGTTCATCTAGAAGCACACGTGAACATTAGCGATATGAAAATCAGCGAAAGCGATATATTGAGAACCAAGATTGAAAAATTGCTTGAATCAAAATTTGGTGTTCATCACATCACGCTTCAGTTTGAGTGCAATCAATGTTTGGAAGACGGACTTTTGGGAAGGCATAAATAAATTGAGAGTTGAGAATGGCGAATTGAGAATTTTCTCGCCTCACTTTTCACCTTTCACACCCATTGCTTTAAACGCAACCGCATACATCTGAATTTGCTTCATCATTGCGCCGAGACCGTTTTGGCGTGTTGGAGAGAGATGATTATCAATACCGATCTTTTTTATAAACTCCGGAGGCGATGAAAGAATTTCTTCGGGAGTATGATTCGAATAAACTTTTATTATTAATGCTATCAAACCTTTTACAATAGCCGCATCACTGTCGGCTTCAAATAATATTTTGCCGTCCTGCAGTTTAGCGTTAATCCACACCTGACTTTGACAGCCGTTCAATTTGTATTTATCTGTCCGGTAAATTTCATTAATCGCGGCAAGCTGCCTACCAAGATCTATTATTCGCTTGTATTTATCTTCCCAGTCTGTATATTGTTCAAACTCTTTTACAATTTCATCCTGTGTTTCTTGTATTGTCATTGAAACCCTTTATGGAAAAACTGAATGATAGAAAAATTACTTCCACTGTAAAATTAAAAAATATTTCATCTATTGCCTTGATTAAACAGTTGCATCGAATTTTTTGTTTAGATACAGCACGATTTTATATATTCACGGTTACGCTTGTCGGGTAAAGGAATAAAATGAACAAATTCGAATTAGTTTCAAGTTACGAACCATCGGGCGATCAGCCGAAAGCAATTGCTGAATTGCTGGAAGGGTTAAAGCGCGGGGATAAGCATCAAGTTTTGCTGGGTGTTACGGGAAGCGGCAAAACTTATACGATGAGCAACATAATTAAAGAATACAACCGCCCAACACTTATAATTTCTCACAACAAAACTCTTGCAGCTCAGCTCTTTTCCGAATTCAAATCTTTCTTTCCCAACAACGCTGTTGAGTTCTTCATAAGCTATTACGATTATTATCAGCCGGAAGCTTACGTAGTTAAGCGCGATCTTTTTATCGAAAAAGATTTTTCTGTGAACGAAGAGATTGACCGTTTGAGATTGAAAGCGACCACTTCTCTCATCGAAGGCAGAAACGATGTTATAATTGTTGCAAGTGTGAGCTGTATTTACGGAATAGGTGCGCCGGAAGAATACGCGCGGCAGATAATATTTCTCCGTAAAGGACAAATAATTGAAAGAAAAAAACTTTTGCGCAACTTGATTGACGTTTATTACACAAGAAATGATGCAGATTTTACTCGCGGCACTTTTCGCGCGCGCGGTGATGTTGTAGAAATTATTCCGGCATATCAATACGAAGAAGCTGTCAGAATTGAATTTTGGGGAGACGAGATAGAGCGGCTATCAATCATTGATTCAATAACCGGAGATGTAATTCGTGAAGTTGATTCAATTCCCATTTACCCGGCAAAATATTTTGTTACCACCCGAGATCAAGTTAACCGCGCAATCATTTCTATCGAAGAGGAACTCCGCGAGCAATTAAAATATTTTTGGTCTCAAGAAAAATATGTTGAAGCTCAACGGCTTGAACAACGAACCAAATACGATATCGAGATGATGCGCGAGATAGGATACTGTTCCGGAATTGAAAATTATTCACGGCATATGGATGCCCGCACTCCCGGTTCAAGACCATATTGTCTGTTCGATTATTTTCCTAAAGATTATCTGTTAATTGTAGATGAATCTCACGTAACAATTCCGCAGATACGCGGAATGTATAACGGAGATCGCTCGCGAAAAGAAGTATTAGTCGAATATGGATTCCGGCTTCCTTCCGCGCTTGATAACCGACCGCTCAAATTCGAAGAGTTTGATGCGATGACGAATCAAATGATTTATGTAAGCGCAACTCCCTCTGATTATGAATTCACGCGCAGCAACGGAACATTTGTAGAACAGGTAATTCGTCCTACGGGTTTGCTCGATCCGGAAATCGAAGTCCGTCCGGTGAAAGGACAGATTGATGATTTGATTGGTGAAATTCGGAAGCGGGTTGTGTTGAAAGAACGCGTACTTGTTACAACACTCACAAAAAAGATGGCGGAAGATTTAACCGACTATTTAGATAAACTGAAAATTAAAGTCAGATACATTCACAGCGAAGTTGATGCATTGGAACGTGTTGAAATTATCAGAGATCTTCGCATTGGCGAGTTTGATGTTTTGGTCGGAGTAAATTTATTGCGGGAAGGTTTGGACTTGCCGGAAGTTTCTCTTGTTGCTATTCTTGATGCAGATAAAGAAGGATTTCTTCGAAGCGAAAGATCACTTATGCAAACAGCAGGACGTACCGCACGCAATGTAAACGGCAGAGTAATTATGTATGCGGATAAAATTACAGAATCAATGCGCAAAACAATAGAAGAAACAACACGCAGGCGCAAACTTCAGACGGAATACAACCAGGAACACAACATAACTCCAACGACAATTTTTAAAAGCGTTGAAGAGATTATGAACGCCACTTCAATTGCAGATGTCCGGAAGAAGGATTATGAAAAAGAAGATAATGCATTTATGAAAGTAGCCGAACCTGTTGTAAAATATATGACAGATGATCAGCGTAAAGAATTATTAGAACAAATGACAGAAGAAATGCTTGCCGCAGCAAAGGATTTGGAATTTGAACGTGCAGCAAATATGCGCGATGAAATTGATAAATTGAAAAAGATGATTAAATAATGAAAAAAGTGAGAGACGAGAGTTAGAAATTTTTACCGGTCGTTTAATAAACCGATTCTTTGTAAAAATTTTTATGGAGAATAAAACATGTTCATTGGACATTTTGGAACCGGGCTAGCCGCAAAAAAGCTTGATTCAAAAATATCATTAGGCACGTTGTTCTTAGCTGCACAGTTTATAGATTTGCTCTGGCCAATTTTTTTACTTTTAGGAATAGAAAAAGTAATAATTGAACCGGGAAACACTTCCTTTACACCGCTGAATTTTATTTCTTATCCTTATTCTCACAGCTTATTTGGAGTTTTAATCTGGTCGCTCTTGTTTGGTTCAATCTACTATCTAAATAGAAAAAACATTAAGAGCGCATTATTGTTGGCCGCGTTAGTAATGAGTCATTGGATTCTTGATTTAATAACACACAGACCGGATTTGCTTATAATTCCCTGGAGTGATATTAAAGTGGGATTCGGCTTATGGAATTCGGTAATCTTTACAATGTTAATTGAAGGATCAATTTTCGGGGTAGGAGCTTATCTTTATATAAGCTGCACGAAAGCAGAAAACAAAAAGGGAAAAATTGGTCTTTGGAGCCTTCTCGTTTTTCTTGTTGTTATTTATCTGATGAATATCTTCGGCTCTCCTCCGCCATCTGAAAAGGCGATTGCGGTTGTAGGTTTATTTCAGTGGTTGTTAGTCGGATGGGCATATTGGATAGATAAGAATAGAGCGCCGAAAGCGAAATAGAAGAGGAATGAAGTTCTTAAATAAAGAGGGTGTATTGAAAAAAGGGCTTGATTTATCAAGCCCTTAAAAATGAATACAACAATAATTCTAAATTCTCAATTCGCAATCTGTAATTTATTTTTCAACTCCGCAGGTATTACATCTTTGTGAATCATGATTGCTATTGTTTTCAGGCGGATATACTGCTCGGAAATATACCAGTAGCCATCATATTTTGAGTTCTTTGTTCCCCAAGAATTTTTTGTGTAATAAAATTTATGACCTTCTTGATCTTTAGCAATTCCAACAATATGCATTAAATGATCATCTGTTGTTGTGCGGTTGTCAAAAGAATCTTGATGCATTTGTTGTGTTACAGCTTTTTCTGTTACCGGCTTCTCTTCGGCATCATCTTCCTTTTTGGAATCATCTACAACCGGCAATTCTTCTTCAAGCGGAACAATTGCAATTCCTTTCTTGCGATTAAAATATTTTTCGCTTACATCTCCGTCCCAGGCAACAGAATATCCGTTCATCAAAGCGTTATCAATAATTTTCATCAAGTCGTCAAGAGGAACGTTGTAATACAAACCCTTACTCCAGTTGTCCGGAACCTCAAGGTCGAATTGTTTATAGAATGGATGGTGAGTGAATGATGTTAGTTCAACATAATCGTTCGGATTGAATCCCATTGCTTCAACGAAACTTTTTGGCGTGTAAGTTTTACCTTGGTATGTAAATTCTTTTGGCGGAACGCCAAGATAAATATTTAATGTTGATTCAATTACTTTCGGCCAGAGCGGAGTAATTTTTCCGCCTTTGTCTTTATTAACTGCGTCAACAATTCCTTTAATTACAGCATCCATCTCGCCGTGATTATGCTGCACTTCGCCGATGTTCATTCCTTTGTAAACTTCTTCCGGAACAAACCCATGATCTCGAATTACATTCATAACATCGTGAGCTTGTCCGCCTTCGCCAAAATTTGTAAGACCACTATACCGAATAAAATTTTCTGCTTTTAGCGGGTAAGCATATCGCACATTAAACATTGGAGAAAGAATATTTTCTCCTTTTCCCATTCGTATCAACTCTGTTTCAACAAATGATGTTGTTGCGAAAGACCAGCAAGTTCCGGTTTTTGCCTGATTCTTGACCGGTGTGGTTTTAATTTCTTTAACCATTTCAAATTCGTAAACGTCTTTCTTTTTCTTTCCCTGTGCGGTAGCCAGGTAAGGAAGTAAGGTTACTGCAAAAAATATTAGAGCTAATTGACGGAATTTCATCGTCTCTCCGATTATTTATTAATTGTGATGGGAAATTTATCTATTCGTAAAAACAAATCATAATAATTATAAAACACGAAGCTACAGAGGATTGCTTTTTAGATTGAGTAGAGATAATTTAGAATAGAATTCAAAGAAGGAGTGTAAACAGTGTCTTTATCAAAGAGATTTGTTCTTTTTAGTTTCTTTTTATTGATTGCTCTCACACAGATAGTTTTTCCGCAATCAACAAAATTTGGAATTGTAATCCATGGCGGCGCCGGAACGATTTTAAAATCAAACATGTCGCCGGAAAGGGAAGCAGAGTATACGGCTAAGCTCAACGAAGTTCTTGAAGCCGGATACAAAATTTTAAATAATGGCGGAACCGCTCTCGATGCGGTTAATGCCGCTATAAATATTATGGAAGATTCCCCTTTGTTTAATGCAGGAAAAGGCGCCGTATTAACAGAAAAAGGCGTAGCTGAACTTGACGCATCAATAATGGACGGTAAAAATTTAATGGCTGGTGCGGTTGCCGGAGTACGGCATATTAAAAATCCGATTAACTTAGCGCGGCTTGTAATGGAAAAATCTCCACATGTTATGATGGTAGGAGAAGGCGCAGAAGAATTTGGAAAAGAAAATAATATTGAAATGGTTGATAACAGCTACTTCATTACAAAAGAAAGATGGGAATCATATCAGAAAATGCTTAAGCGGGAAGAAGAGAGAAAAAAAGCTGAGAAGCATGGAACGGTTGGTGCTGTAGCGCTTGATAAAAACGGTAATCTTGCTGCGGGCACTTCAACCGGAGGAATGATGATGAAAAAATTTGGACGAGTTGGAGATTCCCCAATCATAGGCGCAGGAACCTACGCCAACAATAACACATGTGCAGTTTCGGCTACCGGTTACGGTGAATATTTTATCCGTCTTGGCGTTGCAAAGGATATATCTGCTTTAATGGAATATAAAAATTACTCATTGAAAGATGCTGCGAATGAAGTAATAATGAATAAACTTGACAAATTGGGCGGCGACGGTGGAATAATTGCAATCGACAAAAATGGAAATGTTGCTATGCCGTTTAATACAGACGGAATGTATAGAGGACAATATTTAAGCGGCGAAGAACCGGTTGTTAAAATCTATAAAGAATAAAAAAATTTGGATTTCTGTTAAAGAAAAAACTTCCCGGATTCTCAAAATGTAAAACCCCGCAAGGAGGAAAGATGTCTATAATAGTACAAGTTAATTATTTGGCGGTTTTAGTCTGTGGTATAGTTTCAATGATCATCGGATCGGTGTGGTATAGCCCTATGCTATTGGGAAGAACTTGGATGGAGGAAGTTGATAAATCGGAAGACGAATTAAAAAAAGAATTTAATCCATTAAAGACTTATGGGATAGCATTTCTGAGTAATTTGTTTATCGCTTTTTCTTTAGCACAGTTAATGGCGCATAGCAACGCAACTACAGTTGCTGCGGGAATCCGCTTGGCGTTTCTTTGCTGGTTCGGATTTATTGTTGCGCCAATGGTTATAAATTCCTTATTCGAAGGAAAATCTTTTAAGCTTATTTTGGTTGACTCGGGGCATCATTTAATTGTGATTCTTGTTTTCGGAATTATTCTCGGCGCCTGGTCCGCATAAATTATTCTTTTAATAAAAATATTTTTGAGAAGGTAATCCAACCGTCTCTATTTTGCAGATAGGAATCTATTTAATGAAAATTGATCTTGTTGTTTTTGATCTTGACGGAACACTAGTCAGCTCTCACGAAACAATTTATAAAGCAACACTTCATGCACTAAAAGAAATAAACATTTCTGCCGTAATGCCGGAAGATAAATTTTATAATATGATCGGACTTCACTTTGAAGACATCTTCCGTGAATTTGGTTTTGCGGTTCCGGATTTTGAAAAGTTTCTGAATGTTTATAAGTCAATTTATTTCAATTACATTGACTCATCGGTTGTTTATCCGGGCGTGGAAGAAGCCATCTCCAAACTGAAAGATCAAAAAATCAAAGTAAGTTTATTAACCACCAAGGGACAGGATCAGGCGGAATTAATTCTTAGGCATTTTTCTTTGTTTGATAAATTTGATTACGTTATGGGGCGTCGCCCGGGACTTGCGCATAAGCCATCGCCGGAACCGCTGCAAAAAATTTGTGCGGATTTGAAAACCAACATTCTGAATACTCTTATAGTCGGTGATTCCGAGATGGATATTCAGTGCGGTAAAAACGCCGGATCAAAAACATGTGCAGTAACTTACGGATATAGAACAAAATCAGAACTGCAGAAATCCTCTCCCGATTTTTTGATTGACAAAATTCTTGATGTAGAGTATATAGTTAACGGCAAATAGAAATTATTTGGAACGGAAAAAGGCAATGGATAAAAACGGAAAAGTTTCGACAAGTTTAATTAATGGAATTGCGACTATCTCTTTTTCTCATCCTAAAAGCAATTCGCTTTCATCAAGAATGGTGCGAGAAGTTACAAGTGCAATAGAAAATTTTGCAGAAGATAAACACGCTCACGTAATAGTAATTCGCAGCGATGGCGATAAAGCCTTCTGTGCCGGTGCATCGTTTGATGAATTATTAGAAATAAAAGATTTAAAAACCGGTAAAGAATTTTTTATGGGTTTTGCTCGCTTAATTAATGCAATGCGCAAATGCCCGAAGTTTATTGTGGCCCGCGTGCAAGGGAAAGCAGTAGGCGGTGGAATCGGAATAGCGGCTGCCGCAGACTATACAATGGCATCCAACGAAGCATCCGTCCGTCTGAGCGAGTTAATGCTGGGTATCGGTCCGTTTGTCGTCGGTCCCGCAGTTGAAAGAAAAATCGGAAAGACTTCTTTTATAACAATGTCTATTGATGCAGAATGGCATGATGCGTTTTGGGCTAAGCAGAATGGATTATTCACAAAAGTTTTTGCTAATAGCCACGATCTAGATGAAGCCGTTTCCGCGCTTGTAAAAAAAATTGCGGGATGTAATCTGGAGGCAATTTCCCAAATGAAAAAAGTATTTTGGGAAGGAACAGAAAATTGGGACGAACTTCTTGAGCAGCGCGCTGAAATTAGCGGAAAACTTGTTCTAAGCGACTTCACAAAAAATTATATTAAAGCGTTTAAGGATAAATAAGAACAAAAACTTTTCACCACTCAAACGAGAAAAATAATTGAAGAATATATTGAAAAGTTTTGTTGTTATAATTCTATACAAAAATTGAAAATGATAAAATGAAGTTTAGCTTTGAAATCGCGCCGCCAGGAAAACCGGAGGAGTTTACAAAATATATTGACGGCATAGTTGCAAGAAAAAAATAAGAGATAAACCCGAACCGACTCTATGCTTAATAATTTTAAGTATCATCATCTGGGAATTCCCACCAAAGAAAAGCGAGAGAATGAAATCTATCTCGAACAATTTAAAACTTATGTATCGGGATACAACACAAGTCCATTTCAAATTGAATGGATGCGCTTTGAAGAAGACGCTCCCTCGCCGGAACTTGTTAAGACCGTTCCCCATTTAGCATTTGAAGTTGAAGATCTGAATAAAGCAATTGAGGGAAGGGAATTATTAATTGCACCGAACAGTCCTTCGCCCGGTATTTTGGTTGCATTTATTGTTGATAACGGCGCACCGGTTGAGTTTTTGCAGATTGACAGAACAGTCGCAAAAGACGTATAACCATAAGACGCTAACGGGAAACTAAATTGAAGAAATACCAGATTTTATTCATTATGTTTTTGATTGCAACCGTTACAGTCGCGCAGAATCAAAAAAACGATTCGTTAGCAATCGAAAAAATATTTGATGGACACACCGGGGCAATTGTATTGTTCAATATGCAGAGCAAAGAATATTTAAGATACAACCGCGTGCGATGCTCGGAAAGATTCTTGCCCGCCTCTACTTTTAAAATTCCAAATTCATTAATTGGTTTAGAAGCCGGAATTATTCCCGACGAAAATTTTGTGATTAAATGGGATGGAGTTAAACGCGAGAATGAGGAATGGAATAAAGATCACACACTTGCAACGGCAATTAAATTTTCTGTTGTTCCATATTACCAAGAATTAGCCCGCCGTGTGGGGCGCGGTCGTTTTAGCGGATACTTGGAGAGAATCGGCTATGGGAATAAAACCATAGGAGAAGAAATTGATACTTTCTGGCTCGATAATTCATTGAAGATCTCAGCGGATGAACAAATTGATTTTTTAAAACGTTTCTATGAATATAAACTTCCGTTTTCAGAACGATCAATTAATATTGTAAAAAAGATTTTGCCCGAAGAAAAATATCCTAACTCACTTTTGAAATTTAAAACCGGAGCCGAAACTAAAGAAGGCGGAAAATGGCTCGGCTGGATTGTAGGCTATGTTGAAAAGAAGAGTAATGTTTATTTCTTTGCATTGAACATTGAAGCGAAAACTTACGGAGAAACGCGCGAGCTGCGCGATAATCTCTCTAGAAAAATATTAACAGAGCTAAAAATGATTGAATAACTCTTGGAAATTGGCAATCTATCCGCTCGAAAGTCACGGTTTTAAGGAGTCGAGCAGCTGGACGGACGAATATAAACGTATATTCAAACTCTTTGAAGAAAATCTAAATAAAAAGTAAGTTGTAAATATTGAATTGGAAGTAATGAATTATTTTCTAAAATGTATGGTTCAAGATTATGAATAGATAAAACCCAAAATGCAATTGCGTTTTTTATGTGTAATAAAAATAAACAAAAACCCGAAACACTAAATTTTTAATTAGAGATGAACCGTAAACTATCTGAAATTAATATTTACCCAGTTAAGTCTTTGGGAGGAATTTATCTTTCCGAAGCGGAAGTAACCGATAGAGGATTAAAATACGATCGTAGATGGATGATTGTTGATAATGAAGAAAAATTTATCACACAGCGTACAAATCCGGAATTGGCACTTCTAAAAACAAAAATAAGCCACAACAAATTAATTTTGAGTCATAAAACAAAAGACATTTCCCCGCTGGTGGTGCCAATAAATTCGAAAATTACCGAAACAACAATCGTAAATGTTTGGGATGATTTGGTTACAGCACTGCTTGTTGGTAAATATGCCGATGAATGGTTAAGCGACGTACTCGGGAGTAAGTGCAAAATGGTTTTTATGCCGGAAGAAACCGAAAGATTTGTAGATAATACATATGCTAGTCAAAATGAGATTGTAAGTTTTGCGGACGCGTTTCCTTTTTTAATTATCGGACAATCCTCTTTGGATGATTTAAACTCGCGGCTTAAAGAAAAATTACCGATGAACCGTTTCCGTCCCAATCTTGTATTTAGCGAGGGCAAACCATTTGAAGAAGACAACTGGGAAAAATTTAAAATTGGCGATGTTACTTTTGAGGCAGTAAAACCGTGCTCGCGTTGTGTTACAACTACAATTGATCAAGAAAATGCTTCAAAAAATGATGAGCCATTGAAAACACTTTCGTCTTACAGAATGGTAAACAATAAAGTTATGTTCGGAATGAATTTGGTTCACGAAGGAACCGGGATTATACACGTTGGCGATGAAATAGAAGTGCTGGAAGAAAAACAAAATTGATGCTTGATCGAACAATTAATCAAATACTAAACCTGAAGCATTTATCTTGCCATCTTGAATCGCATGGAACAAATTGATGACAACGTCGAGAAACATTTCAATTTCTAAAACAGCGCGCTACAGTATATTGGGCAAACATTCCGAAAAAATAAATTCAGTTTGGTTTGTTCTTCATGGTTACGGGCAGCTGGCGGAAGAATTTATAAAATATTTTAAGCCGGTCGCAAATGAAAAAACTTTAGTGATTGCACCGGAGGCATTAAATAGATTTTACTTAAAAGGATTCAGTGGAAAAATAGGTGCGACTTGGATGACGAAAGAAGCCCGCGAAGAAGAGATAAATGATTATGTGAATTACCTTGATTCTGTTTATGACGAAGTGATTAAATACGGCTTAACAAACAATGCTAAAATAACAGTGCTTGGTTTTTCACAGGGCACCTCTACTGCTTGCAGGTGGCTAACAAAAGGAAGATCAAAAATTGAGAGATTAATTCTTTGGGGCGGAGGAATTCCGCAAGATGTTGATCTTGAATTCCACCACAAGCTTTTTAATTCCGTAAATCTGGAAATCGTTATTGGAAATGAAGATCAATTCATTTCTGCGGAACAGTTGGAAAAAGAGATTAAACGGTTCGAAGCAATTAAACTCAATTACAAGATTCATCGTTTTAACGGAAAGCATGAAATTAAGGCAGATATACTTAGGCAATTAATTTAGTCGTGAAAATAGAGCGAAGAAACTATAAAGCTCAGTTATTTATTACCGGCGTTAGGAAATAAATCAATAAGCTCTTGCAGAAGAACATTATTATCAACCGGCTTGGTAATAAATTTTGTAGCTCCGGCTTTAAGTGAATTATCTCTATCTCTTTTTAAAGCGTTTGCTGTAACAACTACAATCGGAACTTTGAAATAATTTTCCATTTGTCTTAGTTCTTCAATTAACTGTAAACCGTTTTTCTCTCCCCTAAGCGATAAATCAACAATAAATCCATCGTAAGTATTACTTTTTATAGAGAAGTAAAACGCCTGAATTGTTTGCGCAACATTTATTTCGAAATTTTTTTCTAATACTTTGCTGAAAATTTTGAGGATCCATTCATCGTCTTCGATGATAAGAAGTTTTGGTTTGTTGTCCATAGTAGTTCCGCCCTATTAAGAATTATAATTCTAACGCTTCTCTTTTTGATTGAGAAAGCACAATGTAAATTTAGTTCCCCGGTTTTTATCGGTATCAACTTGAATATCAATGTCATTAATTTCACAATATTTTTTTACTAAAGCCATTCCTAATCCGGTTCCTTCATATTTTCTGGAATAACCTTGTTGTTCTTGAGTGAATGGTTCAAAAAGCCGCGGTAAAAAATCTTTCGAAATACCAATGCCGGTATCGGAAACGGTTACGGTTAATTCACCATGTCCGTTTCGATTTACTGTGACTTCTACTCTTCCTTCCGGCGTGTATTTAATAGCATTATCAATAAGATTAACGAAAATTTGACTGGTGCTAAAAAAATCCGCGTTGACTGTTGTGTCTTCGGTGTTCTTAAGTAGCCGAAGCTCCAGCCCTCTTTTCCGGACAGCAATTTCGTATTCATGAAGTATGTTCTCTAAAACATCTTTTGCTAAATCAAATTCTTTGCGCATTGATTCATACATACCAGCCTGCAGCTCCGACATATTTAAAATCAATTCAACGGTTCTAATAATTCTTTTACCGGCAATATCAATTCCCTTAAAGCTGCTAACCATATCTTCGGTTAATTGCTCTTTCAAAGATTCTTTAAGTAACTCTGTAAAGCCCATTACTACATTTAAAGGAGATCTGATTTCGTGAGACATTTGGGCAAGGAATTCGGATTTCATTCTGCTTGCTATTTCCGCTTCCTCTTTTGCCTTAATCAATTCCTCTTCTTCTTTCTTTTTGAGAGAGATATCTCTAACTACCGACAACATTACTTTTCGATCTTCGTAGTCAATTATTCTAACATTAACGCCTACATGAATAAGCTCACCATCTTTCGTATTGAAGATAGACTCGAAATACAGCTCGCCCTTTTCTTTAATTAGCGCAATACGTTTTTCGATTTTCTCCGGATCGCGCGGAAAGTTTAATTCCAAAACGGTTAATTCTAAAAACTCTTCTCTAGTATAACCAAATTTTTCCGATGCGAAATTATTTGTCTCTATGATTCTTCCGCTTAGTTCGATAAGAAAAATGGAATCTCCCGCCGTATGAAAAAGCGTTTTGAATTTTAGTTCGGATTGGCGTAAAGCTTCTTCTGCTTTTTTACGTTTTGTCTCTTCTTTTAATATAGCCCGGGCTTTATTTACGTAATATAGATAGACTGACGCACTAAAAATTATTAAGACAATTAAGGTTACCCACTTTTCTATGAATCCATCCATTGTGCTTAATGCCTCAACCTCGGGAGTGGCTACAATGATTGTCCAAAACCGGTCCGCAATTCTAATTGGGTAATAAACCGCACATATTTTTCCCGAATCCGCCTCCGGTAAATTCGGATTAACCCAAGAATAAAATCCGGAACCATTTTCGCCTTTGGTCGCTTTATCCAACATCGAAATCAAATCGGGATTTTTAGCAAAGAGTTTAAATACGTTTTTGTTATTATGTTCTGTAAAGGGACTGTAAATCACAACTCCTTTTTGACTAACCGTCCACGCAAATCCACTTTGTCTTACCTTTACGTTTCTTAAATAATTTTTGGCTAGGCTTTCAAAAGGAACAAGAATAGCTATACCACCTTTAAATATTCCATTTTTAAAAATGGGCATATAATAGGCAATGCTTCTATATCCCTGAACAGTTTCAAAGATATCACTCAAAACCCGCTGATGTGTTTTTAAAATTCTTTGGATGTGTTCTTGGTATGATATATCCTTTCCGGCATATTGCGGATTATTGGGGACGGTAAAAATAATTCTGCCATTTTCATCAATTCGTGTTATCGCTTGTATTTCCGGTGCGTGGCTGTTATATAAAAGAGTCGCTAAATCTTTTCCATTCTCATTAAAATCAATCACAGAGCTTTGTTTTGCTAGATAACTTAGGAGTACATCGTAATCGTTGAAAAATAATTGTATCCCATTTGCGGCTTGTTTGGCGTGTGTAAGCTGTTCAACATTTAATTGATTTATAGTTTCTTGTTTTACGTCGTTATAAGCCGAATAAAGCAATGCTATACATAAACTGATAATGGCTAACGGCAGAAAGATTTGTTTAAGTAAACTTCTTAACATTCACTAATCCGGGAATTCATTCACACCTCTATCTAAAATTAATAGATTCAATTTAATAAAAGCACTTTATAAATTATACTTCTTTTCTAAATCTCTCGATCTGTAAGTAAGCCGGCTGTTCTTAGAATCATCAATAACTGAGATCAAATTCTTTACTTTTTTCTTATCCACATCATGCCGCATATAAATTTCAACCAAGTATTTCATAGCGGTACTTCGGTCTCTTTCGTTAATGGAAGCGAGAGCTTTATTAAAAAATTGTTCGGATTTATCGAACAAATTATTCTTAAAATAAAACATTCCAATTAAAAGATTGAACTGACCTTCAAATCCATTTGTGGCGCCTAATGCAGGTTTCAATTTTGTAAAATTCTCTACATCATTTACGGATGTGTCTGAAGCGATTTGAATTGAAAGCTCATGCAGCCATTTACCAGCGCTTACATTCTTCTTAATGTTTTCAAATGCTTCTTTGTTCCGGTCATTTAATGCGGATTCATATTTTTTTACTTTTGCGTGGTCGTTAATAAGCCAGCTGTTAAAAACAATTATATAACGAACAGCAGCGCCGCCGCCCCGATACAATTTCTTTTCATTCTCAAGCGCGCTTTCTCCGTATTGAATAGCGAGTTTGGAATCTCCTTTGATATCATAAAAACGCGCCTGGGCATAATCATCAATTAAATTTTGTTTGTCGTTTTTAATAATATTCTCAGCTTTCTTAAAATCCCAGATGTTCATTAAAACATGGCAGTATGCGTTTAGAGTTCGTTTGTTTTTAGGAAAACGGGTTAAAAAACTTTCGAAGTAAGGCAATGCCGCATACTCATTCCCTTCAAGACTTGAGTAAACCTCTATTAGAGTAAGTGCAGATTGACCAAATGTAAGTTTTCCCTTTTCGTAGGCAAGTTGAAGATGGCTCAGTCCCTTTTCCCGATCGCCCGATAATCCCAGAACGCCTGCAATAAAACCGGTTACTCCGCTCATCCGGTCGGCATAATATTCTATCATTCCAAGTACCAGATATGAATCATAAAATTGAGAATCGGATTTTAGAATTTCTTCCATCATTGATTTTGCTTTTTTGCCGCTTTTAAACGCGCCCCACCAGGAACCATCAATTCCATAAATTCGTGCAGCATAGGCATGGATAGCGCCTAAGTAAAATTTGTTTTCCAAGTTAAGTTTTGATTCGTCAAATTTTTCTATTACGCTTTCGCAATAATCAATTATCTCTTTATTAAATGTTTTCCTTCCCTCATCGCGCTTTTCCGGGTCTAATTCCGCAACTTTTTGATAGTACTCCAGCATCTTCGTATTAATGAGATAGTAATAGTATTTGGGCGAAACTGGATTCAATTTGATCTGCTCTTCACATATTTTTTTTGCTTGATCATATTCTTCGTTAAAAGTATAAGAAATTATCTTCAGATCAAGAGGAGTGGGTTCGATTGGTTTTGCCGCAGCAACAGAAGCGGAAAGCAGTAGAAGGGAAAGAATTTTTTTCATATAACCTCAGGAACAACACATTTGTTTAAAAGTATAATTTCACCAAACAAAATAGTGAAAAGTTGCAAATAGAAAGAAGAAGTTAAACAGCTTGAAAAATCACTTCAGACGCGTAAGCAAAAATAAAAATGAAATTGTTCAGCGCAGAATTCAAGAAATGCTCGGCGATTCAAGATATTTGAGATGGGAATAAAAGCCCCTTACTCAACCCCAATGTTGTCAGGTGAGTGAGTGAGTAAAATATTTTGTTAAGAAATAGCACGCGGATAACGCTGATGAAACAGATTTACACAGATTAAATCCGCAATAATCCGCTGAATCCGTGTCATCTGCGTCTATTACATCTTAACCTGACAGCATTGCATTGCTATACGTCTCAACAAGATCACAAATTAATACTTCCGGCAAAATTTTTTATTTTTTCCGTATGGCTTAATATCTGTCTAAATCATATCCAACAACAGCTCTTCCAGTGAATCCTCCTTTTCTTATTCCGTTTAACAATTCTTCATCAGATGCACCCATACGGATTAAATGATAAAGAATAAGAAGCTTGGGTTTTATTAAGGAAGCGAGTTTCCCCAATTCTACGTCGGAAGTGTGAAATTCTTTCATATACTTCGGCCAATCTTCCCCACCTTCCCGGTTTTCGGGCTTCACCCTAGATTCGGAATATACTTCATGAACAAGAATATCAATACCAGCAGCATGCTTTACAAGCTCTTCATAATAACATGTATCTCCCGAAATCAAAATAGATTTATCTGGTGTATCAATTCTGTAAGCGTAAGATTTTTTCCAATTGCCGTGTGGAACCGGAATTGCCGTAATACGCACTCCGAGGCTGTCATAAATTAATCCGGATTCAATTTCATGAACATTTATTTTATATCCTTCGGTAGTTTGATGTTCAAGCCCATTGATCCGCACGTCAATATCTTCTGAATAAGCCGCTATTAAATTATCCGTCATACGTTGTAACCCTTTTGGTCCGTATGCAGGCATTGGGTTCTTTCTTCCCATTACCCATGAAGTAAATATTAAATCGGGATAACCTAGAGTATGATCGCTGTGCAAATGAGTAATAAATAGAGCCGTAACACCATTGATGGGAAGATTTGCTGCAGCTAATTGACGTTCGACGCAAGAACCCGCATCAAAAAGAAAAACATATTTGCCGTAAATTACAGCTGTTGCAGGACTCGCAGCATTAGGATTGGGTCTTGGCATACCGGTACCAAGCAAAACAACAACAGTGCTATCTTTCCGGGCACTAGTTTGAGCAATACTTGAGCTCTGATCAATATCTAACAAAACGAAGATCATAAAAAAGAAAAAAATGGGAATAGTGAAATATTTCATTAAAGTGTTTCTCCCTAATTATTGACAATATGTAGAGACCTAATTCTTTATTTCTTTTTGCAATGAATCAAAATATTTTCTGATCAAATCTTCGTAATCTTTTTTATATCCCTCTTTAATTGCTTTCATCAACGCGTCTTTTAATTTGTTTTTTCCTTCATCGGTATTCAGCAATAAGTCCGGAGGGGAAGTGAGAGAATAATTTTTACCGCTATCTGATTTTCTATCCTTCTCATAATCGCGCTCGTTCATAGATCTCTGCGCATCAAGAAGCTTTGATAAAATTTTCTCCTGCCGTTTAACAAGATCATTATTCACCTTTTGGGACTGAAGATTAGTAACAACTTCTTTCATCTCATTCAGAATTTTTTCAAGATTTGCTGCAAGACGTTTAGACTGTCCCGACTCTTTTGCCTCTTGATTTAATTGTTCAAGTGATTTACGAATTGCCTCCTGCTGCTGAGCAAGCCGCTGCATTTGCGCCATCATCTCTTGCGATAATTGACCTTGATTCATCATCTGTGTCATTTGATTCAAATTCATCTGCTGTTGACCGAGTTTTTGCAACTGCTGCATCATACTCATCATTCCGCCGCCTTGACCGCCGCCGCTCATCATCTGATCCATCGCGCCCTTCATCATGCCCGCCGCTTCATTTAGAGAAGCCATCGCGTTCTTTTGCATTTGTGCGGCAGGCGGACCCTGGCTATTTTGCATTGCGTTCATTGATTGCTGCATATTAGATAATGCTTTGCCGAGCGCTTTTCCCATTTCCGGTGTAATTGCAAAAGTTTTTTGGGAAAGGTCGCTCATTCTTTGAAGAACTTTTCCAAGGTTACTTTGTATCTCATTCTGTTCTCGTAAATTTTCCGAAAACCCTCTTGAATTTGTAACCATTTGCTCCGTATCATTTTTCAATTTCTCTTGATCTTTGGAAAGCGTTAACAAGTCATCGAGAATTTTCATCATATCGTAAAAAGTTTTCATCTGATTCATCTGCTGCATCGCGGATTGCAAACCCTTCATTTGCTTTCCCAGATTTTTCATATTCTGCGAAAGCTGCTGTTGATTCTGCATGGCATCGGATTTTTGCGACTGCTTCAAATCACTCGAAGCGTCGTCTGAAAGTTTTTCGTTGTTCTGTTTTTCTAATTCCTTTTGAAGTTTTTCAAGCTGATCTTTGGGCATATCTTTCATTCTGCCCATTTTATCATCAAGCTTATTCATTTCTTCGTTTAGATTCTTCAGGTCTTTTGTAATATCATTTTGATGAGCAGAAAGTTCATCGCGTTTCGATTTATCGGATAGATTCGATTGATCCGTTTTGTTTTTCAACGCATCAATTTTTTCCGTCAAATCTTGTGTGCGTTTTAACAGCTCATCTACTTTTTGTTCAATCTGAATTCGTTTAAGTAGGTTTAGAGTTCGTTCAATACTTTTTTTAATATATTCTTCATTGGCTTTCATCTCCTCCATAGACATCTGAACATTATCGCGATTCATATTTTTAAGCGCATCCTGCATCCGCTTGAAAGCTTCCTTCATCTCTTCACTGCTCATCTTTTCAAGCAGATCTTGTAGCTCATTATATTTTTTTAAAGTTTCTTCGGAAAGAAGATTATTTTTAGTCAAATCATTTTTCATTTCGGAAAGTTTTTGAGAAACCTCATCAACTTTTTTACCAATCTCTTTAAACTTTTCCGCAGCATTTTCTACGCGTTCTTTTTCCTGCCAGGAAATATCTTTTGAGTTCTGTTTAAGATCGTCACTGATCTTCTGCATTTCTTGTTTTAACAGCTCTGCTTCTTTTAAAGTTTTTGTTAAATCTTTTGCCGCATCTTCTTGTTTGTTTTCCACCTCACCAAAAAGTTCGTTTAAAGATGGAACTGTGATTGTGAATAGTTGTGTCTTAGCCGATTTGGGTCCGTTTATTTGATCGTTATCAAACACTTCCAAATAGCATGAAAGAACTTCACCTTCCGCAAGAACAAGCGGGGTTAAATCCCACACGTAATAAACCTCGTCTTCTTTTAACTGTGTAGAAATTGTTATTGGAATTTTAGTGAACTCATCACTTGTTTGACGATACTTTGAGGAAGAAAGTCTATAATTCAAATTCATTTTACTGAATCCAAAGTCGTCTGAAATTTTTGAAATAATTGAAATATTTGTTTCTTTCCCAAGTTTAACATTGCTGGCGGGCGCTATAAGTTCTATGCTGGGTGCGGCATCCGGTAAAATTTTTATAGAGTAAGTAATCGGATTTATGTTCGCGAATCCTTGAGCATCTTCAATGAGCATTTGATAATCAACATCCTTCAAAGCAGAAAATTCAACCGAAGACCTAGTGGAAAGGAGATTCATCTTCTTACTTGTGCTGTCGCTGAATTGAATTACAGCTTTTGAAAGCTCGCGTGAAGAATTCAGTGTGATTTTAATTTTACTTCCCGAAAGCGCTGTAATGTTTCCGTTATCCTTTTGAGTTTGTTCCGGTAAATGCGAATACGCTGGCGGAGAGATGGTCAGATCGAAGCCGGTAATATTTGGGCGGTTGATGACAGAAATTTTGTAAATCTTGCTTGTAATATTTTCTGCAGAAACCGAATATTCAAAAGAACTTTTTACTGAATGTACTTCAAAAATAAAATTACCAAGCGAATCGGGCAATAATTTGGTCTCGGAGAATTCCGTTTGCTCTTCGGATTTTGTAGAAAGAATTAATTCTGCGGGCTGTTGTCCTGTAACTCTAATCCCTATAGTAACGTTTTCTCCCTTTGTTATAATTGCATTTCCCGGCTGAATCTCGAAAATAAATTTTGCCGGATGTGTAAAGTCCTTGCTGAAATTGATTAATCTGTATGCGGCGGAATTTAGCCCGGGTACGAATGAAACAATTATTATCGTAGTAAGAAGGACAAAAAGACTAATTCTAAAAAATTTCTTCGTTGACGAAAAATCCACAACGAGTCCAAAATCTAATTTCTCGGTTTTACCGTAAACATTTTTGAATGCAGCATCTATAAGTTGATTTGAGTAATTACTGTTCTTCTCGTTTAATATTTGAACTGCGTTGGCGAGCTCATCTTTAATTTCTGGAAAATAATTTCCTATCTTTTTTGAAACCCCTACATAATCGGGATGGGAGTAGTAGATAAAATCTTTAATGAGCGGATATGCGACATATAAAGTGAAAACCAATAACGAAGCAGATGCCGTCAAATAAAAGAGGACCGTTCTAAACGCGGAGTTAAAATTTCCAACTAGCTCCAAAAGAACAATGATAAGAAACGCAAAACAGAACACAGCGATAAAGATGAAAAGTTTTTTTAAACCATCTCTACGTTTTTCGCGTTCAACAACATTGCGAAGTTTTTTTTCTATTTCTGGTAAGGAATTATTCATTCTTGATTTTTCAATTCATCAATGACCAAACAACTAAATTGGTTCCAAATTTTAACGCCTCTTCCCGTTTTTGCGGCGGATCTTTGTGCACTTCCGGATCCGCCCACCCATCGCTTGGATTACTTTCGTATGTATAATAAACACAAAGCCGCCCGTTTACAAAAATCCCAAATCCTTGCGGAGGCTTACCATCATGTTCGTGTGTTTTGGGCACGCCGTTCGGAAAATCGTAAAAGCAATGATAAAGTCCGTAACTAAAGGGAAGTTCAACTAAATCTTTTTCCGGGAAAACTTTTTTTATTTCTCTTCGGAATGCTTTGTCTAAACCGTAATCGTCATCAACATAAAGAAAACCGCCGTTCTCAAGATATGCCCGAAGTTTTTTTGCTTCGGAATCGGAAAAGACAACGTTGCCATGACCGGTCATGAATAAAAACGGATAAGCAAAAATATTTCCGCTTGTCAGATCAACAAATTCGTACACGGGTTCAGTTTTGATGTTAGTCTTTTGTGCAACAAACGTAAGAAGATTTACTTCTTCCGATGGATCGTTATACCAATCTCCTCCGCCGTTGTATTTTAGTCTGGCGATCTTAAACTTGCCTTCATCTTGTGCGGCAACAAATGTTGACAGCATAAAGAGAAGAAACAATATTTTATAAGTAATATTCATTTTTTCTTGATTAACCCCGCACAAAATAAAGATTTCATTCTCACTTTGCATAGGTAAAAGAAATAGACCGCTGATTTCTTATGGTAACTTTATAGCGAATCATAAATGATTAGAATAACCTGCGTGTTACATTCAGCTTTGTGTTCCATTAATTAATCGGAATTCAGTAATTTTACATCAAGAAACAAATTAAGAGTCAGCCATGAAATATTTATTTCGTCTTTCCATAATTTCTTTTTTTCTTCTTTCCTTTATTCAAACATACGCACAACCCAAAAGTTTCAGCGATTACTTTAAAGACCAAACCATGCGCATTGATTATTTTCATATTGGCGATGCGAATACGGAAACAGTTACGATTGACCAAGTTTACCGGTATGGAATATGGGCTGGAAGCACAAAGAATCTAATTGATGACTTTGATAACGGCGCATATTATTACAAAATTTTTGATGCGGCATCCGGCAAACTTATCTTCTCGCGGGGATTTGACAGTTACTTTAAAGAATATCAAACCAGCGATGAAGCATCGAAAGGAATAAAACGGACATATCACGAAAGCGCGATTATTCCTTTTCCAAACAGCAAAATCAAATTTGTTTTAGAGAAACGCGACAAACAGAATAAACTGAACGAAGTCTTCTCAACCGAAATTGATCCAAGTGATCTTTACATTATCAAAGATGCGGTTAAAGACGAAGCCGTGAAAGTTTACAAAAGTCATTTCAGCGGCGATCCTCATTCTAAGGTTGATGTTGTTATTCTTGGCGACGGCTACACCGCAAGCGAACAGAAAAAATTCGAAAAAGATTTGAAACGCTACACGAATATTTTTCTGAACCAAGAACCGTACAAGACAAATAAAGATAGGTTTAATATTTACGGTGTGTTTAAGGCATCGGAAGAAAGCGGAATCACCGAACCAGGTGCCGATATTTATAAGAATACAACTCTTGAAACTAGATTCTATTCGCTCGGCTCGGAAAGATATGTGCTGACTGAAGAGAATAAGAAATTACGAGATTTAGCATCGTATGTTCCTTACGATGCAATTTATATTATGTGCAACAGCGCCCGCTACGGCGGCGGCGGAATTTATAATTTTTACTGCACATTCGTTGCGGATAATCAATTCAGTCCGTACATTTTTTTACATGAGTTCGGTCATTCATTCGGAGGATTGGCGGATGAATATTACACTTCAGATGTTGCTTACAATGATTTTTATCCGCAAGGTCTAGAACCGGTTGAGCCGAATATAACCCGGCTGCTTGATAAAAATAATTTGAAATGGAAGAATTTGATTACACCCGGAATCGAAATTTCAACTCCGTGGGAAAAAGAAAATTACGATAAAATGGATTACACATGGCAGTCGGAAAGAAGAGAGCTTAATAAACATATTGCAGAACTGAAGCGGAATAAAGCACCCCAAAAAGAAATTGAATCTGTTCAAGACGAATACAACAAAAAAGATAAAATGCATAGTGACGAAGTGGATAAATATTTGATGAGCAGTAAATACTGGAATAAAGTGGGTGCATTTGAAGGAGCCGGTTATTCTGCAAAGGGAATGTGCCGCCCGATGCTTGATTGTATAATGTTTTCGAAAGGTGCAAAACCGTTTTGCAAAGTATGCGAAGAACACGTGACCAAAGTGATTAAACATTTTTCGGAATAGATAATTGCAAAGCAGTAAAAAGGCTGAGCTTATCTCGGCCTTTTTATTCCTCAATCCTTGAATGCCAACCAACTATCCATTAATTTCAAATCCGATTAATCACCTTAAACAAAAATCAGAACACATATATGAAAATATTCTACTTGAATAACCCGGTGTCGGGTCATAAAAACGGAATTAAATATTTTTCAAAAATAAAAGATGCCTTTTCAAAGAGAGGCATAGATTATGATTTTATTCAAACTGAATTTGCCGGACACGGTACGGAAATTATAAAAAGTCTTAACTTCGCAAATTATGACGGTATAGTTGTTTCCGGCGGCGATGGAACCATTTTTGAAATGCTGAACGGATATTTTGCAAACAAATCCGTAAAAAAAATTCCCGTAGGAGTAGTTCCAATTGGAAGAGGAAATGCTTTTGCACGAGACCTCGATCTGGTGCCCGAAAGATGGGAAGAAGCAATAGATGCAGTTATATCGGGCAGAACTAAAAAAGTTGACGTTGGAATATTCACGACTGAAGGAACAAAATATTATTTTCTAAACATTCTTGGTTTCGGTTTTGTTACAGATATTGCGGCTACCGCACAGAAATTAAAAATGTTCGGCGATCTGTCGTATATATTGGGAGTGTTCTATAGAACCATTGCACTGAAGTCGTTCAACCTAAAAATGGAAATAGATGGAAAAGTATTTGAGCGGGAGAATGTTTTTACTGAAATATCTAATTCTAGATATACAGGCAGAGATTTTTTGATGGCTCCTTCTGCAAAAATTGATGATGGTCTGTTGGATGTTACTCTCTTGAATAAATTAAGCCGCGTGAAAGTTTTGCAATGCCTTCCCAAAATATTTACCGGAACGCATGTGCAGATGAAAGAAGTGGAAACCTTTAAGGCGAGACGGATAAAGATCGAAACCACTTCCGCCAAGACCTTAACACCGGACGGACAATTAATGGGTGCTACCCCAATTGAAGTTGAATGTTTGCCGGAGGCAATTGAAGTGTTTGTTAAATGATAAATATAAATTTAATGATCGTTAAAAAAATCATTAAACAATATTTTACTTACGGATTTGTCCCAGAACCTCATCTGTGATTTTCTTTATTAGTTCTTTGCTCGGAATTTCTGCTTTCGGGCCATTATTAAGTGATTCGGAATTCTTTTTCTCAGAAACGCATGTTGCTTTTGTTGTTACGCCGAACTTTTCTCTTTGGCTAATTAATTTTTCAATTTGCTCTCGAGAAAATGTTTTCATCTTTCCTATTTGAAGAGAAACAAAAACAATGTTGGCAAAGTGTTCAACCGTTTCCATTTTGTGGTACGCGCCCAAAATATCTTTTCCAACCGTAACCACACCATGATTTGCCAAAAGAAACGCATCGTGATCTTTTAAATATTCTAACATAGATTTGAAATACTCATTGGTTCCCGGCGCTCCGTATTCTACAAGCGGAACTGTACCAAGAGAAACAATAACTTCCGGAAGGACACACATATCCAGCGGAATTCCCGCGACAGCAAATCCGGTAGCATAAACCGGATGCGCATGACAGACGCTGTTCACATCGGGTCTTTCTTTATAGATTTGTAAATGCATCGGAAGTTCAGAAGAAGGTTTTTTGTCTCCGCTCAGAACAATGCCGTCAAGGTTTACAATCAGCATGTCTGACTGTTTCATGAAACCTTTGCTAACACCGGAAGGCGTTATTAAAATTTTTTGTTCATCAAGCCGCACGCTGATATTGCCATCATTAGAAGCCACGTATCCTTTGGCGTAAATTCTTTTTCCAACCTCAATAAGATCATTCTTGAGGGAATATAAACCTGAGCTCAATTAAAACTCCTACAAATTATTTTGTTGACGGAAGAATCATTTCAACATCACTATGGGGACGAGGAATAACGTGTACCGAAACAAGCTCACCAACTCTTTGGGCTGCCGCAGCGCCTGCGTCGGTTGCCGCTTTTACCGCGCCAACATCTCCGCGCACCATAACCGTTACGTATCCTCCACCGATTGTCTCTTTGCCAATTAATTTTACGTTTGCTGCCTTTACCATTGCATCTGCTGCTTCGATTGAACCGATGAGTCCTTTTGTTTCAATCATACCTAGTGCTTCTAATGTCATTTATAACTCCATGTTTAAATTTTATTTTTTGTGTAAATACTTACGCATAGAAATATTTAATCCCACGGAAGCTTGTTTAAGTCAACATTTCCGCCGGAAAGAATTAAACCAACACGCTTACCCAGAAATTTTTTCTTATTCTCTAAAACTACAGCAAGTGGAACCGCGGCTGAGGGCTCAACAATAATTTTCATCCTTTCCCAAATCATTCTCATGGCAGAGATAATTGTTTCTTCTTCTGCTGTAATTATTTCACTTACATTTTTTTTAATAATAGAAAAAGTTTTTTCACTCAATTGAGTGAGCAACCCATCGCAAATGGTCTGGGGATTTGTAGATGGTTGAATGACACCTTCTTTTAAAGACCGGAAAGCATCATCTGCGCCCTTTGGTTCTGCGCCAATAACTTTTGTGCTTGGAGAAAAATACTTTGCACTCAAACAAGTTCCGCTTAATAATCCTCCGCCACCAACGGGAGAAATTAGATAGTCCAATTCACCCAGCTCTTCGAAGATTTCTTTGGCACAAGTTGCCTGCCCGGTTATAATAGTATAATTATCAAAAGGATGAACGAAAGTAGCTCCGGTTTCAGCAACAACTTTAGCAAGAGCTTCTTCTCTTGCTTTAAGAGTCGGTTCGCAAAAAATAATTTTTGCGCCATAACCCTCTACTGCTGCTTTTTTAATTTGCGGCGCTGTTCGCGGCATTACGATATAAGCGGGAATGTTTCTCGTCTTTGCTGCAAGCGCTAGTGCGGCGGCATGATTTCCGGATGAATGTGTGGCAACTCCCTTTTTAAAATCAGATTTAGGCAACGAGAGTACGGCTAAACTTGCCCCTCTGTATTTAAACGCTCCAACTTTCTGGAGATTTTCGCATTTGAAATAGAGCCGGCATTCTAAAATTGAGTTTAACGATTTTGAAGAAAAAATCGGCGTACGGTGAATTCTATTTTGTATCCAATCGTGTGCTTGAATAATGTTTTGTTTGTTGGGTTCGTATTGTAGAAACATATTACCTCCATTTATCATTCCATGCATCAGTCTGACTTGACCTGTCAACGAAGAGTATCCGAGAATTATTCATTCAGAATTCACTCCGGGTCTGCGTTAAATAGAATGACTCAGCAAATTATTTATATAATCCCCAGTAATGCCAAAGTTTGTTTCTGCGTGGTAAATTTTTTTTCTGATAGCAACTTTATGTGTGTTAACCCAGTTGTCTATATCTACCGCTTACCGAACACCTCCCGTGTTGTTGGTTTTTAAATAAAAGCAACATGTCCGAAATTCCTTTACTTAAAATAAAATAAATTGTAGAAAAGAATAAAGTAAAGAAATTATCAAAGCGAGAAAAATTTTTTTCCGCTTTCGGTTTTATACAATATAATATGGTGAATGATCCTAAAAAATTATTTAATTCTAATTGCTTTCCAGAAAAACTCAACGTGCTTATTGGCTCGTTCATAAACGGTGTTAATATCTACGAAATCATCAGAAGATAGATATTCCGTTCTGATTAAAAAAAGCGGCGCGGTAAATTCTTCCGAAAGAAGTCCGGGATCCAGCGGCTTTATTATTTTTGTTTTCACCATCTCGCTAAATATGAGTCTGCAAATTTCTCTAAGCTCGCTCAGGTAATCTGTTGTGGAAAGCTCTTTGTTGCTAATATGAGTAAATTGTTCCATCAAAAGGACGCGGATAAATTTTCTTTCTCCGGGTTTGTTCCAATGTTCTATTAACCGCCTGGCAAATGTTTTAAGAAATTTATCGGGATTAATTACTTCGTCTAACAAATCATCGCTTAGAATTTCTTTGCTGATGGTTTTTAATTTGAAAGAGGAAAGAATTGCTAAAAAAATTTCTTCTTTGGATTTATAATGGTTATAAATAGCGCTTTCACGTATTCCAACGGCGCGCGAGATTTGGCGTATTGATGCGCCCGAATAACCATGCCGGGAGAAAAAATCTAAAGCAGCATTAAGTATTTTCTCTTTTGTGTCCGGATGTTTCATTGAATCCCAGAGTTTAATGAACGTACGTTAATATAAAGAATAAAGACCGTGAAATAAAGAAAACGGCATCTATGTACCTAGTGGTAAAAAATTGTTTGCAATTTATCCTAGCTGGGAAGTTTTAATAATTGGAAAATTTAGCTAGTCAGATCAAATGGTAAATCACTAATGTCACGTAATCGTTTACCATTTACCATCAAAGCCAATGTTTCTAAAACAGCTTCGTTGTTTAGTTTTAAAGCTGCCTTCTGCATTTCGGGTAGGGCAAAATGATAAACACAATCAATGTCACCTGTTCCCAGAGCCAGGGAAGCAATTCTTTGCGGATATGGTTCTGCTGTTACAATAGCTATGTGTGGCGTTTTCCCTTTTCTATTGCGAATGAGATTTAATCCCTCAGTTCTAGCATTCTGTGAACGGTCGCTTCTGATTGTCCACTTACAAGAAATACTTGCATGAAGAAGAACAATCTTTGAATTGGTTAATCGAATTGGAGTGAGTTTAGACGACACATCATTCTTTTTAAGAATGGTTCCTTTTTTATTAATTTCTTTATCATCAACAGGTCGTTTCCCAACAACTATGTCAGGATTTATAATATAGTCACCAAGAGCTGCATGTAATTCCTTATTCTTTTCTAATGCTTTGGCTAGATGAGAAAGATGCTCATATTGTTCAAATTCTTCAATTCGTTTTCCTAGTTCAAATTCCCATTTACCCGGGCGCAAGTGTACTAAAAGTTGAAACGCTTTTTCTAAATATTTTTTTGTTATAGTCTCAAATACTTTGCCGGATGTTTGCCCGGATTGTCTAGGTATGTTTCCAGTCTCACCAATTTGGCTGATGATATTGCGAGCAAGTGTAACGCTTATTTCGCTATATTTATCGGAATTCGAGGGAATACCGCCCGCATCAACTTTTAGTATTGTATTGCTAAGTTCTTTGTGATATTCTTTTCTAAGTTTATCTAATAACATATTCCCCTCATGTTTTTTGGAAAATTATCACATGTTCTTCGTGCATTCTTGTTTCGATTTGAGATGTTTGATCGCGCTTCCAACGCGTAGGCATCATACGCTTATCTCTATCAAGCTGCCTTTGGTTAATGCCAATTAGGTTAAAACCAATTTCTTTGCCGATGTCAGATAAACATTCGTGCGTTAAAGTATCTACTCCTTTAATCACCGAGGAAGCAACTACAATCACTACAGCTTTTTTGGGTTTTATTACACGATACATTTCCCGAATTACCAAAAACATTTCTGTATAATAACTATGTAGAGCCATACCTTTTTGTCTATCAACCTCTTGAACCTTGTTGATAACAGTCATACATCTTATTGGTAACGGCAAAAATGTTTTCCCTTTGAAGGAATTATTCCCAATAAAATCGTTTCGGACTTCAGAAATGTTTTCAAGAGAATATCCGAACCAAACTAAAGAGAATTTATGAGCTCGTAAATAATCAATAGCATTGTTTGCATAAGGAGGCGAAGTGATAATTAAATCTACACTGTTGGTTTCAAGCGGAATTGCTTTTGCATTCGAATGAAATATTTTGAAAATGGGATTCTCAAGAGGAGTATAATTTTTCAACAAGGAAGAAAGTTTCTTGTTGAAATCTTCAAACGCTGAAGATGGGGACTTATCCTTTGCAATGTGCGGTCTTGTGTGGGCTAAATCTGTTGCAAGAGAGACGCCGCCGCTCTTTGTAACAATAATGGAAGATAAAATTAATTTAAGGAAGTTCTTAGTTTGTTCATCTTCTAATTTATTTATCTGTTGAACAAGTGTGTATAATTCTAATTGAGTTTCTTTCCTGAACCAGTAATCAACAAAATTCAAAGTCTTTTCATCAAAAAAGTTTAGAATCTCTTTTTTCGATTTTTTGTCAGAGAAATGTTTGAATGCTAAATTTACTACCGACTTTCCGGTTTGAAAAACTTTCTCAACATTAATCGAATTTAGTTTTGCTTTGGCAATTAATATAGATAGCGGATCAATGTCGCATCCGTAAGCAATTCTTTTTAATCTTAGTGCTTCGATTAGGGTCGTACATGAACCCATCATGGGGTCTAGAACAATATCGTTCTCTTTGGTTAATTCCTGAATAAATATATTTGGAAGCTGCGGGGGAAATTTTGCCGGGAATGAATGTACGTTGTGAAGTGAGTTGCGTCCGTTTTTCCCAATAAAGCTTAGATCGCAGCGCGTTAAATTTTCTAATCTTTTGTTGTAAGACAAGGTCGAACGTTCAACCGGTTCTCGTTCAAATTCAATTTCTAATTGCTTCATCAAATATAACCTAGCCCACCTAATTCTTATTAAATATACTTCATTTCTCAGAATAATTCATCAGTTCAAATCTTCTAAAATAGATTGAAGTTTTACCAGTGACTTTTCCCAGTCGGCTAACTTTGTTTTTTCCTTTTCAATTACATCTGCGGGAGCTTTTGCAACAAATCCCTCATTAGAAAGTTTTTTGCGAACATTCTCAAATGAAGTTAATAGCCGTGCAATTTCTTTTTCGATTCTTGCGCGTTCAACATTCAGATCAATCAAGCCCTCAAGCGGGATGAAAATATCGCAGCCCTTTACAACGGCGGAAGCACTGGCTTTTGGTTTTTGCATATCAACGTCAACGGTTAGTTCATTTATACGGACAAGTGATTTTATATATTTTTCTTGTTCTAAAGTAACGGCACTGCTTTTCAAAAAAACATTTATCTGCTTTGACGGAGGGAGATTCATTTCGCCGCGGATATTTCTTATTGCCGTTACAACATTCTGAACAAACAGAATTTCCTCTTCGGCGTTTTTATTAATCAATTTTTCGTTGAATACCGGGAAAGTAGAGATAGAGATACTTTCGCCTTCTTTCCTTTCGTCGAGTAGTTGCCATATTTCTTCTGTGATAAAAGGCATGAAAGGATGAACAAGTTTAAGCATCTCTTCATACAATGAGATGGCTCTAGTGAGAACGGCAGATTTTACTTCTTCATCTGCCGAGTACAACCGTTGTTTCGAAAGTTCAATGTACCAGTCGCAGAAATCATTCCATACATAAGAATAAACAATTTTTGATGCGTTGTTAACTTCAAATTTATCAAACGCATCGTTGAGTTCTTTAAGTGTCGTTTGAAACCGCGACATAATCCATCGGTCTGTGAAATCAATATGTTTCTCTTTTAAAGCCGGATTTAATTTAATGCCGGGAGTTCCATCCTGACGAGCGGCAAGATTCATCAATAAAAATCTTCCGGCGTTCCACATTTTGTTTGCAAAGTTTCTTCCGATCTCACATTTATCGTTGCTGAACATAACGTCCTGACCAAGCGGAGCTATATAAATGATTGCAAAGCGGAGAGCATCGGCGCCGTATTCATCAATAAGATCAAGAGGATCCGGAGAATTGCCAAGTGACTTGCTCATTTTCCTTCCTTGCATGTCACGGACAAGACTTGTAAGGTAAACATCCTTAAATGGAATCTGTTTTTTGAAATGCAGACCGGCGATGATCATTCGTGCAACCCAGAAGAAAATAATATCCGGAGCTGTTACAAGAAGATCGGTCGGGTAATAATAATTTTGTTCTCTTTGATTGGTAAAAACATCCTGAGCCCAGAGCCAGCTTGACGCCCAAGTATCTAAAACATCTTCTTCTTGATGCCAGTTCTCAATATCTTTTGGCGGCTCAACTTCGCAATAAATTTCTTGTGTGTTTTTGTGATACCAAACCGGTATACGGTGCCCCCACCACAATTGCCGTGAGATACACCAGTCGCGAATTCCCGACATCCAATGCTCGTAAGTCTTAACCCAATGTCCGGGATGAAACTTAACCTTTCCATCGAGCACAACTTGCAAAGCGGGTTTACAAAGATCATCCATCTTCATAAACCATTGTTCAGAAAGATAAGGTTCAATGGGAACGTTTCCGCGCTGAGAATAGCCGACCTTATTTGTGTAGTCTTCAATCTTGTGAATAAATCCCAGTTCTTCAAGACGAGCAACAACTTTTGCTCTAACTACATAACGGTCCAATTCTTGAAATTCTTTTGGTACGTTTCCGTTTGTAGAAACGTTTTCATTAAATATATTTATTATCTCAAGTTTATGACGCATTCCCATATCGTAGTCATTCACGTCATGTGCCGGTGTAACTTTAACAGCGCCCGTTCCAAATTCTTTGTCAACATATTCATCTGCAAAGAGAGGAATCTCTCTTCCAACAATTGGAAGAATTATGGTCTTTCCAATAAGATGTTTGTATCTCTCATCTTCCGGATTAACGGCAATGCCTGTATCGCCAAGCATTGTTTCGGGTCTTGTGGTTGCAACAATTATAAACTCATTTGAATCTTTTACCGGATATCGTAAATACCAAAGCTTTCCTTGAACTTCTTTGAAAAAAACTTCTTCATCAGAGATTGCGGATTTTGAAGCGGGATCCCAATTCACCATTCTATAACCGCGGTAGATCAATCCCTCTTTATAAAGCTGAACAAATGCTTCAATCACTTTCTTATAGTAATGATCGTCCATTGTGAAACGCTCGCGCTGCCAATCGCAGCTAACGCCCAGTTTGCGCAACTGCTGGAAAATTATTCCGCCGTATTTTTCTTTCCATTCATAGCAGTGTTTTAAATATTCTTCGCGCGAGATATCATCCTTTGTAATATTTTTTTCTTTGAGCAGAGCAACAACTTTTGCTTCTGTAGAAATTGAAGCATGATCAATTCCCGGTACCCAGCAGGCATTAAATCCTTTCATCCTTTTGTAGCGAATATAAATATCCTGAAGCGTGTTGTTAAGTACATGACCAATGTGAAGTATGCCCGTAATGTTCGGCGGCGGAATTACAATTGTGTATGGAGTTTTACTCTCGTCAACTTCTGAATGATATAGTTTATGATCTTCCCAGTATTTATACCATTTGTCTTCGGTTTCTTTGGGGTTATAGGCTTTAGGAATCTCTTCAAAACTCTTAGGATGCATCTGTTACTCGATATTTTCTAAAAATTGACTGTAAATATAAATAATTCTTGGCGGGAATGCGCTTTAGCAGCAAATAAAGGAAAGAGTGCCGGGGAATGATTTTAATTAAATACTCGGATAAACATAAAGTCCATTTCGGCTTATTTTATATAGGAACAGCAATAATCCGCAACTGTTTTTACTTTTAGACTAAATTTTGATTGAGCCGGAACTTCGAAAGATTCCCCTTCTTTTACTGTTAACCATTCGCTTTTATTCGGAAGAAGAACATCCATTTCACCGGCAAGAATTTCCATCAGTTCTTTATCTGTCGTTCCGAATTCGTACTCTCCGGGACTCATAATTCCGAGTGTTTTTCTTGAGCAGTCATTAAAGAGAATGGTGCGGCTTGTAACCCTACCGTCAAAATATACATTTGCTTTTTTTATAACTGTAACATTCTTAAACTCAGTCATTCTTTTCCTCTTATTAAAAAACGGTTTTGAAGTCAGCGTAAAACAATAAAAAATTTACAAAATCTGTTCGAATACATTTATCAAGTTATCAACTTCTTCCAAAGAGTTGTAATGAACTAAGCTTACGCGCACGACACCATTTTGTTTTGATAACGAGAGGTCGTCAATCAAACGGCGCGCGTAGAAATCTCCGTAACGAATTCCAATTTTATGTTCATCAACTTTTAATGTAATGGAATCACTCGTTCTGTCTTTTACTATGAACGAAATAGTTGGTACGCGTTTACTCCTGTCCGCTTTTGACTCGCCGATAATTTTAACGTTTGGTTTGGAGTTGAGATAATTCAGCAAACGGTCGGCTAGAAGTTCTTCGTGAGCGGCAATTATATTGTAAGCAAACGCGGCATTCTCTCTAAAACTTTTATCTTTATAATTATGCGCTTTTGCAAATGCATTGAAATATTCTCTCAATCCAAGTAAGCCATAGCTAAGTTCATAATTCGGGCTTCCCGGCTGAAACTTGTAAGGAATATTATCCGGTTCAATAAAATAGTGACTCATTCCAGGCATGTTAAGTAATAAATTTTTCTTTCCGTATAGCATTGCAATGTGAGGTCCAAAAACTTTATAGAAACTTAGAGCATAGAAATCAACATCCGTATCTTGAACATCAATCAATCTATGCGGCGCGTGTGCAACGCCGTCAACACAAATTAAAGAACCGTATGAATGAACAAATTGAGTAATCTCTTTGATCGGATTCAGAGTGCCCAATATATTTGACGTGTGAGTTACCGCCACCAATTTTGTTCTCTCGGTCATCAACTTTTTCAAATCATCGAGTTCCATGCGAAAGGTATCTTGATTAATTTTCCATTGTTTAATAACCATTCCTTTCTTTTCTAATTCTGCCCATGCGCCAATGTTCGCTTCGTGATCGCAGTTGGTAACAACAATTTCATCGCCTTGTTTAAATGTTTGGCTAATACACAAAGCCAAAATTCTAATCAGCATAGTTGTTGAAGAACCGATGATTACCTCAGAGTGATCATTCGCGTTAATGAATTCAGCAGTCATTTTGTGAGCTTCGAGAACACGCTCTGTAGCAATCTGGGAAACTTTATAAGAAGCACCGAGTTGAACATTTGAATGAATCATATATTCGGTAACGTTATTAACAACAGTTTGTAAAATCTGTGAGCCGCCGGCGTTATCCATAAACGTCCACTCTCCGGAAAGAGCAGGGAACTGCTTTCTTACAAATTCAAGATTTAGTTCTGTGTTAGTCATTAAATTTCCACGAATTACTTCTTAATGAAAAAATGAAAGCCGAAAGAAACGTCAATTAGTTGTTTCGGTTCTATTCCACCATCTTATTAGATAAGCGCCCGCAACAACGCCCAAAAGTAAAATAATACTATTTGCGATATAAATATTAAAATCTATCGTCCATAGCGCGGAACGAATTCCGCCGAGAAGAAATAAGAGTGTCAACCATAAATCAAACCGTTGTGTTTTCCGTGAATGTGCTTTATCTCTCTTCGCAGCCAAAAGCAAAATAAGTGAAATGAAAAAAAATAAAAGTGATTCGGAAGCGACAACTATTCTAATTTTATTAAAGAAATATGCGCGGATAAAAAATCCAACACGAAGGCGGCAACCAAAACAATAATAGCGTTCTTATATTTAGAGTAAGAAAACATGAATCGGATTGTATTTATACTTTCACATATTTAGATGCAAGCGCTCCGCAGATCGGGCAATTAGCTTCTGGTTTTCCGAATTCAATATGACCGCAAACCGGGCATAAATAAATTTCGCTTACATCTAAATCTTTTCCTTGCTCTGCCGCTTCGAGAGCCAGTTTGTACAATTCAGCGTGAACTCTTTCCGCATCAAGCGCATATTTGAACATGCGTTGAGCTTTGTGATCGTCTTCAACCGCTTGATCATACATCGGCGGATACATTTCTGTGTACTCATAGGTCTCGCCGGCAATAGCGGCTTTTAAATTCTCAATTGTAGAACCAATTCCTTCTAAAGAATTTAGATGTCCTTCTGCGTGGATTCTCTCTGCTTCAGCTGCTGTTTTGAATAATTTGGCAATGTTGGCAAATCCTTCTTTCTCTGCCTTCTTTGCAAACGCACGATATTTTTGATTTGCCTGGCTTTCGCCTGCAAACGCTACTTTTAAGTTTTCTTGTGTAGTTGCCATCGTTTTTCCTCTATAGATTTTTAAAATGGAATCTTCAATGCCGTGAATGAGATAAACAACAATTCAACATAGTTAAAATGTAAGATAAAATAAATTGATAGGGAAAAATGTTTGAGTCGGAACGCCTGTAAATGGTTGATTTTATTGATAACGCCCGCTCTTAGTAATTAGAGCCGTCCAAGAATTTTATCGAGCACCCAGCTTGTTGATGCGCCGGTTGTACCCGTGCTGGGACTTTTCCCGGATCCCAATAGTTCATCAACAATATTTTGAATTAGGGGTTGAGCAACATGGTCCGGATGTTTTATATAAATCTCTTCGGTTTTTCCTTCTTTAATTAGCGCAAATGGTGAATCAGAAAAGTTCGAATAAATGATTTTTCCATTAGAACCAACGATTTCTGTTTGGTCTAAATTATCGTCCGAAGTAAAGCACCAATTGCCAACTCCCTGAATACCGGATTCAAATTTGAAAACAGCACTTATCAAATCTTCTGCGCTGTAAAATTTCCCTTGATTTGTAGAATACCCTTCGGCGGAAATAATTTGACCTAGATAAAATTGCAAAAGATCAATCATGTGAGAGCCAAGATCACAAAAGTATCCGCAGCCCGCAATGGAAGGGTCAACGCGCCAATTGTAAATTCCGTTTTTATCATTTTCGGAGGGAGTCTGACGAAACTGCATATTTACAAATCGAATTTCGCCAATTGCGCCGTCATCAATTAGAGATTTTATTTTTACAAATCTTGGTAAAGCTCTTCTATAGTATGCTGTAAAAAGGGGAACCTTTGCCTCTTCACATGTTTTCACCATTTCAACACATTCGTAATAGTTTAGAGCCATTGGTTTTTCAACATAAACCTGCTTGCCGGCATTGGCTGCATCCAGCGTGTATTTTTTATGAGATGACGGCGGTGTTGCAATGTAAACTGCATCAACTTCGGGATCATTAATAAGTGCGTTGGCATTATCGTACCCCATTTGGGAACGTTATGGCGGAGGGCGTAATCTTTTGCAAGATTTCCATTGCGCCGCATTACCGCAACCAATTCCGAGCCGTTAGCTTTCTGGAAGCCGGGTCCGCTTTTAATTTCCGTTACATCCCCGCATCCCAAGATTCCCCATCTAATTTTTTTCATGTTAGTCTAAAAGATAAAGATAGTTCGGAAGTTTAATTTCATATCCTGTATTGCCGCCGTCAAAATCGCTTTGTTGATCGCCAACAGATGCTATAATATCATAACCATTTTTAACAAGCTCATTTCTTTTTTGTAATTTGAATGCTGCTGCCGATAAATTACGCTCTGCTTCCGATCGGACAATCAACGTATCAAATTTTGTGAAACCCTGCTCAACGAGATTTCTTTTGGTAACATCGCGCATTTCGGCTTCTCGCCCGGTTAAAAAAACAACATGAATTTTTTTTGATATAAGATAATCATAGAACCGTTTTGTGTTTTTGATTGCCGGCGCAATGCCTTTCTTCTGCCAGTCGCTCCATGATATATAAATATATCCGAATCCAATCTCTTTTGTGTATTGATAATTCGAAAGAGCGGTTTCATCAATATCAAAAACAACTACGGATTTCTCGTTTAACTTTACTTTGTTCAGATAACTAATGGCCGCGTCAATTATTTTTGAGCATTCGCGGTCGTAGGCGCCGGATTCATAATATTCTTGAACTACCTTTTTGGCGGTGCCTAGATTAATTATTTGAAATGTCTTGTCTGTTGTGGCGCATCCTGCAACAAAAAATGCGAATAGAATTGTTATATAAATTCTTAGTGATTTCAATTGTTCTCGAAAGGTTATTAGAAAATCAAATATTCTTTTGAAATATAATTAACTGTAAGACAAAACTTATTTCATTTTTCTATTAATTTATTTGCGCCATCAACAATTGATTCTGGGTAGCCGACATATTTTAATAACGCAATAGCATTCTTGCTATTGGATTTACCCGGATGAAGTTTGTAATCAAAGTGCAAGCCGGTTTCCGTCATCGTTTCTCTAAAGTGGAAGTTTTGATAACTCGCGTTTAGAATGTCGGTTAGCTGTAAATCGTGTGTTGCAACGATTACAAAATCTTTATCGTTGTGCAAGTACTTAAGGACTTCAATAGACGCGGCGGTTCTCTCTGTTGAATTTGTCCCGCGGAATATCTCATCAATTAAAAATAAATGAACGCTTCGATTCTTTGAAGAATTGATGATTCTTAAAATTGATTCGACTTCCGACATATAATAGCTTTTCCCGTTAATCAGATCGTCGCTTCTTTCGATCGAAGAGATAACTTTTAGAAACGGTGCCTCATATTTTTCCGCAAAGCACATATTAAAAGATTGAGCAAGAATCGCATTCACTCCAAGTGTTTTTAGAAATGTTGACTTGCCCGACATGTTTGATCCCGTTACAAGCAAACATTTTGTGTCAAAATTAAAATCATTGGGGATCGGATTAGTAACCAGAGGATGGGAAATTTTATTTACACGGAACGTAGCCGAATCGGAAAAATCCGGATGACAAAAATTCGGAAATTGTTTTCTATAAGAAGCGATGGCAATCAGTGCATCGAATGAACCAACTATTTCGAAAAGACGCTGCAAACTGTTTATGTTTTTCTTAAGACTGTTGATCGCGGTAAAAAAAGTAGTTATGGAAGAAAGCGTATACATATTGTAATAAACCACGAATACATTGGCGGAGTCGTCAAATTGAAGAGAATAAACTTTCTTCCCAATGGACTTTGCACGCTTTAGTTCGCTCACCAACTCTTTTTTTATATAATTAAATTCTGCCGGTAATAGATTTGCAATTTTATGGGCTATTCCAATCAACTCGCTCAGATATTTAAATGAAATGACAAACTGAGAGAGTTTCTTTTCATACAAATTATAAATGATAATATTAACAACAAATATGAGTGCTATAAATCCCCAATGAATAAAATTGAGTACGGCTAATACCGGCAACCAAATGCTTAAAGCGGAGAGAAAATAAAATACGAATGCATATTTAGATTTATCCGGAAGCGGATGCCATAAAGAATAAGCAAGATATTTTACCGGTAGTTTTGCTAACCCTAAAAGCGCAAGCTGAATATTTTGCCGAAAAGAAATGTTTTCTGAAAACGTAGAAATTATTTTTTCCCGTTTGGATAATTCTTCTAAACTTATTCTGGGATGCTTCAACATATCATAAAGAATTTGAGAACCGATAGGAGTAATTGTTCTATTTATTGTTTCAAATAATTCATTTAGATCTAGATCTTTCCATGTCTCCTCATCTATGGAATAAAAGTCTTTAGCTTCTCTTTGCTTATTAAATCTGGAATAAAGTTTTGATGTCTCTAAATCATAGGGAAATTCCGGAAGCTTGCCCCAACCCCCATTAATCTTTTTAACCAATCTTTTCTTGTTTATATGGATCGAAGCTTTTACAAAAACTGCAATTATTAAAATGAAGGCGAGAAAAAATTCAGCCCTAAATAATGTCATTAATAAATCCCAATTTGTTCTTATTAAATATTTCGCAACAGATTTGACAATGCAATTTATAAAATAAGTCTTTTATAAGAATAGAAATAAAAGCTCGATAATTTTTTAATACTCTCATCCAATAAAATGAAAACGAACACACTTGCATTATTATAAAATCTTATTTAGATTTGGTCTAAATAATAATTAACCCCCATAATTGGAGCAAAAATGAACAAAGTAAATAGTACTGCATCATATTTTTCTATAACCACTCTTGTTGTTATCTCATTGTTTTTTACAAATCAAATAAAAGCGGACACAAAGTTTTTTGCTAGGTCTTATACTGCATACACATTGCCGGCAAAAGCTCTTGAACTAGAATTTTGGCAGACGGGGCGTTTTGATAAGAGTCTGGGGAACTATTACAGATGGCAACCAAGAATGGAGGTTGAATATGGAGTAACTGACAGACTAACCGCTTCGATGTATTTGAATTTTAATGAAGTAAAGTCTACGGGAAATAACATTCCGTCTCAACCACTGAGTCTCTCAACAACATCTTTTGAATTTAGATATCGCTTAACAAATCCAAGCGAGTATTTTATTGATCCAGCACTTTATTTTGAGTTAAGCTACGGTGGCGATAAAATTGAATATGAACCAAAATTATTATTTACAAAGCGATTTGAAAAATTTATCTCGGTGATGAATATTAATTCTGAAATTGAAAGAGATATTGCCGGGAAAGAGACAGAGTCTGCTTTTGAACTTACTCTGGGACTTGCATACGAACTCAATAAAAATTTTTCCATCGGTCTTGAATTTAGAAATGACAGAAATTTTAAAGAGGTTTATGAAAAAGAAGAAAATCAAGCAAGCTTTATCGGACCGACAATAAATTTTCGATCAGACAGAATTTATTTTGTCGTAAATTTTTTAACTCAGGTGAGCGGAGGCCCGGCAACCAATAACAATTTAGAATTGTCTTCACATGAAAAGTATGAGATAAGAACAATTCTTGGAATTGAATTATGAAGTATACTCTTCTTGTAATTTTTGTTATAATCGTTGGGTGCTCGGCGAGTAAAAATTTTATAAGCAAAGAAGAAAAATTATATTCTGAAAAATGCGCGGGATGTCATCGTCTCTACCCAAAATCAGAATTAACGGCGCAAGGATGGAAAACAACGATGGAAGAGATGGGTAAAAGAGCCAAACTGAATGATGAAGAAAAGAAAATGATTCTGACTTATCTAACCGAATAAAAAAATGGGCGGCTTGGGAAAGCCGCCTAAAGTTTTACAAAATGTATTTACTCAAATCTCTGTTCTTAACAATCTTATCCAATTTCAAGTTTACCATTTCGCCGGTAATTTCAATTTTTCCTTCAGGCATTTTATCCGGAACTTCAAAGAGAATATCCTCAAGCAAAGTTGTGAGAATTGTATGCAGTCTTCTTGCGCCGATATTTTCCACTTGATCATTAACAGCCGCGGCGGTGCGTGCGATTTCTTTAATAGCGTCGTCTCTAAATGAAATATTTACTTCTTCCGTTTGAAGCAGCGCGGAATATTGTTTAAGCAGGGCATTCTGAGGAAGAGTTAGAATTTTTATGAAATCATCTTCACTCAAACTTTTCAGTTCAACACGGATTGGAAATCTTCCTTGAAGTTCCGGAATTAAGTCGCTTGGTTTTGAAACGTGGAACGCTCCCGAAGCAATAAATAGTATGTGATCTGTTTTTACGGGACCGTATTTTGTATTTACCGTTGATCCTTCTACAATTGGAAGAAGGTCGCGCTGAACACCTTCACGCGAGACATCCGGCCCTTGCTGGCTTTTTGCGCCGGCAATTTTATCAATCTCATCAATAAATACAATTCCCGATTCCTGAACACGTTTAACAGCCTCGCGCTGTACTGCTTCCATATCAATTAATTTTTCCGCCTCTTCCTGCGCAATTAATTTTCTCGCTTCACGAATTGGAGTTTTGCGTTTTTTCTTTTTCTTGGGAATCATGCTGCTCATCATTTCCTGCAGATTCATTGTCATATCATCCATACCCATCGGTCCAAGTACTTGCATTCCAAATGCAGGCGCTGTTGTATCGAACTCGATTAGTTTATCGTCCATTTCACCGTTACGGAGTTTCTCGCGCATCCACTCACGCGTTTTTTCATTCCGCAATTCTTCGGTTTCTCCGCTTTCTTCTTCAACGGCATTTGATTTTTTTACCGGAGGAATCAATTGATCTAAAATTCTTTCTTCAGCCATCCGCTCGGCTTTCTCCTGGACTTCGGCTGTTTTTTCTGTGCGAACCATGCTAACAGAAAGTTCGGCAAGATCGCGTATCATAGATTCAACATCGCGCCCAACGTAACCAACTTCTGTATACTTTGATGCTTCTACTTTTATAAACGGCGCACCTGAAAGTTTAGCAAGACGACGTGCGATTTCTGTTTTACCTACGCCGGTTGGCCCAATTAAAATTATATTATTAGGCATAATTTCTTCTCTCATGCTTTCATCAACCTGCTGTCTTCGCCATCTATTCCGCAATGCAATTGCTACTGCGCGTTTAGCATCATCTTGTCCTATAATATATTTATCCAGCTCTGTTACAATTTGTGTTGGAGTAAGATCTTTCATAATGTTTTTCTTCATTTCTAATTTCCTCATTTGGCAATAACTTCAACCGTTATTTTATCGTTTGTGTAGATGCAAATATCTGCGGCTACTTTTAATGATTCTTCTACAATCTCTTTGGCGGAAAGGTTACCGTGTTTAATCAACATTTTAGCGGCGGCAAGCGCGTACATTCCGCCGCTGCCAATTGCAACTATATTGTCTTCCGGTTCAATTACATCTCCCGTGCCTGAAACAATAAACGCTTTTTCCTCCGAGACAATTGCAAGCATGGCTTCAAGTTTCCGCAAATATTTATCGGTGCGCCAATCTTTTGCAAGTTCTACAACCGAGCGGGCTACATTTCCGCTGTACTGTTCCAGTTTTTCTTCAAAGCGCGCAAGAAGAGTAAATGCATCCGCCGTTGATCCGGCGAATCCGCAAATCACTTTTCCGTTCAGAAGTTTGCGGATCTTCATCGAGTTATGTTTCATTACTGTGTTGCCTAGCGTTACCTGTCCGTCCCCGCCAAGCGCGGCTTGACCGTCTTTAATAATTCCAATTATTGTTGTTGATCTGATCCTCATTTCATCTCCTTAATTAAACGCAAGATGTATAAATCATGAATAAAAACGTAATCACGATTCATTGAGCTGTGCGTCTTTAGTTTTAAATTTCATAGGAATCATTCTCGGCACAATCTTTTGATATTTTTTGTATTCATCGCCGAATAATTCCACCAACTTTCTTTCTTCATAAATAGAACCGATATAAAAATAAATTACAACGCAAATAAACATTACCAGATAAAAAAGATTCATAGTTGGGCGAAAACCCAAAAATAAAATCGAAAACAGATAGATTGGATGCCGCACAAGCTTAAACGCTCCCCCAATTTTCAAATTCTGCTTTTCATCCAGTTCATCAACTTTATATTCGCCGCGCATGTATCTACCGATCTGTGCGGTACCCGCAAACTCTTCCAAATTAATTGGCAGAGTTGCCCACCATAATCCCACAAGTGAAAGAACTTGCAGTGCAAATGTAATGATATCGAAAGGAAAGTGTAAGTCGTAAACAACTACATCGGGTTTTGGCGCGAGTGTATAGAAAAATAAAAACAAAACAATTGACGAGACGTTATAAAACAACCGGTAGAACGCAATCTTAATTCCAATTTTTTCCACCAGAGCGCGTTTTATATTGAGCGAAGCCAGCCATGTGTGTGAGAAAGCAAAGATTGTGAAGAGGAGAATAATTATTGCAACATCAACAAAAATCATAATTCCTTTCGCAAGCGGGCGACGGATATTTTAAGAGCTTCGCGGTACTTTGCAACCGTACGGCGGGCAACATGTATTCCTCTTTCTTGAAGTATGCTCGCAATTTTATCGTCGCTGTAAGGATTATCTTTCGGTTCGTTGTCGCAAATTTCTTTTATGAGTTCTTTGATGTGTTTATTTGATATATCATCGCCGGAATCGGTTGATAATCCCTCGCTGAAAAAATATTTCAGTTCGTGAATGCCTTGCGGACTTTGTACAAATTTTCCATTTACAACCCGGCTGATTGTAGAGATATCCATCTGAATTTCTTCGGCAATATCTTTGTAGATCATCGGTTTCAAAAAGCGTGGACCGCTTTCAAAAAATTCATATTGTCGTTCAAGAATGGCACGCATAATTCTCATCAATGTGTTTCGTCTTTGCTGCAGCGACGCGATAAACCATTTCGCAGATTCAAACTTCTCGCGCAAAAATTTATATGTTTCTTTTTCCCGGCTGGAAATATTCCGCTTGTGTTTTTTTGAGTCAATCATTTCTAGATAAGTTCTGCTGATTGTAACAGACGGAACACTTCTGTCGTTTAACGTAACAATATAATTTTCTTCAACTTTTTCAATTAGAAAATCCGGAGTTATTTGATTCATCTCTTCGGAATCAATATTTCCCTCGCCGGGTTTGGGATTAAGCTTCTGAATTAAATCTATTGTCGTACGCAATGTTTCTTTGGAAAGATCCATCTCTTTCTGTATGACATCAAAACGCCTGTTGGCGAAGTCTTCGAAATGCTCTGAAAGAATTTTTTCGGCGAGATAAGAATAATACGGGTCATAAGAGGAATTTCTTATTTGAACGAGCAGGCACTCTTGCAAATTCCGTGTTGCAATTCCGACGGGTTCCAGAGTTTGAATCTGTTTTAAAATCTTTTCAGCCTGTTCAAGTTTAACCTCGATGTGCTCGAACATTTTTAATTCGTTCACAATCTTTTCGAGATTGGCTTTGAAATAACCGTCTTTGTCCAAGCCGCCAATTATGTTTTCGCCAAGAATGGTTTCTTCTTCTGTCAGATCGAGCATGTGAAGCTGGTCAATCAAATTCTCGCGCATAGATTTTCTTTGAGGCGCCACCGGCCGGATTTTTTCTTCATCGCTGCTTCTATTCAAACGATCGAATTCGTGTTCGGATTCGGTCTCGTTCATATAATCTTCTAATTCAAACTCATCATCTTTGCTATCATATTTTTCATCTTCATCGTCCGAGCTTATTGTGTCGTCAGAATCCTCATCTTTTTCCTGATCGAGATCAAATTCTTCGTCAAGGGTTTCTTCGAGAATTGGATTCAGTTCAAGCTCGGTTTTTATCCGCTGTTCGAGTGCAAGAGTATTCAACTGAAGCAGTTTCTGATATTGAATCTGCTGGGGAGAAAGTTTTTGCTGTAATGATAATTTATGTTGAAGCGATAGCATAATTATTTTTGTACCGATTGTTTTGTTATACTAAACCATTCTTTCCCATATTCGCGCTCAAGAGAATCGCGGCAGAAATCTATAATTTTTATTTGAGTGCCATTTCCTTTTTCTAACGCCGGCATGCACTCGGAATATTTTTCGAATCTTAGAACGTCTCCGCCAAATTTTGAGACACGAATAGGGAATAAATGACAAGAGACGGGTTTGATGAAATCAACTTTTTTTTCGCGATACGCTTTCTCAATTCCACATTTAGCAATATCACCATCCCAAGTTACGAAAACGCAGGCTCTGTTGTTTAAACTTCGTGTCATCAAATCGCCCTGCTTCTCAATCCAAAAGCCTTTCTTTTCAATCTCCTGCCGATGTTCTTTTGGTAAATATTCCAGCACTGCCGGAAGAATTTTATTTATCGTCTCAATTTCATCTTCCGTGATCGGTGCACCGAACTCACTTTCCATTGTGCAGCAAGCGCCTTTACACTTTGAAAGATCGCATGTGAAATTAGTATCTATTATTTCTTTATTGATAAATACTTTTTCTATTTCAAGAAATTCCGGATTCATATTCAATTTATACCTTTAGCCGAGGAAAGTACGAATGTGGCGAAAAAATTTTATGAAAAGATACAAATTTTGTTCTATCAAAAAAAACCAGCGGAATTTTGGATTTGTTCTTCTTGATTTACGATTTTGAATTGAAAAATTTTTTTACCGAGGCGAATATGAATTTTGAGAATAAAGTTATTTTAGTTACCGGTGCTTCCTCTGGAATTGGAAAGGCAATTGCCGCTCAACTTTTAAAAGAAAATTGCAATCTGATTCTGGTTGCCAGAAGAACAGAAGTTATGGAGAAACTAATAAGTCAATCGCCAAGAAATAATAACCAATCGCTTATTATCAAATGTGATGTCAGCAAAAAAGAAGAAGTTGTTTCGGCATATAAAATTATTGAAGAGAAATTCGGCGGAGTTGATGCTGCAATTTTGAATTCCGGTGTCGGACATACAGTTACGGTTAATAATTACAATTCGCTCTATGCGGAAGAAATCTTTGGTGTTAACGTTTTGGGTATGATTTATTGGATTGAACAATTGCTGCCCGGTTTTGTGAAAAAGAAAAGCGGAATGATTGCCGGTGTATCATCGCTAGCCGATAATCGAGGATTTTCCGGAAGCGGATTTTATTGCGCCAGCAAAGCCGCCGCTTCGATCTATCTTGAAGGTCTTAGAGTTGAGTTAAAACGATACGGAATAAAAGTTATAACTGTTAAGCCTGGATTTGTAAAGACGCCGATGACCGCACAGAATAATTTCAAAATGCCATTTCTAATGGAACCCGATAAAGCGGCTCACATTATTATAGACGGAATCAAAAAAGAAAAAAGAATAATTCAATTTCCTTGGCAGACGGTGTTGCTCACGCGGATTGTCGGATTGATTCCAGGTTCTATTTATGAATGGCTTGCTTCAAAAACAAAAATGTAAAATGGGGGCTCAAAAAGTTGAGCCCCCACAGATTGATTTATTTTATCTCTTTCGAGGGAATTTGCTGTGCCGTTAAAACTTTGGTAACCGGATACGGCAAGAATGATCCGCCCCATTGAGGTACTAAATATTTATCCCAATAATTCCAGAGAAGCAGACCGTCGTCAGTCTCGGGTTCAAGAAGATACGCGGCAACATTTGCAAGCGGCTGAGCGGTTCGTATAATTAAACTTCCGGCGGCAAATTCTTTTCTTTCTTTTATATAATCAACTTTGATCGAATTATTATAATGTCCTTGATTCAAACGCGGGGCTGGTTTTAACTCTTTAATTTTTATTGTTTGCACATCAAGAGAAACCGGTTTTTCGAGCGCTTCAATTTTTATTCCGTGCGTTTTCAAAAGTTTTACAACTTGCGCATCGGGAATAGTAATAATGTAAGCATAAGGATATTGCACACCGCGTTTAAGAAAATAATCAGCGTAGTAAGGAACGGTAACTTGTTTAATCTTATCGGTCGGATGCAATCTGTCTCGCCCGTTTGCGTCTTTTATTGTTTCCATTTCATATGCGTTAATAATTTCCGGCGTTGGTGTTGGTTTTTCTACAAACTCTATAGCGAAAGAATCTTTCTCCGCCGGATTCATACCTCGCGCTACAGTTCTTTCATCGGCGTCCCGTAACATTTTTTTGATTTCGTCTTTGTTCGCGGAAGCGTAATCCAAAACTCCTTTAAGAAAACTGTAACAGCCGAAAACACGAGTTTTAAAATCAGCATAGACATAATTTTCATTTAATAAAGAGAGACGGTTTCTCAAGCCGACGTAATTAACAATGTACCGCGGCTCGAAAGCGTATGAATCCCATCCCTTGCTTGGATCTCGCATGTCTCGGAACTCGCCGTAAAAAATATTCGGCGTTGAATACTTTTCTGTAATTGTTTTTTTCAACCACGGCGCCATTTTGTCGCGCATGTAATTGACCAAAATTCTGTCTGTGTTGCCATTATTCATCCATGTATAAGTTAACGGCTCTGTGTGATATGATCCGTTTGTTGTGTGAAGATCGAGCATTAATGCCGGATCCCATTTTCTCAGAACGTTTGTAATCAATCCGTAAACTTCAGGAGTTTCAACTTTCATTGCATCGCGGTTAAGATCAAGCATTTGTCCGTTATACCTAACGCCGACACCGTTAACTGGACCGTTTTGATTTGTTCTGTTCAGTTTGCTTATCTGTTCGTTTCCGTCTGCGTTAAAAATTGGGCAGATTAGAAGAAGAACATTTTTTAAATAGTCCGGAGTTTCTTTTAGCAAGATATCTCTGGCGAGCATCTGAACTGCTTCTTTTCCTTCAACCTCTCCGGCGTGAATATTTGCCTGAACGTAAATAACTATTCTTTTATCTTTCTTAATATCTTTGTATGATTTTGGCAGAGGCTTTCCCATTATTATTAGCGGAATATCTCTTCCTTCAATGGATTTTGCAATTGATTCAATTTTGATATTCGGCGATATCTTTTTTAATTGTTTGAAGAAATCCATTACCTCGATGTAACGTGAAGTAGATTCAAAATTTGTTTTTTCTGCTGTTGTAAGGATTTTTCCTTTTGTTGATGCAATCATTAACGACGAAACAAAAAGGGAGGTAACAAAAAACAGTTTGATAAATTTCATAACAGACTCTGATATTAATTAGTGAAATTGCCGTTATTGAATCGGCCAAAAGAAAATTACGAAAAGTTATTATCGGTTAAAATCTAATTGTGCTTTTAGTTAAATTTTCTACTGTAATTTATAAAGTTTCCGAAAGGTTAAATATGCCGGTGAAAAAAATTGACGAGGTTCCTAAAGAAGAAGTAACAGCAGGAACTAAAACCACAAAGCAGGTTCTTATCGGTTCTAAAGAAGCACCGAATTTCGCTATGCGCAAATTTACCATTCTGCCCGGTGGAGGAATGCCGATGCATACAAACACAGTTGAACACGAACAACTTGTTCTAAACGGTAATGCTGATGTTGTAATTGGTAAAGACAAATTTGTTGCAAAAAAAGATGATGTTGTTTTCATTCCGGCAGGAGTTCCACATTCCTATTCAACCTTGGGAGAAGAGCCGTTTGAATTTTTGTGTGTTGTTCCAAACAAAGAAGATGTTGTAGAAATTGTAAAGGAATGAAGAAAAGAAGGAAAAAGTAATAAAGAAGGAAAGGAGAGAGAAAAATGATTAAACGGAAACTCGGCAATAGTAATTTAAATGCTTCAATCATTGGATTGGGCTGCATGGGAATGTCTGAGTGGTACGGGCCGACAAATGATGAGGAATCAATTGCGACTATACACACCGCACTTAACAACGGATTAAATTTTTTTGATACCGCAGATGTTTACGGCAATGGTCACAATGAAATATTAGTTGGCAAAGCGCTGAAAGAGAGAAGAAGCGAAGCGGTCATTGCCACAAAATTCGGATTCCTTCCAAACGAAGCCGGTATAAGCGGCAGACCGGAATATGCAAAGAGAGCTTGCAATGCCAGTCTGCGGAGACTTGGAATTGATTGCATTGATCTTTACTATCTTCATCGGATTGACCCTAATGTGCCGGTTGAAGAATCTGTCGGCGCAATGGCGGATCTGGTTAAAGAAGGGAAAGTAAAATATATAGGACTTTCCGAAGCGTCTGCCGAAAGCATTAAGCGCGCATATAAAATTCATCCGGTTACAGCTTTGCAAACGGAATATTCAATCTGGGTAAGAGATATTGAAAATAAAATTTTGCAAATGTGCCGTGAACTTAATATTGCTGTTGTTCCTTACAGTCCGCTGGGAAGAGGATTCTTGACCGGAAAAGTAAAAAGCACAAATCAGTTCGACGAAAACGATTTTAGAAAAAAGGTTCCTCTATTCGAAGAAGAAAATTTCAAAGCAAATCTAAAAATTGTTGAAGAGATTGAAGAAATTGCAAATAAGAAAGGATGCAAGGCAAGTCAGATTGCGTTAGCGTGGTTGTTCGCACAAGGAGAAGATATTTTTCCTATTCCCGGCACAAAGAGAGAAAAATATCTATTAGAGAATATTCAAGCGACAGAGATAAATTTAACTGCCGAAGAACTTATAAAAGTCAATTCCCTTGCAAAGGAAATCAAAGGGGAAAGGAAAAGCGAATCGGGAATGAAATTGGTTAACGGATAAAACGACGGAGGTTCACAATGCAGTTTATTGTTATAGCTTATGACGGCACAGATGAAAAGGCATTGGAGAGAAGAATGGCTGTTCGCGAAAATCACTTAAAGTACGCGCAGCAAATGTTCGATGAAGGCAAATGGCTTTACGCATCTGCTATTTTAGATGATGAGGGAAAGATGATCGGCTCTATGATTGTGTGCGATTATCCTTCCCGCGAGGAACTGCATGAGCAGTGGTTAAAAAATGAAGTGTATGTTACCGGAAACGTGTGGCAGACAATCAACATTCACCGCGCAAAAGTAGCTCAGCACTAATTGAAATTAATTTTATCGGAGGAAAAGTGAAAAAGTTTGTTTACGCATTTCTGCTCTTTTCAACAATTCTTTTTTCTTCAAAAATTATTGCGCAGCAAAATTCCAAAGGCCCGCTTATGAAAAATAATTTCAATGAAAAAATTGCTACCGGTTTTGCAAATCTCGCGTTAAAGTGTGTTCAGAAAGAATATCCCAATAAGCTTGATCATGTAATGAATGACGCAAAAGAAGTTCTTTCGCCGTCAGCAATGCATCCGGCATTTTACGGATGCTTCGATTGGCATTCATCCGTACACGGACATTGGATGCTGGTTCGTCTTTTGAAAAAATATCCTGATATTGAAATCTCTCAAGCAATTAGAAAAGCACTTAACGAAAACTTGACAGCAGAAAATATTAAAACCGAAGTCAGGTACTTAAATCAAGAAAACAGAAAATCTTTTGAACGGACATACGGCTGGGCTTGGCTATTGAAACTCCAAGAAGAATTAATAGGATGGAATGACGCGGACGGTAAAAAATGGAGTCAAAATTTGCATCCATTGACGGACGCATTGGTTGAGAATTATTTAAGCTTTCTTCCTAAACAAAATTATCCTATTCGAACCGGTGTTCATCCAAACACAGCTTTTGGAATTGCTTTCGCATTAGATTATGCACGTAAAGCAGAAAACAAAAAATTGGAAAAGCTTCTTATAGAAAGAGCCATTGCTTATTATAAGAATGATAAAGACTACGACGCAAAATGGGAACCGGGAGGAGAAGATTTCTTTTCACCCGGTCTTATGGAAGCGGATCTGATGAGAAGAATTCTTAAATCGGCTGATTTTCTAAAATGGTTTAATAAATTTATGCCGAATATCGGAAAAACAAAAAATCTTCTAGAACCGGCAATTGTAACTGATAGAACCGATCCCAAACTTGTTCATCTTGACGGATTAAATTTAAGCAGGGCGTGGTGCATGTACGGTATCTCTCTAAATTTACCGGAGAGCAGTAAATTGAAAAAAATTCTTTATTCATCTGCGCAAAAACACGCAGAGGCGGGATTATCAAATATTGCAAGCGGAAATTATGAAGGCGAACATTGGCTTGCGTCGTTTGCGGTTTATCTTTTATCGGAAACGGATAATTCATTATAATATTTTTTTTGAATGAACGGGATCATAGTTAATAGTGAATAGATTAATTTCAACAAAGCATAAGTGAGTATATGAAAAAAATATTTTTCGTGTTCTTGCTATTATCGTCACTTCTTAACGCCCAGGAATTAATAACGGTTCTACTGCCGCCGCCGCAAAAAGAGATTGGCAAACCGTTAATGCAGGCACTTACCCTGCGTCAATCATCGCGCGCCTTCGATACTAAGCCGCTGCCTCTTCAAGAACTTTCAAATTTATTATGGGCAGCATATGGAGTTAACCGTCCACAAACGGGTAAGCGTACCGCTCCATCCGCGAGAAACTGGCAGGAGATAGATATTTATGTTGCGCTCGACAATGGCGTATATTTGTACGAAGCCAAGGAACATATGTTATCCCCAATTGCATCGGGTGATTTGCGTTCTCTCTTCGGTACGCAGGATTTTGTAAAGACGGCACCGGTTAATCTTCTCTACGTTTCCGATTATGCAAAGATCAAATCGAACGACAATGATGAAATTAAATTAATGTGGACTTCAGCCGGAACGGGATTCATAGCTCAAAATGTTTATCTCTATTGTGCATCTCAAAATTTAGGTTGTGTGGTTAGAGGTTTAATTGAAAAATCAAAATTGGCGGCAGCTTTAAAGCTGAGGGAAAATCAAAAAATAATTCTTTCTCAAACCGTTGGTTACGTTAAATGAAAAAATTTGATATGCCTAGAAAGAAAATTGGTTTTTTTCCAACACCAATTACAGAACTTAAACAGCTATCTAAAAAATTGGGCGGACCAAGAATATTTATAAAACGAGATGACTTAACCGGCTTGGCTTTCGGCGGTAACAAAACCCGCAAACTGGAATTTTTGATCGGAGATGCACTCTCAAAAGGATGCGACACAATTATTACCGGAGGAGCAGAACAATCTAATCATTGCCGACAAACTGCCGCGGCATGCGCACTAAGCGGGTTGGAATGTCATCTTGTTCTTGGTGGCTCTGAACCGGAATTACCCAAAGGAAATTTTTTATTAGATAAATTATTTGCCGCTAATATTCATTGGACCGGAACGTTTCGCAAAGGCGAGAAGATTCCGCAAATTACAGAAGAATTAATCCGGCTCGGAAAGAAGCCTTATATTATTCCATACGGAGGCTCAAATGAAATTGGTGTCGTTGGTTTTGTTGAGGCGGTTAACGAACTTAAAACTCAACTAAAAGAAATGAATGAAAAAATTTCTCATGTTGTCTTCGCGTCAAGTTCCGGTGGAACTCACGCCGGACTTGTTCTGGGTAAATATATTTACAATCAGAATTATATTTTGATTGGTGTTGAGATTGATAAAGAAGAATTTGGCAATCTTGTTTATTCAGACCATCTTTTGAATCTCACAAATTCGTCTGCAAAGTTTTTAGGGATAGATCATACGTTTACTAAAAATGATCTCATACTAAAGAATGAATATCTTGGCGAAGGATATGGCGTAGTAGGCGAATTGGAAAAAAACGCAATCAAACTATTGGCGGAAACGGAAGGAATACTCGTAGATCCGGTATATACCGGCAGAACATTCGGCGCCTTGGTTGATATGATTAAACGCGGTGAGTTTAAAAATACCGATGCGGTTTTATTCTGGCACACGGGAGGATCTCCATCAATATTTTCTTATGCGGAAAAGATCCTGCTTTAATAATTCTGACGTTGCTCAATTAATAAAAATTTATTTCTACCGAGTAATGTGTTTATAGTTATGTAATAACACATTAACTTTACATCAAAATATCAATGGAGTTGTAATGAGTAAATTCAAATTTGTAATTAAACGAAGCGGTGCAATTGTTCCTTTCAATCCGGATAGAATTGCAAACGTGATTTACCGCGCCGCAGTTTCTGTCGGCGGGCGCGATAAAGAAAAAGCTGCAGAGCTTGCAAAACAAGTTGTCTTCTTGTTGGAACAAACATTCGAAGAAGGCTATAAACCGCACGTTGAAGAAATTCAAGACATAATTGAAAAGGTATTGATTGAAAACGGGCACGCCAAAGTTGCAAAGGAATTTATTCTTTACAGAGAAGAAGCCGCACAAAGAAGAAGAGAAAATTCACGCCACTTTTCAAAACCGAACGAATTGATTCCATGGAAAAAAGTTTGGCGCTCGCTTGATTGGGCAGTTGCGCATGGGCTTAACACCGTTGAAGGAACAAACGCGAGAATCAAAAACGGAGAGTTTCCGCAAATTGTTCACGAAGCGGAATCGTTATATGAAACACAGTTGGATACTGCCGCAGAACTAATTAAAGAGAGAGCCGCGGAACTTAGAATGGTTATGGTCAGCGGTCCTTCGTCTTCCGGTAAAACTACAACTACAATGAAGCTCGAACAACGCTTAAATAAAATGGGAATGAAATTCGTAGCCCTTGTTGTTGATAACTATTTCTTCGATTTGGAAATGCATCCGAAAGATGAATTTGGCGATTATGATTTTGAAACCCCGCAAGCGCTGGATCTCGATCTGATCAATGACCACTTGAAACGTCTTGCAGCCGGAGAAGAAGTATTAATTCCCTATTATGATTTTAAATTAGGCAAACGTTTTGATAACCGCACTCCTCTAAAACTTCATGAAAACGAAGTTCTATTGATAGACAGTTTACACGGACTCTATCCGGAATTCAGTCGGGAAATTCCAGCCGCTCAAAAATTCAAATTGTATCTGGAGCCGCTTCTGCAAATGAAAATGCCTGATGGTCAATATATACGCTGGACCGACCTGCGTTTGATTCGCCGTATGCTTCGCGATTCAGTTCACCGCGCATATAATCCGGAACAAACACTTTTGCATTGGCATTACGTCCGTTCATCAGAAAAGAGAACCATTCTGCCGTACTGCGGAACCGCCGATTATATAGTGAATACATCAATGTCTTTCGAAGTTTCGATTTACAGACCGAAGATGCTGGAACTTTTTAAAGAGTGGGAGAAGAAGTATCAAGGAGATCCGTTAAGAGAAGATGCGTTCACACGCGCTTCACGTGTACGAAAAATGCTCGAAGCAATTGAACCGATGGTGGATGATTCCGCTATACCGGGAGATTCGGTTCTGCGCGAGTTCATCGGCGGAAGCATATTGAATGTTCATTGAAATTGAAAAACAAATTGTGATGAATATTAATAAAATTTAAAGAAGGAAATTATTTTATGGATCAATTCATGCAAGCCGCAATTGAAGAGGCGAGGAATGGTCTTAATGAAGGGGGAATTCCCATTGGTTCGGTTATTGTTCACAATGGAAAAATAATCGGACGCGGACATAACTGCAGAGTGCAAAAGGGAAGTGCCATTCTTCACGGCGAAATGGACGCTCTTGAAAACGCCGGAAGACAACCGGCTTCCGTTTACAAAGAAAGTGTTTTATATACAACACTTTCTCCTTGTCCTATGTGCAGCGGCGCAATCATTCTTTACGGTATTCCTAAAGTGATCATAGGCGAAAACAAAACTTTTTGGGGAGAAGAAGAACATCTTAAATCCAGAGGAGTGAATGTGGAAGTTCTTCAGGACGAAACATGCATTAACATGATGACAAAATTCATAGAAGAGAAACCAATATTGTGGAATGAAGACATAGGCGTGTAAAAGCAATAGACCGCGGATAAAGTAAGAGCGATTATGATTCATTCTGATCATAAACAATCATAATAATCCGCGTGCTATTTCTTTAAAGGAAACGTTAATGAAAAAATTATTTTATCTGTTCATCATAATCACATCCTTAAATTTATCTGCTCAGAATAAAACAAAAATTCCGTACGATTATGTAAATCCGTTTATCGGCACGGACGATATGGGACACACATACCCCGGAGCGGTTGTGCCGTTCGGACTGGTGCAGCTGAGTCCGGAAACGGATTCTGTTTTGTACAGCAACGGCAAAGTTTACAATCCCGACGTTTATAAGTATTGCGCCGGATACCAATACACGGATAAAACAATTGTCGGTTTCAGCCATACACATATGAACGGAACCGGGCACTCCGATCTTGGAGATTTTTTAATCATGCCGACAATTGGGAAAATTAAATTAAATCCCGGCACAAAAGAAAATCCCGAGAGCGGATACAGATCAAGATTTTCACACGGCACAGAAAAAGCTAGTCCCGGTTATTATGCGGTTAAATTAGACGACTATAATATAGACGTTGAATTAACGGCGAGCGAGCGGGTTGGATTTCACAAATATAAATTTCCCAAAACGAAAGACGCTCACATAATTCTTGATATGACTGCCGGCATTTATAATTACGACGGGAAAACTGTTTGGTCATTCATCCGCGTTGAAAACAAAAATCTTGTTACGGGATTTCGTCAAACAAACGGATGGGCAAGAACCCGTTACGTTTATTTTGCAATGGAATTTTCTAAGCCGGTAAAATCTTACGAATTAAGAAATGATGAACAATCCGTTTACGGCGGATTCTGGCGCAAGTTTAATCAGAACGAAAATTTTCCGGAGAGAGCGGGGCACAAAGTAAAATGCGCTTTCAATTTTGAGACGGAAGAGGGCGAAGTAATTATGGTGAAGATGGCTCTGTCCGGCGTGAGCACACAGAACGCAATTGAAAACCTGAAAGCGGAAATTCCCGGATGGGATTTCGAAAAAGTAAAAAATGATGCAAAGGTAAAATGGAACAAAGAACTTTCTAAGATAACAATTGACGCAAGCGAAGAGAGAAAAATTAACTTTTACACAGCAATGTATCACAGCTTTTTGAATCCAAATATTTTCTCCGATGTAAACGGCGAATACCGCGGACTTGATCAGAACATTCATAAGTCGAACAAGTTTACAGACTATACAACATTTTCTTTGTGGGATACATACCGCGCTCTTCATCCGCTATATACAATAATACAGCAGAAGCGAACCGGCGATATTGTCAATTCGATGCTTGCTCATTACGATCAAAGCGTTCACAAAATTCTGCCCGTCTGGTCTCATTGGGCAAATGAAAATTGGTGCATGATCGGTTATCACGCGGTTCCGGTTGTTGTTGATGCTTTTATGAAAGGCATTGGCGGATTCGATGTGAACAAGGCATTTGAAGCGGTTAAAGCAAGCGCGAATTATGATCTTTACGATGGAATTGGAGCGTACAAAAAATACGGTTATGTGCCGGAAGATTTGAGTTCTAACTCCGCATCCAAAACTTTGGAATATGCTTTTGATGATTGGACGATTTACAAAATGGCGGATAAACTCGGAAAGAAAAAAGAAGCGGATGAATTTTTGAAACGCGCGAACAATTACAAAAATATTTTTGACAAAGAAACTCATTACTTGCGAGCAAAAAAATCTGACGGAACATTCAAAACTCCTTTTGATCCTTTGAGTGTTGTGAATCAAGGATACATTGAAGGTAACGCGTGGAATTATTCTCTATATGTTCCTCATGATGTGAAAGGATTTATTCAACTTCTGGGCGGAAAAGAAAAATTAGTAACATGGTTGGATTCTCTTTTCACATTCGATCTTCCGGAAAAATATTTCGGTGAGAGCGAAGACGTTACCAAAGTTGGTATGATCGGAAATTATGTTCACGGCAACGAACCGTCCCACCACATTCCTTACATGTACAATTTTGCCGGAATGCCCTGGAAAACACAAGAGCGCATTCATCAAATTGTAAATACAATGTACAAGCCGGAACCGCACGGTCTTTGCGGAAATGACGACTGTGGACAAATGTCGGCATGGTATATTTTCAGCGTGATGGGATTCTATCCTGTCGCTCCCGGAAGCAATGAATATGTTATTGGAAGTCCTTGTGTTGATAAAGCAACAATCAATTTGGAGAACGGAAAAAAATTTAACGTTACCGCAGAGAATTTATCAGAGAAGAATATTTATATAAAAGAAGTCATTCTGAACGGTAAAAAGCTGGAGAGAAGTTTTCTTACTCATAAGGAAATTGTTAATGGCGGAAATCTGAAATTTGTAATGCAAAGCCAGCCAAACAAAAATTGGGCGACTTCAAAAAATAAAATGCCTTATTCCATGAATAATTAGCAAAAACCGGTTTAATAATGTAAAAGTTTTGTAAAACCAGCACTAACACACATCTCAAGCATACTTAGCGCTCATTTAATTGCTATTTTTTCAGCGCGAATGGAAGTAACCCGAGCGTTAATTTGTGGTAACCCCACGGCGATTCCTTCGTAATAAAAAACAATATCAAACTTTGTTGTTGGAAATAAAATGATAAAGACTCACGGACATAAATTTCACATTCCGGTTCTCGGTGTTGCGTTTTCTGTTGATGCGCCTCTTAAAGTGGCAAAATATGGAATCTCTTCCGTCATGTCGGCGGTAGACGACACATTAATGGAAAAGTTACGCAAACATTATTTAGAAAAATTGAACAGACCATACGCGGCAATCGGAGACAATATTGAAGACGCGCGCGCGAAAAGAGTAACCGCATATTTAAATATGGTTAATATGCTGGTTAAAGAACAATTTGAAGAATTAAAAAACTCGCCGTTTGAAACCGGAAGTGAAATAACCAAATATTTTGAGATGCTGCCGGACTCGTCCGAGCTGAAGATCAAATACAACGATATGATGGAGACAGCCGATGAAGTTACCCGGCTTAATTTGCAAACCGAATTGCGCCAAAATATTTATCATGGCTCGATTGATATAAATATCATGACTAAGCTGGATAAAGCGAATTATGATTCGAACAACGAAGCGCTTCCTTCCGAATATAATGATGCGCATGCTTCACTGCGCGGATTCGCTATGAGCGATCTGGAAAGTTCGGTGATCTTCTCGGCGGGAATGAATCCGAAATTATACAGCTACATAGAAACATTTAAGGATTTTTATCCCGATCTAAACTGCCGCTTCAAAAAGAAAATTGTAATTAAAGTCAGCGATTACCGCTCGGCTCTTATTCAAGGAAAATTTTTAGCAAAGAAAGGTTTATGGATTTCCGAATTCAGAATTGAATCCGGATTAAATTGCGGCGGGCATGCGTTTGCAACCGACGGTTTGTTGATGGGACCGATTCTGGAAGAATTCAAAAACAGAAAAGATGAATTGATGAATGCGTTAAAGGAAATTTATCTTCCGGCGTTGATCAAAAAAGGAATTTCCATCAATGAAGAAAAACTAAGTTACGATGTAACTGTTCAAGGCGGCGTTGGAAAATCAACCGAGCAGGAATTTTTGCTTCGATACTATGGAGTTAAATCGGTTGGATGGGGAAGCCCGTTCCTTCTAGTTCCCGAAGTGATGAACGTTGATGATTACACTTTGCAAAAACTTTCCGACGCTAAGGAAGATGATTTATATCTAAGCGACATCTCGCCACTCGGTGTTCCGTTCAATAGTATGCGTGGTAACAGCAAAGATTTAGAGAAGCTGGAAAGAGTTGAAAACGGAAAACCGGGCAGTCCGTGTCCCAAGAAATTTTTGGTTTCAAATAAAGAATATTCCGATAAACCATTGTGTACCGCTTCCATCACATTCATCAATAAAAAAATTTCTGATCTGAAAAGCAAAGAATTGGAGCCGGAAGTATATCAAAGAGAATATGATAAAGTTGTTAACAAAGCTTGTCTGTGCGAAGGGCTCACCGTTACCGGCTTAATAGTAAACAATATTGAGTCTCCAAAGCAAAGCCGTGCGGTGTCCGTTTGTCCGGGACCGAATCTTGCGTACTTTTCCAAGATTGTGAATTTGAAAGAAATGGTTGACCACATTTACGGAAGGATTGATTTAATCACCAATCCAAACCGCCCCAATCTTTTTGTGAAGGAGCTTGAGCTTTACATTGATTACCTGCAAAAGAAAATGGAAGAAACAGAAAACAACCTTTCTGCAAAAGAAGAAGAGTTTTTTAATCTATTCGCCGCAAATCTTTTTGAAGGAATCAACTACTATAAAAAATTGATTCCGGAAATTTTGGAAGAATCTGAAACGACAAGAGAAAAAATTAAAGAAGGAATTGCGGCATTGGAACAACGGTTGCTTTCTATTTTTTCTGTCGCAGTAGAAATTGATTGAAATAATTATTCAATATAAACCCTCGGTACACGTGTATTGATGTTTGTTAAAATTTCATACGGAATTGTTCCCGCCCAATCTGCAAGTTCTTCAACCGTAATTATGTTTTCACCGTCGCTGCCGAACAAAATAACCTCGTCTCCGTTGTAAGCGGAATCTTTTTCAATATTAACAACAATCTGATCCATCGAAATTCTTCCTATAACGGGATAACGTTTTCCGTTAAGAAGCACTTCCGCTTTGTGAGACATACTTCTAAAATAACCGTCGCCGTAACCGACCGGAACAGTGATTGACCGAACATCATGATCGGATTGCCAGGTCAAACCGTATCCAACCGGATGATTTGCCTTTATAACTTTGAAATAGACAACAAGAGATTTCCATGTTGAAGCCGGTTTAACTTTTACAGTGTGAGGAATTTCTTGTGAAGGATAAACGCCGTAAAGTAAAAGTCCGGGGCGCACCATATCAAGATTCGCTTCCGGCATCTGAAGTATTGAACCGGATTTTGAAATGTGTCTTATCGGAAATTGAAGAGAATGTTTTTCATAGAATTGTAAAACTTCCATAAACCGTTCGAGCTGAAGACGGGTAAAGTTCAGTTCAAGATTATCTGAATTTGCGAAATGAGAAAAAATTCCTTCTACTTCAAGATTGCGGCATTTCAATGTTGCCTCTAGAAGTTTTTCCGCAGAATAGTAATGAACCCCAATCCTCTCCAACCCCGTATCAATCTTTAGATGAACTTTCGCTTTTAATTTCATCTGCCCGGCAAGCTCATCTATCTGATTTAATTTTTCTATTGATGAAGCAGTGATGGTTAAATCATGTTTTAAAAAATGCGGAATTTGATTTCCCCATATTCCGCCAAGAACAAGAATGGGAATATTAACTCCCTGCTCGCGCAAAAGAATTCCTTCTTCAAGAACGGCAACACCGATATAATCGGCTCCGAGTTTCTGCATCAATTGAGCAACGCGCACAAGCCCGTGTCCGTATCCGTTTGCTTTGAGAATCGGCATCATTTTGGTATTTGCAACATGTTTTTTAATTTGCCTGTAATTCTCCGCAAGAATATTTAAATCAATCTCCAGCCGGGTGGGGCGAATTATCTCTTCTGTGCTAATTGTCGGATGATTAATCGAACTGTTCATAAGTATGCTGTTTTAGTTACCGAAAAATAAGATTTTTGCCACAGACTAAATTCTTTTTCTGCACATTAATAATTTGTCTGTTATCTTACAACCAATAGTTAAAATTAATTCAAAGAAATGAAAATATTATTCATAGGCGGCACGGGCGTTATCAGTTCGGCATGTTCGGATTTGTGCATCGAAAAAAATTTCGATTTACATCTGCTTAATAGAGGCGAATCGTTCAGAAAACCTCCGGCGCAAGCAAAAATTATTAAAGCGGATATTAGAAATCCCGAATCAGTTAAAACTATTTTAGCTAAAGAAAAATTTGATGTAGTTGTTGATTGGATTGCTTATGGGGAAGAAGATGTAAAAAATGATTTCGATTTATTCAGAGATAAAACAGATCAATTTATTTTTATCAGTTCGGCGTCGGCATATAATAAGCCGCCGTTGAAACTTCCCGTAACGGAAGATGTGCCGCTTCATAATCCGTTCTGGAGCTATTCAAGAGGAAAAATTGATTGTGAAAATTATCTGATGAATGTTTACCGCGAGAATGATTTTCCCGTTACCATTTGCAGACCGTCACACACATACGACAAGACTAAAATTGCTTTATACGGCGGTTACACAACATTGAACCGTATGAAGCGCGGTAAACAGATTATAATTCATGAAGACGGAAAAACTTTGTGGACGCTTACAAACGCAAGAGATTTTGCAAAAGGGTTTATTGGACTTCTCGGCAATCAGAAAACAATTGGAGAAGCATATCATATAACGTCCGATGAAATTCTAACGTGGAATCAAATTGCAGAAACAATTGCGAATGCTGCCGGATTGGAATTTAAAGCAGCTCACCTGCCTTCCGAATTTATTTCAAAGCATGATCAAGAGTGGGGATATAATTTATTCGGCGATAAAGGTTACGATACGGTTTTTGATAACTCCAAGATCAAAAAGATTGTTCCGGATTTCAAAGCGGAAATTCCATATTCCAAAGGTGTGACGGAAATAGTTGAGTGGTATTCGCATAAGGAAAATCAGATTGTAAATAATGATCTGGATCGCTTGATGGATAAAATGATTGAAGAATATCAGTTGATTCACGGGTGAAAAATTTTATCAATTTAACAAAGAAACCGAAAGGTTAATATGAAGACGAAGCCAATAACATTTTTTCTAATTTTTATTTTTTATTCTGTCATCTGTTCTTCTTCGCAAACGCCGGCGCAGAATCAAACGAAAGCAGAAGCAAATACTCCGGTTACACTTCACCGGACGGAAATAATAAAATTAAAATCGGCAATAAACGGCGCTACTTATCCGATCAATATCGCACTGCCCGGAAGCTATTTTGCTTCAGATCATACATATCCAGTTGTTTATCTGCTTGATGCTTATTCCTCATTCGGAATTGTAACCGAGATGGCGCGTTTGCTTGCATCGGACAAAGAAATGCCGGAAATAATTTTAGTAGGAATTTCATCCGAAGGAGGATCAAAGGAATTTGTTTACAACCGTTCCCGCGATTATACGCCGACGCAAATTCCCGAAGAAAATTTACCGGAAGCACTCCGTTCATTAATCCCGACTTCCGGAGGCGGAGAAAAATTTTTAGAATTCATCAAAACAGAATTAATACCGCTCGTTGAATCGAAATACAGATTTAAACCGGAGGATAGAACTTTAGCCGGACATTCTTTGGGCGGTCTTTTTGTCCTTTATTCGTTATTCCGGGAGCCGAATTTGTTTAATAGATATGTTGCCGTTAGCCCGGCGCTATTATGGGATGATGAATTTGTTTTGAAACAGGAAGAAAAGTTTTTTGAAAATCATAAATCATTAAATGCGGATGTTTATACTGCCGTTGGTTCAAACGAAGACGGGACAATTGTTTCTCCATGGAAACGGTTCATCTCAAAAATGAAAGAGAGGAATTATACCGGACTGAATTTAAAAACCGAAATTGGAGTGAACGAGACTCATTACACAATGATTCCTTACATTATAACGCATGGATTAAAATCTGTTCTCGGCGGAGAGCAATCCGGAAGTAAAAATTAAATGTTTATTTATAAACGACATTCAGAAACAATGGAGAAAGAAGTTAACAGATGAACGCAATTGAAATCTTTGGTTACGCGGGCTCGGTGCTGGTCGCGGTTTCTTTAATGATGAGCTCGATAGTAAAACTCAGAATAATAAATTTGATCGGCGCGGTTGTTTTTTCAACATACGGATTTATAATCGGCGCGCTGCCGGTCGGTTTTCTTAACGGATTTATAGCGCTCGTGGATGTTTACTACATCATAGAAATCTTTTCTACAAAAGAATATTTCCGCGTGCTTGAGGTTCAGCATGATTCCGAATACCTCAAATATTTTTTAGAATTTCATGCCGAGGAGATAAAAAAATTTATACCGACTTTCTCTTTTCAACCGAGCGAACATTGGATTGTATTGTTTGTGTTGAGAGACACTGTTCCCGCCGGACTTGTTTGCGCGGAATATCATGACGAAGATCATCTCTTTATTAATCTTGATTACGCTATGCCCGGCTACCGGGATCTTAAAGTGGGGAAATATGTCTTCCCAAAAATCTTTGAAAGACGAAAAGTGAAAAAAATCTACAGCGAACCGGGCAATAGTAAGCATGAACAATATCTAAGACGAATTGGATTTGTTAAGACAACGCTGGATTCAAAAACGGTTTATTCTCTCGAAAACAATTTAAAATAATTATTAAAGAAAAAATGTCTGCAACAAAAATAATATTTGAAGCGTGTGTTGATTCAATCGAATCGGCATTGGCGGCTCAAGACGGCGGCGCGGATAGAATTGAATTATGTGCCGATCTTATTGAAGGAGGCACAACGCCTTCCGCCGGCACAATTGACTTGGTTTGCAAACACGTTAATATTCCGATAATGGTAATGGTTAGACCGCGGGGCGGCGATTTTTGTTATTCCGATCTGGAATTCGAAGAGATGAAGCGTGATATAGAATTTATAAAACAATTTAACGTTGCCGGAATTGTTCTCGGAATTTTGCGTGAAGACGGAACCGTTGACAAAGAAAGAATTAAAACATTGATTCAAGCAGCGCGACCGATGCAAATCACTTTTCACCGCGCATTCGATATGACGCGCAATCCGTTTGAAGCTCTTGATGACTTGACGGAACTCGGAATAGAGAGAGTGTTAACGTCCGGACAAGAATCAAATGTTGTAGAAGGAGTTGAAACGTTGAAAAAATTAGTAGAGAAAGCCGGGGGCAAAATTATAATTATGCCCGGCGGCGGAGTAAATGAAAATAACGTTTCACAAATTATTGCTCGATGCGGTGTTAAAGAGATTCACGGCTCGGCAAGAGAGAAAAAAGAGAGCCGGATGAAATTCCGGAATCCAAAAACAACAATGAGCGATTCCCAAAATATGCCGGAGTATGAATTGATGATTACCTCCGCGGCAAGAATCCGCGCAATAAAGGAAGCTATATAATGACAGATCAACACGTTGTAATTCCTCCGCAACAAATTTTATACGAAGATGAAAATCTAATTGCGGTGAACAAATCAGAAGGCATTGCATCAATAGCGGAGAACGATGCAACAATTGACTCTCTTCATTCGCTTCTTGAAAAACAATTTGCGCAAAAACTTTTTATAGTACACAGACTGGATAAGGAAGTAAGCGGCATAATTCTGTTCGCAAAAAATCCGCACACGCATAAATTTCTAAATGATCAATTCGCCGAAAGAAAAGTGAAAAAATATTACACGGCTCTTGTACTCGGCTCCATTAAAGAAAACGAAGGTGTAATAAAAAAACCGATCAGAGAGTTCGGCTCGGGACGAATGGGAATTGACGACAGAAAAGGAAAACCGAGTGAGACAAAATTCCGCGTTGCCGAACGGTTCCGTGATTATACTCTGCTTGAATTGAATCCCTCAACGGGGCGCCGGCATCAACTGCGCGTGCATCTTTACAGCATCGGTTATCCGATTGTCGGCGATGTAAGATATGGCGATAAAACAATTCAAGAAAAATTTTCCCGCATAATGCTTCACGCAAAACGGCTTGAATTTCTGCTTCCCGGAGAAAAATTAATTTCCGTTGAAGCGCCGCTGCCGGATTCTTTCCGGAATCAATTAAAGGAATTAACCAAGAACGGTTGACTGCAAAATATCTTTACGGGATTGATATGAAAAAATTCATAGATGAATTTAAACACGTGATTGAATCTTCCGAAATTAAACTGAGAAGCATCGGTGAAGAAAAAAGCGCTCTAAAATCTTCACCGAACGTATGGTCGTCAAAAGAAATTCTCGGTCATCTTGTTGATTCTTCGATCAACAACACAATCCGCTTTGTCAACGGACAGTTTCAAGAGGATTTGATCTTTGCCGGATACGATCAAAACAAATGGGTTGAAGCGCAAAATTATAAAGACGCAGATTGGAATTTTATTATTGATCTCTGGAAACAAAATAATTTGCAGATCATACGGATAATAGAAGCGATTCCAAATTATGTGTTAAGCCGAAATCATCAAATTCATAATTACGATGTAATTGCGTGGATGGAAGTCCCCAGAGAAGAACCGTCTAGTCTGGAATATCTTGTGCGCGATTATCTCGGTCACATGAAACATCACTTAGATGTTATATTCAAAAAAAATTCGATTGAGGAAAACCGGTAAAGCTTCAATTACGAAATTGAAATTTGGGAGATAATAAATGAAATCGTTCAAAGAAATCGGTCAGGAACATTTAAGCTGGACGCAGCCCAAAACCACGCAACAGCTATTTGAACTGCGTTTGAAGGATGATCTCTTCGGAACATTGATCTTTCCGAAATCCGTCGGCTCGCTTGCCGAGGCGGAAACCTCCGAAGGAAAATGGACTTTCAAGCGGGTCGGATTTTTTACCACAAGAATAACAGTCAGAAAGAGCGGTGAAGAAAATGATATTGCGACTTTCAAACCGAATCTTATGGCAGCCACCGGAGTCATTGAATTTTCAAACGGAAAAAAATTTCAATGGCACGCGGCAAATTTTTGGGAAACCAAATTTGAATTCAAAAATGCGGAAGGAGAAACCGTTGTTACTTTCCGATCCGGAGTGGATGAGCCGAAGTTAAAAGATTGGTTCAAAACTCAAGCGCGCGTTGAAATTGCCAAAGACAAAAACAATTTACCCGAGCTTTCAATTATTATTCTGCTCGGCTGGTATTTGATTATTGTTTTGCAGATGGATTCGTCTGCCGGCGCGGTCGTTGCCGCGGCATCATAGAATTTATATTAAGGCTGTCTCAAAAATAGTTTGTCAAAAAATAAACTTGCCTGCGGCACATAGGCGTCAACTTAAGAAAAGGTTGCCGTTTGTTAAAAGAATAGTAATTTTTAGTCATCATACAAAAAAGGACTATTCAATGAAAGCAAACAGCAACCGCAGAGAAAGTGGGTCATATATT
>JAKAKD010000065.1 GCA_021824635.1 Bacteroidota bacterium | reverse complement strand
TGCCGGGAATACTAAATGGTACAGTAAAAGAGTTTTGTTATGACTTTTGATGATATGTTCACTCATACTTTCAATTTATTCATCTCTTTGCCCCGACGCAAGCATCGGGGAAATCTTTCGATTATACTAATCAGTGTTCTACGTTACTAACCATTTCAAACGGGAATAGCGAGTAAAACTTAGTTGCTTTCAGTAAATCATTTAGAATAAGTTCTTCTTTTGACGAATGAGCAAGTTCTTCTTTGCCGGGCGCAAAACCAATAGTAGGAATACCGAAATGCCCGGCAGTTGCGACACCGTTTGTAGAAAAGCTCCATACACCGCTCTTTGCTTTTCCGATAGCAGCTTTAGAAGTTTTCATTGCGGCATCAACGAGCGGATGATTTTCATCATAAACCCATGTAGGGAAATATGCTTCTTGAGAAAATTCGGTTCCTTTCCAACTTGTTCCTTCGACATTAGGAATAGAAACCTTTGCATCGCTCTTATATTTTTTAATGATCGCTTTCAATTCTTTTACAACGGTGTTTTTATTTTCTCCGATCGTCATTCTTCTATCAAGGTGAATCTGACAGTAATCTGCTACAGAACAAGTTGATGGAGCTTTAGAACTAATTTGACTTACAGTGATTGACCCCTTACCGAGCGGCTTTTTCGGTTTTAATTTTTTATCCAGTTTTTCAATCTCTGCTACAATCGGCGCCATTTTGTAGATAGCATTAATTCCTTTTTGATTATGCGCACCGTGTGCCGATTTTCCGGTTGCCGTAATTTTTAATTCCATCCTTCCACGCTGTCCTCGGTAAACTTTTAAATCAGTCGGCTCACCCAAGACAACATAATCCGGCTTAATTTTTTCGTTCTGAATTATGTGATACAACGGATAACCATCTGCATCTTCTTCAAGTACAGAGCCAACAACGTAAAGTGTGAATGGAAAGTTATTACCATAAATTTGTTTTAAAACTTTTCCGGCAATCATGAATCCTGCCATTGCCGGTTTTTCATCAACAACACCGCGACCGTACATTTTTCCGTTTACAATTTCTCCACCGAATGGCGGATGTGCCCAATTTTCAGTTTCAGTAACTTTCACAGTATCTATGTGTGCGTCAAACATAATTTTAATTGGCCCGTTTCCAATTCTGCCAATCGCATTTCCAAATCCGTCATGGTATGATTCATCAAAACCGAATTCTTTCATCTTGGCAACTATGAACTCAACAATTTCCTTTTCTTCGCCGCTGTAACTCCTAATCTGAATCAACCTTTGAATCAGTGAAAATAGATTTTCTTTTTCAGATTCAACGGCGCTGAATAATTTTTCTTTTACTTTGTTTTCCATATTTAATCCATCTATTTTATTTGTAATGTTGTTGAATTTCCAACGTGTCTAGATCTGAATCTCAAAATAAAATTATTGATTTTTCCCCAATTTCATTTTAGGCAGAAAACCAGACTCCTTTTATTCAAAATTACAAAATTACTTTACCACTTAATACCGGAGTGTCTTATATTTCTACTCAATAAGAAAACTTTCAGGAATCAATATGTCTGATAAGATGCAGCCAATTCCCTTTGGCAGATTAATCAATTGGGTATATTCCGAATACTCAACTAATAAAACAATATTCGGAATTCCTTCGTTAAAATTCCACATTTCAAAAAGTAAAAATGATGATAAAATTTTTGGAGAGGAACTTGAAACTCCAATAGGACCGGCTGCCGGACCACATACACAGTTAGCCCAAAATATTATTTCCTCTTATCTAGTTGGAGGAAGATTTTTTGAGCTAAAGACAGTTCAAAAGCTGGATAACTTAAAAATTGATAAGCCATGCATTGATGCATCCGACGAAGGTTACAATGTTGAATGGTCTCAAGAACTTTCTCTCAATGAATCTTATTCAGAATATCTTAAAGCTTGGTTTCTAATTCATTTACTGAAAGAACTTCTCGGTTTATCTCAATCTGAAAGAGGATTTGTTTTCAACATGAGCGTCGGTTACGATCTAGACGGAATCAAAACGGAAAGAATGAACCGGTTCATTGACGAATTGAAAGACGCTTCTAAGAATAAATTATTTGCAGATCATAAATCAGAATTAAAAAATCTGCTCAACAGCAGCACTACGGTTGAATTGCTTGCAAAAGAATTTGGTATTTCTGAGAACCGGCAAAAAAATATTATTGAAAAAATAGAAAAGATATCGCCAAACATTTCTAATTCTGTTACGCTTTCTACCATGCATGGTTGCCCGCCGCAAGAAATTGAATCTATTGCAAAATATTTAATTCAAGAAAAGGCATTACATACTTACGTAAAACTAAATCCTACTCTTTTAGGATATGATTTTGTAAACGACACACTTCATAAACTTGGTTTTAAATATATCAACCTCGATAGGAACTCGTTCGATCATGATTTGCAATACAAAGATGCAATACCAATGCTGAATAGATTACGTGCATTCGCATCAGCAAACAATAGAGTATTTGGGATAAAACTTTCCAATACACTTGGCGTAAAAAATACACTTCGGACTTTGCCAGGTGACGATATGTATATGTCTGGCAGATCGCTTTTTCCGCTTACGGTAAATCTTGCGCACAAATTGGCAGATGAGTTCAACGGAGAGATAAATATTTCATACTCCGGCGGCGCAAATTTCAACAACATACAAGAGATTTTGCAAACCGGAATTAGACCAATCACATTCGCCACTGAATTATTGAAACCGGGCGGTTATCAACGATTAACTCAAATTACTGAAGCGGCAGAGAAAAATTATCTAAAGATCGGGCGTGGGAATAAAATTAATTTATCTGTTTTAAAAACTTTAGCAGAAGTTTCTCTTTCAGATAGAAATTATTCTAAAGAAAAACATGATGTTAGTTCAATAAAAATTTCTAAAAGTTTGCCGGTGTTCGACTGCTTCATAGCCCCATGCCAAGAAGCGTGTCCGATTCATCAAGATGTTGCCTCATACATAAGATTAGTTGAGCAGAAAAGATACACAGATGCGTACGAATTGATTGTTACAAAAAATCCACTTCCTCATATAACCGGTTATATTTGCGATCATCAGTGTATGTATCATTGCACACGCTGGGATTATGATGAACCGGTTTTAATAAGAGATCTCAAAAAGGAAGCCGCAGAGAAAGGTTACTCATCATATCTAAATAAATTCAAAACTGAATTTTATAAGAACCAGAACAATATTAAGGTGGCAATAATCGGAGCGGGTCCTTCCGGATTATCAGCTGCTTATTTTCTAGCTAAAGCTGGGTTCGATGTTACAATTTTCGAAAAAGAGATGAGTGCCGGAGGAATAGTTCAAAATGTTTTACCAAGATTCCGGCTGTCCAAAGAAGCAATTGAAAAAGATATTGAATTTATTGAGAAGCATGGAATCAGATTTATTTTTGGAATGGATCCGAACTTTTCAAATGAAAAGCTAAAGAAAGAAGGATTCAAATATATCTACATAGCAATCGGCGCAGAAGAATCGAATAAAATTCAGATAGAAGGTGATGGAAAGAATATATTCAACGCTATAGAATTTTTACATGACTATAATACATCGCCCGGCAATAAACTTGGAGAAACTGTTGCTGTAATTGGCGGCGGTAATTCCGCAATGGATAGTGCCCGTGCGGCCAAAAGACATGAAGGAGTTCGTAAAGTTTATCTCATCTACCGCCGCACAAAAGAAGAGATGCCTGCGGACAAAGAAGAACTCTATGCCGCTTTGGAAGATAAAGTTGAGTTAAAAGAATTGCTCTTGCCGGTGAAATTTGAAAATGGCATTCTAACTTGTCAGAAGATGATGCTTGATAAAATTGGCGCTGACGGAAGAAGAAACGTTGTGCCAGTCGAAGGTATGTTTGAAAACATTCAAATTAATTCGGTTATCTCTGCTATCGGAGAAAGTGTTGACACGGAATTTTTAACTAAGAATAATATTCCTCTCGAAAGGAATAAAGCAAGAGTTAACAACTCTAATGAAACGATGATTGAAAATGTTTTCATTGGCGGCGATGCACTAAGAGGACCATCAACTGTTGTTCAATCTATTGCAGATGGAAAAATCACAGCAGAAGCGATCATCAAAAAAGAGAAACTCGATTACTTGCAGCTACCGGCAAAAAATTACATTACGATTGATCAAACACTTTCTTCCGATATCGGTAAAAGGAAAGGTTTAGTTACCGAACAGAATTATTCCGATCTATTTGCAGAAGCCGGAAGATGTTTGGGATGCAATTTCATATGCAACAAATGCGTGGAAGTCTGCCCTAACCGCGCAAATGTTGTAATCAAGACCAATTCGTTATTGTTCAATAACACAAATCAAATTCTTCATCTCGATGCTTTATGCAATGAATGCGGCAACTGCGAGACTTTTTGTCCATACGAAAGCGCGCCATATAAAGAAAAAATTACTTTGTACTGGAGCGAGGAGGAATTTAAAAATGGAAGTAACGA
>JAKAKD010000011.1 GCA_021824635.1 Bacteroidota bacterium | reverse complement strand
TACCGCTGGCAAGGTTTTCAATGGCATCTTAAATTTACTAAATAATCGTAGAAGAAGAGTTAAAATTGAGAACGGGATTTGAACCTTGTATGATTTTTATTACCAACAAAGATTAAATGGATGATGCAATATGGTTTTCTCCATATAGCAAGTTTATCCAAACAAAAGCTCTTTTATATGTAATGTATGCCAATATTGTATTTTGTAACCGGCGTAATTGTTTTTATCTTTCAATAGAAAAATTAAGAGAGAGGTTAATATGGGAAATTTAGGCCCTACAGAGATAATCCTAATTGTTCTTGTCCTTGTTTTATTATTCGGCGGTAAAAAAATTCCCGAGTTAATGAAAGGAATCGGCGAAGGAGTAAAACAATTTAAAAAAGGATTGAACGAAGACGATAAAAAGAAAGACACAAAAGAGTAAGACAAGTATTCTAACAATATCGTTTACAATTCAGTTTTGATTACACATTGCTTGTAAGCAGAAATCTAAATCTCAAATGAATTTCTTTTACTTATGTATATCCCCTTTAAAAATTTTTGCATCTTATTAATGTCGGCTTTAGTCGGTATTGTAATTTGAAAAATATTTTTGTGAATTTTATTTTTGTATCCAAAAAATTAAACCTTCGAAATAAATCGAAAAAAGGAAGAAAAAATGACAGACAGCACCAAAAAATACGAGTTCAAAGCAGAGATTAAAAAACTTCTTGATATACTAGTTCACTCTTTATATACAAGCAGAGAAATATTTTTACGGGAATTAATTTCCAACGCTTCTGATGCATTGGATAAATTGCGGTTCGAGTCGAACCGCGGTACTGAAATGTTTGATAAAGATTTAGCGCTCGAAATAAAAATTGAATTTGATGAGAAGAAAAAATTTCTCACAATTACCGATACTGGAATTGGAATGACACATGACGAACTAATAACAAACATCGGGACGATCGCGAAATCCGGTACAGAAGAATTTGTACGCTTAATAGCCGAGACAAAAGCTGATGCGAGTAATATAATCGGGAAATTCGGAGTGGGATTCTATTCGGTTTTCATGGTTGCTCATGAAGTAATTATTAAAACAAAATCTTTTCGCAATGACGAAAAAGCTGTTGAGTGGAAATCCGACGGACTTGGAGAGTATGAAATAATTGAGCTCGATGAAAAACTTCCGCGCGGAACAAAAGTAGAAATCTATCTTAAGGACGACGCGGTTGAGTTTGCGGAAAAATGGCGCCTTGAAAGTATAATTAAGAAGCATTCGAATTTTATATCGTACCCGATCTTTCTGGAAAAAGATAAGATCAATACGGTAAGCGCACTCTGGCGTGAACCTAAAAGTTCAATTACAAAAGAACAATATGATGAATTCTATAAATTCTTGAGTTACGATTCTGAAGCTCCGATGGATGTAATTCACAAATCTGTTGACGCTCCTATTCAGTTCAATGTTTTACTTTTCATTCCTAAGAAAAGTAACGATTTCTTCTGGCAAGACCGCGAGAACTACGGTTTAGATTTATATGTCCGCCGTGTTCTGATCCAGCATAAGAATAAAGAATTATTGCCGGAGTATTTGAGTTTTGTAAAGGGAGTTGTTGATTCCGAAGATTTGCCTCTTAACATATCGCGCGAGACGTTACAAGAGAATGTTGTCTTTACAAAAATCGCTTCGAGTGTATCTAGCACAATTTTTAATTATCTAGCAGATAAAGCAAAGAGCGATCCTGCTTCTTATAATGATTTTTGGAAAGAGCACGGAAAAATTTTCAAACTTGGGTATAGCGACTTCTCAAACCATGATAAGTATCTGGAATTGATCCGTTTCAATTCTTCTTTTTGTAAAGATAAAGATGAGCTTACTTCATTAGCAGACTATGCATCGCGGATGAAGGAAGGGCAGAAGGAAATTTATTTTATAACCGGAACAAACCGTGAGGCGATTAAATCTGATCCTCATATGGAAATATTTAAGAACAAGGGTTTGGAAGTTCTCTATCTAATTGATCCTATTGATGAATTTGTTGTTCAATCAATTCATAAATACAAAGATTACGATTTCAAATCTGCTGAATCGGTTGATTCAAAGAAAATGAGCGATATAAAAAATGTTGATGAAAAGAAGAACGAAATTGAAGAACTAAGCAAAGATGATGAGAAACAATTTTTCAGCCTTCTTTCAAAAATGGAAAGTATTTTATCCGACCGTGTAGAAGATGTTGTAAAATCTGACCGTTTGGTTGACAGCGCATCATGCATTGTCTCTAAGGATGAAGGTCTATCCGCGGCAATGCAAAAGATTTTGCGAATGACAAATAAAGAGATGGGTCAGCAGAAAAAAATATTTGAGGTAAATCCAAATCATAAATTGGTAAGGAATCTTATCAAAGTATTCAAAGCCGATTCGAATGATGATTTCATAGTGAATGTAACAGAACAGTTGTTTGAATCCGCACTTCTTCAGGAAGGGAGTCTTGATGATCCGCATACATTAATTCAGCGGCTTAACAAGTCGTTAGAGCAATCAAGTGACTGGTATGTTGAGGTGAAGAAAATCAATTAGTTTTGCCTCCGGTTTGAAGTAAATTACTTAATGATAAGTTGCTAATGTTAATGGAAAGGAATATTTTTTATTAGAGTCATTTGAGGTCGGCATGAAAACTCGTGAAATAGATTATGTGGTCTGGAAAGAAGATAAATACTTTGTCTCCCGCTGCATTAATGTGGAAGTCTCTTCGTTCGGCGATACAATAGAGGAAGCAATCAGTAATTTGAAAGAAGCAGTGGAATTATACTTTGAAGGCGAGGATACTGAATTGCCTGTGATTAAGTATGTTATGTTAGGCAGAGAAGTAATAAATGCCTAAACTCTATTCTTCGAAAGAGATAGAATCTGTTCTTAATAAACTTGGATTCATATTCGTTTCGCAGAAAGGTTCACATGGCAAGTTCAAACACAAAGATGGAAGAATATTGGTCTTGCCAATGAATCGTAAAGAAATTCCAATTGGCACTTTCCGAAGCATTCTTAGACAAGCAAATATCTCTCTTCAAGATTTCGAAAAATTATTTTAATAAAAATTCTAAATCCTATGGTCTAAAATAAAAGAAGCAGTTTTTTATAGCTCTTTTCAAAACGGTGAATTAAATTCTTACTAATAATTTTAGAGCGGAAATATGACCGGAGAAACAACTCAAGAATTCAAACGCGAACTCGGATTGTTCGATTCCACAATGATTGTGATTGGCTCAATGATCGGTTCTGGAATATTTATTGTAAGTGCGGATATATCGCGCACAGTTGGTTCAAGCGGTTTACTGCTTTTAGTTTGGCTGATCACGGGAGTTATTACAATTATCGGCGCACTTAGTTACGGTGAACTTGCGGCAATGATGCCGCATGCCGGCGGACAGTATGTTTATCTCCGCGAGTCTTACAATCCATTGATCGGTTTTTTATACGGCTGGACATTATTCCTTGTAATACAAACGGGAACTATTGCCGCTGTGGCAGTGGCATTTGCAAAATTTACAGCAGTTATATTCCCCTGGTTTAGTTCTACAAATATTTTGTTTGCCCCATTCGGTTTGAAAATTCATGCGGGACAAATTCTTGCTATAATTTCGATCATTGTTCTAACGTATATAAATATACGCGGATTGCGTCAGGCTAAAATTGTCCAGGGACTTTTCACAACCGCAAAAACTCTTGCGCTTTTTGGATTGATTCTTCTCGGTTTATTCATCGGTTCGAACTCACAGGCAATCAGCGCAAACTTTTCAAATATCTGGCAAGGGAAGTGGATTCATCTTGTTGATGGAAAAATCGGATGGGTTGAATCTCTAACCGGATTTTCAATAATTGCCGCAATTGGCGTTGCAATGGTTGGTTCTATCTTCTCAAGTGTCGCGTGGGAAAATATAACATTTACTGCAAGCGAAATAAAAAATCCCAAAAAAAATATTCCGCTCAGTTTATTCTTCGGAACATTAATTGTGATAACTCTCTATTGTCTTGCAAATGTTGCATATCTGGTTGTTCTTCCTCTTGTCGGAAATCCTGGCGGGAAAGATGTAATGAGTATGGGAATTCAATTTGCGGCAGAAGATAGAGTTGGAACGGCAGCAGCAAATCTAATTTTTGGTGAGCCAGCCGCAATCATAATGGCGCTGCTGATTATGGTTTCAACGTTTGGATGTAATAACGGATTGATACTTGCCGGTGCGCGCGTTTATTATGCAATGGCAAAAGATAAATTATTCTTCAAATCAACCGGTACATTGAATAAAAATTCTGTACCGTCAAAAGCGTTGATCATTCAAGGAGTGTGGGCAAGTTTACTTTGTCTCTCCGGTTCATACTCGCAGCTACTTGATTATGTTGTCTTTGCTGTCCTTATCTTTTATATACTTACAGTAGCTGGTATATTTATTTTGCGGAAGAAACAGCCAAATGCTGAGCGACCTTACAAAGCTTTCGGATATCCATTTTTACCAATCCTATATATATTTTTAGCTGCGTCTGTTGC
>JAKAKD010000040.1 GCA_021824635.1 Bacteroidota bacterium | reverse complement strand
TTCATTGATTCCTTTGGATCAAACCCAGCACTATGTTCAATAGCACCAATTTTTTGTCTGGTTAAAATCAAAGCAATAGGTCCATCTTTATGTTGAAGAGCATAAGTCCAAGCAGCGGCTGTTTCAAAACTATCAGCAGGACGTATAACTGTAACATTTGGAATTGCTCTTAAGACTGCAAGATGTTCAATGGGTTGATGAGTCGGTCCATCTTCGCCAAGGAAAATACTATCATGAGTGAAAACGTAAATTGCGGGGAGTTTCATCAATGATGCAAGTCTAATTGACGGACGCATGTAATCGGAAAAGACAAGAAATGTTGAGCCAAAAGCTTTAAATCCGCCGTAAAGGATAATTCCATTAACGATAGAACCCATTGCATGTTCCCGGATTCCGAAATGAAAATTTCTTCCTTCAAATTTATCTGGTGCAATCGCAGAGAATGCTTTCATATATGTATTTGTTGATGGTGCTAAATCCGCTGAGCCGCCAACAAAATTTGGAACCAATTCACCAATCTTCTGAATAACTTTACTGGAAATTATGCGTGTTGCGTTTGCTTCTTTACCGGCAGTATTCAATAATTCATCAAATAAATTTTCCGGAAGCCAACCGCTCATATATTTTTCATAAAGATCTGCTTTATCGGGATTTTCTTTTTTCCATAATTCAAATTCTTTTTCCCAGACGTTGAATTCAGAAATCAAAGAATTTTTTCTGCTTTCAAATAATTCCTTTACTTCTCCGGGAATATAAAATTCTTTATCAACCGGAAATCCAAGATTCTTCTTTGTTTCGATTAATTCATCTTTACCAAGAGGAGAGCCATGCACTTCGGAAGTATCAACTTTGTGTGGACTGCCAAAACCAATGTGCGATTTAGTTATTATGAGTGTCGGTTTTTCTTTTTCATTCTGAGCAGTTTTAATTGCTTTGCGAATTCCATCATGGTCGTAAGCACTAGTTTCTAATGTCTGCCATCCGTATGCTTCAAATCTTTTTAATGTATTATCTGTAAATGTAAGGTCGGTTTTACCTTCAATAGTAATGCTGTTGTCATCATAAAAATAAATTACGTTGCTGAGTTTTAAATTACCGGCAATGGAAGCCGCTTCGTGAGAAATTCCTTCCATCAAATCGCCATCGCTAACAATTCCATAAATGTAATGATTACCAAGCAATTGACGTTTACCGTCATTAAATCGTGCAGCAGTCATCTTTGCGGCAATCGCCATTCCAACACCGTTCGCCAAACCTTGTCCTAATGGACCTGTTGTTGTTTCAACACCAGGTAAATGACCATACTCAGGATGTCCCGGAGTTCTACTTCCCCATTGCCTAAATGATTTTAGATCTTCCATAGTAACGGCATAACCGCTAACATGAAGCAATGAATAAAGAAGCATAGAGCCGTGACCGGCAGAGAGAACAAATCTATCTCTGTTTGCCCATTTTGGTTCGTCGGGATTGTGGCTTAAAAATTCGCTGTAAAGAATTGCTGCAACATCAGCCATTCCCATCGGCATTCCCGGATGACCTGAGTTAGCTTTTTGTACACCTTCGGCTGCTAGAATTCTAATAGTGTTTGCCGCAAGTTTTGTTATGTCAGTTTGCATATTCAGTTTTTACCTTACTTTGAAAAAGTATAATTGTTATTTTATTTGCACTATATTATTAAATTAAAACCAAGATCGGTCATTGTCATATTTAACTCTTGATTACTATTTAATAATTTGATCTGATAGAACGGAAATTCCCTACGGACTGGATAATCGCCTCTTTGTTTTTCAAATGTATCAACGGATTTGCGAAAAGTTTCATCATCTCTTGATACATCATACGTTGCGAGAATAACTTCACTAACAATTTCTTGACTCGTCTTTCCTTTGCATTCAAAAATTAATTCTTTGTGATTTCCCGGAACCGGAACTGAAGTAGGATACCATTCTTTACTAATACCTAAGCCAAAGAATGAACCAATCTCTCTAACACAAATTGCAGTTCCGTTTGCTTTGCCATCTGCCGAATATCCAGCAATATGGGGAGTAGTTATATCCACCAGGTTCAATAGCTCACGGTCAATATTGGGCTCGTTTTCCCAAACATCAATAACGGATTTGACGATAATTTTATTTTTAATTGCGTTCTTTAAAGCCGATGTGCTTACAACTTCTCCTCGTGAAGTATTGAATAACATTTTTTTCTCTTTCAATTTTTCAAAGAATAGATCGTCTGCTAAATGATAAGTTTTATCCAGTCCTTCTTTGATTAAAGGAACGTGAAAAGTTATGATGTTGCTTCGGTCAATAAGTTCATTGAGCGAAATAAATTTTCCGTTTCCTTCTTTTCTTTCTCGCGGCGGGTCATTTAATAGAACATTCATTCCTAATGTTTTTGATAACCGTGCAACTTTACTCCCCACATTGCCAACGCCAACGACTCCGATTGTCATTTCATGAAGATTATATTTTTCTTTGCAGGCAAGTGTTAGCAAAGCTGAAGCAATATACTGCATTACTGATGATGAATTACAGCCCGGTGCGTTAATCCATTTTATATTTTTTGAATTGCAAAATGCAACATCTATATGATCGTAACCAATTGTTGCCGTTGCAATGAACTTAACGTTTGTTCCTTCCAAAAGATTTGCATTACATGCTGTGCGAGTTCTAACAAGAAGTGCGTCTGCATCTATAATTTTTTCGCGTGTAATTTCTTTTGGCGGCAGATAAATAATATCAGTATAGGGTTCTAACACACCTTGCAGAAATGGAATTTTACTATCCGCAACAATTTTAATTTTTTTGTTCATTATTAATGATTCGGGCAAAGAACAATTTAGGCGATCTTGTTCTTCTTTTTTTACTCATAACGCTTAACAATAACAGCAGAAGCTTCGCCGCCGCCAATACAAAGAGAAGCTAATCCGTATTTTGAATTTCTTCTTTTCATTTCGTAGAGAAGCGTAGTCATAATTCTCGCACCGCTTGCGCCAATAGGATGACCCAAAGCAATAGCACCGCCGTTTACATTCACATTCTTTGTAGACAGTCCAAGTAATTTGCTTACGGCTAAAGAGACAACCGCAAACGCTTCGTTAATTTCGAATAGATCAACGTCTTCCAGTTTTAGTTTTGCTTTACCTAATACATTATTAATTGCATCTGCTGGCGCAGTTGTAAATTGTATCGGAGCTTTTGCCGCAGAACTTTGCGCAATAATTTCCACTAATGGTTTGTAACCCAGCTCTTTTGCTTTTTCTTCGCTCATAATTAAAACTGCCGCTGCGCCATCATTAAGTTTAGATGAATTTGCCGCAGTCACAATTCCATTTTTATCGAATGCGGGACGCAGTGTAGAAATTTTTTCAAAATTAACTTTTCCCGGCTCTTCGTCTTTGGATATAACTACTTCTCCGCTTTTAGATTTAATTTTTACTCCAACGATCTCATCATCAAATTTTCCTTCCTTCTGCGCATTAATTGCTCTCTGATATGAAAGAACCGCGAACTCATCCAACTGCTCTCTTGTAAAACTAAAATCCTTTGCACAAGATTCAGCGCAATTACCCATGTGAATATTATTGTAAACATCTGTAAGACCATCAACCAAAATAGAATCGAGAATTGTCGAATTGCCTAAGCGATAACCATTACGGGCATTTGATAATAAATATGGCGCGTTGGACATGCTTTCCATTCCGCCGGCAATAATAATATCTGCATCGCCGCACGCAATAGATTGTTGTGCAAGCATAATTGCCTTCAATCCGCTGCCGCACATTTTATTTACAGTCAAACACTCTACCTTTTCCGGAAGATTTGCATACAAAGCTGCCTGACGTGCCGGGGCTTGTCCTAAACCCGCAGTAATTACATTTCCCATTATCACTTCATTAATTTTATCCGGTGCAATTTTCGATTCTTCTAAAAGTGATTTGATTACAATACTGCCAAGTTGCGGTGCCGATATAGAACTTAAAGAACCATTAAACGCTCCTACCGGAGTTCTTTTTGCGTGTGTTATCACTACTTTTTTCATTTGTCATCCTTGAAAATTCAAAATTTTGTTTTATTGAATGATTTGAACTACTGTAAATTAATTATTTATTCAGAATAAGTGGCGAAAAAATTTTTCACAATATTATTCTCTCCGATTAAAACTTTGCTTAAGAATTGATCTGCTTTTTTTAATGGCGCTCTTTTAGTCGTTGAATTTACTTATAAAAATACTTATGAGAAATCCTTAGCTCTTTCTCATAAGAACCAGATAAACAATAAACGAAACAGCAAAACCAACAAACCAAGAGTAATCGTACAAAAATCTTAGAGAAGGAACCAAAAGTCCTATAAGAGCAACAAAAATTCCCGCCGTCAAACTATAAATTGCTTTTAGATTGAATCCGTTAGTGAATTCGTACTCCCCATTTCTTTTATATAGGTCAATGACATTCAATTTCTTTTTCTTTACAAGGAAATAATCGCAAATCAGTATGCCTGCTATCGGTCCCAAAAATCCCGAATACCCGACTAACCA
>JAKAKD010000024.1 GCA_021824635.1 Bacteroidota bacterium | reverse complement strand
ATTGTCATTGAGATAATCCTCAGAAAAACTCATTAATACTCCCTGTTAATTCGGAAGAAAATGTATAGCTAACAAAAGTGAAAATCAAGTTGAAATTAGTTTGGATATTTCGGATGTGATTTTAAAACTAATTTGCGAAGAATTTATTGCATGCTGAATTCTAATTCCTTTAAAGGAAAATGTTTTACGCCGCCGCTTAGTTTTACAGAATATATCTTAAGCTCATTTTGGAAATGATTCTTAAAAGATTTTTTTATCGAAACCGAATATTCATCCAGCTTACTCTGGTCAACAAAATGAAAAGTGCTTCGTACAGGCGAGCAGCAGATAATCTTGGAGCAATAAACTCCTTCTATTTGCTGAGATTCCTTAGACAAAAAATCGCAATGTTCATTGCTGAGTTCGTAATCTTCGGCTAAATTATTATGGGACTCAACTATAGTATTGCCAAAATTTATTATAGATTTTTTTCTAAGGTGCTTAATTGCTTCTTGAGCCCGTGTTCTCTCTTTTACATTATATAGAACTCGGTCAAAAATTCTTTTTGGCAGCATATGATAATGTTTGTACAAAAAATCCACCTTTATATCACGGAGGTTTTTAATTCCCCACAGATATAAACGTAATGCTTTTACACCGACTTCACATTCCTCGATTCTTTCATTACAAATATTTTGCGGCTCAATTATTTCTTTTCCTGAATCACAAATTACCAAGGAATGTTCTCCACTAGTCCAACTAATTGTTTTATACTCTTTGGTCCTTAAATCAATGAAAAATAGTTTATCCTTTTTGGCAAATTGCACGGTGTAGTGATGAGCTATATTAGAAATTTTACCGATTAAATTTAGTTCGTTCTTGCGGACAAAACTCAGTAATTTTTCGTCGTCAATTTTTATCGCAAATAATTTCCTTAAGCTGTTCAAGAATCCAACTTGATGTGCCGCAGAAGACCCTAGCCCAATACAGTCCGGGACTGATGACGAAACAACACAATCAAACCCGAATCTAATAAGATTTTCTTCTTTCAAAATTTTCAGTAATCCTCTAATCATTTTGTATGTATTATCAGATTCTTCATCAAGCTTATCTAAACTGATGTTGGTTATCTTATTTGATTCTGTTGACGCAATATTAATTTCGTAATCCTTTCTTTTTTTTATCATGAATGTCCAGTATCTATCAATGCTTGCAGAGATAAGAATACCATCGTTATAATGCGTGTGGTCGCCGAGAAGAATTATGCTGGCCGGGCTAACAGTTAGAACAGCGCCGGAAGTGTTTCCGAAAAGACTGGCAAAGAGTCGTGTAGTATTAGCTATATTTTGGTTATCATCTTTATCGTGAAGCATTTTCTATCAAGTTTTAATTTTAAGTAGGAAACTTATCATTAACAATTCTAATAAAGAGCAAAGAATGAAATTGTCTTATTAAAATTAACAATTTTCTGCGTTTTAGACTAAAAAGATTTCAATTTTTCAATAAGGTTGAAAAGAAGCGAGAATTCTACTTCTGCTGAAAATTTAAATGAGCTAGAAAATCAATCGAAAATAATTCTAAAAGTTGAGCCAACTCCCTTGGTGCTTTCAACTTCTACGGAAGCGTTATTCATTTCGCAATAATTTTTCACAAGTGCTAATCCCAAACCATTGCCTTCATATTTGCGCGAGTATCCTTGATCTTCTTGCAAGAATGCCGAAAAAAGTTCTGGAATAAATTCTTTAGCAATACCAATCCCAGTATCTTTTACTTCAACAATTAATTTATCACTTTGATTTCGTTTAACTTTTATTTCGACTTTACCATTATTAGTATACTTGAAGGCATTATCAATTAGATTAGCAAAAATCTGCGTTACACAATAATCATCCGCCACAATCTGTGTATTACTTGTTTCAATGTTATAATCAAAAGATAATTTTTTGCTCTCCGCATAACATTGATATTCTTTGTAAAGAATGGTTAAAATAGATTTATCAATGTCGAATAATCTTGGAGAGATTTTAACCGTTCTTGTTTGAATTTCCGACATGTTAAGAATTAGGTCTATTGTTCTTATTATTCTTTTTGAAGCAGATTCGATATTATAGAAAGAAGCATAAACTTCGTGACTTAATTTTGATTCGAATTCTTCTTTTAGAAAATTGATAAAGTTGAGAATTATGTTAATTGGGGTTCTAATTTCGTGCGACATTTGAGCAAGGAATTCTGATTTAATTTTTTCTGAGTTCTCTGCTTTTTCTTTGGCTTTTGTTAGCTCAATGGTTGCTTTCTTTTTTTCTGTAATATCTTGAATGGTCCCAAACATAGTTAATGGTTCGCCGTTTTCATCATATTCAAATTCACCAAGCCCCAAAACCCATTTCTCTTCTTGACTGTCCATTCTATAATCTTTATTAAAATTTTGTTTGTTCTTAATTATGGCATCAAAATATTTAAGCATCTCCTCTCTCTGGTCCGGGTGTATAAGCTTGTTCCAGCCATCAATACTTTTTTCATAATTTTTATCAATGCTAAATATATTATCAAGTATTTCGGAGCTCGTCCATCGTCCGGCTTTGAAATCAAGAGCATAAGAACCTAACTGAGCAACTGCTTGAGATTTTTTTAGCCAGTACTCACTTTCTCTAAGTGTTCTTTCTGACTTCATGTTTTCTAAGGCGAATGAAATATCCATTCCGACTTCTTCAAACAATACAATCTGCTCTGAATCGAAATAGTCTTTTATAGAAGAATAAACAGTAAAAATTCCGATGATTTTCTCTTCAAAATGAATTGGGACAACAATCAATGATTGCAAATTAGATTTGTCTTCAGCTACAAACCGATCAGTAAAATTATTTTCCGAAGAAATATCATTATTAACAGTTATGGTTCCGGAGTTAACGGAATTGCTGTAAATATTTGGGTGTGATTCATCATCTTTAAAAGAAATAACCCGGCTTGGGTAAGGTTCACTTCTGTTTGCCGACAACGATAGAATGTTTATCTCATTTTTTTCATTATTGACCAATCCAAACCATGCTAGTTCAAACTTGCCATAGTTAATTGCAATTGAACAAATTTGGTCAAACAATTTTTCTTGCTCTTTTTCTCTAACAATTTCCTGATTAATTTGACTCAGCAGAGAATACATTCTGTTAAGGCGCTCTAATTTCTGTTCTGCGTCTTTCCGTTCAGTAATATCACGTACAATGCTCTGATAAAAAATTGAATTTTCAATTTCGATAGTACGCGCACTTACTTCAACCGGAAATAATGACCCGTCTTTTTTACAGTGGATAGTTTCAAAAATTAGTCCTCCCCGATTAGTAACTTCTTCCATTTCTTGTGTAACTAATTCTCCTGTTTCTTCGGATCGAATGTCATAGACATTGAGTTCTAATAATTCATCTCTACTATAACCATAAGCAGAGAGAGCCCTATCATTTGCGTCTATAATTTTTCCGCCTTCGTTAAGAAGCAGAATAATATCGTTGGCATTTTTCATCAGATAGGAGTAACGTTTTTCCAGAACTTTCTTTTCGAGTTCTAACTTATACTTCGTTTTATAATATCTAGCCTGCTGGTTCTTCCAGAAAAGATAGACACTGATTGCAGTTAGGAAAATGAGAACAAGAATGAAAAACGCAATTAAACGGGACTTCTCAAATAAGGGAGTATAGATTTCGTCAACATCAACTTTGGTAACAATAGACCAATTTGCTTCCGGTATCTGTGTAATATTGGAAAGCACATTAACGCCTCTGTAATCTCTCCCTTCGAAAATCCCTTTATAACCCAGAGCAGCTTTGGTCGCAGGGAGCAAAGTATCGTTTAGGTTTAGTTTATATCTAAGAGCAGTATTTTTTTTATACTTCAGTTCATTTAGAAACAGAGCATTATTTCCTTCTCTTCGGATAAGTTCTGTTTCGGTTGTTTTACTCGGTGAGGGCAAAGACTGAATTAACGGATAGAGAAATTTAGAAGGATCAATACGAATCATCATCAAACCAATCACTTCCTCATTCCCATCAATTCTATAGACAAGAGGAATCATTACATCAATATGAATATGAGAATAGGTCTCTGCCCGATGAAGATCGGAAACAAGTATCTTTTTGCTTTCTAATGCTTCTTTGAATGACTTCAATGCATTCTTACCTAGCTTCTCTTTATCATTCCACGATAATTGTATGTTTGATTTTTTGTCCAACAAGAAGATGCTATAATAATTACTATCACGGCTTAAAGTTTCAATCCATTTTACAATTCTATCTTTAGTAACAAAATCGCTTTTATGACTATACCATGTTTTAACATCATGAATAAAAGATTGGTTACCTTGAATTTCATACGCATCATTCAGACGGTAATTTCGCCAAGCTATAATCTGATCTTTTTTAAAATTTGATATGGATTCTAAGCTTGAGTAAATGCTGGATTTTATTTCCGTTTTCTGAATATTATATAAGAACAATCCAGCAGAAACAAGGACGACTGATATAGTGAAGAAAATTAAAAAAAGTGTTAGCGGAACACGTTTGGGTATTTGCCGAATAGTCATGTTCAATTTTATAGACCGTATCTCAAGAAAAAAATTTCCCCGTTTAATTATTTTTTATCTACTAAAAACATCTCTCATTTCCACCATTCACTACAATCCCACAATGGCTTTTATAACCGTTGAATAGAGTCGTTATATGCATAAAAATAAGATAGGAAATTTTGAGATTGATGCGCTCAATTGTTTTGAAAATTTTTATTTTCTATATGCAACTGCAAGTGATTTACTATGGGCTGTATCAATCTAGAAGCTTGTTGAGAAGAAAATGATTTGAACTCTTCCTGGTGCAAAATGCGCGATAACGCTCTTACTGTACCAGTAATAATATTAATTAGGTTTGTCTCTTGCGCAACCAATTCAACCGGCAAAAGAAAAACAGTATCAAAAATAGAAGCTTCGACTATTGGTAAAAGTTGTTTATACGGTAAGTTCTCTATCCTTAATCCTTTGGGAACTATCATATCTCGTTGACGAACCTTAAGCTCAATGTTCATTCTTTCGAGTAGAAGTGTTAATGCTGAATCAATTGTTATTTTTATCTCTATCATCTTTTCTTAACCATAAACCCGATTTGTTTAGAAATCGGGTTTATTATAATTCATTTTATACTTAACTACAAATGTTTAGATCACAGTTTCCATAGAAAGTACAGAAGTAACTTTTTTTGCCGCATCATGCAAGGTAGTGGCAACTTCAAAATTCAATCCCGAATTTTCTAAAAGTTCTTTTGCTTCAATAGCGTTAGTTCCCTCGAGGCGAACAACCACAGGAACCGCAACAGAAACCTCTTTGACGGCATCTATAACACCTTGTGCAACGCGGTCGCATCTAACAATTCCGCCGAAAATATTTATCAAAATTGCCTTTACGTTTGGATCGGATAAAATAATTTTAAATCCATTGGCAACCGTTTCTTTATTTGCGCCGCCGCCGACATCCAAAAAGTTTGCAGGTTCTCCGCCGGCAAGTTTAATAATATCCATAGTTGCCATTGCCAATCCTGCGCCATTAACCATACATCCTACATTGCCATCGAGCTTTATATAATTGAGATTGAATTTGGATGCTTCAATTTCGAGCGGATCTTCTTCATCGAGATCACGGTAAGCGGCTATATCTTGATGGCGGTAAAGAGCATTATCGTCAAAATTCATTTTTGCATCGAGAGCAACAATCTTATCATCATTTGTTATAATCAACGGATTAATTTCGAGCATAGAAGCATCGGTTTCTTCGTAAGCTTTGTAAAGTTTCAGAATAAACGGAATAAAACTTTTAAAAGCTGCGCCCTCCAGTCCAAGACCAAACGCAAGCTTACGAGCTTGATATGATTGAAAACCAACTGACGGTTCAATCCATTCCTTGATAATTTTTTCAGGAGTTTCTTCGGCAACCTTTTCAATTTCAACGCCGCCTTCTGTTGATGCCATAATCACATTTTTGGAAACACCGCGGTCTAAAAGAATTCCCAAATACAATTCTTTTTTGTAATCGAGTCCTTCAGCAATAAAAAGTGTTTTTACAATTTTACCTTCAGCGCCGGTTTGATGCGTTACCAACAAATTGCCAAGCATCTTAGAAGCGTAATCTTTTGCTTTTTCTGCCGATGTTGTAAATTTAACGCCGCCTTCTTGAATCAATTCTTCTCTGTTTGCTGGATTGTAGAGTTTACCTTTGCCTCTGCCGCCGGCGTGAATTTGAGATTTAACAACATATTGATTGATCCCTCGTGCTTGAAGCTGCGCTATTGCGCCGTCGAATTCCGATAAAGCTTTAATAGCAATGCCATCCTGAACAGGTACACCAAATTTCTTTAATGTCTCTTTAGCTTGATACTCGTGTATTTTCATGATTTCCCTATTAATTAATGTCTTTTATATAGTTGTTTATTAACGAGGTGAAAAATTAATTCATTTGGAAGTAAGAATCAAAGTGATGAAAATACATTCGCCGTCATTAAAATTGTAATGTTAGTTAGTTTTGGAAGTCAAAAAAAATTATTTGCCATGTAATAATTTGCCTCAGTGATTTTTTTCTATTTAGAAATGAATTATAAACCCAACTTCTGGATTAAGTTGAGTTTATATGCTTCAATTCCTCATTCAAAGTTTATATTCTATACCACTTACAAAGCCAACAAACTGTGCAAATTGACTTGTCTGCCAATTAACTCCCGATACAATATTGAAATCATCAGATAAACAGAACGAATAACCCATATTAAATCCAAGAGAAACAAAGACTGTGTTCTTTGTAGATTTTATATAGGATCTGTCCAATGAATTAACTGCATCAGTCGCGAAAACCGGATTGTAATAATCATTCGTTATATAATTAACCGCCCATTCAACTGATAGATAAGGATGTGAGTTAGAATTGCCAAACACGTAGTTAAAACCTACTCTAACTGGAATTAACAGACCCATTTTTCTAACAATATGAGTATCATAATTACTAGGGGGAATATAAATTGCATTTAAATCTTGTTTTTTACCCCAATAATAATATCCGGCGGTTAATTGAAATCCAAGATTATCATTTATAACTCTTCTGACACCGATTTCAACACCTTCGGCTGTACCGTAAGATTGAATTATACCCAACCCGGCTGAAAGCGAAAATTTACTTTGAGAAAAAATGGTTGGGGTAAAACAATAGAGGAAAGCAATAATTAAAATGATTTTTAGTTTCATTTGACACTCCGTTTGTTTAGTAGGTGAACGATTTCTTTTAAAGGATGAAATCTTAAAAACGGTTTGTCATTTTTCGATATAGTTTCCCGGTATGTTTTTTTCCGAAAAGAACGTAAACAATTAATGAATAATTAACAAGTGAATTTAAATAACACAAATTTACGAGAGACTGGTTGCCAGTCTATTCCGAAGTTCAATTAATTTTCGTTTTCTTCTTATCCGTTTCAGCAAAAAAACTATCCGGAATTCCTTTGTTGATTTGATAATTCTTATAAGTCATAGTAACACTTCCCTTAAGAGAAGCACCCGCCGGTAAGCCTCTTCTGTTTTTCCTTTTGTTTTCAGCGCTATTATTTTCATTTTGTTGGCTGGAAGGATCTGTTGGCAAATTAACATTACCGAGACTGAACGATATTTTAATTTGAGACGGAAGTCCGAACTTATAATTATCATAGTTTAATTCTATCTGTGTTGTACCGCCTTTCTTGCTAGTGGTTTCAAACTTACGGATTACAGATTCAGCGGCGTCAATCCATAATGTTGAAAGGACTACATCCGATGAATCACTGTTTGGAATGGCTTTTATTACGTCGAGTTTACGGTTATCAATGGTCTCAGCACGGACATATAGCGTTGTAAAATCGCCGTGCAGTAATTCTGCCGGAGAAAATTTAAGTCCTTGTTTCGGAAGCATTGCAAACCCGTCTGATTCAACTTTTATTTTATCGGGTTTCTTAAAAAACACCTTCGCCTTCATGTCCGGGACTTTTATAAAACTCATATCGAGTTTAACCGAAGCGTCAACTTTATAATCCTTTACCTTGTTAAATTTTTGACGTACTGCATCGAGTAACTTATCCGGATCTTTTTTTTGAGCAGAAGTAACAGCCGCAACAATTAGAAATAATGTTATCAAAATCCTTTTCATTTTTGCCTCTTAGCTTAAAATATCTTTTTTCATAAAGATGTAGGTTGTAACAGCGTACAAGCCAACAATATGTGCAAGAAGAATCCATGTTGAATTAAAAATTTCCGTGTAATTAACTTCGTCGTTGAAGAAATTATTCCATTGAGTCATATGCGTTGTAAATAGATACGGCTTTATGCTTTGCAGAAAATCAACCGGGATGGCAGATATAATCAAGAATATAATTATAATCGCCATAGTTGAAACAATTGGACCGATTGCGTTTTGTACAAGCGAAGAGAAAATAATGGAAATAAAAATTACCGTTGTCATACTTAGTGCGGCAAAAGCATAAGCGCCAAGAAAACGCCATAATATGTCGTTCTCTGCAAAGATTACAATTCCGCTTCCCATAGATAAGAGCGGACCGGAACCAAAAACTATTAAACTGACTCCGAGACTCAGAAATGCCAGCCACACCAATAGAATAATTACATATAGCATTCCGGCAATAAATTTTGAAGTTATAACTTGAAAGCGGGAAACGGGTCTTGTCAAAATCATTCTATACGTTCCGGCTGTAGCTTCACCGGCAAGAAGATCGCCTCCTACAAGCACAATCAAAAAAGGAATATGAATAATTAATAGCGTAAGAATCATCCGGGCAATAAAATATCCGTTCAATAAATTTCCTACAATCACAAAAGATTGTTCTATACCGCGCATTTGAGAATCCACAAAATTTTTCCCGGTAAAGTAGAGAACCAGCTGTACAATGATTGTAAGAAATCCAACCGCAATAATTCCTATGTAAGTTCTCCATTTCTTAAACATTTTTTGCAATTCTATAAAAACGAGCGTCATCATTTTCCACCTCCCTCGGTAATCTTCAAAAAGAAATCTTCGAGAGAGCGAACAGGAATAATTGCACTTACAGAAAATCCTTTCTCTATCAAATATTTATTGAGTTCGGCAATTTCATTTTTCGTGAGTTCAAAATTTATTTCATTTTTGGATGTTGATTTAAAACTATCCTGCCACGAAGATTCATTTACAAGCCGGAGTGCATCTTCGATTTTATCAACTTCGAATGTTACTTTAATTTTATCTGTCTTAAGAAGTTCATCTACGGTTCCCTCAACTTGAGTAGTGCCTTTATTGATAATTATCATTCTTGTTGAGATCAGTTCAACTTCGTGAAGAATATGCGACGAGAGAAAAATTGTTTTCCCTTTTTCTCTGCTTAGATAAATTATCAAATCGCGAATCTCTTTCATTCCTTGCGGGTCAAGTCCGGTAGTCGGTTCATCAAGAATAATCAACTCCGGATCGTGAAGAAGCGCTTGCGCGATACCGAGCCGTTGTTTCATGCCATGAGAGAAAGTTTTCACTTTGCTTTTGTAGCGTTTATCAAGCCCAACCAGTTCGAGCATGCTCATCAATTTTTTCTTGGAGACATCTGTACCGGAAAGTTTTCCAAGGATTTCTAAATTCTTGTATGCGGAGAGATATAGATAAAAATCCGGCTTTTCTACAATGGCTCCAATTTTTGAAAAGATCTCTTTTCTATCTTTAGAAATTGATTTGCCAAAAATTTTCATTTCGCCGCTTGTAGGTTTGATAAGCGAAAGCAGCATTCTAATTGTAGTGCTTTTGCCCGCACCGTTAGGACCCAAAAATCCGAACACATCGCCGCGGTAAACATTAAGGTCAAGATTGTTCACCGCAGTTAGATTCCCAAATTTTTTCGTGAGCCCTCGAACTTCAATTACTTGTTCGGAATTCAACTAACCTCCATCTGTTTGAGAATTAAGACGAAGGGATGAGAGCAATAGTTACATTTCTCATCCCTTAAAAAATTATGATTCGTTTATTTTCTTTTTTCCAAATTGGTATTCGAGAGGAATATATTTTACAATTATGAAAGACGGAATTGTTGCAAGCACAACCCAGATGAAAAAGAATTTGTATCCAATGGCTTCTTGTATCATTCCGCTAAACATGCCCGGTACCATCATTCCCAAAGCCATAAAGCCGGTGGCAATTGCATAATGAGAAGTTTTGTAATCTCCGTCTGAAATATAAATCATATACATCATGTAGGCGGTAAATCCAAAGCCGTAACCAAATTGTTCAACGGCAACACAAGCATAAATAATCCAGATAACCGTTGGCTGTGCATATGCCATATAAACATAAAGCAGATCCGGAAGATTTATTGCAAACAGCATCGGCCAGATCCAGTATTTCAATCCTTTTTTTGCAACAGCAAAACCTCCAAGAATTCCTCCAAGTATTAGCGCTATTATTCCCACTGTTCCATATATAAATCCTACATCTGAAGTAGTTAAACCGAGTCCGCCAACCTCTCTTGGATCGAGCATGAACGGCGATGCCATTTTAACAAGCTGTGCTTCTCCCAAACGGTATAATAAAAGAAAGCCAACCATAAGTAACACTTTCTTTTTTTCGAAGAATCTAAAAAATGTTCTAAAAAATTCTTTATATGGTGAACTTTGCCGGTTGATTCCAACGGGCTTGTCGGTAATCGGTTCAGGTAAGATAAATTTATGATAAACAAAAAATAGAAAGAACAAACCCGCCATAACAGAAAAAGTAAACACCCATGCGAGCGGAACTTTATCAATTTGCACTTTGAAATTTGCTTCCGATTTTTTTGCAATTGTGGGATCGAGCTGAATTACAGCAAAGGCAGGTTTATTCCAATTCATCGAAGTGAATTTTAACGTCTTTCCCTCCACAACTCTAATTCCCGCCTCTCCGCCAATACGGTTAACATCAACAATGTATTCACTTCCTTTATCAGGCGGTTTAGAAAGAATAAATTTTACTATTCCCACATTACCAACAAGGTCTTGACTAATAGTTGTATCTGGCACAGCGAATTTTTCCGTTGAAGCTCCATTCATAAAATTAAAATCACGGGCAAAATTTACAAACGAAGCAACTTCTTCCTTCGTTTTAGGGCGTGTGCTTATCTCTACATAAGAAGGAGTAGCAATTACACGCAAACTTCCTTCCATCGGTTTTGCTTTAGTAGAATCAACCTGTATTGTTTCTTGAAAAAATTTATTTGGATCAGAGACCACCTTAAATTCTGCAGAATGAACACCCATAGCTCCTTCAAGATATCCGGCAAGTATTATCAATAATCCCTGTCCGGCTATCATAGCAATCCGGTAGAATGTTCCGCGTATTCCCACAAAAAATGATTGCTGACTTTCACTTAAACCAAGCATATAGAAACCGTCCGCGGAAATATCATGCGTGGCAGAACTGAATGCGATAAGCCAGAAAAATGCAAGCGTGAATTGAAAAAAGTCCGGCATAGGAATAGTAAAAGCAACACCAGCCATTCCGGCTCCAATTAACAACTGCATTGCGGTAATCCAGAATCGTTTTGTTCTAAAGATATCAACTATAGGACTCCACAACGGTTTAATTACCCAAGGCAAATAGAGCCAGCTTGTGTAAAGCGCAATGTCTGCGTTAGAAATTCCCAACCGCTTATACATTATTACCGAAACTGTAATTACTACTACATATGGAAGACCCTCAGCAAAATATAGAGTTGGAATCCAAGACCATGGATTGTGCTTTTTTGTATCTGAACTACCGAGTGATTTTTTAATGATCATATTTGTTCTTGGTAACTATGTGGTGGTTGATTTTTTAATTGCAAGAAGAGTCGCGCCAATTTCGGGCGGATAATCTGCTTTAGTTAGTTTAACATCGCCGAATGTCTTTTCAATTTTTTTCTTTAGTTCTTTTGAGTAATAATTTTTTGATGAAAGGAGTCCGCCGCTAAGACAGAGTTTTATCTTTTTCTCTGCAAGATTTTTTTTCAATGATTTGATATGAACAATAAGTTCTTTGATTTCTTCATTCAGAATTTTCATGCATATATTATCGTGCATTTCAGCGGCTGCAATTACATTCTTTGCCAAACCGGCAATATCAAATTTTTCGTTATAAACTTTCTCTATCAAATCATCCCGATTTTTTATTCCATATTCACTGTTAAGAATTTCAGCAAGAAGAGTGTTTTTACCACGCCCGTCAAATTGTTTTGCAACAGCAGTCAAACCTTTTCTGCCTATCGAGTAACCGCTTCCTTCATCTCCTAAAATTCTTCCGTTACCGCCGGTACGTATTAGTTCCCCTGCTCTGTTTTTTCCAAAAATTATAGAGCCGGTTCCGGCAATTAATATTGCGCCAGCTTTTCCTGAAAATGCGCCTTCAATTGCAATTTCAGCATCGCTCACAATTTCTAAATTTTTCAAAATAATTTTTTCGCGGCTTAGCAATTCAATTATTGCATTTCTTACGCCGCCGGATTCACTTTTTTTTCCGGCACCGGCAAGACCAATAACCGCCGAATCAATTTCTTGGAGATTAAAATTTAGCGATAATTCCTTTATTAGATTTGTGAGTAGGCTCGCAGATTGTTCAACTCCAACAGTTAATGGATTTGAAGGACCTCCATCGGCTCGAGACAAAATGTTCAGTTTATCATCCGCCAAAACGCATTTGGTTTTAGATCCGCCGCCATCAATTCCTACAAATAAACTCATTTGTTTTTTCGCAAAATTGGAAGCTAAAATATGCAAATTGAGTTCAATTCAAAAGTTGTTTCTCCCGGAACTACTTTTCCACTCAGATTTCTATTTGATTAATATCTCAAGAAAGTTAAATTATAGTGTAACGATGTTAATATTTTATTAAAATCTTTCGATGGTATATAGTGGACTTAATTTTAAAAAACAAAAGGGGCGACAAAATGCTTAGCGTAAAAAAATTATTATTTGTTCTTGTTGGAATTTCTTTTTTGGTATTGATGGAAAATTGCAAAAGCGACGAGGGCAATCCGACAGAATCTGCAACATCTTCACTTGTAGGCACATGGGTATTAACAAAGATCACCGTTATGAACGGTGCCGCTAGTATCGAAATGACTCCGGCTCAAGCGCAGATCGAATCAACAATTATTGCAAGAGCAGATGGCACTTATACTGGAACAATAATTCAGCAAGGTGTTGTTACTACTGAAAGCGGCACATGGAGTAGCGATGGGAAAAAAATTACTTTTAAAATGCAAGACGGAACAGTCAGAGTTTCCGATTACACACTAACGGGAAATAAACTTGTAGTTAGCCAAACCATACCAACGCCGTTGGGCGCAGAAACACCAGCTAATTTGGAGTTTACGAGACAATAATTCATACATTTTTTTGATCTTCTCAAATATTAATAGGAGGATTTATGCCGACTAAAATGTTAAGAGAGTTTTTGGATCAAAACAAAATTAGGTATGTAACCGTTAAACACTCCGTGGCGTACACTGCTCAAGAGATAGCCGCTTCCGCACACATTAAAGGGAAGGAATTGGCAAAAACCGTTCTCATCAAAGCTGACGGCAAGATGGCAATGTGCGTTCTGCCTGCTTCTTATAAAATTGATTTTGATCTATTGAAAGAAGCGCTCGGCGGAAAGAATATCCGGCTTGCAAATGAAGTTGAATTCAAAGACAAATTTCCCGAGTGTGATGTTGGTGCAATGCCGCCGTTCGGCAACCTTTACGGAATGGATGTCTATGTGGAAGAGATCCTTGCAAAAGACGAAGAGATTGCGTTCAACGCGTGCAGCCACATAGAGCTTTTGCAGATGTCGTTTAAAGATTACGGACGACTTGTAAAACCGCGGTTGATAAAATTTTCGTTCCACTCAAAATTATAACGACCAACTTTTCGTTTTGGTTACAGTTGGATTTTGGGTTTTGATTTATTAATTATATGAAGAAATAATTACAGATTTATTTTTGAGAAAGATTTTCTTCATTATTACACTTTTGTATGCGGCTGTAATTCCCGCTCAACGGATTACTTTATGCAAAGCATATACAAATCAAGGTGAACCGATAAATCTTATCTATCCATCAAATCTTACTCTTAATCAATCGGCGTGTATTTTATTTTCAGGCGAGAACAAAAAGATTTCCGGAAAGTCAATCTCTCTTATTATAGATAGAATAGCCGGCGCCGGGAGAGAGAATCAATTAAACAAAATTTTCAAGCCCGAAAAAGAAAATTGGATTGCACATTTTTACAAATTTTCAAAAGAGGGAAAGTTTGAAATCTATTTTGCCGACGAGAAGAAAAACCGTTTTTCTACTTTAACCGTTTACATTGGCACTCCCAAGGAAACAAAACAATTAGAACCTCTCTTCGTTGAGAAGTACATTGGCGCCGAAGTTACTCTTTGCGATCGAGTTGAAGCGGGCAACCCGGTTAATATTAAAAGGAGTATTTCTCTCGGCACCGAAGGAGGAACAATTTATATTTGCCTAACCAACAACCGTCCACTCGACACGAAAAAAATTCTTGTCAATATATGGCGCAGAACAAAATATAGCACGGATTACAACGAGTTCACAGGTTCTAAAAAATATCAATTAGACGGAGAATGGAACGATACATATTTCCAGTACAGATTTACCAAGCCGGGCGAGTATAAGATCTGCCTTTACGACGACAAGGAATTATTAATTAAAACGGCTTATATTTCAGTCACAGATTGATTTAAAAACAAACGGAATTTTTTTATGAAAGGAATAATTTTGGCGGGCGGCTCCGGCACAAGAATGTATCCAATGACAAAAGTTTACAGCAAGCAGCTTGTAACAATCTACGATAAACCGCTAATCTATTATCCATTCTCTATATTAATGCTTGCGGGGATTCGAGAGATACTTATCATTTCTAACGAGGAAACAATTCCTCTCTACAAAAAACTTTTTGAAGACGGATCGCACATTGGATTGAAAATTGAGTATGTAGTTCAACCGGCACCAAATGGAATTGCTCAATCGTTCATACTCGGCGAAAAATTTATCGGCGGTGATTCCGTTACATTAATTTTAGGCGACAACATTTTTTACGGTACGTTGGATTTTTTCTACCGAGCAGTTGAACAAAAAAGATCCGGCGCAACAATATTCGCATATCAGGTTACCGATCCCGAGCGTTACGGCATCGTTGAATTTGCTAAAGACGGCAAGGCAATCAGCATTGAAGAAAAGCCGGCTGCGCCAAAATCCAACTACGCTGTACCCGGTCTTTATGTTTACGACAACAAAGTGATTGAGATTTCGAAAAATTTAAAACCATCTAAACGCGGCGAACTTGAAATAACAGATGTTAACAGAAAATACCTTGAACGCGGAGAGTTAATGGTTGAAAAGATTGGGCGCGGAGTAGCTTGGCTTGATACCGGCACACCGGAAGCGCTTCTTAAAGCATCAAACTTTTTCGGCATTATTGAAGACCGACAGGGATTGAAAGTAGCCTGCATAGAAGAGATCGCATATCAAAAAGGATTTATAAACAAAGATCAATTTGAAAAGCTCTTAAACAATATTCCCAATTCTCTTTACAGACAATACCTTGAACGCATTGCGGATGAATAGGATTTTGTTCCAATTGTTCTTTTCCGGCGCTTTTAAGAAAAAACACGGCTACATTTATTAAAGTTTATTATCTTTGTCTTAAGCAATATATACCAGCCAATTAAGGAGCAACTAAAGAATGAGTCTTTTTTCATCGAAGGCAAAAAGTGAAATTGAAAAACTCGTAGAAGAGAACGATGAATTAAAAAATACTCTGCATCAAGTCCTCCAAAAACATCAGAATCTTGTTGAACTCGAGAATAAACTTAACGAAGCAAGAAAAGAGTTCACCGAAATTGCCAACGAAACGGAAAGATATAAGAACGATCTGAAATCGGCAGTAATTGAATTCACTTCAAAAACAGAAGAAATTGACGCGCTCAAGGAAACAATTAAATCTCTTTCGGAAAAAAAATTCTCTATGGAATCTTCCGTAAAGGAAATTGAAACCGAATCTCAGCAGAATGTTGAAAAAATCATCTCTGAGAAACAGATGGAGATTGAGAAACTCAACGAAGATTTGAACGATCTTCATTCTTCTATAGAAAAACTTGTTAACGAAGAAAACTCTATCAAGCAGAGCATTGCAAATTTGCGCAATGAAGAAGAGAAAGTACGCGCAGCTTTTGATCAAACTGCGGCAAATTTTGATACATCCGAACTCACAGAAAGAATTGATCAGCTTAAGCTGGAAGAAAACAAAAAAATTGAATCAATTAAATCTCTGGACGAAAAAATTTCTCTTGCCGAAGAGATTAAATTCAATCTGGAATCATCGTTATCCGCAATTATCGGTCGTCTTTCGGAAAAAGAAAAATTTTACAGCGAGTTGATAGACAAACGCGATTCAATTGGCGAGCTGCTTAGAGAAAGACAAAAAGAATTTGATGAGTTTGAATCCAGATACAATTTTACAAAAGAAACAATATCAAAGCTTGATGATGAAGTAAAAGAACTAACCACTAAACGAAACGAACTTTCGGACGAAACCAGAAATTTTGAAATTGTTAAAAATGAGCTTCAAGATAAACTGCTTCAACTGGGCAATGATGAAGAAACTTTGACCGAATCCGTAAATCAAAAACAGAAAGCAATTGAGGAACTTGAGAAGCGTAAATTTGAGATAGAAGAATCGCATCTGAAAGTTGAAAACAATTTCTCACAGGTTTTACAGAAATTTACCGAAGAGCTAAGCTCATCTAAAAGCAAACTCAGTTCTCTGCGTCAAGAGATTTTAGAGAAAGAGAAAGAACTGTCTCACAAAGAAAAAATTCTTCTTGAAAAGACAACTCAAGTTGCCGAATACGGCGGATTGACAAAAGTACTTCAGAAAGAACGGGCTGCAACAGAACAGTTGCTTTCAAATCTAAAACAAGAATCAAGCGAGCTGAGTATTTCAGTCCTTTCTTTGAAAGATGAAGCAACCAGACAAAAACTTTTTATTCAACAGCTAAAATCGGAAACCGCTTCGCTGGAGATAAAAAAAGAATCGTTCGAAAAAGATATTAGACAACTCTTCATTCAAATCAGCGAAAACTATTCTAGCTTAAACGACAACAAGCAAAAATTGGTTTTAGAAACAGCCCAAGCTACCCGCGAACTCGAAGAACTGAAAGAGCAAATTGCCAGTCAAAAAAATGAATTACGTCAGCTAAAAACAGAGACGGCAAATACAGAGATAAAGAAAGAAGAGTTTACCGCAAAGATTTCCGAACTTATTGCCATGGAGAAAAATCTCAAATTCCGCATCTTAGAAAGCGAAAAGAAAATGAATAACGACGAGGGGAAGAATAAGAATTAACTGCTTATTCAACAGATATTATAAAGCCGGCATGTTTTTGATTTTTTGCCGATATAAATTATTTTGTATTTAAGTAAACATGAAAATTTTCGAAAGACCTTAAGTGAAAAATGTTTTTTCCAGAAATACATTATTAACGCTTGTGTGTTTTTATCTCATTTTATTTGCCGCCGAATTATTCCCTCAGACTAAATTGCCGGCAAAGGATACTCTTCGGTACCGCACTAATCCAAACTATATCCTTCAGCAATCAATGTTCGACATATATAAAACGCGTCAGGCAGATATTGTTATGCTTGGCAATTCATTAACTCACGGCGCTGCGTGGAATGAATTGTTGGGCAGACCAAATGTAGTTGAACGCGGAATTACCAGCGATGTTCTTTATGGTTATGAATCCAGAATAAATGCCGTCTACAAATTGAATCCGAAAATTGTTTTTATAATGGGCGGACTAAATGATATTTATAACTGGACTCCCGTTGAAGATATCTTTGCTGTTTACGTTCGCATTATATCCGGACTTAGATCTAGAAATATTATTCCCGTGATTCAATCAACAACTTATTCAGCAAAAACTTATGCAAAAGATTGGGGTGGAACTTCGGAAGGAAACTTTGGAAGAAACCGCGAAGTGGATAAATTGAACAAACTTCTTTCGGATTACGCAAAGAAGAACAATATAGACTACATTGATGTTAATGCGTTAACCGCGGGAAAGGATGGATTTTTGCGCCCCGAATTAAGTTGGGACGGAATTCATTTTAAGGCGGACGCTTATAAACTCTGGGCAAGAGAAGTTGAAAAAGTTTTATCAAAGCACAAATTGTAATTTCTAATTTGCGGTTTGATTTATCTAAAAAACGAGTAATGACTCTTTCTTACCGGAATTTATTAGCGGTTAAGTTCATCAGAAAATAAATTGAAAATTCCACAAAGGATTTTATATGCAAAGCGAGAACAAATTTAGAGAACCGTTAATAATTGTCGCCCTTACAGTTATCATCTTATACGCAATCTCTTTTGTAAAAATTGATTACACAATCACAGCTATAAATTTTAATTTGAAAAGCGTTGATATTATTTCCGATATAAGAAATGATTCTACTGCGGAAGTGCCGGCGACCGGTAAATTAAACATTACAACTCCCTGCGTAAACGAAGCATCACTTGACTTCACAAATGTTTTTGCTTCAGCGTTTTCTTTTTTTGATTCGGGATTTGATAAATCCGGAGTTCTTTACGAATTAGCGCCTCAAGCCAAAAGCACTCCTATTACCGGAAACACAAAACAATTAAGTTATTTCTTCGATGCGCTAAAAAACGCAAAGAAGAAAACAGTCCGCGTTGCGCACTTTGGCGATTCAGCAATTGAGGGCGATTTAATTACTGCTGATATCCGCCAGACACTTCAGGATAAATTCGGCGGTAACGGCGTTGGCTGGCTTGGAATCACTTCTCAAGATATAATGTTCAGACAAACCACAAAGCATTCATTTTCGAATAATTGGGAATCTGCCGCACTCTACACAAGCAATCCCAAAGGACTTCCACTTGGTATAAGCGGAGAAGCATTCGTTCCAAAAGGCAACGCGTGGGTTCAATATGAAACTACATCTGCTCGCCGGTATTTAAAAGATTTTAGTTTAGTACGGCTTTTTTATTCAAACGCAAAAAGTTCTTCAATCAATTACTATTTTGATAACGGCGCAAAGAAAACAGTAGCGCTTAAAACCGGAAGCGCTCTTCAAGAATTAGTTTTAAAACCGGAATCACGTGCAAAATCTATCCGTATTGAATTTCCAATGGCAGATCAAGCTTATTTTTACGGAGTAAGTTTAGAAAATGAACCGGGTGTTTATGTTGATAATTTTCCTCTGCGCGGAAATACCGGCGTTGATCTTGGTTCGCTTCAAGAAGGGATTTTAAAAGAGTTCTCTAAATACCTCGATTACAAATTGATCATTCTTGAATTCGGTTTAAACATTGCCGGATCGCGTAATACCGATTACAGCTGGTATGAAAAAGAAATGGTAAAAGTTATTAATCATTTAAAATCAGTTTTTCCTCAAACAAGTTTTTTGATGATTTCTATTCACGACCGTTCTATGAAAAAAGGATCCAACTTTGTAACCGATCCGGGAATTTTGAAACTCTTAGAAACACAGAAAAATATTGCAAAGCTTGCTAACGTTGCAATCTGGAATTTATTTGAAGCTATGGGAGGAGAAAACTCTATGCCCAACTGGGTAAATGCAAATCCGCCATTGGCATTTAAAGATTTTATTCATTTTAACGATCAAGGCGCTAAGAAAGTCGCGGATTTATTAACCGACGCATTATTAAAATTGTATAAGTAAATAATCAATTTCTGAATAAATTAGAGTCGGCGTGAGTAATATTGAAAACAACTTTCCGGATGATTCAGCAAAAGGTCTTACCGGCCAAGGAAAAACTCTTTGGAAAAGATGGCAAGCTAATGCAGAAAAAAATCCCGACCGTGAAGCCATTGTGCATTGGGTTGCAGGCGAAGAACCAATCCGCTGGACTTACAAAAGCTTAATTGATACTGCAAAAAAATATTCTGTTAAAGCTAAAGAAGCGGGAATCAAAAAAGGTGATGTCTGCGCAATTGTAATGCACCATAACCCATTTTTTTATCCTTTATATCTTGGAATTTCACGCATGGGTGCGTTGCCTGCTGTTCTTGCTTATCCTAATCCTCGTTTGCATCCAGATAAGTTCCGTCAAGGTATTGAAGGAATGGCTCAACGTTCCGGTCTCGATTATATTTTAACCGAACGTGAACTTGACCCCGTTATTCATCCTTTAATTGAAAAACCCGGCAGCACAATCAAATCTGTTTTCTTTCCTCTTGATTGGAATATTGAAACCGATATTGATCCTAAATTAGATGCTGAGATAGAACAAATTGCCATTTCTATTAATGAAGAAGAACCGATTTTATTACAGCACTCCTCCGGCACAACTGGATTACAAAAACCTGTTATATTATCTCACCGTGCGGTTTTAAATCACGCTCAAAATCTTGGCAATGCATTAAAATTATCCGACAAAGATAAAATTGTAAGCTGGCTTCCTCTCTATCATGATTTCGGTTTGATTGCTTGTTTTCAAATTCCGTTAGCTTTTGGAATTACTACTGTTCAAATCAATCCGTTTGAATGGGTTCTTGCGCCTATTCTTTTATTGGAAGCAATCACAAAAGAGAAAGGAACATTAACCTGTCTTCCTAATTTCGCATATAATGTCTTAGCGGAAAAAATTCACGATGATGAATTAAGCGATATCTCTCTTGAAAGTTTAAGATTGGTTGTTAACGGCGCAGAACCGGTTCGGCATGACAGCCACATAAAATTCACCGAAAAGTTTGTGAAATATGGATTCAATCCGCTTGCGCTAACAGTATTGTATGGAATGGCGGAAGTCTCTCTTTGCCTAACACTTACCGAGCCGGGAAAACCAATTAAAGAATTAATTGTTGATAGAAATGAATTATCGCGCGGCTTTCTAAAACTCGCGGATGAAAATTCCGTTAAACGTGTTTCGGTCTCTTGCGGAAGACTTATTGACGGATGCGATGCACGGATTGTTGATGAAAACCGGAAAGATGTTGCCGATGGAATTGTTGGCGAAGTTGCCGTTAAATCTGTTTCCATGTTTGATGGCTACCGTAACTATCCCGAAAAGACCGCAGAAGTTGTTGAGAACGGTTGGTATTTTACAGGTGATTGGGGTTTCAGATATCAGAATGAATTTTTTATCATCGGCAGAAAAAAAGATTTAATAATTGTCGCCGGTAAAAATATTTATCCCGAAGATATTGAAGACGCGCTTAATCAAGTTGATGGAATAATTCCGGGACGTGTAATTTCCTTTGGTGAAGAAGACGAAAAAATGGGAACAGAGCAAATTGCAGTTGTAGCTGAAACGAAAGAAGAAACCGAAATTGGAAGAAATAAAATTCGTTTGGATATTTTAAAAGCGGGAATGGCAATAGATGTTAATATTCACAAAGTTTATCTTGTACCGCCGAGATGGTTAATTAAAAGTTCCGCAGGCAAACCGAGCAGAAGCGCAAACAAAGAAAGAATTTTAAGTCGCGAAGACAAACAAGTTTGGAGCAGATAATGATTTCACAAGAACTAAAAAAAGTAATTCTAACGGAACTAAATCTGGACGATTTCGATCTTCAAGACGAGACTATGGCGCCCGAGGTTCCGGGCTGGGACTCTCTGAATCACGTAAATATAATTTTAGCTGTTGAAAAATCTTTCAATGTGAAATTCAAAAGCTATGAAGTGCTGCGCTTAAAAAATGTAGGCGATCTTCAGAAACTTGTTGATATAAAAACCGGCAAATAATAAAACTATAGAACGCTGATCTCTATGGTGATTATGATTTGTTATGATCAATCATATGTGATCATAAACGATCATGATAATCCACGTTCTATTAAAATTAACTAATCATCAATCAGAATCTTCTGCCTATGTTTTCTTCTATAAGTCTTGAAAAAATCTTTTCTCTCTTAAAATACGATCCTAACGATCCGCTTATCTTTAGCACAAGTTTATTCCTCTTTCTCTTCTTGGGATTTTTAATTTTTTATAATCTGCTGGGAAAGAACAAAGCCGCAAGAATATTATTGCTGATCTCGTTTTCTCTTTACTTCTACTACAAAGCGGCGGGATTGTACTTCTTAATTCTGGTTGTTTCAGCCGTAGCAAATTTTTATCTCGGCAAATGGATAGCCGGCACCCACCGCTTCCCCGTCAAAAGATTATTTCTTGCTCTTGCTCTTATTCTTAATATTGCACTTCTCGGCTATTTCAAATACACAAACTTTATTCTGCAAATCATTGCCGATATAAGCAAACATACTATTGATCCGCTTGCAATCTTTCTCCCGATTGGAATTTCATTTTACACATTTAAATCACTCACGTATGTGTTCGATATTTACTACGACACTCTCAAACCTACAAACAGCTTGCGCGATTTCAGTTTATATGTTTTCTTCTTCCCTAATATTTTACTAGGACCAATTGACCGCGCCGCGGATTTTCTTCCGCAGATTGACCGCGAACCGTTTATTTCCAAAGAAGATATTGGGCGTGCGCTATTTTTAATTATGCTTGGTTTGTTTAAGAAAGTTGTTGTGGCAGATTATATCAGTCTAAATTTTGTAGATAGGATTTTTGATTTTCCTTTACGTTACACCGGAGTTGAAAATTTATTGGCAATTTACGGTTACGTGCTTCAAATCTATTGCGACTTCTCCGGCTACTCCGATATGGCAATAGGAATTGCGCTTCTTCTTGGCTTTAAATTAATGGATAATTTTAATTATCCTTTCAAAGCAGCAAGCATAGCAGATTTCTGGCGGAGATGGCACATCTCACTTTCAAAATGGCTTCTCGATTATTTGTTCAAACCAATTCAAATCTCTTCGCGCAGTTTGAAAATATTTGGTAATGTTATTGCTCTTGTTGTAACATTTTTTGTCTGCGGATTATGGCACGGTGCGGGATGGAATTTTATACTCTGGGGAGTTTTTCACGGCACGTTGATGTCTATATCATTGTTCTTCAAGAAACCGAAAGAAAGACTTTATAAATTTTTACGCATTTACAACACAAGATTTTTAAGATTCTTCCAGATTGTAATTACATTTCATCTGGTTGCTTTATCATTTTTAATTTTCCGCGCGAAAGATTTTCAAAGTGTGGTTGATATGCTGGATCAGATATTTAATTTTTTCCATGGAGAAGTTTTCTTACAATTCGCCGAAAAACTTCCGCTGATTCTTGGGTTAATTACTATTGGCTACTTATTTCACTTTTTACCATCCAGACTTGGAACTTGGCTTCAAAAAATTATTACTGCAATGCCTTTACCAGTAAAGGTATTGATTTTTGTAATTGCAATTTGGATTGTCGCACAATTCAAGACAGCAGACATTCAGCCGTTTATCTATTTCCAATTTTAATATGAGACGGAATTGAAAACCGTCTCATATTATCGCACCAAGACCGGCTCCTCTTTTTAGCAATTGCCACAAAACAAGCTGTAATCCTATTTATCATTACTTCATTACTTTTTGCATAATTTTTGATAAATTGAACGTGCGAATAGGGCGGAAAGCGTCTTAATTCAATTTCTTTACAGTTGCTTTATATATTCAGCATATTAACGAGGATTATGATTTTATCCCGAATTAAATTTTACTTTTTACTTCTTCTTTTCATTCTTCCACAATTCATGGAAGCGCAGAGAGTTGATGTTAGCGAACTAAAAAGAACTGCGCTATCGCACATGCAAGCCGGAAGATATGGCGAAGCTATTGATCAGTTAAACAAATACATTACCGCCAATCCGCAGGAATCCGACGGATATAATTTACGCGGACTTTGTTTTGAGAAACGCCAGCAATACGAAAATGCCCGCCTCGATTACAGGCGTGCAATCGCAGTAGAAACTATAAGCGCAACCAAAAGAGCCGAGTATG
>JAKAKD010000068.1 GCA_021824635.1 Bacteroidota bacterium | reverse complement strand
TTGTTCTGCATATTTCAGTTCCTTACATGGTTGTGATGTTCTATCAAATAAAGTTCAGTGTTTTGCTAATCAACTTTGAACAACAAACTTACTCTGAAAAGCTAAACCCAATAACTTTATCAAATGAGGGTGTCTCAGAAGTAATTATTCAACTTTTCAATCTGCGAAAATCAGTTGAATCCGCGTCTTCTGCGTTCTATTTTTAAACAAAACATTACTTGTGAGACACCCTCGCTTTGAGTTGCAGGTTATAAGGCGTTTCAATCTCGCATTAATCTTTCTTGTAATAGTTTTTGCATATCTCTACGTCCATCTAATACACAATGGATGAAAACTACTTTTTCTATAATTTGATAAATAATGCGATATGGTTTATATGTTAGTTCTAAGAAATCATCTATACCGAGCAGGCTTAATTCTGGAGGGACATGACCACGATTGGGATATTCTTGAAGAGATAAACATTTCTCATACAATTTTGAGTACAATTTTTCAGCTTTTTCTTCTGAATCATTGAAGAAAACATATTGATAGATTTCGAATAAATCTTCTTCAGCAGAAGAAACGATATTAGCTTTGGACTTCACGTTGTCCCCGTTTAAAATCATTTATACGATTTCGAACATTTTCACACGATTTTTCAAGTGTTTTATAATTACCCTTTTTAATTTCTCTACCACTTAATGCAAGTATTTTTAACAGAGCAATACTCTCTTGTGTCTTCTCATACACTTTAACATCTTGAAGAATAACTTTTGCTTCACCATTATGAGTAATAATTAATGTTTTCTGGTTTTCTGCAACATCCCGAACTACCTCAGAGGCATGGGTTTTTAGATAACTAATTGGTTTTACAGCTTCACTAAATTTCATTTTATTCCCTTTCGTTTTACGACTATAATATAGCCCTTTAAGTAGTCTGAATCAATATCAACTCCGGATGTATTCTCAAGCCTTATAACGCCGTTGTGCTTAACCCGCAGCCCAGAACTACAATGCCGGTTTAATTAATAAAATTTATAATTTAAAAAACTTTCATAGCAAGACTACGTTACACAAAATGACGAGACGTAATAACCAACTTAAAAATTTATAAAATACCGAATGCGAAAACGCTGTCGGGTTGAAGCACTTGTTATAAGCGCTTTTAAATTTACTTTATTTTCCATCTCCCAATTGACCGGGTTTTTGCATTCGGTGGGTTTCGGATCACAAAGCTTCAAATTGTTACTAATGTTCACTAGAAGTTGAATCTTCAAGTTTTCAATTAACACCATCTTGTGCAAAACCTGTGTTAGCAGAAGTTTTATTTTCATTCTTTAATAAAGTAATCCCAAGTTATCTTTGCAATATCTGCGATTATTTCTTCATTGGTTGTTGAATCTTCTTTTGAGTCGGTTACGAAAACGCTGATAAAGAAATGCTTCCCGTTTGGTAAAAATACAATCCCAATATCGTTAACAGCGGCTGTTATTCCAGTTGTTTTATTTTTCCCTGACCAACCAGTTTTGTGGGCAATGATTGTTCCCGAAGGTAATTTTCCCGGTAATCGGTTTTTACCCGTAGAAGTTTCTCGCATTATTTTCCATATAAAGTCATAACTATTTGGGGATAACAAATTATTGTTGTTGTTGTAAAATGTTTCTAAGATTTGATTTGCTGCTTTGGGTGTCGTCCAATTTTGAAATTGTAAATCCCAATTATTCTGCTGCACTTCTTCGTTAATTTTTATCGAAATATCTTTAAATCCATTTCCAACGAAATAGTCCTCAACTACCTGAGGTCCACCGAGTAGTCTTAATAAAACATCGCAGCCAACATTATCGCTTTGAGAAACCGTATATTTCAAAATTTCTGCAATTGTGAGCGTTGTACCTTCGGGATATTTGTCTCTGATTGGGCTATAAAGATCCGGCAAAAGATCTTTCTTCTGAATTTCTACTTTTTGGTCAAGTGAGAATTTACCTTTGTCAATTTCAGATAGAATAGCTAACCCAATGTGAAATTTAAATACACTTTGCATTGGAAAGTGTTTTTCACCATTTATAGACAATGTGTCTTTACCGTCACTACCAATAATTGAAACTCCAACAACTGCATTTTTCGTTGATATTATTTGTTCAATATGCTGTCGTAATGAGTCAATAACTTGAGCATTTGTATGGAAAGTATTAAACAACAGCAGAAATCCAATTAAGTGAAAAAGTTTAGTCATATTTTTTTATCCTCTTTTAAATGTTTGTATGTTATCTTCAAAAATTTGATACGATTAAATTGTGTTTCATTCATTCTGAATTTATTTGATGAACTACTCATTTATTGTTTTTCAATTTGTTTATCCTTAACCCTAATTCCTAATACAATAAGCGAGACATAAATGATAATTGCTATTGAATCTATCAATGTATTGTTAAGACCTTCAACATTATATATTAGTGTTCCGCCAAAAATAACTATCCAGCGAACTATCATTACAATAGCAATTAACAACGCAGCAAATCTGACTTTTGACAAATCTTTATGAAACGCCATAAAAAGAAAGGCAAATCCAAAAAGCAAATTTTCTGCTGTGATAATATGCCAAACATAAAAAAATATTGTTCATGTATCTGTGGTTATAGTACCAACATTCAAAGTTGGCAGAACTATTGTTTGTCCATTCCAAGCATGCGTTATGGAAAAAAGAATTGCAAGGATTCCTACAATAAAAAAGTAATAATTCTTAATCATATTTTTCCAATTTATTAAATTTATATTAAGATGAATATTGATACTTCACAGAGCCATTTGAAATAAACTTACAGTTGCGTTGTCATAATGTGCCGGAAGCCCCTTTGTATTGTTTAGTTTAAAAAGTCCTAAAAAATCAAATCCACATTTTTTGTAATATTTTATTAATCCGGAGTTATTCCCAACAGTGTCCATACGGATATATTTTTTGTTATTTTCGTTTGCGTAATTTTTTGCCCACTTAACTATTTCGCCAACTAAGTTTTGTCCCCTGAAATTAGGATTTGTCGCAATACGATGAAGATAAACTGACGGGTCTTTATTTCGTTCTTCCCATATCTGAGGGTCATTAAAAGTCATTGCCCAAACACAAGCAATTCCCCCGTTAATGAGCATTTTCCATTGTCTGTTTTCTGAAATCTCGGTTTCTATGAGTTTTCTATCAAATTCTGCCCAATGAACGGTAAATTTTATCTTTTGAAAGTCCGTTGCTATTTTATAAAGTTTAAAAATTTCGTCAATGTCGTAGTTGGTATCCCTTTGGGTGAAAAGAATATGCTCGCAATGTAAATCGAACTATCAACTTTATAAGCATTTTGAGGATGCATTGGATTATCAATATCCGCACAAATTGCAAAAGAGATCCTTTCGTTATCAAGTTTAATAATTGGATTGTAATCAAATGATGATTGAAAATAATTTTCCTCATCCAAATGAAGAAATTGTTTTGTATAAATTATAATTGAATTATCCGGTTGAAATATAAATCCACCAATAAACAAGTCAAAACTTATCCTTATTGGTGCGCCTGCTATAATAATTATTTTCTTATCAACTGCCAGTTTAGCCAATTTGTCTAACCGGGAATCATTCTGTGTAAAAGCCAACGAAGCAGCCCTTTCTCGTTCATATCCAGTAATTGACATCTCGGGAAACACAATCAATTCTACACCTTTATCAGCAGCAATATCAATCAATCTGTAATGATCAAGCAGATTTTCATTTATATTTCCACGTTTCGGTTTTGTCTGAGCTGAAGCTAAAATCATATTATCCTATTATCTCGTTGCTACGATTTTTTAAAAAGAGTTGTAACGAATTTCCAAAATCATCGCCGTTTTTCCTGAAATTGTAAAAGTGTTTTCTATATAAAATTCTTTGTCTGAAATTATATCCTTTGCTTTAAATTTATTTGAAATTATTTCAGAATATCTGTTCATATCAAGTGTTACATTTTCATTATTCTTATTCAATAAAACCATAACTTTTTGTTCATTGTTATAGCGGAAATAAACATAGACATCATTGTTTTGTGGTGCATAGTGAATAAATTTTCCATTTGCTATTGCTGAATTTGTCTTTCTCCAATTAAGCAATTTTGAAAAGTATGTTTTTGCAGCTTTCTCAGTATCTGTCAAACCTTCTTCAGTTTCTGCGTTCTTTAAATCATTTAGCCAACCACCATAAAAATCGCTTCTTCTTTGTCCGTCACTTCCCAACTTTTCATTGGTCATTAAAACTTCTGTCCCATAAAAAAATTGAGGAATACCACGCACTGTCATATACATTGCAATTCCAAGTTTCCAATTGTCAAAATTCTTGTTCAACCGAGTATAAAACCTGTCTAAATCGTGATTATCAGGAAATATTAACTGATTTTCAGGATGAGGGAATTGATAGTCTTGAGCAACGCTTTGGTATGTGTCTCTCCAGGCAGAAAACCAATCATCTGGTCTAGTCAAACTTGAAACAATATTATCATTTAATGAAAAATCCATTAATGTTGGCAAATAAGATTCATAACCATCATAATTCTTTTTGTCTTTTTGCCAATAAGAAGTTTGAGATATATTCCTTGTCATCTCTTCACCAACTACGTTGAAATTTGGATATTCTTCAAAAATTGCTTTTGCCCAGATTGCTAAAAATTCTTTATCAGAATATGAATATGTATCTACTCTAAGACCTGAAAGTCCTGCATACTCTACCCACCAAATAGTATTCTGGATTAAATATTTTGCCATTAAAGGATTGCGCTGATTTAAATCAGCCATATGACTGTCAAACCAGCCATCAGTATATTCTTTTTTATCAATTTCTGTGGCATATATATCTGTTAAAGTACTCTTTAAAAAATTTGATTGAGTGTGGGTATCAGAAAAATTAATCCAATCATTTGTTGGTAAATCTTTTATAAAATAATATTCTGTACCGCAATGGTTTAATACAACATCCCATACTAAACCGATATTTCTTTTTTTCGCTTCGTGAACAAACAGTTTAAATTGTTCGTTTGTTCCAAATCTTGGATCAATTTTATAGAAATCAGTCGCTGCATATCCGTGATAAGAATATTCAGGCTCGTTATTTTCAATCAAAGGAGTACACCAAATTTGTGTAAAGCCAAGCGATTTAATATAATCTAAATGATCGAGCATTCCCCGAATATCGCCTCCATGTCTTTTGTTTTCATTTTTTCTATCAATACTTTTTTCTAATAAACCCGGTATTATATCATTTGTTGTATCTCCATTAGAAAATCTATCAGGGACAATTAGATAGATGGCATCCCTTTGTGTAAAACTTTTTCTTTCAGCGCTACTTTTTTCACGTTCAAAAATTGGGAAGTTTCTTGTTAAAACAACTTTGCCTTTTTTACCGAAACTTATTTCTATATTACCGGGCTTTGCGGCAGGATTTATTTTGAGGGTTACAAAAAGATAATTTTTGTTTTCAACGGTATCTTTTTTATTATTTGAACACTAGGATAAGAAATTGTTGGCTGTAATTCAGAAATATTATCTCCATAAACTAACAAGGTTATAATATTATATTTCATTCCTACCCACCAATTGCTTGGTTCAATACGGTTAATAGTTTGTGCATGTGAAAGCAAAGGGGAAATAAACAAAAAGGTTATTATCCAAATTTCATTTTTTTTAAATGTCATAATAATTCCATTAAAGTTTTTTATTTTTTTTAATGTACAGTCTATTCAAGTTAACAGTTTGTAGCGTGGTGAAGAATGGACATTTGAAAAATTTCATCCCAACATTTATACAAACGTACAATAGAATTACAAAAGTTCAATTGCCTCAGTCCGCCCCAATTTTACCAATGCCTTGTTAGCGGTTAGTTGTTATTCTTCTTTCATTGTTCCTTGGTTGTATTTGTTCAACTAGTTTTTTAGGTGCTGCTTCACAATATGCAGTTGTCAATGCGTCAACAAATAAGTCCTTATGAACTTTGCTCATTTCGATTATTGTCCAACCTTGGTTACCCCATTTGTTATCAACAGGGTAAATACTTGTTCGGTCAGCCGAAGCAAAAACGTCTTGGTCAATTTCAGATAGCTTTATGCAAGCTCTTTTGTTTAAATCGTCATAGGTCGCAAATATTTTGTTTTTCACTCTGAATGAGGTTTTTTCAAAATGGGGTTCTTCTGTTGCTTCTGGAAACGAGAGTGCTATTTTCCTAAATGTGTCTATTGATACCATTGTCAAACTATTTTTTTTACTGGTGTTAAATGTGTCAATACACAAAGCCACTTTTCATTTTCCTTTTTGTAAACGTCAGTAATCCATTCGTCCGCTTCCATTGGTTGTCCTTGCCAAGTTCCTGTGTTTTGTCCCCGCCCTGTTACCAAAGCAATGTCTCCATAGATTTTTACTCTTAATATCTCTTTTGTCATTGTTGAATGTGATAACAAACCCTGTTCAGGAACGCTGAAAAATCTTTCTTGTGGGATTATTCCGCATTGGCTGTCAACTAAAGCCCAATCGCTTGTTATACATTTTTTGATTTCGTTAATGTCGTTTGTAATAACTGCTTTGTTGAAGTTGTCTTCAATTTCTTGGAACTGCTTTTTTAATTGTTCTTGTGTCATATTGTTCGATATATATTCTTTTTTGCTGGTCTGTTTGATGTCGTCACGGTCGTCCATACAATGCCCGCTAAAGTTTTGAGGCTTTGCGTTGTGACGGATTAGATGCACTAACCTGTCTTTACGCATACTGTTTATACTCGCACTTTCCCCGCCATAAGGCAAAGGTGCTGTTAGCGGTAGTGGTTCTTTTTCTACTTCATTTGTTCTAACACTTTCGGGAGTTTTTTTCGTAACTGCTTTTTCCATCCCATTTGCATTATTAAACTTACAATAACGAGTTTTAGTCCACTGTAACCTGAATGTTCTAGTGAAAGAATTGTCCCACCGCAAGTGGGTTCCAAAGTAAAACTTAAAACCGTGTCTAATTTAGTGAAAATTCCTTTCGTCATTTTGTCTGCCGTGTCGGAATGAATACCTGCGTCTTTTCACCTGTTGCCTCTCCTCTGTATGTGTATGCGATGTGTCTTAATGGTTCTATGGCTGTTACTTCACAATGAGTAATTCCGTCCCAACCTTTTTGTGGTGTCATTCGGAAAGTGAAATAATGATTAAGTTCAGGCTTGATGTCATTTGCCATAAACCAACTTCCAAGAAGTTTAGCATCTGTCAATGCTTGCCAAACTTTTTCAGGAGAATAGTGAGAGTTATGTATCCGTAGAGCGAGATTGTTGTGAAAGTAGGAATTGAAGGAGTGATATTTTTAAGGAAACAAAAAATTAAGCATACCCACGGCTGCATTGTGAGTATGCTCTTTTTATGAATTTAATTTTTTGACATAGAGTCCATCATCAATTTCAACGAATTGAAAAGTGAAACCGTATCTTTGTAAAGTTTTATGTTGGACTGAACTGCTTTTAGAACAATTTCCATATTCATTGTAGAAACAACTGTTTTACCATTTTGCTCATAAATTGCCAATTTACAAGGCATGAAGATTGAAAAGTTCGGATGATCAGTAAGCATAAGTGAAGCAGTTTTGGCTTGGCATATCTCGTAGATAAAAACTTTTCTTTTAATTGGAAAACCTTTGTTCTCAACAATTTCATGATAGTTATATGTATGCAGCAGCGCAAATTTATTCTTGTCGCATTCTTGCTGAACCTTTGCAGCAATCTTTTCGATTGATTGAGTGGTTTCTAATTTGTAAGTAAACATATCAATCATTTTTTGGGGAGAAACAAACACGCTCATAATTTTTTGTAGCATAATTATCCTTCTTAGAAAGTTATTACTTTATTTGATTCGATTGTCCATGCAGTCAATTCTGCCATTGTGCTGATTTGTGCGCCTTCAATCAGTGGAAGATTTTTAATTCCGCGTGCATCTGCACAAGTGCCGCAAATCTTAACTTGTCCACCTTTTAACAAAATTGATTTAAGCATTCGTTCGATATTGTAATAACCGTTAGGTGTATTCTGATTTGGTAAAGCACAGGTAGCAGCATCTGCCATTAAGAAAATTCTTACGTCGTTTTCCGGAAAATCCTTTTGGATTTGCATTGCAAGACGAAATGCGTTGTATGCTTTTTCTGTGCCATAAGGCGCGTCATTAATGATGATAAGGTATTTCATATTTCTCCTATTTATTTTTGGGCAATAATTCCATAATGATATGGTGGTAATGATATTTCTTTATTGACGATTTTGAAATTTGTTTCAAGCAGCCAATTGGCACATTGCAGAGACGTGGGGCGTATATTTAAAGATGGACCTCTCGGAGTTATCTCCGAATGAATCCAATGAATTATTCCAACTTTGCCATCTGGTTTTAATATGCGATGCACTTCTTTTAAAAGACTAATTGGATTTTCCGCATGAAGAATATTAAACAGCATTGCATAGTCAACGGAGTTATCATGCAATCCGGTTCCATCATTTACGAAATCGCGTTTGATTACTTTTATGTTCGATAATTTTGTTTCACCTATTCTTTGATCCAAGCGATCTATCATCACTGAATCAATGTCGAGTGCAAATAAAGTCCCCTTAATAATCATTGCTGCGGGAATTGTAAACGTGCCGTAACCGGAACCAAATTCTACAGCATCAATTATTGTTTCTTCGAATTTTAGCTTCGAAAGAATTAATTGGGTATTGAATAAAGATTCCCAGTAAGTTTCTTCCGGCATTCCGCTTTCGCGTATCTTCATAACACACTAATTAAAATTAAGTTTGAACCGGCAGCCCTTGAGCCCGCCATGAATTAACATCTTCTTTGAATAAAGTTATAGTAAAGCCCTTTTCTTTTAAGAGTTTTACAGCTTCTGCTGCTAATACACAATAAGGTCCTCTGCAGTAAGCAACGATTTCTTTATCGGAATTAAGAGCACGAATGTTTGAACGAAGTTCAACCAACGGAAATGAAACTGCTTTTGGTAAATGTCCTTGTTGAAATTCTTCATTTGGTCTGACATCAATAAGTGTGACCTCATCTTTTTCTAGTTTTTGTCTCAAATCATCTATTCCGATCGGTTCGAGCGAATCTCTTTCTTCAAAAAATAAGCGAGATACTTCCCGGATTTCCGAAGCGGTTTTTTCTGTAAGAGTCTGTAAATTTTTCCAGCACTGGATAACTTCATTGTTCGAAAGTGAATAAAAAACTCTGACACCATCTTTGCGTGTCTTTACAATATTTGCGCTTTTAAGAATTTGAAGGTGGCGGGAAGTATTAGCAAAATTCATATTTGTTTCTTTGGAAAGAGAATCTACGTCTCTTTCACCTTGTGAAAGAAGATCGATAATCTCTAATCTTTTAGGACTTGCAAAGGAATTAGCTACTTTTGCGAACAGATCGAAGGTTAGGTCTTTGAATTCTCGTGGTTTCATACATATATTATTCAATTGATTAATTGAATAATAGGATTTTTCTTGGAATAATGCAACTAAACGAAAATATTATGAATGCCGCTGACTGAGATAAGTTGTCTGAAATAAGACAAAGTATTATATTAACACATGCTGAAATCAAAAAAAATATTATCCTTTTTATTTCTTATAAGTTTTGCATTGTTTTTTGCGCACAGCGAGTTGAGTTTGTTTGCCGAAACAAACAATGATAGTTATTGCGGAGCAAAACATAAAGGGCACGATTACTGTGAGATAGTAAAAGGGGCCAGAATAGAAAAACAAAACACTCAGATTAGAATTAGCCCGCCTATAGTTCAGTTCATACACAACGACTGTTGTGATGAATGCAAAGCGATAGAAGACGTTTTACAAAATGCCCAATTTACTTCAACCAAAAAATTCTTTAACACCCCAACATTTCTCGTCAACAAAACGCTGCTTATTTAATCTTCATTAAAGCATTTAATGAAACAATTTATTTCTGATCCCTCAAGGATTGGAGATCATTATTTCTATTCATAAAATTTTAGGATGACTATGTATAAACAAGTAATAACATTACTTCTGTTTTGTTCATTAACTATTTACGGACAAACGAAGAAATTAACATTAAACGAAGCAATAGAAACGGCGGTAAAAAACAACCCGCAAATATTAACCGCCGAAAAAGAGATACTTGCTGTTGAAGGAAAAATACTTCAGGCGGGACGAATTCCAAATGCGGAGTTCTCTGTGGAAACAAATGAAATCCCGACAAATTTTTCCTTCGGTGAAACAGGCGAATTGGATTTTAACTTCTCGCAGTCACTAGAGTTTTTTGGAAAGCGAGGTACAAGAATTAAAAGCGCCGAATATGAAAAGCAGATTTCACAAATAAATTTAGAGCGAATTAAAAAGATCGTTACTGCTCAAGTGAAAACCGCCTACTATCAAAGCTTGCTTTCCGTGGAAACGATTAAGTCAATTGAGCAAAACATAACGTTGCTTAGCGATTTTTTAGTACAGGTAAGAGATAAATATCAAGCCGGCACGAGCAGTTACCTTGATGTTATCCGCGCCAAAGTTGAAGCAACACGTCTGAAAAACGAACTGTTCGATGTAAATAAACAGTTTCAGAAAAACATCGGGAATCTAAAAATTCTTTTAGGAATTGAGAACGGAGTAAGTTATGAGTTAGTCGATACCTTGAATTATAATTTCTCAACCGTACCCCTCGATTCAATTCTTACATCATTAACCGGGAAAAGTAATTTCATAGAAATTAGCGGTTTAAGAATAGAGAGAGATAAATCATTTTTATCGCTTGCGGAAAAAGGTTCTCTACCGGATTTTAATTTCGGGGCATCGTTTCAGAACAGGCAACCGATTCCCGGGAAAGGTTTTGATAATTTTATCGGATTAAAACTTGGGATATCTTTACCGATGTTTTATTTAAGCGGCGTGAACGGTGATATTCAAGAATCATCGGCTCTGCTTGATATTTCCAATATTCAACACGACGCGATACGAAAAATAATAACACAAAAAATTACCAGCTCATATAAAAGTCTGGCTTATGCCGAAGAGCAGCTCCAGGTTTTTGATAAATCTCTTCTGCTGGATATAGAAGACGAACTGCGCGCCGGTATAAACGCATATCAAAACAATCAGATTGATGTTCTCAATTTGTTCGATATCTACAGAACATACCGCTCGACCAAACTTGAATATGCAAGGGTAATTTTTAACTGCTTAATTGCAAGAAATGATTTGGAGATTTCAAATGAATTTGCAAGTGAATGAACAGTTAATTAAAGAAGGATTTTTAAAAACGAAAAAGGAATTTATATGAATAAAACAATAATGAAATATTTATCGCTGGTTATAATTTTATTTCTGATCGGATGCGGCGGAAATAATTCCGGCAATGACGAAAGCGCAGAATACCCGGAAAGAACGCACAGCAACGAAAAGACAGAAGTTGCATTAACCAAACACCAGGTTGAACATATAAACATTCAAACAGAAACGCCGGAGGCGAAAGAAGTTGATGTACCATTAACGTTGCGCGGTAAGGTTGCTTTGAATGAAATGATGACCGCACACATAACTTCGCGCGCAAAAGGAAGGGTTGAAAAAGTATATGCGGTTATTTCCGATAGGGTTAAGAAAGGTCAAACCATAGTTGATTTATACAGCCAGGAATTTATAGCAATGCAATCCGAATTTGTTCAAGCCGAAGAACGGTTGAATAGAACAAAAGAGAACGATACGGATTATCCCACTGCTCACTCTATTTACGAATCAGCCAGGAAAAAATTGGAGGTTATCGGTTTAACGGAAACCGAGATTGAACAGCTCGCGGATAAGCACATACCATTCACAGTTATTTCTGTTCGCGCTCCGTTTGACGGAACTCTAATTAGCGGAGAAGTCCGGCTTGGTGAGTTTGTTGATGTTGGAAAAGAATTTTTTGTTTTAGCCAACCTCCAAAACATTTGGATCCTTGCGGATGTTTTCGAAAGCGATTTGCCTTTACTTAGGGAAGGGATGACCGGCGATATTTCAATCACAACTTTCCCGGATGAAGTTTACAAAGGTAAACTAACGCGCATTTACGATGTTGTTGAACCGTCGTCGCGCACAATAAAAGCGCGGTTTGAAGTCGCCAACTATTACAACAAACTAAAACCGGAAATGTTCGTGGACGTTTTGGTTGCAAGCAAACTCGGCGGTTCTAATCTTAAAATAAAATCCACTGCTCTACTGAAAGAAAAAGAAAGCAGTTATGTTTTTGTTGCCGTTAACGATACAACATTTCAGAAAAGGAACGTTGTAGCCGGAAGAGAGACAAAAGATTTTACGGAGATAAAAAGCGGGATTAATCCCGGTGAAAAAATCGTTACGCGCGGAACATTTTATTTGAAGTCCGAACTTGCAAAAGAAACATTTGCGGAGGAGGACTAATGATTAACAAAATAATTTCTTTCGCGATGCGCCAGCGGCTTTTTATTATTCTTGGTGTAATCGCCTTGATTATCGGCGGCATAACCGCGGCGCTAAAACTTCCAATTGATGCGGTACCGGACATAACAACAAATCAAGTTCAAATATTTACGGTAGCGCCGGCTCTTGCACCGCAAGAAATTGAACGGCTTGTATCTTATCCTATTGAAATTGCAATGCAGAATCTTCCCGATATAGAAGAAGTTCGTTCTGTTTCAAAATTCGGTCTTTCGGTTGTAACTGTAATTTTCAAAGATAATGTTGAAACATATTTTGGACGGCAAATTGTATTCGAAAAATTACAGGAAGCAAAAGGAGATTTGCCGCCGGGACTTTCGGAGCCGGAATTGGGTCCGGTAACAACCGGGCTTGGAGAGATTTACCAATATGAGATTTTAGGCGAAGGATATTCGCCAATGGATTTGCGGACAATTCAGGACTGGATTATAAAACGCCAGCTTGCCGGAACGCCGGGACTTGCAGAAGTGAATACTTTCGGCGGAGAATTAAAGCAGTATCAATTATTGATTGACCCTCAAAAACTATTGAAGTTTAATATTTCGATACGGGATGTAATCGAGGCGGTTTCCAACAACAACGCAAATGCGCCCGGCGCTTACATCGAACACAAACAAGAGCAATATGTTGTTGTGGGCGAAGGCATTGCAAAATCAATGAGCGATATTGAAAGCATAATAATCAAATCAACTGACGGTTCGCCAGTATTTGTTAGAAATGTTGCCGAAGTAAAAGAAGGCGCTGCAATCCGCCAGGGAGCCGTTACATTAAATGGTAAAGCGGAAATCGTAAGCGGCATTACAATGATGTTGAAAGGAGAGAACGCAAGGATCGTAACCGAACGCGTTAAAGAAAGAGTCGCTGAGATTGAGAAAACTCTTCCGCCGGGAGTGCGTATTGTTCCTTACTATGAAAGAACAGAGCTTGTTGAAAGAACTATTAAGACCGTGATAAAAAATCTTTCCGAAGGCGGATTATTTGTAGTTATAATTCTGTTTCTTCTTTTAATGAATCTGCGCGGCGGATTTATTGTTGCATCCGTTATCCCGCTTTCAATGCTGTTTGCTTTGATAATGATGAAGATAAACGGCATCTCCGGCAACTTGATGTCGCTCGGTGCAATTGATTTTGGAATAATTGTGGACGGCGCGGTTGTGTTGATAGAAAACTCTCTTCGCAAACTTCACGAACGCCAGCATTCAATCACGCAAGGCGGAGCGGTAGAAAGTGTTAAACAAACCTTGCTTGATTCATTTTACGAAGTAGGAAGACCAATAGTATTCGGCGTTGCAATAATAATCATTGTTTATCTGCCTATACTTTCTCTTGAAGGAATTGAAGGAAAAATGTTCAAGCCGATGGCTTACACGGTTGTGTTCGCGTTGTTAGGCGCTTTATTCTTAACACTTACATACGTGCCGGTGATAAGCACTTTCTTTTTTAAGAAAGGAAAAGTTTCCGAAAAAGAAAGCCCGGTTATAAAATTTATTAAACCTCTATACCGTAAAACCCTTCTCTTTGCGTTGAATAGAAAAGGACTTGTAGTAGGAGCGGCAGTTGTGCTATTTGTTTCTTCTGTTATTTTGTTTACACGGCTCGGAGGAAAATTTATTCCCACGCTTGATGAAGGTGACATTTTAATTGAACTGAGAAGACTGCCGAGTATTTCATTAACAGAATCAATTCATACGGCACAAATGCTTGAAGCGGAATTAAAATCAATTCCCGAAGTTGTAAATGTTGTTAGCAAAACCGGCCGTCCGGAAATTGCAACAGATCCGATGAGCATTTACCAGAGCGATGTGTACATTAGAATGACACCGCGCGAGGAATGGAAAACGGCAAAAACAAAAGAAGAAATGATTGAAAAGATGACGGAAGTGATGGCAAGAATTCCGGGCATTGGCGGTGGTTTTTCGCAGCCGATTGAAATGCGCTTCAATGAATTGATTGCCGGTATTCGTTCGGATGTTGGCGTTAAAATTTTCGGCGAAGATCTGGATACTCTTGCAAGAATCGGGAACAATGTTGCGGAACTGATGAAACAAATAGACGGCGCAAAAGATACCAGAATGCAGCAAGTTGAAGGTCTTCCGCAATTAAGAATTGTAATTGATCGTGAAAAAATTGCACGTAACGGAATCAACGTTTCAGATGCAAACATGTTAATTGAAACAGCGCTTGCCGGAACTAACGTCGGTAAAATATACGAGGGAGAAAAACAATTTGATCTTGTTGTAAAACTTAATAAGCAAGCAAGTAACGACGTTGATGAAATCAAAAGTCTTCTCGTCCCGGTGTTAAGCGGTTCGATGATACGGCTTGGTGATATTGCCGATTTTGTAATGATTGAAGGTCCGGCTGAAATTTCCCATTCTGCCGGAAGAAGAATGCTGGTTACCGAGTGCAACGTTCGCGAAAGAGATATCGAAAGCTTTGTAAAAGAACTGCAAGGAAAGGTAGATGAAAAAATTAAAATGCCTCCCGGCTATCAAATTAGATACGGCGGCGAATTCGAGAACCTTCAGCGCGCAAGCGATAGATTGGCACTTGTTGTACCCGTTGCACTCGGGTTGATCTTTCTGTTGTTGTTTGCATCGGTCAATTCTATAAAACAAGCATTCATAATTTTTACGGGGATCCTATTTGCAATAGTTGGCGGAGTTGTAGCTTTGTGGCTTAGAGATATGCCGTTCTCAATATCCGCCGGGGTAGGATTTATTGCGCTCTTCGGTGTTGCCGTTCTAAACGGAGTTGTTATGCTTACTTATTACAATAAGCTTATTGAAGAAGGAATGAGCATTCGAGAAGCTGTAATTAAAGGATCGGAGATTAGACTGCGCCCGGTTATTACAACAGCTTTGGTTGCATCGCTTGGTTTTATCCCGATGGCAATTTCTACTTCAGCCGGCGCTGAAGTACAAAGACCACTGGCTACTGTTGTAATTGGCGGATTGATAACTTCAACGCTTTTAACCCTTGTGGTACTACCAACAGTTTATGATTGGTTCATTAAAAAGAAAACGGAAGAAGAATTATAAGACTGAAAGGAGAATCATATGAAAGAAATAAAAGCAATAATACAACCGTTTATGTTAACCAGAGTAGTAACAGCCCTTCATAAAATTGAAGGGCTTCCCGGAATAACAATTTCCGATATCAAGGGATTTGGCAAAAGCAAAGGGAAAAAGTCATCGCTTAGCGAGATTCCCCCAGAGGCGAGAGAAAACGACAATGACGAAGGCATTTATGAATTCGTTCCAAAGGTTAAAATAGAAATTGTTGTACTGGATGAAATTGCCGAACAAATTGTGGACACAATTCAGCAAAACGCTCACACTGGCAATACAGGCGACGGCAAAATATTTGTTGTTGATGTTGAAGAAGTTGTAAAGATAAGAACCAATGAGAGAAACAAAGATGCCGTTTAGCATGAAAGACTGAATAAAAGAGATACCCTAAATTTATTCTGGGTTGCACTTGACAAAGAATTCTAATAAAGCGATATTACAATTGAACAATTGCTCAAATGTTGTGAATAAAGATAATAACATAGTCTGCGAAGTTAATTTCATAGATGAGAAGAAAGTAAAAGCAGTTAAGAAAAGGCTAGCGAAGGATTCTTTGATAACTGAACTCTCCGGCACATTTAAGAATTTAAGCGATTTTACACGATTAAAAATTCTGCTTGCACTTGCTGAAGATGAATTATGCGTATGCGACATTGCTGCTTTAATCGGCGTTTCAGTCTCCGCCATTTCTCATCAATTAAGGTTATTAAAGAATGCAAGGTTGGTGAAATATAGAAAAGACGGGAAAATGGTTTATTATTCCTTAGATGATGAGCATATAAAGAAAATTGTAAATGAAGCAACCAAACATTGCAAAGAATATATGTAATGATAATATGCTGATAAGTAAAACACATAGAATATCCAAGGTAATTGCAGCGATTTTATTAACTGTAATTGTTTCTGTTTTTAGTTATTCTGAATTAGGGCAATATGGTTTTAATAATCCTACGGCAAACGATTATTGTGAGATAGTAAAATCAGCCCAGGCAAGTAAAGACTTAACGAGCAATTTATTTAAACTGCAAGTAGATAGAACAATATATCTACATTGCACTGAAGAAGAAAACCAGCTTATCGCATCGTTTAAACAAGTTTATTCGGAACAATTCCACACACCGCAAAAGACAACTGAAGTTTATCTTTTCAACAGAACTTTTCTGATTTAATCTTTTCATAATTCCTTTTTATCCCAACTCAAGACGGGATAACTACATTTCCCGACTAGTCGGGACAAGCATTTTAAAACAATTGGAGAAAATATGAAGCTAATATTTGCTTTGTTCATTCTGATTTTTTCAGTCAGTATTCTTGATGGTCAACAAGGAATGAGTAAAGAATTAACATTAAATGAAGCTATAGAGATTGGATTAAAAAATAATCCGGAAATAAAATCATCGTTAGAAAAAATAAATGCAGCCGGCGGAAGATTCTGGAGCGGGATTTCTCTCCCCTCTCCCGAATTATCTGTCCGCTATGAATGGACACCAAAAGACAAAAGTCTAAGAAGTTTCAGCGAGAGAACTCAAGAGGTTAATCAATCTTTTGAATTTCCAACAAACTATTTTTTGCGCGGTTCAAAGCTATCAACTGAAAAAGAAATTACTGAGAATGAATTCAGATTGACAGAACTGAACATCATTGCTCAGATAAAATCTGCTTATTTCAATGTTCTTGCAAAAGAAAATCAATTAAAGATAGCAGAAGAAAATCTTGCAATAGCTGAAGACTTTTTTAAAAAAGCTGAAATCCGTTATAATGTTGGCGAAGGAACAAACCTTGAAAAGCTTACGGCAAAGGTTCAATTTACTGAGGCAAAGAATAATGCAGAAGTTCAGAAGAATTTGGTTAAGACTGCTTATGCAGAGTTGAATTATGTTTTAGGTTACGGAAAAGAAGCTAAAGAAAAGCTTTTTGTTCTTTCAGATAGTTTAACATATCATTCGAAAGAATACACGCTTGAAGGATTAGTAAACGATGCAGAAAAAGTTAATCCGCAGTTAAAAGTAAGCGAGCTGAAAGTAAGTTCGTCATCAGTAAGTAAGACACTTGCTTGGTCAAGCCTCCTTCCAAATTTTAACCTTGCTTACTTCAAACAAACACGGGACGGCGATAATGGTTTCTACGGAGCGTCATTCGGTATTTCTGTTCCGCTCTGGTTTATGTTTGATCAGCGAGGGCAGATTCAAGAAGCAACTGCAAATGTTTCGATTGCAGAATCCGAATTACAATTCACCAAGAATTCTGTTTACCTAAGAATAAAAAATGCTCTTACAGAATTTCAGAATGCTGATAGACAAGTTCAACTTTATGTAAAGGATATTCTTCCGCAAGCAGATGAAGTTTACCGCACTGCATCGAAAAGTTATGATGCCGGTGAGATTACATACTTAGAATTTCTTCAAGCAAAACAAACCTTAATTAACTCAAGAAATAATTATATAAATGCACTGCTTGCCCACAATGTTGCAATTGCAACGCTCGAGCAAACAGTTGGTAATAGATAATCAATTGAAATTAACGGAGAAAATGAAATGAGATTTAATATAAAATTCTTTTCAGTGTTATTGATAACTGCATTACTATTCTTTGGATGCGGCGAAAAGAAAAATGAAGAAACGAAAGAAGAGAAGAAAGAAGAAAAAGGTGAAATTGTTCTTTCTTCAATAGCAATAAAAGAAACCGGAATTGAAACTATAACGGTGAAGAAAAAAGTGATAAGCGGAATTATTAAAGTGACGGCTAAACTAATTCCTAATCAAGATTACGAGGCGCAAGTCGGTTCTTTAGTTCAAGGCAGAGTTCACAAAGTATTTGTTAAGGAAGGCGATTTTGTAAAAGAAGGTCAAGTGTTGATGCACATTGATGGATTAGAGATTGGAGAAATAAAATCTTCTTACCTAAAAGCTAAGGCAAACTTGGATTATTATAAAGCTACCTTTGAACGACAGAAATCATTGCTCGAACAAAACATCGGTTCGCAAAAATCGTTTCAAGAAGCAAAAGCAGAATATGAAAAAGCTCAGGCGGAATACAATGCCGAAGATAAAAAAATACACGCCGTTGGTTTAAGTCACGAAGATGTTTTGGAGAATGGAACTCTTGAACATATCACCGGAATTCTTCCGATAAAATCACCAATCAATGGGATTGTTACGGAAAGAAATGTTGTAATCGGTCAATTAGTTGAAGCGAATACAACAGCGTTCAAAATTATGAATACATCTACGTTATGGGCAGATGGACAGACCTATGAAAAAGATTTGACAAAACTGAACGGAAAACCGAAAATTGAATTTACAACCTCTGCTTATCCGAATGAAAGATTTAAGGGAGAAATAATTCTTGTCGGTCAAACTATTGATGAGCATTCACGAACAATTAAAGTAAGAGCGACACTTAACAATCCGGGCAACAGACTTAAACCGCAGATGTTTGGCGAAATGTTTATACCAATAAGCGGCAGCATAAAAGGAATAGTTGTTCCGGGCGATGCCATTATAAAAGAAAACGGTAAAAGTTATCTGTTCACGGTTGCGAATGATTCGATATTCAAAAAGCAGCTTGTTGAAATCGGAATTGAGCTTGGGGGGAAGGTAGAGATTAGAAGCGGATTAGAAGAAGGGGAAAAAGTGGTGGTTAAAGGAGTGTTCTTCTTGAAATCCGAATTGCTTAAAGAAACTTTGGCTGAGGGGGATTAAATGATAGAGCGAATAATAAGATTTTCGATTAAACAAAAACTGCTGGTAATCTTTGCAATAATTTTACTAATAGCCGGCGGAATAGCAGCGCTCCGGATGCTGCCTATTGACGCGGTGCCGGATGTAACGAACGTGCAAGTTCAAATTCTTACTTCATCGCCAACACTTGCGCCGGTAGAGGTTGAGAGATACATAACATACCCCATTGAAGCGGCTATGAACGGTATTCCGGATGTTGAACAGATCCGTTCCGTCTCAAAGTTCGGTTTGTCTTTAGTTACAGTTGTATTTCATGAAAATGTGAATATTTATTTTGCCCGACAACTTGTGTTTGAACGCTTGCAAACGGCAGCAGAAAATATTCCGCCGGAACTTGGTAAACCGGAATTGGGACCCACAAGCACCGGCTTAGGCGAAATTTATCAGTATGTTATTAAACCGGATGGTAAAGCAAAAAATGATTCCACAACTTTGATGGAGATGAGATCTCTTCAAGATTGGGTTGCCAAGCGGCAGCTTCTCACAGTTCCCGGTGTGAATGAAGTAAACAACTTTGGCGGTTTTGAGAAACAATATCAAGTCTTGATTGATCCGCAAAAATTGTTGAACTACAACTTAACATTGCAAGAAGTCTTTCAATCTGTATCAGAAAATAATGCGAATGCCGGCGGAGCTTACATTGAACACGCTAACGAACAATATCTTGTTCGTGGTGCGGGATTAGTTCAAAGCATTGAAGACATTAAAAACATTATTGTAAAAACGCAAGAAAACGGAACGCCGATTTATGTTCATAATGTTGCTGACGTTGAATTAGGACCGGCAATTAGGCAAGGTGCTGTTACGATGAATGGCCAAGGAGAAGTTACTGCCGGCATTGCTATGATGCTGAAAGGTGAAAACAGCCGCGCAGTAGTTGATAGAGTTAAACAGAAAATAGAGACAGTGAAAAAAGCTTTACCGGATAGCGTAAAGCTCGAACCGTTTTATGATAGAACCGATTTAGTGAACAAAACAATTCATACAGTAGAAAAAAATCTACTTGAAGGAGGCGTGCTTGTAGTTTTAATTCTCGTTTTACTTCTCTTCAATTTAAGAGGCGGCTTTATAGTTGCATCCGTAATTCCCCTTGCAATGTTGTTTGCCGTAATTATGATGGTTGCAACGGGTGTATCTGGAAATTTGATGAGTCTCGGTGCGCTTGATTTTGGGTTAATAGTTGACGGCGCTGTTGTAATGGTCGAAAATGCAATTAGAAAACTGCACGAAAAGAAAAACGGAACGGGCAACACGGAAACTATTTTAGAATCGGCACTGGAAGTTGGAAGACCGGTTGTGTTTGCCGTTGGAATTATCATCATAGTTTATCTCCCGATAATGACGTTGACCGGAATAGAAGGGAAAATGTTTAAGCCGATGGCTTACACTGTAACTTATGCTTTAATCGGCGCGCTGTTGTTGAGTTTAACATATGTGCCGGTAATGTCTGCAATTATGTTTAAGAAAAAAGTGAAAGAGAAAGAAAGTCCGGTAATTACTTACGCAAAGAAATATTACGTTCCGCTTTTGAAAAGAATCTTGAATAAAAGATATGCCGTTGCCGGAATTGCAGCAGCTTTTGTAGCAGTCAGCATTATCATCTTTCCTTTTCTGGGAAGTGAATTTATACCGCAGCTTGATGAAGGAGCGATTGCAATTCAAGTGTTACGGCTTCCAAGCGCTTCACTCAATACTGCCATTCAAACATCAACAATGATTGAAAAAGAGATAATGAAATTTCCGGAAGTTGCTTATGTAGTTACTAAAACTGGACGCGCGGAAATTGGAACAGATCCAATGGGTGTTGAGATGAGCGATGTTTTAATAGAGCTAAAACCAAAAGATGAATGGAAAAGCGGAATGTCCAAAGATGAATTAGTTAAGGCAATGGATAAAGAGCTTTCTAAACTTCCCGGAATGGGTCTTAGTTTTTCACAACCGATTCAGTTAAGAGTTGCCGAATTGATCTCCGGCGTTCGTTCCGATATTGCAATTAAATTATTTGGCGAGGACCTGGAAGTTCTGAAAGAAAAAGCTGAAGATATGGCAAAGGTGGTTTCAAAAATTGAAGGCGCTGCGGACGTGAAAGTTGAGCAAGTAACCGGTCTCCCGCAGCTTCAAATAAAAATTGACCGCTCTAAGATTTCGAGATACGGAGTAAATGTATCGGATATTAACCAGATAATAGAAACAGCTATTGGCGGAAAATCTACCGGCGAAGTGTTTGAAGGTGAAAAGAGATTTGACCTTGTTGTAAGATTCAAAGAAGAAGCAAGAAACAATGTTGATGTGATTAAGAATATTCTTGTTCCTACTCCAAACGGTTCGAGCATTCCTCTTAGCCAATTAGCTGATGTTTATATTGAAGAAGGTCCCGCACAAATAAGCCGCGAGCACAGCCAGCGGAGAATTGTTGTTGAAGCGAATGTAAGAGAAAGAGATATCGGAAGTTTTGTTGAAGAAGCGCAGTTGAAACTTGATGAAACAATAAAACTGCCAACCGGTTATTATTTAGAATGGGGTGGTACGTTTGAAAATTTACAAAGCGCACGAACAAGATTAGCAATTGTTGTTCCGCTCTCACTGTTTTTGATTTTCATTCTCTTATTTATCTCATTCGGCTCTGTTAAAAATGCACTTCTGATTTATACAGGTATTCCGTTTGCAATTGTCGGCGGCGTGTTCTCTCTTCTCATTCGAGGAATGCACTTTAGCATTTCTGCCGGGGTTGGATTTATTGCGCTATTTGGAGTTGCCGTTTTAAATGGCGTGGTAATGGTATCATACATAAATCAATTACGTCAAGAAGGAAAAACTTTAGAGGAAGCTGTTGTTCAAGGCGCAGAGACAAGATTACGTCCCGTGTTAATGACCGCACTAGTTGCAAGTCTTGGGTTTATTCCAATGGCACTGTCAACCAGCGCGGGTGCTGAAGTTCAAAGACCGCTTGCAACAGTAGTAATCGGTGGCATAATAACTTCAACGATATTGACGTTGTTTGTTTTACCGACATTTTATATGTGGTTTGAAAAACAAAAAGAAGAACCGGAGTTATGAAAAACGTAGTAATAAAATCAATTATCAAATGCCCAAATTGCAGCTTTGTGAAAGAAGAAGAAATGCCGCTTTATGTATGTGTGCATTTCTATGAGTGCAAATCATGTAAGAAAATATTAAAGCCAAAAGAAGGCGAATGCTGCGTATTTTGTTCTTATAGTAGTGTTAAATGTCCGCCAAAACAGATTGAAGAAAACAACTATAAACAAATTTAATAAGGAATAAGATGAAAGAGATAAAAGCAATAATACAGCCCTTTATGCTTACCAAAGTAGTAACAGCCCTTCATAAAATTGAAGGGCTTCCCGGTGTAACAATCTCGGAAATTAAAAGCTGCGGTAGATGCAAGACAAAAGAAGTAAAAGAAAAAATTGCAGATGGAATTATTGAATACACAGCTAAAGTAAAGATTGAAATTGTTGTTGAAGATAAGTTGGCAGAGAAAGTTGTTACTATAATCCAAGAAAATGCACACACCGGCAATCCGGGGGATGGAAAAATATTTATCTACTCGGTTGAAGACATTGTTCGGATAAGAACAAATGAACGTGGTGAGAGTGCGATATGAAAATATCAAAATTTATTTTGCCAATAATTTCAGCAGCAGTTCTTGCACTGATTTATTATATCTATTTTGCGCCAACAAAGGAATTGGGCTCTTTCAGTAAATTCGAAGGCGGCAGCGAAATTAACCAGCAGATAAATGTAGGTGTTGTTCAATCAAAAGGTTTTGAAAGGGATTCAAATGGTGGAATAATTTCTTTCTATGCAAAGGATATAAATAATCTTGAGATAAAAATTACACTTCACGAACCAGTGCCGGAAGAAATAGTTAATGCCGAGGTTGTTGAGCTTATGGGGCACATGCACGGAAGTAATTTCACTGCGGCAAGTGTTTCTGTTCTAAAATGATTAAAAATAGATTGAAGCAATTATGAAAAATATCAACTAAAAAATATAGACTGCGCTTTGGGCGCGGCGAACGTAACACTTTTCTTTCTCATGCGTCTGTAGGAATTAGAAAATGAAATCAGTTAACAAAGATTTAGATGATGATATACTTCTTCAACTTTTAGTAGATGTTAAAGCTGATGACACCAAAGCTATAGGTAAACTTTGTGATCACTTTCTCCCAAAGGTGTACCGTTTTATTTACTACCGTGTCAAGAAGATCGAAGATGCCGAAGACTTGACAAGTGAAGTATGTCTTAGGGTGCTTCAATCAATTCAGGAACAAAAAGGGTCATTTCATGCATGGATTTATCGTATCGCTTCTAACATGATTACGGATCACTATCGTCGCCGTGCGGTACGATCAACTGTTAAGTCGATAGGAGATTCAATTGAAGAAATAGATGATCATAGTAATACAGCGATTGAGTTGCTCGAGCAACAAGAACTACGACAAAACTTAAGCCAACTGACAGAAGAACAGCAGCAAGTCATAGTGCTTAAATTTATTGAAGGATACAAAACAGATGAAATAGCAGATGTGATTGGAAAGTCCACTGTGGCTGTTCGGGCAATCCAATTTAGAGCATTAACTACAATGCGAACTATGTTTAACGAAGAAGGACAGCGACGAAATGAAGGGAAAAATTAAATGGAACAAGACATTGAACTTCTTTTAGATATTTGTATTGAGGAAATGCACAAAGGAAAAAGTATTGAGGAATGCTTAGCAGAATATTCTCAATACGCCAGCCAACTAAAACCTTTGCTGCAACTTGTTGAGCACATTGAGGCTTTGCCTCAACCAGCGCCTTCAACCGAAGCGATATCATCAACTTTGATCAACATCGGTAAGGAAATTGCACAGCTTACCATAACTTCAGAAACACCCGTTGTGCGTGGGAAGAAACGGAAAACAATTTCTTTTTTCAATATTTTCCAGAAACCAAAATTAATGTGGGCATTCAGCGCTGCTCTTTTATTTCTTGTTGTTCTTTTTAGCGCCGCAACGATTTCTGCAAACAGCGTTCCCGGCGATATCCTATATCCTCTGAAGTTAGCAACGGAGAAAGTAAAGTTCCTGCTCACATTTGATTCGGAGAAGAAAGCAGAACTTCGGCTGACGTTCTCTGACAAGCGTCTGCAAGAAATGATCGCTGTCTTCCGGCAGTCCGGTAAGCTTGATACGACATTGTTAAAGGAGATGCTTGATGAAGCAAAATTAGCTTTAGAGGGAAACGAAATACCAACTGATAAAGCGTCTATCTTTGCAGCCAAACTAAGTCACGTTAATGCTTATCAAAAAGATGTGCTGGAAAAAATTCGTCCACAGGTTAATCCATCAAGCCGCCAAATTGTTGATGAGGCAATCAATATGTGCGATATGCGCAGCCGCTGGATGAGAAGAATGATGAACGAGGAAAATGAGATCTCTCCCGAAGGACTGGATTCAACGGGTTCGCCACAGATAATGCCTCGCTCAAAACAGAAGTCTAACAGAAGGCAGTGGGGACCGGGATGCGATTGGATGAGATAAAACTTTATAGAGAACAATAACTGCACAACACTTTAGTTTGTTGTGCGTCTGTAGTGTTGTACTTAAAAATATTTAATAACAAATAGTAGGAGAAAAGTCATGTTTACCAAACACAAGAAACTTGCTTTAATTGTTTCGTTACTTGGAACAATCATGCTGCTTTCGTTATTCTCAAGTTCAGCCACAGCACAAAGTATGGGGCGCTGTATGAGCGGCTCTGATGCGTGGTGGTCGAATTCCAATGTCCCAGCTAAGTACCAGTTGTCCCCTGAACAAATAACTAAGATCAGAGAGATACGTTCTCAATATGATGACGAAATAATCCCTTTGCAGAGAGAGCTTCGTTCACTGAGAATGGAAGCAAGAGGTTATGCTTCCCGTTCTGATGCTGAGGTAGGAAAGATCAAATCGTACAGGAAAGATATTAACAATCTTAATGACAAGATTGAGGATCTACGCTTAAACGCAAAAGCTGAAATCAATAAGGTTCTCACCAAAGAACAACGAGTATATTTTGGCGATAACTTTGGTTGGTGGGATATGGACGGTGGTATGATGGGCATGATGGGAGATGGCATGGGCAAGCACGATATGTGCCGATGATATCCGAATCCAACTACTGGTAATATAAGAATAACAATGAGAGAATGGAGGATATTACTTTCATTCTCTCAAATATTTACAAAGGAGATTAAGCGATGGAAACTTTTCTTTACACAATCAACTTAGCTGTTCACAATTTGCTTCTCGTAGCTTGTGCTGCGGCACCATTTTATCAACTCAGGATGGTTTACAAGAGAGCGAAATTTGGAAAAAAGATATATTACGAAATGGATAGTTTGATGGAAGAAATTCTGAGCCAGCAGCCCCGACTTTGTTTCTGGTTCATCATCGGTCTAATTGTTACTGGCTTTGCGTTCCCGTTGATTCACTATGGCTTTCACGGTGAATGGCAGCAGCGAACATCATTGGTTTATTGGGCGCTCTCCATAAAAACGTTTTTGGTTTTTATAGGTTTTGGGATTGTTAATTATGGGATGTTTGTAATTGACAAACAGATACAAGGAATATTCAAAACGTTCAAACCAAATGAGCAGCCGCCAGCCGATGTCTTGGATAAATTCTTTGCCCTTCGAACCAAAAGAAGAAAATTTTGCACCGTGTGCCTGGTCTTAGCCATTACAATTTTAGTTATAAGTCCAATTCTCAGTTTTTATTGATAAGGAGAAAATAAAAATGTTGAACGAAGTGAAATCCCGCTCTGCTGGGTTGAGTGAAACAGCCCGTCCCGATTTATCGGGGAAATCCCGTTATGCGGGGAAAAAATTCACAACATTGACAAGCCGCTTTTTGATTATTGTGGGATTGCTTTTTGTATATTCGTATAATGCTCATGCACAGTGCGCCGGGTGGGGATTAGGAAGTCATGAGAGATCGGGTTCTCACTCTTATATAAATCCAGCGACTGCGGCTTTACTCTCTTTACAGCCGCTGCCAATTGCTGTAGGGAATTTTTATACCGGTGATTGGGGAAGAGGAACTTTATACACCGCAGTAGAATTAGCCCTATTTATTCCCGGGATGATTTTAGTGATTGACAATTCTGATTGGGGACACCGCCGCGCTAATGTTTACTATAACACTTCCTACAGTAACAGTAATTGGACAAAAGCTGAACGGGATCGCTTTTATTATTTGTTGGCTGGTTACGTTGTGGTAAAAATAATTAGTGCATTTGATGCAGGTTATTCTGCAGAGTGGCACAACACTAATTATGCTTTGCAATATGATGAGCAGAGTAAGTCGCTCGCGCTCGCATTTAGATATTCATTTTAAAAATAGGAGAAATTACAATGTGGAATTCAGGTTGTTCCTGGGGGTGGGGTCCTGGATATTTTTTCGGAGGACCATTCGGTATGATAATCGGACTCGTTTTTTGGGCAGTGATTATTTACGCCATATTCCGACTCATTTCTAACTTAACAAATCGATCTGCGGAAGTAGGTAGAAAAGAAGAAACCGCTTTAGATATCCTCAAGCGAAGGTATGCAAAAGGAGAAATAGATACAGAAGAGTTTACGAAAAGAAAAAAGGATTTGGAGTCGTAAGAACAATAAAAAGGAGACATAAAATGGACCAAACAAATTATGGTTTCTCAAAAATAGTTAATCTCGGTTATGATGAAGCAATTGAAAAAGTAACCGAAGAGTTAAAGAAAGAAGGTTTCGGCGTGCTGACTGAAATTGATGTTAAGGAAACATTGAAGAAAAAGCTCGATGTTGATTTCAGACCATACAAGATACTTGGTGCTTGTAATCCGCCGTTTGCATACAAAGCTTTACAGTCAGAAGAACAAATTGGATTGATGCTGCCTTGCAATGTTATCGTTTATGTGAATGACAAAAGCGAAACAGTTGTTGCTGCGATAGATCCGATTGCATCGATGCAAGCAGTAAAGAATGAAACACTTGGTGAAGTAGCGGATACTATACAAAGCAAATTGAAAAAAATAATTGAAAGTTTATAAGAAATTCTAAATGCAATTTATTCTCCTTACTTCGTGATAGTTTGGAGTAAGTATTATTTATTATGCTCTAAGAACTTAAGCAAAATGATTTACTATGTTCAATAATATCAAATAATAAATTCAAAAGAAGGAGTAATACAATGTTATCCTTAAATAAAAAATGGTTTATTGGAACTGTAATAGTGATTGCAACTCTGTTTGTATCTTTAACTTTATTTGGGCAAGATCAAACGAAGAAAAGTGATTCCGTAAAACAAACAAATTATGGATTCTCGAAAGTAGTTAATCTCGGTTACGAGGAAGCAATTGAAAAAGTAACCGAAGAATTAAAGAAAGAAGGATTTGGAGTGCTGACAGAAATTGACGTTAAAGCAACACTTAAGAAAAAGCTCGATGTGGATTTTAAGCCGTATAATATTGTTGCTGCGATTAATCCAATTGTATCTATGCAGGCAGTAAAGAATGATAATCTTGCTGAAATAGCTGCGACAATACAAGGTAAATTGAAGAAAGTGATCGATTCATTGTAAAAACTTATAATCTTCTGAAATATTCTACCAAAATGAAATAAAGAATATGCTTATGAAAAAATATCAACTAAAAAACATTGACTGTGCTTCTTGTGCAGCAAAAATTGAAGACGGACTTTCGAAGATGGAAGGAGTGAAATCTTGTTCAGTGAATTTTGCTAACTCTTCGCTGCTTATAGATACAGACAACATCGAATCTGTGAAAAAGAAAATCAAAGATATAGAGCCGGAGGTGGAACTGATTGAAGAGGAAGATAAGAAAATACTTTCCTCTCCAAATGGAATTGACTTGTCGCTTTGGAAAGAGAATAAAACTGCAATTGTTAAGATAGTTTTAACAGTGTTACTTCTTGGGCTCGGACTCATCTTTGAGAAAGAGATCCATAACACTCCTTACCGTGTTCTCGAGCTAACAATCTTTTTAACAGCTTATTTATTGAGCGGATGGAAAGTTATAATTAGTGCTGTAAAAAATATTTTAAAAGGACAAGTCTTTAACGAGCATTTTTTAATGACGATTGCAACACTCGGCGCAATTGCTATTGATGAAATGCCGGAAGCAGTAACGGTAATGTTGTTTTATGTTGTTGGAGAATTATTCCAGGATATTGCCGTCAACCGTTCAAGAAAATCAATTAAAGCATTATTGGAGATAAAACCGGAATACGCAAATCTAAAAAGCAATGGAGATGTCAAGAAGGTTTCCCCGGAAAGTGTAAAAGTCGGTGAATTAATTTTAGTTAAAGTCGGAGAAAAAATCCCTTTGGATGGAGAAATCACTGAAGGGAATTCTTTTATGGATACGTCTGCGTTAACCGGCGAAAGCGTTCCAAGAAAAGTTAAAGAAAAAGAGATAGTCTTAGCGGGAATGATAAATCAATCCGGACTACTGACTATTACAGTTACAAAATTATTTAGTGAGTCATCCATATCAAGAATTCTGGAGCTTGTTGAAAATGCTTCCTCTAAAAAAGCAGAGACGGAAAAGTTCATTACGACCTTTGCAAGATACTATACACCGGTTGTTGTATTTGGCGCACTGTTACTTGCCGTAATTCCACCGTTATTTTTTGCAGGACAGACTTTTACCGACTGGATTTATAGAGCGTTGGTGGTGCTTGTAATTTCTTGTCCTTGCGCTTTGGTAATTAGCATTCCTCTTGGATACTTCGGCGGAATCGGCGGCGCTTCCCGCAGAGGAATTCTGGTAAAAGGTTCTAACTATTTGGATGCTCTAACAAAAGTTAAGACAGTAGTTTTTGATAAAACAGGAACGTTAACAAAAGGCGAATTCAAAGTAGCTGACGTTGTTGTGAAAAACGGATTTGACAAAGAAGAATTGTTGAGATTTGCTGCTTATGCGGAATCGCATTCAAATCACCCGATAGCGAAATCTGTGATTGAAGCATACGGAAAACTTGTCCCTTCGGGAAAGATTGATCAAGGATCGATTAGCGATGTTCAAGAAATAAGCGGTAAAGGAATTAGTGCAAAAGTAAACGGACAACAAGTTATTGTTGGGAATGATAAACTTCTTCACTTAGAAAATATTCAGCACGATAAATGTGATGCTGAAGGAACAGTGATTCACATCGCAGTTAATTCTGTTTATGCCGGATATATCATCATATCCGACACACTAAAAAATGATGCAATAGAAACAATTCGTTTGCTGAAAGAAAAAAATATTAATACTGTTATGCTAACCGGAGATAACAAAACGGCAGCTGAAACTTTTGCAAAGAAATTGGGAATAGACAAATACTATTATGAATTACTTCCGGAGGATAAAGTAAATCACATTGAGCAAATAATACAAACCACTGCTAAAGGAAATAAAGTTGCTTTCGTAGGCGATGGAATAAATGACGCTCCCGTGATTGCACGTGCAGATGTAGGAATTGCTATGGGTGCTCTCGGTTCAGATGCCGCTGTTGAAACTGCGGACGTTGTTCTTATGACCGACTCACCTTTGCAAGTTGTATCCGCAATTAATGTAGCAAAGAGAACAAGAAAAATAGTTTGGCAAAATATCGGCTTTGCAATGGGAGTAAAATTATTCTTCATTCTTCTTGGCGCATTTGGGATTGCAACAATGTGGGAAGCTGTATTCGGAGATATGGGCGTTGCAATAATTGCGATACTAAATGCAATGAGAGTGATGAAATGAAAAATAAGAACTATATCAAAAAACAATTTTTAGGACTTTTAGAATGACCGGTTTATCACAAATAATAATAGGTGCGTTTTTACTCAGCATCGTTCACGCATCAATACCAAATCACTGGATACCGTTAGTTGCGCTTTCAAAAGCGGAAAAGTGGAATGAGAAGACAACCTTAGGGATAACAGCAATTGCGGGCTTTGCTCATACGCTTAGCACAATAATAATTGGAATAATAGTTGGATTTTTTGGATACAAATTATCCGGTTCTTATTCTTTTATCGTTGGCGTAATTGCACCGGGTATACTGATACTTCTTGGAATCATTTATCTCATCTTAAGCATGAAGGATAACAAGCATCATCATCATTCTCACGAAATTAATATTGATGAAGTGAAAAAGAAAACGACAACCGCAATAATTCTTACACTAACAATCTCGATGTTCTTCTCCCCGTGTCTTGAAATTGAAGCTTACTTTTTTGTTGCAAGTAAACTTGGCTGGACAGGAATTATCACTGTTTCTGTTATTTATACGGTCATCACAATTTCGGGAATGCTTCTGCTTGTCTGGCTTGGAATGAAAGGAGTGAAAAAAATCAAATCTCACTTTCTCGAACATCACGAAAAAACAATTACGGGAATTCTGTTAATAGTTCTTGGAATAGCAGGATATTTTATAAGTTAGTGATGGTTTTGACATCAGATAAATAAAATTAGATATTTATATGGAACACAATCATAATCATACACACGTGCAAATTGATTACAACAAAGCATTTGCTTTCGGAATCATCTTAAATGTAATCTACATTATTGTTGAGTTTGTTTTCGGTTTGAGAATAAATTCGATGGCATTGATTGCCGATGCCGGTCACAATTTAAGTGATGTTTTAGGATTGCTGCTTGCATGGGGAGCGTCTTACCTTGCAAGATCGTCTACTACAAATAGAAGAACATATGGGTTAAGAAAATCAACTATCCTTGCTGCATTTTTCAACGCGATAATTCTTTTAATAGCCGTTGGGGCAATTTCAATTGAAGCGATACGAAAAATAATTGAACCGCAACCAATTGGCGGAACAACCATGATGATCGTTGCCGGGATTGGAGTGGTGATAAACTCGCTTACGGCGCTTCTCTTTTTAAAAGGAAAAGAGAACGATATAAACATTAAAGGTGCATTCATGCACATGGCTGCTGATGCCGGAGTTTCGCTTGGCGTTGTTGCTGCCGGTTTGGTTATAATTTATACAAATTGGCTGTGGCTCGATCCGGCAATAAGTTTGCTTATCGTTTTTGTAATTACAATCGGTACCTGGGGACTTTTGAAGGAATCATTTATGCTCTCAATGGACGCAGTGCCGAATAAAATCAATGTATCAAAAGTGAAGCAATATTTGAAATCTTTCCCCATTGTTAAAGATATTCATGATTTACACATTTGGGGAATGAGCACTACGGAAACTGCCTTATCCGTTCATATAGTATTAAAAGACTTTCCAACTAATAATAAATTTGTGGAAACTATTAATACAAAATTGCATAAAGACTTCGGAATCGATCACCCAACAATTCAATTGGAACTAGAATCCGAAACGAATAATTGCGAGAAGTGTCCATAGTAAGATATATAAAAATATATTAAATTGAATTTAATAAGAGCGGGGTCATGCGGAGTGGGATAAATAAGGGGGGAATAAAATGTGATTCTTTTTTGAATAATCTTATTAAAAATATAGATATCGCAAAAATAAATATAAAAGGGCTTGAGGATTCGAGCCCTTTTGGTTCATAACAAACTTACAGCATCCCTCATATTTTGTAGCTGGAGGTGACTATAAACCCACCTCAAAAATGACGGGCAGGTTTGAGTTTTAAGTTACTACAAAAGATTAACAGCATCTCTCAAATTCTGTTGTTGGAGGTGAGAATAAATTTGCGTAGTTGCTAAATCCTCGTGCCCTAGTAATTCTTTAATGACATATAAGGAAACGCCTTTTTGCGCAAGTAAGGAGGCAAAGGAATGACGCAAAGTATGAAAATGGATTTTATCATTTAGCTGAGATTTTCTTACGGCTTTCTTGAATAGCCCACTTATTGAATCAGTAAGAAGCTTCTTCCCTTCCAGGCGATAAAAGACCACATCATCAGGTAAATGTTGACAATTGTTAAAGCGATTGATAAGAATTGTTTTTACCTTTTCGAACATTGGAACATTTCTTTCTTTTTTACTTTTTGTCATAAATTCATTTGAGCATTTAACTGTTATTTGACCACCGGATTGGAAAAAATCGAGCCAATTCCATTGCATATTTGTTAGTTCTCCAAGCCGCAAGCCGGTATAGAAAGCTACGGTAAAAATATCTTTCAAATATAGAAAGGGTGTGTTCGTTAGTATGACAATCAATTCATCTTCTGACATAAAAACGGGAAATGATTTTGCCATTCTGGGAAATTTAACTTTTAAAAAAGGATTTACTGAAATGTACTCCCACTCAAGAACTTTATTAAAAGCCGCTTTAAGTGTTCTGTAATATTGATGTGCACCTCTTTTAGTCCGTGCGAAAGTTGAAGTGATGAACTTATCAACTGTGCGGGTATCAACTTTATCCAAAGGAATATCTCCGCAAAAAGAAATGAATTGTTTGAAAGCAAAAGCGATTGAAGTATAATAACTATTAGATTTCACCGGTTTAGCATATTCAAGAAATTCATCTTTGAATTTTGTGAGAGTAAGCGTATTTTTAATTATAGTTTTTTCAGTAGCTTCACTCTTGAAAGTGGATAAAGATTTTTCAATTTTTTCACTCTTAGGTGTGGATAAAGTTTTTTGAAATTTTGCACCCGAAGGATTAGAAAAAGATTTTTGAAATTTCTCAAGAAATTTGAGTGCTTCCTTTTCGTCAGTCTTTTTTGTTGAATGAGTAGTTCTTCTACCTTTAACAAAATAAACGATTTGGTAGTATTTCGATCTTGGAACTTTGGTTAGAAACATAGTATTTTCTCCTTTAATAGTGACTATACTATGTATGTACTTTTACAAAGAAATGACCGTAAATACTGCGGAAACAAGCTGAAAAGGTCATAATTCATAACTACGGATCAGAAGGTTTGGGGTTCGAATCCCTACGGGTGTACAACTGAATTGCAAATGTAGAATTTAGAATTGTTAATAAATAATTTTGATTCTACATTTTTTGTTATTTCGCAATTCTAAAATTTCAATTCGCCATTTATTATGCGCCCGTAGCTCAACTGGATAGAGCATCAGACTTCGGATCTGAGGGTTGAGGGTTCGAATCCTTCCGGGCGTACAATATAATTGCGAATGTAGAATTGAGAATTTAGAATTAAACTCGATTTATTATTATTCGTTTAAAATATAATTCGAACTATCGAGAACAATCTTAAAATATTATCAATTCGCAATTATCAATTAATAATTATGATTTTCCCTGAACAAGTCTACAAAAATATGTTTGCCGCACTTCAAGAAGCTGAAAAAGCTTTTGAACTAAACGAAGTACCAATCGGAGCGGTTGTTGTTTATCAAAACAAAATTATTGGACGCGGATTTAATCAAACTGAAATGTTGAACGATGCAACAGCACACGCAGAAATGCTTGCTATAACCGCCGCATCGAATCATATCGGTTCAAAAATTCTTGATGAGTGCGATTTATATGTAACCGTTGAACCTTGTGTAATGTGCAGTGGCGCAATTCTTCTCTCACGGATTAAAAACCTTTACTTTGGAACATTAGAACCAAAATTCGGCGCGTGCGGCTCTCTTTTTAATATAGTCGAAAGCGGAAGATATAATCACAAACCGAATGTTTTTTCAGGCATTTATTCCGATGAATCAAAACACCTTTTAGAAAAATTTTTCCAGCAAAAAAGAACTTCTCCTAATTGAAAACTTCATTGGCATCTTTTGACAATTCTCTTTAATTTTCTTTCGAAAATAATTCACAATCATTCCCACTTAAAAATCAATTACTATGCAGATTATCATCTTTGGCTCACCAGGCGTTGGTAAAGGAACACAAGCAAAAATTTTAGCATCGAGATTAGGTATTGCCCACATCTCTACCGGCGATATACTTCGCGAAGCAATTAAAAGAGAAACTGAACTTGGTAAAAAGGCTAAAGAAATTGTGGAAAAAGGTGAACTTGTTCCGGACGAAATTATGGCGGGAATTATTAGAGACGCTTTGAAAGATACACGGTGTAATAATGGTTTTATTCTTGATGGCTTTCCTCGCACTATTGATCAAGCAAAATTGTTAGATACTATTTTCCACGATCTTAAGATCGGAGAACCATTTCTGGTTAAACTGGATGCAGATGATGATGTTATTGTTGCCCGCCTGTCAAATAGATTAGTCTGTTCGAAATGCGGAAATATCATTCAGAAGAATGAATACAAAAATGATTTTGTCTGCCCTGTTTGCAATTCGAGTGATAGTTATTATAAACGGAAAGATGACGATGAAGAAGTTATTAAACGAAGATTAAAAGTGTATCATGACACAACATCGCAAGTTTTCAGTTACTATACAAACAGATTGCGAGTAATAGAGATTGACGGGACACGTTCAATTGAAGTTGTAACCGAAGGAATTTTGTCGCAGATAAAAAAGAGTTAGTCGTTTTCTCCTTTCCTTTTAATTAACACCTTAACGGCTTTGCCGCCTTCCAGTTTTATAATTTTGGATTCGAATTTTCTGACTAATTCATAATTGTGTGTTGCAAATATTACCGATGTTCCTCTAGAATTAATTTTCCTTAAGATAGTTAATATTTCTTCGGATGTTTCCGGATCGAGATTTCCTGTCGGTTCATCGGCAAGGATTAAGAAAGGGTCGTTAATCATTGCTCTTGCAATTGCTACACGCTGTTTTTCTCCGCCCGAAAGTTGGTGCGGCATATTTTTTTGTTTGTGAGCCAAACCAACTTCAGTCAAAGCGTTCATCACTTTTTTCTTAATTACTTTGCGCGGGTTGCCTGTTACTTGAAGAACAAATGCTAAATTATCATAAATATTTCTATCCGATAAAAGCTGAAAATCTTGAAATATCATCCCCACTTTACGCCGAAGATATGGCAGATCACTTTCTCTTATTGTTTCAGATGAATATTCTCCTACTTCTACATAGCCGGAATCGGGAAAGAGATCCATAAAAATCATCCGCAATAAAGTAGTTTTTCCTACTCCGCTTTTGCCGATCATGAAAACAAACTCACCCTGATCCACAGTAAGATTAAGATCGGTAAATACCGGCTGATTTTTGTAATTGAAATCAACGCTATTGAATGTCAGCATACATTTTTCTTTTTTAATATGAATTGAGCACGTTCAGTTTCTGCATCTGCATTCTTAAAAGTAAATGCTTTATAACATTTGTGTACGTAAAAATCGGATTTGTCGATAAAATCAAAATATTCCTCAAAGCGGTAGATTTTCTGTTTGTGAATTTCTTCAACCTTTTGACCATTGGCAAGTGTTAATTCAAAATGGTTGTAATGAATTCTCGTAGCCGGATTATATAAACTCCTCTGCCGGAAAGTAATTCCGTTTACTTTTCCTCTCCGGTTCAAATATTTTTCAAATTTTTTGCTGTTATTTTCAAGACTAACATCGAAAGCGAGCAAGCCTCCATCATCAATGCAGCGGCTAGCATTTTCCAAATAACGTATAAATTTTTCTTTGGTGTTCAGGTAGTTTACGCTGTCAAATGTGGAGAAAATAAAATCATATTTATTTTTAAACGGAAGGCATGTCATATCGCAGCAAACTTTTGGAAAAGACTTATCGCCGTTTTGTTTCAACATGTTTAATGAAAGATCGGTAGAAACAATATTCATTTTTTTTTGAAGAATTTTTGAGATTGCCCCGGTACCGCCTGCTAATTCCAAGACAGATATTTTTTTCTTCTTTATTTCTTTACTAATCTGATGGATGTAATCTGCCCACTCCTTATAATCAATTGAACGCATCATGTGGGTGTAAATCTCAGCTATGGCGGAATAAGTCTTAACCGGCATTTATGATTTTCTCCGGTTAGAAATAATTTTTTCTGCCCACTTAACAGCATCAATCATGCTGCTTGGATCGGCAACTCCTTTACCTGCAATATCGTATGCTGTGCCGTGATCCGGAGAAGTCCGAATTATAGGAAGCCCCGCGGTAAAGTTTACTCCGCTATTGAAGTTCATCATCTTAAATGGAATCAAGACTTGATCGTGATACATACCGAGGACAGCATCGTAAACTTTGTATAATTGATTTGCAAAGAAAGCATCCGGGACAAATGGTCCTTCGACAAAATTATTTTTGAAAGATTTTATAGCCGGCATGATAGAATCTATTTCTTCTCTTCCCATCTTTCCATTTTCACCAGCGTGAGGATTTAGAGCAAGAACAGCAATTTTAGGATTTTTATTCCCTAAATCGCGCATCAATGTTTGATGTAACACTTTTAATGATGATTTGACAAGCTGTTTAGTTAAGAGCTTACTAACTTTTTTTATCGGCTCATGAATAGTCGCAAGTCCGCAAATAAATTGGTCCGAAAGAAACATCATTAAATATTTCTTTGTGTGTGATAATTCTGCAAGTAACTCTGTCTGGCCTGGATACTTGACCTCTGCTAATTTAAATGCAGTCTTAGAAGACGGTGCGGTGATAATAGCGTCCGCACCTTTTGATTGGACTAAATTAAAAGCGCTCTTTATTGAAAGAAGGGCTGCTTTACCAGAATCTCTTGATGGATTACCTACATTCTGCTTAAACTTACCAATGTCAACAACGGTTACACATTCTGGATTTATATTGGAAAGATTGTACTCATTCACAATTTGGTAATTGAATGAAACTTGTGAAGCATTTTCAAAAACATTTGCCGGACAAAATAAAACAATTTTTCTTTCAGCAGGTTGGTAGATTTTATTAATCGCTTTGATACAAATTTCCGGACCAATCCCGTTTATATCACCGCATGTGAAAGCAAGCGTTCTCATCTTATAGGAGATTCATAACGTTAACTGTTCATACTCATCATAAATTCCTTGTTGTTTTTCGTTCCCTTCATCTTGTCGAGTAAAAATTCCATAGCTTCGGCAGAATCAAATTCCGCAATTATTTTTCTTAATATCCAGACTTTATTCAATTCATCTTCCTTAAAGAGAAGTTCTTCTTTTCTTGTAGAAGATTTATTAACATCAATTGCCGGGAATATTCTCTTATCTGATAAACTTCTATCCAGAACTAATTCCATATTGCCGGTACCTTTGAACTCTTCAAAAATAACTTCGTCCATTCTGCTTCCGGTATCAACGAGTGCTGTTGCAATAATTGTCAGACTTCCGCCGTCTTCGGTATTTCTGGCAGCGCCGAAAAATCTTTTTGGTTTGTGAAGTGCGTTAGCGTCAACACCACCGGAGAGAATTCTTCCGCTATGTGGTATCACGGTGTTATGTGCGCGGGCAAGTCGTGTAATTGAATCCAGAAGAATTACAACATCATCGCCAGCTTCAACCATACGTTTAGCTTTTTCAATAACCATATTTGCCACTTGAACGTGACGATCTGCGGGCTCATCAAATGTAGAGCTAATCACTTCTGCTTGAACGGAACGCTGCATATCAGTTACTTCTTCAGGGCGTTCATCAATCAATAACATAATAATTTTTACTTCGGGATGATTACGTGAAATAGAATTTGCCATCTTTTGCAGAATAATTGTCTTACCGGCTTTAGGAGGTGATACGATCAATCCTCTTTGTCCTTTACCTATCGGAGAAAGCATATCAATTATACGCATCGAGTATTCGCCAGGTGCGGATTCTAATTTTAATCTTTTAGTCGGATACAACGGAGTCAAATTATCAAATAGAGTGCGTTCTCTTATCGCTTCGGGATCTTTTCCATTCACAGCTTCAACACGAAGCAGCGCGAAAAACCGTTCTCCTTCTTTAGGCGGTCTAACTTGTCCGCTAACAAAATCTCCAGTTCTTAGACTGAATCTTTTGATCTGCGATGGAGAAACGTAGATGTCATCAGGTGATGGCAAATAATTGTAATCGGCAGAACGTAAGAAGCCATAACCATCGGCTAAAACTTCCAAGACACCTTTAGAGAATGTCAGACCGTCCTTTTGTGATTGCGCTTCTAGAATTTTAAAGATGAGTTCTTGTTTGCGGAGATCGCTGTAACCGGCTATTGCAAAATCTTTAGCGATCTTGTAGAGGTCTACAATCTTTTTCGATTGCAGCTCTGAAATATCCATTGGCATGAGTAAATCCTATTACTTGTGAGAAATTTTCTTGATTTTTCAATTATGGTAACAATCTTGAGGATTTTATGAAAATTATTAAAAGTGAATTATTATTGTTGAAGACTATTGAGGCACGACTGAAAATTAGTCTCCCTTTATCACTTTGTCAAGCATTTTTATCAATTTTTTAGATTTTATTTCGCCTAGCAAATACATGCTACCAAGAACTACCAGGCACGATTTATCAGATTCTTTTTGAAAATTGTCAATTAAAATACCCGGTTCCCGCAATCCACTAACCTCAATACCGGAAGAAGAGGCAATTGTTTGCAGCTCTTCAATGGAAGCGGAACGCTCAATATTTACCTTTGTAACATAGATTCTAGTGAAATAAGGATTTAGAGCAATGAGCATCTCTTTTATTGATTTATCTCTCATAGCACCAAAAATTAAAATGCGCTCTTTATAATTCTGATATTCCTTTGAGAACTCATTAATAAAAGAATTTATCCCCTCCGGATTGTGAGCGGAATCGAAAATTATTTTCGGATGATCGTTCACTACCTCGTACCGACCTTGTATTCCTGTATTTTCCGCTACATTTTTGATCCCTTTTAATAGAACAATTCCATCTTCGATTTTACAACATTCATTAACCGTTTTGACTGCCAAAGCAGAATTATAAAGTTGATGTTCACCTTTCAGAGGAGTTAAATACAAAGAGAATGATTTGTTTTTCAATTGTACAATAACTCTATTGTTCTCGTAGAAAGCATAATCTTCTACCGATAGATAGTTACTATTGCATTGAAGTGCTTTTTCCCGAAAAACATTTTCAGCTTGTTGCGGCATTTTTCCAGTTAATACAAATGAATGCGGTTTTATAATTCCAGCCTTTTCCGATGCAATCTTTTCGATTGTATCTCCAAGATGCTCTGTATGTTCTAAACTAATAGAAGTAATTACAGAAGCGATGGGATCAATAACATTTGTCGCGTCCAACCTTCCGCCAAGTCCGGTTTCAATTACAGCGTAATCAACTTGCCGATCACTGAAATATTTGAACGCTAGCGCAGTTGTAATTTCAAAAAAAGTAACATTTTGTTTTTCGATGTAATCTTCTAAACCGGTTACGAATTTTGCTACATAGTCATCATCAATCATAATTCCGTTTATCCGTATCCGCTCATTGTATTTTACGAAATGAGGAGAGGTATAAATACCAACTTTGTAGCCGGCTTCCATTAAAATGCTTGCGATAAATGAAGCAGTACTTCCCTTTCCATTCGAACCGGCAACATGAATTGTTTTTAAATTTTTATGAGGATTACCAATTTGTTCAAGCAAATTGAGAATGTTTTCAAGTCCAAGTTTGATCCCAAATTGATGAAGCGAGAAAAGTTTATCAATGGCAGTTTGTATATCCATACTTAGATTTGGAATGAACCGGTTATATCAGAAATGTTTTTGATAGAGTTTTCTATACAAAAGGAATTTAATCCGTTAAGAATTTCTAAACCGGCATTTGGATTTATAAAATTAACAGTACCAATTTGAAAAGCCGATGCGCCTACAATCATCATCTCAACGGCATCTTTCCAAATCATAATTCCACCTATACCGATAATTGGAATATCCGTATTTCTTTTTATCTCAAGAATTTTTGCTAATGCAACGGGTTTAATTGCTGGACCGGATAAACCTCCGGTTACATTTTTAATTTTCGGTTTACGAGTGTAAATATCGAACGAAGTTCCGACAAGAGTATTAATTGCAGAGACAGCATTGCCGCCATTTTCTTTAACAACTTTTGCAAAGTCGGATATACGCGAAACATTTGGCGAAAGTTTAATTATTACCGGTTTCTTGGTAGCGTTTCTAACTTTTTCAGTAATTCTGCCTACGGCATTAAGATCGTTTCCAAATTCGAGACCGCCTTCTTTTACATTCGGGCAAGAAACATTTATCTCAAATGCTTTAATTGTCTCTTCATCATTCAAAATGTGGACGCACTCAACATATTCTTCAACCGAACTTGCTGCGATATTACAAATTAAAGTTGTATCTAAATTTTTTAGAAATGGTATTTTGTCTTTGATGAATGCTTCAACACCAACGTTTGCTAAGCCAATTGCATTTAACATACCGGATGGGGTTTCAACAATTCTTTGAGGAGGATTTCCTTTGCGCGGCTTTAATGATAACGACTTAGTTACTATTCCGCCTAATTTGTTGAGGTCGGTAAATTCCGCAATTTCATTTCCATATCCCACAGTACCTGAAGCAAGAATTACCGGGTTCTTCAATTTCAAACCGCCGATATTTACTGAGAGATCAACCTTATTCATAGTTTTACTTCGTTTGCATTGAATACCGGCCCATCTTTACAGACGAGCAGATATGATTCACCGTTAGCAGAATCAACCGGACAGCCCTGGCAAATTCCAAATCCGCATGCCATAGCACACTCAACCGATATCTGACAATCAAAATTATTTTCTATGCTGTATTTCTGAAGCGCTTTAAGCATCGCATTAGGACCGCAAGCAAATATTCTAAATTTTTTCTCGTGTATATTTTTAATTTCTTCTTTCAGCAAATCAATTACGGTACCTTTGAAACCTTCTGAACCATCATCTGTAGCGATTGCAATATTTTTCAGACCATGTGTAACAATTTGTTTTTGAGATCTTCCGCCAACGAGACATATAATATTTTTCTCATCAGAAATATTTTTGATTAAGAATGGAAACGGCGCAGCTCCCAATCCTCCGGCAACAATTACTGCCGTTTCATAATCATCATCAAACATAAAACCTTTGCCAAGCGGACCGAGTAACTCAACTGTATCTCCGTTCTTCTTTGAGGATAATATTTTAGTTCCCTCTCCATGAATATCGAATAGGAAAAAAACATAATCACCATCAACATTACAGATACTAAAAGGTCTTCGGAGAAGCGGAAAATTGCTTTCGGAAACTTTGATATTACAGAACTGACCCGGTTTTGATATGTAGGCAATCGCCGGTGAAAATACTTTCATCAGAAATGTTTCTTCGCCTAATCTTTCTACTGATTCTACGAATGCTTTTTCGATATACAATGGTGTTACTCAGTTTGTGGGATGAAATAAATAAATGATTAGTATTAAAAATCTTTCACTGCTTTTTTGAAAACTTCTCTTCAATTACTTTTATTTTATCCAACCGTTTCTGATGACGGTCTCCAAGAAATTTTGACGACAGCCATATATCGGCAATAGATTTTATTGTTTCTTCGCCCAATGCCCTTGCGCCAACAACTAACACATTTGCGTCATTATGTTCACGAGAACTTTTAGCGGAAAATTCATTATAGCATGTAGCTGCTCTAATTCCCGGAACTTTATTAGCTGTAATAGCAGATGGAATTCCGGTTGCGTCCAGTATGATTCCAAATTTAACTTCTCCAACTGCAACCCGGTTAGCAACATTAAATGCTATATCCGGATAATCAACAGCATCTTCTGTAAAAGTGCCTACATCGGACAGATCGAAATTTTTCTTTTTCAAATAATCGTACAAAATTTTTTTCATCTTTACGCCAGTATGATCTGAACCGATTGCGATTTTTGTTTGCAAGTTTGATACTGAAGAGATACTTGACGAATCACCGGCAACAATTTTTAAGCCGGAATGAAGAATTCTATCTTTAGCCAAAGGAGTTAAAACCGATCCCGCTTCAACTAAAATTTCTCTATCACCTTTCTTAAGAATTTTTTTTACATCATCTTCCGTAATTAATCTTATAGCCATAAGTAAGATCTCTCTAGTAATTCCTATACAAGTTCATTTCGTTTATTCATCTTAAGGTGTTCTACAACCAGACGAACATCTTGAGCATTGTTTCTATGACAAACGAGCAAAGAATCGTTAGTATTGATCACAATTAAATTTTCCACACCAATAACAGCGGCAAATTTCCTTGGTGAAAAGAGATACGAATTGAATGCTTTCTCTGTATAAACATCTCCAACGATAGCATTACCGTCTTCGTTCTTATCCGAAATTTCATAAACTGCTTCCCAATTTCCAACATCATTCCAATAAAAATCAGCTTGAGTAAGAAAAACTTTATCGGATTTTTCCATTACACCATAGTCAATTGAAATGCTTTTCAATTGTCCGTAAACTCGAACAACTTCCCTCTCAAAATCAGAAGTTCCAACCGCTTCTTCTATCTTTTCAAGTCCATCAAATAGATCAGGCAAATATTTCTGCATTTCACCAAGTATAGCATCTGTACGCCAGATAAATATTCCTGAATTCCATAAGAAGTCGCCTGCTTCAAGAAATCGTTGTGCGGTTTCAATATTTGGTTTCTCTGCAAACGTGAGAACTTTATGAATATTTTTATCAACTTCCGTTTCGTCAAATTGAATATATCCGTAACCGGTTTCAGGACGGTTTGGTTTTATACCAATTGTTACAAGTCCTTTTGATTTATCCGCAAATTCGGATGCGGTTAATAAACATTTTCTGAACTCTTCATCGTCTTGAATTAAGTGATCTGCCGGAAGAGTAATCATAACAGCGTTTTCATTTTTACTTTTTATAACTACAGAAGCAAGTCCAATACAGGCGGCTGTATTTTTACCGAACGGCTCATCAAGTATATTTTGCTCAGGAATCTGCGGAAGCTGCTCTTTAACTCTCAACTTCTGAATTTTATTTGTAACAATATAGATGTGGTCGTTTGCAATTAATCCTTCCAACCGTTTAACCGTATCCTGAATCATTGTATTCTCGCCAAAGATACGAATCAACTGTTTCGGTTTTTTCTCTTTGCTTCTGGGCCAGAATCTTGAACCTACACCGCCAGCCATTATAACAGCATATAGCTCCATTTATCTTTCCTTTTGATTTGCATTAATAGTTCTGCCAAAATTTTCTGCTCTATTTAGATAACTTGTGATATCCACTTCTTTACCGCGTACTACGGCAACAATTACAATCAAACAAGCTCTCAGAGATTCAACAACATTTGGACTTGCCGCAATTTTCTTTTTATCAATCAATTCCAAACCGCGAGCAAAGATAGAATGCATGTTCGATAGAATTTCGAATCCAATTTTTTTAGAATACTCTGCATTCTCATTCATAATCCGGATATGATTCTTGATTTCATTTTCGGTAAACTCATATTTCATAACGCGGTTAAGAAATGAATCGAGTTCTTTTACCGGTCTTAATACTTTTTCTTCATAATTCTCGAAATTTAGCTCGGCGCCCTTATTCAGCTCCTCAAATATTATAGCTTCGCGTAATTCATCCGCGCGTGAACGTCTTGGCAATTCAATCTCCGGTGTAACATTAATTTTGGGAGTTAGATTATCGTTAGTAGGTTTATCATCGCGCTTTGATAAATCTATATTGAGAAGTTTTTCATCCATTTTCAAAAAAACAGTTCTTGCAGCCTGAGGAGTTAACACATCCAGAACGCCATTCATTTCGCTGACTAAACCATAGTAATGTTCTTTGAATTTATCTGATAACTTCATGAAGTCAATCTTGCCTGCATCAATAAAAATCTGAATTTCGCTGAGTTTGATTCCAAGTTTGGAAAGTTCGGTTATCTTTTTGAAATTTTTAATTTCTTCGGATAGATTTTCGGCAGAGTTCAACCGCTCACGTATTAAAGCAACAGTTTCAATTTTCTCGGAACTTAATCTGAGATTATTGGCTGCTGCGATTATGCATTGTATTATATATTGCTTTGCGAGGTCCACTCTTCCAAGAGAATATTTGCAAATGAAATTTAATGAATTTTAGCGACTAATTGCAGAGTGTTCAATCGAGTATATAAAAAGGTGAAGAACTACCTCCACCTTTTTACATTTAGAATGTTCTCACTACCTCTTTATCTATTCGCCGTGCTTAGTCTTAAATCCTTTCCTCATCCAGCCGCGAGCAAGGAACAAACCAATCGGACTGATTATAGCTATGAATCCGTAAATCAGCCACATAAATTCGGTGTTCATCTGAGAAGGAGGAGTATTAGCCGGGCAATAATGCATGAGGAACCAGCCGGAATAGAGACTTGTAAGGACTTTTGTTAAGAACCACGGAAACTGCCCGATTCCCATATAAATGCCAGTCATATTTTTTGGCGCAATCTCGGCAACCCACTGAAGGAATCTTGGCTGCCACATTGCTTCGCCAATTGACATGATGATCAGGTAAGCGAATACAGTTGTAAGGCTTGGTCCCAACGCAAGGATAAACGTAGGGCTTGCCATAACAAAAGTTCCTATTATCATCATCTTGTAAGTATCTTTTTTTGAAGTTAGAGCTGTAACAACAGGAGTGAAGATAAAAATAAGGACCGGATTAAAATTTGTAAAAAATTCGAAATACTCGCTTACAGTTCCATCAAATGCTCTTTTAAAATAAGCGGGCAATGTCAACCAGTTATGAGCGAACAATGTTTGAACAGGGATAAGTATGAATACAAAGTATAAAAATCTGAGATCTCTGAGCGGGAAGTTTTTATAATAATATTGAATCTTTTGGTTAAGCGTCATTTCAACTTGCTCTTCTTCTTTATGCTTCGGATCTGAAATTTTTTCTGTATCCTCAATAGCCTTTGCCATTGCTTTTTTAGTGATAATAAAATACACAACAGCAATACCAACGACCGTGAAGATTGAGTAAATCCACATCATAGCTAACATTCCGTTATTGCTTCCGTCCCTATCAAAATATTGTCTGATCGGCGGGGCGATAATACCCGGCAAAAAACCGCCAAGATTCATTAGAGCATACAACATCGCGTAACCCATCGCCGCTGTTTTTTCCGTTGTCAATATTTTTAGACCAGCATAACATGCTGGCATGTAAATGCCATAGCCGATTATAATTCCCAATATTCCAAGCATCGCGAAAATATGTGCCGAATTCCATAATCCCGGAACTCCCATATGAGGCGCAGCTGCGATTATTATTCTTCCGGCAAGCATAAACACTAAAGAGTATATCAACGACTTGCGCAGACCAATCCAGTCAACGGTCGCGCCAAGCACCAGCATGCTTAGTGTGATACCTGCTGTGAGAACACCAACCATTTGACCGGAATTAATATCATTTAATCCAACATATTGATTGAAATATAGAACCAAGTAACCAAGCACTCCAAAATACGTGAACCCTTCTATCAGATATGATAAATTAAGTCCAAATAGCGCACGCGAAGTGTGCATAAGATCCTTAAACGGCTGTGTAACTTCTTGAAACGTTTTCTTCAGAATATTTCCTTCTTCAACTGGCTCGGACATGATTACCTCGAACAATGTTTTATGAATAATTAATAAATATTTACTTCGGGAGTTAATGTTATATTAAATTTATTTTCAACCGCATTCTGAATATTTTCCGAAAATTTTTTTATCTCATCCCCCGTTGCCCCGCCAAAATTAATAATTACTAATGCTTGTTTTTTGTACGTGCCGACATTGCCGATGTTCTTTCCTCTAAATCCGCATTTTTCAATTAACCACCCCGCCGAAATTTTATATTTATCCTCTTCTACTTTGAAATGGACAAGGTCATTAAATTTTTCTTGCAGTTCATTAATTTTTCTTAAGTCAACTTCCGGGTTTTTGAAAAAGCTTCCTGCGTTACCATACTTCTGAGGATTAGGCAGTTTATCCCGCCTTATTCTTTTGACAAGCTCGCTCATTTCTCTAAGAGATAATTTATTTTGTTCACCCGGTTTAAGGTATGATTGAAACGCCCGGTAATTCAAATTAAATTTTTTTTCTTTTTGCAAACGGAATAAAACCTTGGTGATAAGAAAGTTATCCTTATATTTTTTCTTGAAGATACTATCGCGGTAATCGAATTGACATTCATTTTTACTGAACGATTTTTTTTCACCGGAATCTATCATTATTCCGTCAAGAGATTCGAAAACATCTTTTAATTCAGCGCCGTAAGCACCAATATTTTGAATAGGAGCCGCGCCGACAGTTCCGGGTATCAACGATAAATTTTCAACACCAAAGAAATTCTTTTCAACACAGTACGTTACAAAATCATTCCACTTTTCACCGGCGGATGATTCTACTAAAACTTCCTTTTCGTTTTCATCTACAACCCTATTCCCTTTTGTAGAAATTTTTGCAATGAGACCATCATAATCTTTGGTAAATAGAATATTGCTTCCACCGCCGAGAAATATTTTTTTATCTTTTTTGAATTCTTGATTGGTTATAATTTCTTGCAACTCATCTTCGGTTTTGATCTCTACAAAATAACGGGCATTGGCATCAACGCCGAATGTATTATACTTTTTAAGTGATACGTTTTCTTCTATTTGCATTCTTTCTCTTTATTGGGTTAAAAATTAAAATCGGATTTCATCTGCTTCCAGTTTATTGGGTTTATCGTTCTTCCATCAGATTGAAGTAATATTGCACCGCTTTTATCTGTGCGGAAAATCTCTACATTATTTGCGGTCAACTTTTCTAAAATCACTTTATTAGGATGGCGGAATTTGTTAGCAATTCCTGCACTAATAATTGCCATTTTTGGCTTTACATTTTTTAAGAACTCATCCCCTGTACTTGATTTGCTTCCGTGATGACCAACTTTCAAAACATTTGACTGCAAAAAAGATTTATATGCGTCAATATATTTGTTTTCTGCTGTTATGCTTGCATCACCAGTAAAAAGAAATGAACTCTGCCCTGCAACCAATTTTAACATTCCGCTTCTATCATTGGAATTTTGAGATTCAAAATAATTGTTTATTGTATCATTCAAAACATAAATACGAGAATTTCCAATCGAAAGAATTTCTTTTGAATAGTAGTGCGGCTTATAATTCTGGGAGCGTAATAATTTTTCAAACTCCAAATCGCTAACCGAGGAAGAATCTATCTTTGGTTTGTAGATCATTTTTACTCTGTGTTCTCTTATTATCGCTTCCATTCCTCTATAATGATCGGAATCCACATGAGAGATAAATGCGTAATCAAGCGTATCAATTTCAAGTTTATCAAGAAGAGGAAGAATCACACGGCTGCCGTTGTCAAAATATTCTGTTTTGTCGCCGGCGTCTATTAATGCTGTTTTCATATTGGGGAATTTTATAAGGAATGCATCTCCTTGCCCGACATCAACCGCCATAACTGATAGAGTGTTCTTAGGCATCAGATTATAATTATCAAAACGCATTAGTAGTACCATCAGAATGATCGAAGATATAACTGCAATAATCTTTGCAGAAGAAGAAACAAATTTCTTAAGAATAAAAAATATTTGTGTTAAGATTAGATAAAAGATGACGGCATCGTAAACCGAAAATTGATTAATAGTTATATAAGAATATTCTTTCTTTCCTAATAATTGAACAAACCAATAAGTGAAGAATGTTAACAACTCGTTTGCAGATGAAATAACTGATCCGATCCAATGCGATATCGAACCAATTGCAATTGATAAAATTCCAAGCGCAACAATTGCACCCGAAGCTGGAATGACAATAAAGTTGGCAAGTAGCGCCGAGACCGAAAGCCGGTGAAAATATGTTAGTGTGAATGGAAGTGTTCCAAGTTGAGCAGCAATTGATGTCATGCAAAAAACTATAATCCAATTAAGTGCTTTTGGTTTGATATGAAGATTATCAATAAACCGCTTTAACGGCGGATAAATAATAATTAGCGATAAGATTGCTGAAAATGATAATTGGAAACTTGGGTTAAATAATTCTTTAGGACTTATCAATAAAATAATTAGAGCAGAGAATGAGAGAGAGTTTAAGCTGTTATAATCTCTCCCGGTTAACGGCGCCGCTAATAAAACTAACGCCATTACTGTTGATCTAAATACTGGCGCATCTGCACCGGTTATAATCATATATAACAATAATCCGATAAATGTCAGCAAGTAACGCGTATAAATATTAAAGCGATTGAAGAGCACTAAAAAGATCAAGACTATATAACCAACATGCAAGCCCGAAACAGAAAGGACATGCACAACGCCGGCATTTATGAAATAATCGTTGATCTGATAATCTATTAAACTTCTATCAGCAAGTATTAATCCCCGCAGAAGTGCGCCGGTAGTTTTGTTATGAAGCAGACTAATTTGTTCGTCAATTTTTTTACGAATCTGAAATATTGTATTCTTAATGGCAGATACATCTTTCGAAATAAACTTTACACTATCAGTATTATAAACATTGACAATGCCAGAAATACCTTTGCTGTTGAGATATTTTTCATAATCAAACTCGCCAGGATTTCTTTCGCTCCTCGGTTGCTGTAAAGTTCCTTTCAGACTTATTGTATTTCCAACTGAGAGTTCGCTAAATAATTTATCTGTTTTCTTATTGTCATCATAAATGGAGCAGAGAAGATTAATTTTTCCGAGATAGGATTCCTCTTTTATTTTAACAGAGTTGCTGATTAAATATAAGTTGATCCTCCCTTCCCGTTTTAATTCAATTCTGTTAATTGTTCCATCAATTTTCACATTTGAATATTTTGGCTCCGGAAATGGATAGCTTACTTCTTTCTGATTGAATAGACTGAAGTAGACAGCACCAAACAACATAATAGCTATACCAACGGCTATCTGTTTGGTAAATTCAAATTTATCTTTCTTGATAAGTAGCAGAACCATTGTGAAGATGAGTAGAAGGGCAAAAAAAATTATTAATATAGAAATTTGTAATTGTAAAATTGATTGAGCTATAATTCCGACTATAAAGATTATCACAAACCTTATGAGTGGATAGTTATTCAATCATACATCTCCATTATTGCCGGTTTGATATCATACAATTTCTTAATCTTTTTAGAGAGGAATTCCGAATGTTTCCCGGCAGAAATTCCTATTGCCGGATTAAGAGTATGCATTTTGATTGAAAGGTCTTCAAAATTTCCGTGATCTGAACAGACAACAAGCGTCATATCTTTTGTCAGATTAGTAATCAAGTGAAAAAGAAATCTGTCAAGAACGCCGGTTGTGTATTCAAGCCATTCAATGTTTCTGCCGTGCCCTAAATGATCGGTGTGAAATATTTCAAAGAGAGTAAAATGATTTTTAGAACCGATCCTTAAAAGCCTATTTGCAGCTGTCTCTGCTTTTATAATCGGCAACTTATAATTTAACCGCTCAACAAAACGGCGGTTATCTATCTCTGCGCTTAGAGCATTACCTTTGCGAAGGTCGGATATTTTATTCAATCTCATTCCATTCAAAATACAGCTCAAGGTTGTGACGCTTAATCTTCTTCTGCCGGAATTAACGTAATCAAAAAAAACTTTAGGATAAGCATTGGCAAACGCAACTTTCTTTTTTCTTTTCATGAATTCAAGAAAAATATTTTTTTCTTTTATGATCGGCACTAACGTAGAATATGGATATGGACCAAAATGCTTGCCTATAATTTTAGGTGCATTCACCCCACAAAATATTGATGTTTGACCGGTGCCGCTTAGAGGTATATCTGCAACACCCATTAGAGGATCTACCGGAAAGAAAAAAGCATTTTCTCCTTTCAATCTTTGTTTGCCAAGATGAGGAATCGCACCGAATATTTCAGAAAATGTTTTGAATCCGTATCTGAAGAAAGGATTATTCTGATAATCTTCTTTCCCGATTCCAACGCCGTCTATGAAAACCATGATTGTTGAGTGCAATCTATTCTCTCTTTTCACCTTTTGATTCAACTATGATTGTTACTGGACCATCATTAAATATTTTCACAAGCATCATCGAACCGAATATTCCGTTTTTAACTTTTTCATCCCCAAGATTGCTTTTCATCCTTCGAATGAATTTGTTATACATTTCTTCTGCAATTTCCGGACGCGCAGCTTCAATAAAACTAGGGCGGTTTCCCTTACGAGCGTCTCCGTAAAGAGTGAATTGTGAAATAACCAGAACTTCACCATCAATATCTTTCAAAGAAAGATTCATCTTTTCATTTTCATCTTCTCCCGAATTAAAGGGATCCCTTCGGGAAAAAATTCTTAGGTTCGAACATTTATCGGCAACAAAAGCAAGGTCCTCTTCGGTATCACCATCTTTAACGCCAAGAAGAACTACCATTCCTTTTTTTATTCCCGAGAAATATTCCGGTTTACTAATTGTTACCGATGCTTCCGAAACTCTTTGCACCAATGCTCTCATTTCAATTCTCCGGATATTACCCGTTCTATTTGCTGATAATCTTTTGTGATCTTAATATTCAAAAAATTGTTCTTCAAAAGTATCTTCTCTACATCGTCAAATTGTTCTTTCCCAATTTCGAAGAAGATTTTGCCTTCCTTTTTCAAAAATGATTTTGATTTTTCCGCAATCGTTCTATAAAAATCCAAACCGTCATTGGAATCAGTTAAAGCAATAGAAGGTTCATATTCAACAATCTCCTTTTGAAGCGATGGATATTCTTCCGCGCTAACGTAAGGAGGATTTGAGATCACAATATCAAACAACCCGGTTTCGATCTTAAAGTGGTTAATATCGGAAAGAATAAACTCCACTTTTGATTCAACACTATTTAGAAGAGCATTTTCTTTTGCAACCTCGATTGCTTTTGTAGAAACATCAACTGATATAATCTCAGCATTGGTTAAATTCTTCGCAAGTGCGATTGGAATATTTCCGCTTCCGGTACCAATATCCAAAATTTTCAATCCGGATTTGTCTTTAGCAAAATTGATTACTTCTTCTACAAGGATTTCAGTTTCTGAACGTGGTATTAGAACGTCGCGGGTAACTTTGAATTGCAAGCCAAAAAACTCAACTTTACCAATAATATATTGTAGCGGTTCAAATTTTCCACGGCGCGAAATCCACTCTCTGTATATATCAACTTCATTTTCTTTTAGCGGCTGGTCAAACTTCAAGTATAAGTCCAGGCGCTTGCAATTGAGAATCTCAGCCAAAAGAAGTTCTGCATTTAAGCGGGCTGATTCTATTCCCTTCTTTTCAAGATATTCAGTGGATAACTTTAATGATTCCAGTACAGTTAGCATTAAACTCCGGTATTTATTTTAGAATAAGATAAGTAACTGCGGAAAGATAAAAAACTATTCGGTTGTTTACAGGATTCTTTCAATAATTAGGTAAGAAGCAATCATTAATTAATTGGTAGTGTAAAAATGATTCTAGTTCCCACTCCTAGTTCGCTCTCGATGCGGATTTTTCCGTTATTCTTTTCCACAAATTCCTTGCATAAAATTAGACCCAATCCGGAACCGGTTTCATTTTTTGTTCCTTGAGTTGAAATTGATTGATCAATTCTGAAAAGCCTGCTTAAACTTTCCGCTGGAATGCCAACTCCATTATCAATAATAGCAACTTCCACATTGTCATCAATAATTCTAGATTCTATCTCAATCGTGCCGTTTTCTTTGGTAAACTTTATTGCGTTGGTAACTAAATTTCTCACTACAGTATCGAGCATATTTCTATCTGCTGTAACATAAATATCACGTTCAACTTTATTGAGCAGCGTGATATTCTTTAATGCGGCATTATTTTTCAGAAGTTCTACACTAACAATAATTTCTTCGAATAACTCTATTCTTTCCGGGTTGAAATCCATTTTGCCCATTTGATGCCTGGACCATATCAGCAAATTTTCCAGCAATGAATAAGCTTTTGTGGATGTATTTAGAATTCCATTTAAGAAATTATTTCTTTCTTCTTCAGTGAGAGAATCTTCTTCGCTAAGCAATAGTTTAAGAGCGCCGTTAATTGCTTGAAACGGATTCTTAAGATCGTGCGATATGATTGTGAAGAATTTATCTTTTGTCTGGTTAGTCTCGCGCAGTTCCTCCGAGATTTTTTTGATTTCATCTGAGCTTCTTTTTCTTTCAATGACCTGCGCAACTTGTTCTGCTATATAGGTTAAAAGCTGCATTGCATTTTCATCGTAGGCATTTTCATTTTCGTAATCTTGAACCACAATAACGCCAATAGTTTTACCATTTACATTAAGAGGAACACCAAGCCAGATAGCCTGCGGAGAACCGAGGAGTTCAACTTCTCCTTTTCCTCTAAGCTGCATATCTAATTCCGCATCAATCAGCATTCCCTTGCCATTTCTTAGAACATACTCGGTTAGTCCTTTACCAAGTTTTTTAGGCGGTTGAGGAGGGTCAAATTCATCAACAAAATAGGGGAAAGAAATTTGATTTAGTTTTTCATCATAGATTGCTATGTAAAAATTCTTGGCTGTAATTAGAGTGGAGATAACTTCATGAATTCTCTCGTAAAGAGCATACATATCAGTCGCAATAAATGTAGCTTCAGAAATTTCATAAAGCGCTTCTCGTAACAGCTCAGATTTTTTCCGTTCAGTAATATCCCTCCAAGTAGTATGAATAATTTTATCTCTATCATCAATATCAATAGCAGTCAGCAACACCTCCACTAAAAAAACTTCACCATCAGCTTTTTTATGGTTCCATTCAAAGCGGTTGCTCCCTTTTTCTAAAGCAATATTCATCATTTCATTTGCCTTATCAAATGATGTTTTTCCATCAGGCTGTATTTCCGGCGATAATTCCGAAGGGTGCGCATTTAAAAGTTCTTTCTTGTTTTTGTAGCGAAGCATCTTTACAGCTGCCTCATTACAATCAACAAATTTTCCATTAACAAGAATTAAGTTCGCGTCTTCTGATTTTTCAAATAAATCTTTGTATTTTTTTTCACTTTCTTCAAGTACTTTTTTTATACGTTTACGCTCTGTTATATCGCGGAAATTCCACACTCTTCCTATAATTTCATTCCCTAATTTTTGAGGAATTGATAACCGTTCATAAGTACGTCCGTCTTTAAATTCAAAAGTATCATAGCTTTGTAATTCCGGATTCTTATATAATTCTTCTACTTTACTTTTAAATGCACCCGGATCTTTGAGCTGATCTAAAATATATTTTAGTAATCTATCATCATCTCCGGACTCGATAACTGATGCCGGAATATTCCAGAGATCGGCGAACTTCTTATTGGTTTTAGAAATTTTACCTCTTTTGTCAACTACAAGAATTCCGTCTGCTGTTGATTCAATTGTTGCTTCTAGAAGTGAGTGATTGTATATGCTCTCTTCATAAATACGTTTTCGTTCTGTTATATCGCGGTTAATAGAGAGAACAGCTTTTTCCCCTTTATAATCAATTATAGAAGCATTTACAAGTAAATGAATAACGGATCCATCTTTTCTGAATTGTTCGGTTTCAAATTCTTCATAGGTTCCCTGCTTAAGTAACTTTTCTATCTGTTTTTCACCATCTATAACATTTTTAGAGAGTGATTTAAGACTCATTCCTATGAATTCGGATTTCGAGAAACCATAAGTTAAACACGCTCTATGATTGGCTTCCAAAATAATTTCCTCTTCCGGCTCGAAAATTATAATTGCATCGTTAGCATTTTCAAAAAGTGTTTTATACTGCAGTTCTGAGAGCTTTAATTCTTCTTCGGTTCTTTTTCGCTTTGTAATATCATGTGCAACACCCTGAAGTCCTACAACTTCATTATTTCTAAATACGGGATGTTCATAAACTTCCAATAAAATCTCGCTTCCATTGGCGTGTTTAATTTCAACAAATGTAGCCCCGGATTCGTCTTTGCCAGCAAGGTGCAGATAAGTTTTAGCTTTAGCCAGCTCGTTAATTTTAGAATCGATGGCATACCAGTGTTTTTGCCCAATCCATTTTTCAACATTATAACCGGTTATCTCTTCAACAGAAGGAGAAATGTAAATTATGTTGCCCTTGGCATCTTGTGTGTAGAAGAAAAAGTAAGTTGATCCTTCGACAAGAACACGCATCTTCTCTTCACTTTCGCGCAGCTTAATTTCAGCATTCTTTCTATCTGTAATATCCCGGACAGTACTAAAAACACTTTTTAATTCTCCATCAATGATCATTGGTATAACAGTATGAGACAACCAATGCAGTTCTCCTTTTTCTCCAATAAATCTATATTCTAAATCAATAATTTCCTTTCCTGTCAAAGCATCCATCATCGCTTTAAAAGCTTTTTCAATGTCATCGCGGTGTATATAATCCGGGAATGTTTGTCCTAAAAATTTTTCCGGATCGTGACCTATTACGTATTTTGCTTGATGACTAAGAAATGTAATAAAGCCTTCTTTATTCTGAACCATAGTCATATCCGGACTATTCTCAACCATCAAGCGGAACCGTTCTTCGCTTTCGTGCAATAATTCTTCCGCACGTTTGCGTTTTGTAACATCTCTATGAATCCCAAGAAAACCAACAATCTCTCCGGAATTATCCAAGATCGGATTATTTGATCCTTCAATTGTAATTAAGCGTCCATCTTTGGTTTTATTTTGGATTTCTCCATTAACAGAGCTTTTGGATAATAACGTAGACCAAAAATTTTCATAGACTTGCTGTGGTATTAAATTCGATTTGATTACGCGAGGTGTCTTTCCAACTACTTCTTCAAAGTTATAACCATAGATTGTTTCAAATGCCTGATTGGTAAATTCAATTTTTCCGTCTTTATCAGTAATAAAAATTGCGTCTTCGGAATAATCAATTCCCTTCTGCAATTTTAGTAATCTTTCTTCAACATGCTTTAGTTCTGCAAAACCAGAGAGTTTCCTATTACCAGTTTGCGATTCAAATTCAGATCCTCTTAGCTTTGTGCGATTTTTGTTCAAAGCTTTTTCTTTTTCTCTCAACTCCTTGCCAGCATCATGCAGCTTTAAAGCCATATTGATTGATGCAAGCAGTACTGCTTCACTGGAATTTTTTACTACATACCCATACGAAGGAATTCGTTCTGTCTTTTCAACAATTTCATGGTCAGTGCGAGAAGAGAGAAATAATAACGGTATATCATGATCTCTTAGTATTTCTTGGGCAGCTTGTGTTCCGTCAATTCCGCCGCCGAGATTTATGTCCATCAAAATCAGATCAATTGAATCATAGCGCTCTTGAACAACAGCAACAGCATTTTCACCGCTTAGAACATGTATCACTCTATAACCCGCTTTTTGGAGCCAGCGAGTTTCAGTCAGCGCTAAAAGCTCATCATCTTCCACCAAAAGCAATGTTTTTTGATCTTTCACAAATCCCACTTTAGAATAGAAACGTCATACTATTGTCGAAGTGAAAATAAATTAATTTAACAACTAAGCGAAACTATATATTCCAACAATCATCCACTAATTATCGGTCTATAGTTGATTTTGTTTAGCGTATTATCAGCAGAAATGAATAGATCTACTCGGTCTGAAGTTTAATTTGTGCTAAGGATAAGGTTAGATTAAAACCTCAGCAACAACTGCCAAGGAATAATCTTGCTAAAGAAGGAATACTTCTTCTACTTCTTGTAAGTTTTTAAAAGGTAATCAGCAATAGCTTCCGCTTCTTTCGGCTTCAATCCTTGATTTGGCATGGCAGGATAATCAGGATTTACTTTAATGGGGTTAAGAATAAATTTCACAAGAAGATCTCTCTTGCCTTCATATTTGGGCAGAGTAGAATTATACGGAGGTCCAACAACTTTTTTATCGAAATTATGGCAGGCAATACACCTTCCGTTATAGATATCTGCACCGCTAATAGGCGTACTAACCCCCATCTCTTCTTGAATTTTCTTTTCGTATGAATCGTATTCCTTAACAAGAATTGCAGTCTGCATCTTTGTAGAGTTATCAAAAGCTAACTGATCTTTGACAACTAAAGACAAAAATACAAACACCAACAGAACAATTAGAAAAGTGCTATAATTAATTGAAGAGTCTTTTATCATGACGTAAAAGACAGTAGCAACCAACAAAACCAGAATTAACGCGGTTAGAACTACTCCGAAGTAATCAAATGAAAATAAGTTTACCGGACTTATCATAACATTCAGAACAATAATAAGAGGCAATATTAAAGTGGAAATCAAGCCGGAACGCAAACTAAAAATTTTTACATAAGATTTATAATTATCGTCATGTTCATTCCCGTTATTAGTTTTGAACTGAAGATATAAAACTAATGCCGATGTAATGGAAAAAGCAGCGGCAATGAATTGGACAAAATCCATCAAAGCAGAAAAAGAAAAAATTAACCCGAATAAATTATTATCGCTCGCCCATCTTGTTGTATTCGATGCAAGTTGAACCGTACTCAAAAAGATGTAAACAGTAACAGTCAAAAATAAGAGCGCATAAAAACCGCTTTGTTTATGAAGTCTTCCTGTCTTGGAATAATAAGATGATATTTCTTCTGTCAAATACTTTCCATTTTGGCTTTCTACATTTTTCTCTTCGGCAAACTGAAAAATTTCTTTTAGATGGAATGTGTATTTGTATGTGTAAACGAATAGTAGAGCTATTATCAATAACAGAAGAGCAAGCAGTAAAAATTCGGGAACGTTTAAGCCGCTGTTGTGCAAAAGCTGAGCATAACCAAAAACAGCACTTAAAAGCGGCACAACTCCAAATGCAATTGCTATTACTTTATTAAATGTAACTTGGTCAATCAGCTCTTTAGAAAAACGTTTATATTTTTTTTCACCCGACTTTTCTCCTTTTCTCCTAAAATATAATGAGTAAAGAAGCGAGCCGAACAAAACGCTCGCGTAAAGAAAGAAAAGAATGAATGTCAGCGACAGCAGATATCTAAGCAATACCATGTGATGTGCTGATTGAGGCAAAACCGAATGATCTAATAAATCCATAATGTGACCGATTAAAAATCTTTAAAAAATAATTTTGTCTAATGAAATTATCACCACTACAGCAAGTACATAAAAGTTAATTCTTAGGAATGCTTTTCTGAAAATTAACCGTTCCAGATATTTAGATAGAATTGATTTTGTATTCCACAGAAGCCATGCGCCCAGTATAAACATCATTATCATCGAGTAAATACTTGAAGAAAAAGATAAGAATGGAATTAGCAAACAGCTCGTTGCAAGTGCAGCAATCCAGACAAATGTAATTCTTCCTAATTGAATGTCATTAAATATTTTTGTGAGTGTTGGGAATCCTGCTTTCTCGTAATCTTTGCTATGTATCATTAACAGGAGCCAGAAATGAGGTATTTGCCAGATAAAAAAGAAAAACGCTAAAGCCAAAATCTCTTTATCAAAAACATAACCGCCGGATGCAACCCAGCCGATCATAGGAGGAATAGCGCCGATAACTGATCCCGGAACAACAGCTAAAGCATATTTTTTCTTCAGAGGAGTATAGATAACGTTGTACCAAATTAACGCAACTACTCCGAGTATTAATGCCGCTACATTTGATGAGAAATAAATTATTCCCAATCCAATAACAACAAATGAAACCGAAACAATAATTGCGTACCGTCCAGAAATTCTCCCCGAAGGAATTGGTCTTCCTTTTGTTCTCTCCATCTTTGCGTCAGAAAATCTTTCTTGATAATGATTGATTGCAGATGAACCGCACGAAAGTAGGAAGACTCCTATAACGCAAAAAATCAGAGCCGGCTCAAACTTTCCCGAATGGAACAAATACCCTACAGATGTTGAGAAAGCAACAAAGAAAGTAATTCTAACTTTTCCAAGTTCTAAAATTATTGCGATATGTTTTTTCAAAAATTCCAACAAATCACTCTCTATTCTTTCGGTATTTCAGTTTTAACAGGCTGCCAATTTCCGCCATACCATTTTGTAAACTGATCATCATTAATAACTTTTACTTTTGTGTACATTTTTGCGTGATTCAATCCGCAATATTCTGCACAAGCAATATCATAATCTCCAACTTCCTTCGGTGTGAAGTAAAGATGATGAGTCTGCCCGTAGATAATATCTTCCTTTATTCTAAATGCCGGGATATATAAACAATGATTAACATCCATTGATTTCATTTCTAAATCGATTGCGGTATTAACCGGCACATAAAGAGTATCTGTCATTTTACCGTTACCATACTTGAAAGTAAATTGCCACATCCTAGCGGTTACATCAACAACTAAAGGATTATCTGGTTTTATTCGATATTCCCTATAACTGGTATAACCGAAATAGAACATTGAAAGGACGAGAAGTGTAGGAATAACAATCCATACAACTTCAAGAAGAAGATTTCCATGAATATCTACTGGCTGATGACCTTTTTTACGATTGAACTTGAAAACGAAATAGATCATCGTTACTGTAATTCCGATCAAAAGAATTACGGAAATTGCGACAATATAAAGCATTACAAAATCAACTGATTCAACATGAGCTGTTGGAGCTGGAGACATATCAGATCCTCAACGATAAAGTATATCAAAAAATGTTAATATGAATACAATGAACAATGTAAATCCACTCAATGCAATGAAAACTTTGAAGATCGGTTCATCAAATTTTATGTGCATAAAAATATTTATTACCAATCCGGATTTAATAGCTGCTATCAAAAGCGCAATAAACAAAGTATATCTGCCTAAATTCACTCCGGCAACAGTCACCGTTATTGAAGTGAAGACAAGAAGTGACAACCAAACCAAAATGTATGTGCCGTAGCCAATATGCTGTTCTTTATTATTTGCTTCCATTAATTTCCCTCGATATAGAACCAAGAACTATTGAACTAAATAAAACAACGGGAATAAAAAGATCCAGATTAAGTCTACAAGGTGCCAGTATAAGCCGGAGTTTTCCAGCTTAACATAATTCCCTTCTGTAATTTTATTTCTTATAACAAAAACCAGCATAAACGCCAAAATGATCATTCCGATTATTACGTGAAGAGCATGAAGACCTGTCATCACAAAATACAAACCGTAGAAAAGGATTTGCCCGTTTGGTTTTGAGGTCATCTCTTTCGAACCTGGAATAATTCCATGAGAAAATTTTGTTTCCCATTCAAAAAATTTATTCACCAAAAACATAAATGCCATAACCAAAGTTAGCGAAAGCATGATGACCGATAATAATTTATTCCCTTTCTGAATAGCAGCAATGGAAATTGCAACCGTTAGGCTGCTTGTCAACAGAATTATCGTATTAAGTGTTCCAATGCTTGTGTTTAATTCCATACCGGCAATTCTAAACTGATCCGGATACTGATAACGGTAAACAGCATAAACTAAAAACAATCCCCCAAACAAAAGGACTTCTGTAAGAAGGAAAAGCCACATTCCCATTCTGGCTCCGACATCATCGCGATGTACATGGTTAACTTCTAAAACTGCATCTTGATGATCACTCATCCTTCATCTCCTTCAATTGGCTAAAATCGTACGGATCATGAGTTATTACCGGGATCACCTTAAAATTTTCCACAGGCGGGGGAGACGGTATATGCCACTCCAAAGTTACACCTCCCCATGGATTAGAAGTGGCTTTCTTTCCTCTAAAGTAAGCATGGATAAAATAACCAACGATAAAGAAAAGAGTACTGACTAAAATCCATGATCCGTAAGTCGAAATTCTTTGATATGGAGTGTACATTGGTAGATAGTCGTAATATCTTCTCGGCATCCCCAAGTATCCCATAATAAATTTCGGAAAGTAAAGCATGTTAAACCCAATGAAATAAGTTACTACTGCTATCTTTGCAAATTTTAGATTATACATCTTACCGAACATTTTAGGAAACCAGTAATGAAATGCCGCAATGAAAATTGTACCGGTACCACCGAACATTACATAATGGAAATGGGCAACTACAAAATAAGTATCGGTCAAATGAATGTCTGTTGCTAATGCTCCGAGGACCAAACCAGTTAATCCTCCAATAGAAAATAATACTATAAATGACATCACCCACAAGAACGGCGGTTGAGGATCGATCGAACCTTTATACATAGTCGCAACCCAGTTGAATATTTTTACGCCGCTGGGAAGTGCAACCAGAAAAGTCAACAATGAAAAGATCCAATTACTCGTATCGCTTTGTCCGCTTGAAAACATATGGTGCCCCCAAACAAGATAGCCGATAAAAGCTATTGCCAACGATGAATATGCAATCTGTTTATATCCGAAAATTGTTCTTCTCGCAAAAGTCGGAATAATTTCAGAAACAACACCCATAGCAGGCAAGATCATAATATAAACCGCCGGATGGGAATAGATCCAAAACATATGCTGATATAACACCGGATCACCTCCGAGTGCAGGATCGAATATTCCAACACCGAACGCTCTTTCGATAATTACAAGAAGAATTGTTATTGCTATAACCGGTGTTGCAATTATTTGGATCCATGCTGTTGCGTAAGTTGCCCATACAAATAAAGGCATTTTGAAAAACGACATACCCGGTGCACGCAATCTATGTGTTGTAGTAACGAAATTTATTCCGGTTAATATTGAAGAGAAGCCAAGAATAAATGCCGCAAAAATAGCAAGCGAAACGTTTGAACCGCTTCGTACACTGTATGGGATATAAAAAGTCCAGCCGGTATCAATAGGACCACCAGGCAAAAACAATGATGTCAAAGCGAGAATTGCACCAACTATATAAACATACCATGAGAGTAAATTCAATCTTGGGAATGCAACATCACGCGCACCGATCTGAATCGGTAAAAAGAAATTTCCAAAAATTGCCGGAATGCCAGGAATAATAAACAAGAAAATCATTATCACTCCATGAAGAGTGAATAATGAATTGTATGTTTGTGCTGAAAAGATTTTTCCGCCTGGTGAAAGAAGTTCAAGGCGCATCAATAAACCGATTATAGCTCCAACCAGAAAGAATGAAATAATTCCAAACATGTACATCAAACCAATTCTCTTATGGTCGGTTGTTAATAGCCAGGAAAGAATACCAGAGTGTTTGTTTGTGCTCTGTTCAAAAAAAGATTTTTCCGCTTTAGGAACGGGCAGATCGGTCATAGCAATAGTTCCGTTAGCCATTTATTTTAACTCCTTCGTTCTTAACTTTTTTCTTTTTGAATAACATAACTGCTAGAAAAATTCCGACACCTAAAAGTGTTATCGCACCAGAAATTCTTGTAACATTTAAAGTGTATTTTTCACCGCTCGGGTCGTAACTGAAGCACATTCTTAAAACTTTTGATATAGTCGGATTAGTTTTCCCGCTCCCCGCTTCAAGCAATGCCATTTTCATATCGAAGGGGTTAAATTCCGTACCGAATAAGTACCTGCATATTTTACCTTCAGGTGAGATAGTGATAACTGTTGCTGCGTGGATAAAATCTTTATTGGTCGGTTTATAATAAAATCCACATATATCGGTTAATTTTTTGATGCTCACACTATCGCCTGTCAAGAATACCCAATCATTCGGATCAAAATTTCTTTTAATCGTCTGTAGATAACTACGTTTCCATTTTTTTGCAATTTCGGGAGTTTCGTGACTGTCAAAACTTAGACTGATAACCTTGAAATCTTTTCCAGGTTCAAGCTGCAACTTATCGATTGTCCAAGCCAGTTCGGATTGCATTGGGCTACATAAACCGGGGCACTGATAATAGACCAACGCCAGAATTGTCGGTTGAGTAATAATATCTTTCAGGGCAACAGTCTTTCCTTCCGAAGTTTGGAACTTCAAATCCAGAGGTATCATATTGCCGAGTTTTTCGTCAATACCAACTTCAATTTTCTTTTGAGCATGCAAAGAAAATGAAATCAATAGGAATAGTGTTAGATAAAGTTTTGTGCTTTTCATATATGATCTTACATCGTTACTGTTTTCAAATAATCGTATAATTGTTTCCATTCTTCTTTAGATAGTTGTGCAACAGTTGGTTTATATCCTGAACTAATTGGATTAGCTAAAACAGCGGTAACATATTTTTCTATAGTCACACTTTCATTCGATCTAATAAACGTATAAAATATTTTTTTGTAATCAATGGAAGATTTTTTCAATAAATCTGCTCCGGGATTTCCTTGAGTAGTAAAGACTTTACTTTCAGAACGTAATAGTAAATCGTTCAGAGAAGTTGATTCTTCTACTAATTTATTTTCTGCAGTTATCACAGGTATCGTATTAGGGATGGTTGCACCCGATGATAACTTATAGAGAGCATCCAAATCTTTTAATTGGTCATCCGTAGCCGGTGGAAATTTTGCCAATGTTCTTATGAATGAAATCACCGCAAATCTGTCTGACGCCGGAATGTATTCATAAGCCGCCATTCCATTTTTAGTAATTCCTTCCTGCAAAGTTTTGAACATCTCGTCTATATTGCGTCCGTTAGTCCAGCCATCTGTAGAATGAAAATTTCTTGGCTTTTTTACTAATGCAACAGCCGCGGCTCCATCTCCCATTCCATTATCGCCATGGCATGATTTACAATTCGCGTTGTAAATCTCTTTCCCTTTTTCTATGAATTCCGGCGTAGGAGATTTTACTAGTTCAAGATTTACGGAAGCCATTACGCCTCCCCTTTTCATTTCAATATCTTTCTTAATAAAGGTTGAGTCGGGTACATCAACTGTCTGGATATTGAATGAAATGTCACTCAAATGTTTAACAAAGTAAATTCCAAGTGCAAGAATTAGAAGCAAGAAGAATGGGAATACCCATCCAAATAAACGAATTGGGTTCTTTAACAATTCTCTAAACTTTATTTCATCTTCAGGTTTTTTGTATGAGTTCATTTTGTTTTAAGATTATAATCTGAAATCAATTCCACGTTTAAGTTTTGGGTCTCCAATAGGAACAAGATTTTCTTTCTTCGTTTTATATATAAAAACTAGAATGATCAAACCGGCAATCATAATTGGAAAACCGAGTTCAATCCATCCGAATGTTACCTCTCCTTTGCTGAAATTAGGTGCAGTCAGCCAGTACAAATCAAAATAATGAGCAAATAGAATAACACTCGCCATAATAATTAATCTTTTGGGATTCATCTTTGATGGCTGAGAGAGAAGTCCAACATAAGGGATCAAAAAACGAAACACCAACAATCCAATTGTTACAAATTTCCAATTCCCTTCCCAACGAGCTAAGAACCAAATAGTCTCTTCGGGAAGATTTGCATACCAAATTAATAAGAACTGACTGAAAGCAATGTATGCCCAGAAATTTGTGAACGCAAAGAGAAGCGCTCCAAGACTGTAGTAACTATCTGTATGAATTCCTTTTACCAAATAACCTTTTTCGCTAAGAGGAATTATAAATATTGTTGCTGCTGCAAGAGCGGCTAGAACGGTTCCGGAGAAATAGTAAACACCAAATATTGTAGAGAACCAATGAGGCGCAAGACTCATCAGCCAATCAATTGCCGTAAATGAAATTGTTAGTGCAAAGACCGGCATGAAGAGTGCTGAAATTTTTATATTCTTTTTTGTAAGGAGCTGATCTTTTGTTTGATCTTGTTTACGGGAATTTTTGGTAATGAAATAATAAAACGCCAGCCACAGTAGCCAAAAAACAACAACTCTTATAATGAAAAAATTAACATTAAGATATGGCGCTTTTTCTACTAATATTTTATCGGCCGGTGCGGGATGAGTCCAATGGAAAACATTGTTCATGTTCAACAAAAGCGGAATGAAAAGAAGCGGAAGAATTATTATCAGTGATGAAAGAAATTCTCCTACTCTTCTAAAAGGTGCACTCCAAACAGCGCCTGCCAAATATTCAATAGCAACAAAAAAGAGTGAACCGACTCCTATACTTGCCAGGAAAGTAAATCCTATAATATTGTTATAAGCAGTTCTTGTTGGATTTACAATGTAACCAAGAACAACTATGATCAATCCCACCAACAATAAAGTCATACCAACCGTTTTAACTTTAGCAGGCAATTCTTTCTTTTGATATTCAACAGTAGAAGAACTCATTGTAGATCAGTCTCCTTAGCATCGAGTGCTCTTTGTAATACCCGCAAATAATTTATCACTGCCCATCTTTCGTCAACTGAAAGTTGTGTTGCATAAGAAGGCATAATATTTTGACCTTCTGTAAGAACGGCAAAAATTCTTCCATCACTCCAGTTTCTAACTTTTTCTGAATGCAGACTTGGCGGATTTGGGAATTGTCCTCTTAATCTGCTATTGCCTTCTGCATGATATCCGTGACACGGGCTACAGTAGATATCAAACTTTACCTGACCAAGCTTTAATGATTCTATTGAGATAGGAATTGGGTTAATCAATTTTTCTCCTGCAACATCAGGCTTCCCTTTGAATTCATACGGCATGTAACCGCGAGCAACGGTTCCTGCAACAGGCTGACGCATTCCAAAACCATCAGAAAAGACTAAACTCTTCTGCTGCGCACTTTGCTTCGGTTGATCCATCATCCAATTGAATGGAATCATATACATCAATTTGTTCAATGTGAAATAAGCCGTTCCGGATGAAATGATTGCAACAACAAAAAGGAATGTTAAAAATTTTGGTTCGAGTATTTTGTGCTTATGTGTTAACTCTTCGTTGTCCCAATAAATAGAATAAATTTCTCTTGCTTGAAGAGATTCGAATAATTTTCTAACCGATGCTTCATCAAACTTTGGATCTTCTGCTTGAATACTAATTCCGTATTTATCAGAAGAAACTTTTTTCATGTATTCCGTACCATGCAGCGGGTGAGAATTATTAGGTAATTTGAAAAAGACAAACAACATTGCTAATACAGTTGCAATGGATGCTGATAGAACAGTAATCTCGAATACAATGGGAATATATGCCGGGAAAGAAAATAACGGTTTACCGCCGATTACAATAGGATAATCTACCGCTGAAATCCACCACATAGTCAGTAATGCCGCAACCATACCAGATAGACCAAACACTAAAGCAACATAGCCAAGTTTCGATGGCGGAAGTTTCATTGCATCGTCCATTCCATGCAGTGGATATGGAGAATGAACATCAAATTTAGTGTAGCCCTGCTCAACTACTTTTTCAGTTGCATGAGAGACTTCGTCTGGTGAATCAAAAATTGCAGTGAAGCTATATAAGATTTTTTCGCTCATCATTAATGTTCCTTATGAGAAGGTTGAGCACCTTCTACAACCGCTTTTACCTCTGCCATTGAAACTACAGGCAAAGCTTTTGCAAAGAGCAAAATCCAAGTGAAAAAGAATCCAAAACTTCCGATTAAGATCATCGCATCCACATAAGTAGGTTTATAATATGCCCAACTTGAAGGTAAAAAATCCCGCGATAGTGACGTTACTATAATCACAAATCTTTCAAACCACATTCCTATGTTGACAAAAATTGCAATCACAAACATTACCGGAATAGTTCTTCGGATTTTTTTGAACCAGAAAAGCTGTGGCGATACAACATTGCATGTTATCATAATCCAGTAAGCCCAAGCATACGGACCAAGAGCTCGATTCAAAAATGTAAATCGTTCCATTTCCATTCCGCTATACCAAGCGATAAAAAATTCCATCGCGTATGCATAACCAACCATTGAACCTGTAAGAAGCATTATTTTATTCATCTTCTCAAGAGTATCGAGTGTGATGATATGTTCATAATTGAAAATTTTTCTTACAATTATTAAAACATTCTGTACCATCGCAAATCCCGAAAAGACAGCGCCAGCCACAAAGTATGGAGGGAAAATAGTTGTGTGCCATCCGGGTATAATTGAAACTGCGAAATCGAAACTGACAATTGTGTGAACAGAAAGTACAAGCGGCGTTGCAAATCCGGCAAGTATCAGATAAACCATTTCGTAATTCTGCCAATGCCGGTTTGAAAATCTCCATCCCAAACTGAATGTTGAGTAGATTACTTTTTTAATTTTGTTAGTAGTCTTCTCGCGTAAAGTTGCAAGGTCGGGAATTAATCCAACATACCAAAAGATCAACGAAACAGTCAAGTAAGTTGAAACAGCAAACACATCCCACAATAAAGGAGAGGTAAAGTTCACCCAAACTGAATGTTGATTTGGATAAGGGAAAAGATAACCGGCTAGCCATGGACGTCCAACATGAATCAACGGAAACAATCCAGCAGTCATTACAGCAAAGATCGTCATTCCTTCTGCAAAGCGTGCAATTCCAGTCCGCCATTTCTGTCTGAATAAAAATAATATTGCTGAGATCAAGGTTCCCGCATGACCAATACCAACCCAAAAGACGAAATTGACAATATCAAATGCCCAACCTACGGGATTGTTATTGCCCCACATTCCAATACCATAATAGAATGTTAAACCGAGACCAATCACCAATAGACTTAACATCGAAAGAGTAATTGACAGCGCGATGTAGAATTTTTTGTTCGGTTTGGTTTCAAGCGGCTTGGATATCAAGTCGTCAAGTTCGCGTAAAGCCGGTTTTGTATCTAATACTGATAATTCTCTTGTATAATCTACAGTACTCACAGTATCTCCTGCGAATGAGTATTTCGAAGTTTGGCAATATATGTTACGTTCGGTTTAACGTTCAGCTCTTCTAAAACATGATAAGACAGATTGTGATCTCTAAGTTTTGCAATCGGCGAATCCGGATCGTTAGCATCACCAAATGTAATTGCTGTTGTTGGACATGCCTGCTGGCATGCAGTGACAACATCAGTTCCTTTTAATTCTTTTCCATCACGAATCGCATTGGAACGGGCTTCCATAATTCTTTGAACACAGAATGTACATTTCTCCATCACACCGCGCGAACGGACTGTAACTTCAGGATTATGAACAAGAGAAGTTAAATCGTTTTCATAATAAGCGTCAGCAAAATGATCGCGGAAATTGAAGAAATTAAATCTTCTGACTTTATAAGGACAGTTGTTGGAACAATAACGTGTTCCAACACAACGGTTATAAACCATTTGGTTCAGTCCGTCGGGACTGTGATTAGTAGCGTTCACCGGACAAACATTTTCGCATGGCGCGTTATCGCAATGCTGGCAAAGCATCGGCTGATTGCTTGCAATCGGATCATCGGGAGTACCGGAATAATAACGATCAATTCTCATCCACTGCATCTCACGACCATTAAGAACTTGATCTTTACCAACAACCGGAACGTTGTTTTCAACGTTACAAGCGGTTACACATCCGCCGCAGCTAGTACATTTGTTAAGATCAATCGCCATCGCCCATTTATGTCCGGTGTATTGATACTCAGTAGTAATACTGAAAAGTTTTTCTTTCTCTTCATGAAGAAAGTTCGGTTCCTTCTTATACTTTTCAACTGTACCTTCTTGAATAATTTTTCTTTTGCGGTGAATATCTTTTACGAATGTATCATCAAGTGAATGATGTTCTTGAGTTGATGCAAGTTTATGCGTTCCGCTGACTTTTTTAATTGATACGTTTTCGTAAATGAAAGGTGAAGAAGAATAATTTTTAGACATTAACGTAATAGCATTGAATCCAACGTCTTTACCTACAACGCCAACAACAGTTCTGCCGTATCCAAATTCAATGTTGATAGTATTATTCTCCGCACCGGGCTGAACTAGAACAGGCAGAGTTAAACTTTTTCCATTCACTTTAATTTCGACCAGATCATTCATCTCGACCAAAAGTTGCTTTGCGAGGTTTGGCGAGACTGACGCGTAATTATCCCAAGTAACTTTTGAGACCGGGTGAGGTGTTTCTTGCAGCCAGCCATTGTTAGAGAATTTTCCATCACCGATAAAATAACTTTCAGTCAGATGAACAGTGAAATCGTTTACCTGGTTAATTTCTTTCGAATCTGAAAAAGCAGCCAAATTGAATTTAGAATGCTGCGATGATTCATTGAATAAAACTACTCCGTCATGTAGAGCCGAGTACCAAAATTCTTTTGCATCCGAAAGAGGATTTTTCTTAGTATAGATTGTCGCATTGAAATTATTCATCAAATACTGATGATAAGTATCTTCTTTGTAAGAATTGGAATCGCCGGAGAGCCAAGTCAGAAGTATCGCTTCTTTTTGCCGTGTGTTAAAGATCGGCGATATTACCGGTTGCTGTAAGCTGTAAACTCCGCTTCTAACATTTGCGTCACCCCAAGATTCAAATGGATGATTTATCGGCAGAGTATAATTCCCCGCTGCCGAAGATTCATTCTCAGCCTCGGTTAGAGTGACAACAGTTTTTACATTTTTGAGTGCGGATGAATATCCATAATCTTCCGGTAATGAAAAAACCGGATTGCAATCAAACTGAATCAGAACACCGACTTTTCCATTCTTCATTGAATCAACAAGCTGTGAAATTTCCTGTTGTGTAGATTGTTTTACTAACGATTTTGAAGTAGATGAATAGTCATAAATATCCATATTTCCGAGCACTTCATTCAATAAATTAACAGCAATGTGAACTTCTTTCGGAAGTGTGTCGCCGGCGTAAATTACAGCTTTACCTCTATTGGCATTCAAATCTTTAATCAAATGAGAAATTTTTTCTTTTTCATTTGAGTTCAGCTCCGGGAATTGGAATTTTTCAATTTTAGATTTTGCTGCCGCATCTAAGGAAAATGCAGACCCGTTTTTTGTCAATTCATTTATCAAAGCAGTTACAAATTGATATTGCTTTGTGGGAGAAAGACTAATACGGTAATCCGCCATCATTCCCGTTGCGCTCATTCTTCCTTCTGCAACATAGAGTCGGTTAAAATCAGTTTTACCAACCACTTCCCTTTTAGCTGCAAACTTTCTCATATTCTCAATAGAACTTCCTTCATTACCAAGAAAGTCAGCGTCAAGAGCAAGAATAATATTTGCTTCATCAAATTTTACTGCCGGATAATCATAAGTACCGTAACATTCATACCAAGCATTTCTTCTCTGCTCATCGTTTAGAAGTGTATGTGAATAAATTTTTGTGTTCGGGTATTTTACAACAAAATCATCTAATACTTTTTTAGTTGTTGGAGAAGAAATTAATCCGGTAACAATTGCAATTTCGTTTCCGTTACTAGTTGTTTGTTTCAACGAAGAGATTATTTCATCATCCAACTTTTTCCAGCTAATAACATTTTTATTATATAAAGGATCATGCAATCTTTCCGGATCATACAAATCTAGAATGCTTGCCTGACCTTTAGCGCAAATCTTTCCTTTATTAATCGGGTGATCGGGATTGCCGTCTATTTTTATTGGTCTTCCTTCGCGTGTTTTTATCAATATGCCGCATGCTTGTCCGCACCCGTTGCATGTTGAAGCATAGTAGTTTGCAATACCAGGAAAAACTTCTTCAGGACGTTTGTTGTAAGGAATAATCTCGCCTTTATCGCGGTAATCTGTACATGCAGTTGCTGTAAGAGCAGCAGACGCAGAAAGAAGGGCTAAAAATTTTCTACGAGAAATTCCGGATATTTTTTCGGGATCGAATTTTTCCGTTACTTCATCTAAAAATTCGTTGTGTTTTAATTTCAGAGATTCCGGATCGTTATTATAATCTTGCAAACTTTTCCACAATTCTTTTTTATCTGACGAATTCAAAGAATCACTCATTTTTAAACCTTATTATTTCTTTTAACTGAAGAAGGATGAATAACGATTTTAATTTTCTTTTCTATAGAGACTCTAGATAATTTTGAAAATAAATTGACAGGTAAAGCCGAAGCAAGTGCTAACATCAAAGTACTCTTACCAAGAGTTGTAAAAAATTTATTTCTATTCATATTTTCCATCTTCACCTCTAATCTTTTAACGATGGCAAGCCGAACAATTTTCAGGACCAATATTAACTTTTTGCAGATATGGTAATTCAGCTTTCGGGTTTCTGTGACAATCTAAACACGCAGTCATCGTAAACGGTTTCACTTCTTTAATAACTTCCATCTCTTTTACATCACCGTGACAGCTTGCGCAATCAATTTGTTTATTAACATGCACGCTGTGATTGAAGTAAGCATACTCAGGTATTTTGTGAACACGTTTCCAAGGAATTGGAGTTCCCGTTTCATAGTAACGAGTGAGCTTGATTATTTCCGGTTTGTCTTTGCGGGAAACGGTATGGCAGTTCATACAAATATTTACAGATGGAATTATTGCATGGCGTTCTTTTGTAACACCAATATGACAGTACTGGCAATCAATAGCCATTTGCCCTGCATGAAGCTTATGCGAAAATTTTATTGGCTGTTCCGGCGCATAACCAACGCTGTCTCTTTCAGGACGGGAAATATAAAAGGTTAATACAAACGAGAGCACTATAACAAATAATGTTAAAGGTAGACGAATTTTTAAGGCATAATCCAGTACCGTTCTCTTCATTTAATTCCTGTAAATAGAATCAGTTCTTGTTAATTATTGTTGTATATAAATATTAATAAATTTTTATCCAAGCGAAAAGTGTTGGATAATTGAAAAGGATAAGATGTACACTTATCAAAAAAACAGTGAACAAAGATAATAAAGGAAATATAAAATCCAAATTTCATAGGATTATTCTATCCACAATAAGAATTATGTATACAGTAATATTTTTTCAGGACTTAGAAGATAACAAAATGATTTTTTCAGAGAACTTCCGAAAGTAGATTTATATTCTTCAAGATGGGATGTTTGGAAGATTAATTTATTCTTTCGACCACAAAACTTACCAATGATTCAAGAGCATTTCGCGATTCAGATTCATCAAATATTTTTAGACTGTTTAACGCTCTATTTGTGTATTCAGCAGCTACTTTATCTGCATAACTGATTCCGTCATATTTCTTAACGAATGAAATAACTTCATCAACATCAGATTTTTTTGCGCCGTTTTTAATCAGCCTGATAATTTTTTTATTCTCTTCTTTTGGAGATTGTTTAAGTGCGTAGATTAAAGGAAGTGTGATTTTTTTTTCTTTTATATCTCCCCCGAGAGGTTTACCAAATATTTTTTTTGTGCCGATGTAATCAAGAATATCATCGCGGATTTGAAAAGCAATACCTAGGTTCTCACCAAAATCTCTCATTGCATAAATTTTTTCCATCTCTTCGGTAGATGCTCTGGCACCAATCTCGCAACAAGTTGAAAGCAATGATGCTGTTTTATCCGAGATTATTCTAAAATATGTTTCTTCATCAATGTTTAGTTTTCTGGTTTTATTTATTTGCAGAAGTTCCCCTTCCGACATCCGTTTTACTGTGTTGGTTATGACACGAAGGAAATCAAAATCGTTGCCGTCAACGGCAAGCATTAAGCCGCGCGAAAGAAGATAATCTCCCATTAGTACTGCAATTTTATTTTTCCAAACTGCATTAATAGACGGAAAACTACGGCGGGTTTCCGCATTATCAACAACATCATCATGAACAAGAGTGGCAGTATGAAGCATTTCTACTAAAGCAGCTCCGCGGTAACTGCGTTCTTTAATTCCGCCGCAAACATTACTTGAGAGCAAAACAAGAAGAGGACGAATCTTCTTTCCTTTTTGTCTATGGAGATAACGAGTGATAAGTTCAAGAAGAGCAACTTTCGATTTTAAAGCTTGACTGAAGAGCTTATTAAATTCCTTAAGCTCATTTTCAATCGTATGATTTATTTCAGAGAGAGATTTGTTCGTCAAGGTTTCTTTTGAAATATTTTCGAAACAATAATACTTATTTCGTATAAGAAAACCAACGGAACGGCAAGCACTACTTGAGAAACCGGATCTGTTCCCGGTGATAAAAACGCGGCAAGAATCATTATAATAACAATTGAATGACGACGGTATTTTTTCATCAACTTTGGAGTTAGAATTCCAATTTTGGAGAGAAAAAATGAAAGCATAGGCAATTCAAAAACTAAACCGGCGCCCAAAATGATACTGAGAACGATTGATATATATTCATCCAATGCAAAATTATTGGCAATGGCTTGAGTGCCGAATCCCGCTGCAAATTTTAGTGTAAGCGGCAGCATTAAAAAATATCCGAATACAACACCGCAGATAAAACAGAAAGTAGTGAAGAGAACAATCCATTTTATATATTTTTTTTCTTTCTGTCTTAAAGCGGGTGCAATGAATTTCCATAGCTGATAAATGACATTGGGAAAACTGATTATCAATCCGATAACCATTGCAGTCTGAAAATAGAGAAACAGTTGACCAAACGGTCGTAAGTTCTGCAATTTAAAATTTGCAGTCTTAGCGGGAACTAAAAGGACTTTATCAACGAAGAAATCGCTGAAGTAAATAGCTATTGCCGTTCCAATCAGAATTCCGATAACAGAATAAATAATTCTCCACCTCAATTCTTCAAGGTGATCGAGAAAAGTCATTTCGACTTCACCTTTTGATTTTTCTTCATCTCCAGATGGATCAGATTCAGAAAATAATTTTTCTTCTTGTTCTGCCAATATTTGTCTCTATCTCAGTTCAGGATATAACGGAAATTTTCCGCATAGTTCGGCAACTTCTATTTTAATTTGCGCAAGTGCCGTTTCGTTATCAATATTTTTAATTGCTCTATCAATGAAGGATGCAATCATTTTCATTTCATTTTCTTTCATGCCGCGGGTTGTAACGGCAGGCGTACCAATTCTTATTCCGCTTGTTACAAACGGACTCTTAGTATCAAACGGAATCATGTTTTTGTTAACCGTCATTCCTGCTGCACCAAGAGTATTTTCAATCTTCTTTCCGCTTAAATCTTTGCTTGTCAAATCAATTAGCATCAGATGGTTATCAGTTCCTCCCGAGACAATATCGTATCCAAGCGATGTCATTTCGGCGGCAAGAGTTTTGGCGTTCTTAATAATTTGTTTTGCATAATCCGTAAATGAATCTTGAAGAACTTCTCCAAATGCAACAGCTTTAGCCATGATTATATGCATCAAAGGACCGCCTTGAATTCCGGGCATTACCATGCTGTCAAGCATTTCCGACATTAATTTCAAGCGATCTCCCTTTAGAGTTTTAACTCCGAATGGATTTTCACGATCCTTTCCCATCAAAATAATTCCGCCTCTAGGACCACGCAAAGTTTTATGTGTGGTTGAGGTAACAACATCACAATATGGAAGCGGATTATTTAATAAACCTTTTGCAATCAAACCGGCAGGATGAGCCATATCCATCATTAACAGTGCGCCGACTTTATCAGCAATCATTCTAAATTTTTCATAATCCCAATCGCGTGAATAAGCGCTAGCGCCCATTACAATCAATTTTGGCTTTTCTTTTTTTGCTAAATCTTCGATCAAATTATAATCAAGAAGTTTTGTTTCTTTATTAAGAGAGTAACCTACAGAACGGTATATTTGTCCCGAGAAATTAACTGGTGAACCATGGGTTAAATGTCCTCCATGATCAAGACTTAATCCAAGAATAGTATCGCCGGGTTTAAGCAAGGTCATATAAACTGCCATGTTAGCTTGAGAGCCGCTGTGCGGTTGAACGTTCACATATTCTGCACCAAAAATTTTTCTTAAGCGTTCGCGTGCAAGGTCTTCTGCCATATCAACAAATTCACATCCGCCGTAGTATCTTTTACCCGGATATCCTTCCGCATATTTGTTAGTAAGAACAGAACCCGCAGCATTTAAAACCGCAAGCGATACAAAATTTTCCGATGCGATTAATTCAAGATGAGTTTCTTCTCTGTTGAGTTCCAATTGAGCAATTTTAAATGCTTCTTGATCTTTTTGTAAGTAGTTAGACATGTTAGTATCTGTTTATTTTTATTTCATTAATTAGTTATGTAGGATAAAATTTTCATCTTAAATATGGTGTTCTAGGTGATGAATTCAAAATAAAGTTTTTAAAAGAAATGTTTACAGAACGATGGAAAGTTTCGTTATTAAGTGCGGAAAGGTATTGTATGTATGCAGAAACCATAAAATATTTTACATTTAGATGTCTCACCTATCGGTGCGAAGGAACCAAATTTCTCCCAAACTTAAAGTGACATTAAATTTAAAAATGTTTTCAGAAACTAAATTATTAGATGTTGTTCCCCTTTTCCCATATTGGAAACCAAGATCAATCGAATTATCAAAACTGATTGGGAAAGCAACACCGCCATATACCGAGAACTGATCAATACCGAAACCGTTAATTCTGTATTGAGTCTGTTCATAACTAATACCAGTTCTATACGCTACATGATCCCAAAAGGAATCGGATTGGTTTTGAGTATCGCGGAATTCAAACCCTAAGCTCATCTTGTAATAATCTTGCAAGTTGCTGGATTTCAGTCCGTTGTTAGTAAATTGACTAAACGGCTGATACATGTAATCTAAAACAAAAGTGTATTTGTCAATCAAGTTGAATGAAGCACCGACTCCCAATTTGTATGGCAACTTAGTTTTTGAAGAACCTGAAGAATTTACAAAAGTACCGATAGTAGAGATGGAATTATCTACACTATCCGCAGATAATGTAACCTCAGGACTGAAAACCAAACCAATTCTAATATCTTTTAGATCATTAATCCCTAAAACTTTAGAAAGGTTGCTGGAAATTAAACCAGCAGAAAGACCAATTCCATGATAACTTGTTTCTCTGGCATAGGAAGCATTTTGCATTGTGGAACCTGACACAAAAGTCACAGATGAATTATTTCCTATTCTGCCGAAGTAATAATCATAGGTAACACCAAGAGCAAAATCAAAAGGCAGGCGGTAAGAAGCGCCCATAACAAATTTTTGAATTCCGCCCTCTCCAGAATACTTAACCGTGTAATCGTCTGTTAAAGTGTTACTCTGATTTTGCAAAACATTATAAGCAACATCTGAGTATGGGACCAATCCAATAGCGAAAGAGATACCATAATCATGATCAATCGGAAATCCGGTCATCATACCGGTAAAATGTAAATTTGTATGAAATACAGATGATGCAGAATTTTGAGCATTATCTCCTGTATAAAGGACACCTGTTTCAAAGCGGGTAAACCGCAGTTCGTTAAGACTTGCTGGATTAACAAAACTCAAGTAGTCTTTATCACTCAGAGCTAATCCTAAATCACCCATCGCAAATCTTCTTGGAGAAAAAGGAGAATGTAACTCACCAAGCCCAAACCGTGAGTAGATTGAACCGCCGTCAGCAAAGAGAAGTGATGCTGAGAATAAAAACAGTATTATAATTTTTAATTGTCTCATGAATTATTTTTTCTGCATATAAGTTATTTTGAGTTTAGGACGCAATGCTTTATTGGGATCCTTACTGCCGTAAAATGCAATTCGAGCCGCCGTTGTGTATTCATCTACAAGACTCAATATCATGCCCTGGTTAGCAACACCGCTCAGCCATTTTTGAACTATCCACGAAATATCTCCCGAGAATACATTTCCCGTTCTCACTAAAAGAACCGAATAGGAACTGTCACTCGTCAGTTTCATGGTAGTGCTGTCTGCCAGCAATTGTACATACATAGAATCTGATTTGAGCGAGCCATCTAGCGATTGAGATTCATCAACGGTCAAATCTAAAATTGCTTTATTAACTATTGAATTTTTGGGCAATGATGAGACATCAAAAAAGAGATTGCTTTTAAGCATGTATCCTCCTTCGAGGTAAAAATCACTGCTTGCTGTTGGTAAACTTCCCGTTACTGCATGAACATCCTCGTAAGGCGAAACACTGATTGTGTCTTTATAACCGGTTGATGGACGTTCTAAAATGATATTGAGAATGGATTCATTTGAAGAGGATGTACCAATTATTCCAAGGAATCCTAAAATTTTCTGTGTTGACGGCTTCGACTTAAAAATAATTCCATAATTTTTTGGCGCCGCCGTGCTATCCGCTTTACGCATCAACCATTCTTTTACAGCATTAGTACTCAAATTGAAGTTTAGAGTGGTGTCGGTCATGGTTAGGTTAGATTTGATATCACTTTGGTCATAACTTAACTGAGAAAGACTATCTCTGTTAAATCCAATCTCCGTCCAAGGACTTCTAACTTGAAATATTGAGAAGTCGAAGGGAGCTGACTTATCACCAAGAGTATATCGTGGAATCATTTTCATTGAAGCGGACTTTACAAGTAATTCACCGGCTTTTAATCTTGTTAAAAGAGAATCCGGAACGTATATATTATAAAGCAAAAGCAAAGAAGATTCCGCATAAGAAGTTTTGCCGAGAAGAATGTATTGTGAAGTTCCAAGTTTTGGTGTTACCTGAGACCAAGAAGATTTTTGAGGGATATCAGATTGGTAACTATCAAGTTGATTAAAAGTAAATTGGTCTTGTTCCGAAACTAAATTAGAACCAACTGAAGTAGGATCTTGATTACACGAGATGAAAATAACGGTAAGCGCTACTGCAAATAGAGACAAACGCAAAAATCTGATCAATTAATTCCTCCGGATAAATCTTTGATTACAAAATCGCACGCTTCGTTAAAATTAGCGGCTGTAAAATTGGGCTTTTTCCCAAGATTATGCAAGGTAGAAATTTCTTTTTCAAAAGATTCACTAATTAGCAAAACAGTTTTCACTCCAGCATTTATTCCACACTCAACATCGCTCGATTTATCGCCAAACATATAAGATTGAGAAAGGTCAATCTTGAAATCTTCTGCAGCTTGAACAATCATAAACGGAGAAGGTTTCCTACAAATTGACTTTTCCGGCGGATCAATATCGGGATGATGCGGACAATAGTAAAAAGCATCAATGGAAGCGCCTTCAATCATCAACAACTCGTTTATTCTAAGGTTAACCGCCTCAACATCATTACTGGTCATTAGTCCCTTTGCAATTCCTGCTTGATTTGATACAACAATAATCTTGAAGCCGAATTCGTTTTTAAGTTTTTTAATTCCTTCAGTAACTCCGGCAAGAATTATTATCTCAGATGGATCTTTGATGTAACCGGGATCGTGGTTGATTGTTCCGTCACGATCCAAAAATATTGCCCGCTGCATCAATTAATCGGTAAGTTTTTTATAAAGATCAACATACTTCTTTGAAGAATTTAACCAACTGAAATCTGATTTCATACCATTCCGCATTATAGTCTGCCAAGTTTCTTTATCGCTAGTAAATATTTTTATAGCGTTTTTAATCTCTGTAACCATCTCTTTGGCAGAATATTTTTCGAAGACAAAGCCGTTACCGGTTTTGTTTTTAGGATTAAATTTCTGAACTGTATCTGCTAATCCTCCGGTCTTACGGACAATCGGAACGGTACCATACATCAAGCTGTACATTTGATTCAATCCGCACGGTTCAAATTTTGACGGCATCAAGAACATATCCGAACCGGCTTCAATCAAGTGAGCAAGTTCATCATCAAAACCAATATAGCAAGAGAACTTGTTATGATATTTTGAACCCATGCTTGAGAAAAATTTGTGATACTTTTTATCGCCTGTGCCAAGTATAACAAGATGAATATTCAGCTTCATCAATTCGGCAAAGGATTTTTCTATCAAATCCATTCCTTTGTTGTCGAATAACCGCGAGATCATTCCGATAACCGGCGTATCTTCTTTTGGTGTGAAATTAAAATTATTCGCTAGAGTCTGCTTGCTCTCTTTCTTTAATTCCAAATTTTTAGAAGAAAACCTCTTGGGAATTTTATTATCTACTTCCGGATTCCAAATAGTGTCGTCTATTCCATTAATAATTCCATAAAGATCTTTTTTACGTTTGCTCAACACATCTTCAAGACCAAATCCAAAATCTTTATCCTTATAAATTTCTTTAGCGTAAGTTTCGCTAACTGTTGTAATCATATCAGAGTAAAGCAACCCGCTCTTTAAGAAATTAATCTTTCCTTTATGAAGGATTCCTTTCTCGCTGTCCAATTCTTTAGGTAAAGCGGTTTTGTAAAAATTAGCTTTAGGGAAAATGCCTTGGAAAGAAAGATTGTGGATAGTAAACAATGTTTTTATCGGCTTGAATATCGGATCGTTTTTATAAGTTGATTTTAAATATGCCGGAATTAGTCCTGTCTGCCAATCATTACAATGAATTATGTCCGGAGTCCAACCTAACTTTGTTATAAGTTCAAAAACTGCCCGAGCTAAAAGAATAAACCGCTCATCGTTATCGGGATAATCTTCTCCGGTCAAAGGATCGGTATATAAGCTATGTCTGCTGCCGTAAAATTGTGGGTTGTCTAAAAAGTAGATTTGAACTCGCGTTTTTGGTCCAATCAAAAAGGAAGACCGCAAAGAGAAAACAACTTCATTCTCGCCAATATTAATTTTTAGATCTTTTAGGCGAACGACTTCATGAATCTTAAATTTCCGCTCGTCGATGGCACCATACTTTGGAACAATTATTCTAACAAAATGCCCCATCTCTTGAAGTTTTTGTGGCAAAGCTGATGATACGTCTGCCAAACCGCCTGTTTTAATAAATGGAACTACTTCTGAAGTCGCAAATAGGATTTTAAGCTTTTTTCCTGAAGACATTTATGATTGTCCTTCAAATTTTAATGTGCAAAATTACGAAAATAGAGCGGGATAGACAAAAATATTGGCAAATAAAGATTTGATTTCTCTATTTTTGAACCATTCTTTAATTATAGACTTATGAAAACATTATTTAAGAATCCGGTTCAAATTGTAACGGTTGATACCAAAAGCAAGCATTTCAAGCGCGGAAAAGAACTTTCTGAAATTGGTTTGCTATCGGAACATTCAATTCTTGTTGAAAATGGTATCATCAAAGATATTATTCCAAATTCCTCACTCTCTAAGATTTCGGCAGATAAGACGGTTGATCTGGAAGATCTAATCGTTTTACCTGGATTAATAGAGTGTCACACGCATGCGGCTTATGCCGGTTCACGCGCCGATGAATTTTTATTACGTTTGAAAGGTGCTACTTATGAAGACATTGCAAAAAACGGCGGCGGAATTAGTTCTACAATGCAGGCAGTCCGTAATTCTTCTTTTGAAGAACTTGTAAAACTTTTGAAACCTAGAGTAGCTCATTTTATTTCTCAAGGTGTTACAACTTTAGAGATCAAAAGCGGTTATGGTTTAAGTTATTACGACGAGATAAAACTTCTTCAGGTTATTAATTACTTTAGAACAAATTCATCAATCGAAATTATTCCTACATTTCTCGGTGCTCATACTTTTCCACCGGAATATAAAAATGACCATAAACAGTATCTTGATCTAATCACTAATGAACTTCTTCCTTACATTATTAAAAATAAATTGGCAGATCAAGTTGATGCATTTTGCGAAAAGACAGCTTTCTCTGCCGATGAAGTGGATAAAATTTTCACTAAGGCAAAAAAACTCGGCTATAAACTACGTCTGCACACAGATCAATTCAATAGCATTGGCGGATTGGACGTAGCATTAAGACATAAAGCTTTGTCGGTTGATCATCTTGAAGTTATTCCCGATGAAGAGATTCCAAAATTATCAAAGAGTGAAACTGTTGCGGTTCTTCTGCCCGGAGTATCATTCTTCTTGGACTACGATTACGCACCCGCCAGAAAATTGATTGAGAACAATGCTATTGTTGCTCTTTCAACTGATTACAATCCCGGTTCATCTCATATTCCAAATCTTCATATAATTATGCAGTTAGCAGCTCTAAAAATGAAAATGAGCGTAGAAGAGATTATCTCTGCAGTTACTGTAAATGCTGCAAAAGCTGTTGATAAAAATGAACTTGCCGGAAGCATCGAAATTGGCAAACAGGCAGACTTTGCCGTTTTTGCTGCAAAAGAATATTCGGAAATTATTTACAACATCGGAATTAATTTGAATAAATACACAATCAAAAAAGGTGAAATAATTTATCATAATGAGGAGAACTAATGTCTCTTAAAGATGGCAGAAAAATTATTGAGTGCGTTCCAAACTTTAGCGAAGGAAAAAATCCGGAAACTTTCGAAGCGATTAAAGAAGCTGTTGCAAGAACCAAAAACGTAAAAATGTTAAGTCTTGAACCTGATGCCGATTATAACCGCGTTGTTGTTACTCTTGCCGGAGATGAGAAAGGAATTTTAGAAGGGACATTAAATGCATGTCGTGCAGCCGCTGAGAATATAGACATGAGAAGACACAAAGGCGAGCATCCCCGTCTTGGCGCAATTGACGTTGTTCCGTTTGTGCCGGTAGCAAATGTTACAACTGAAGAGTGTGTAAAAATTTCGGAAGAATTTGCTAGAATTATTTCTGCTGAATTGAAAGTTCCGGTGTATCTCTATGAAAGCGCCGCCCGAAAATCAGATAGAAAAAGTTTAACAAGCATTAGGCAAGGTGAATATGAAGGACTCGAAGAAAAATTAAAAGACATCAATTGGATTCCTGATTTCGGTGAACCGGTGTTCAATCCAAAATTGGGTGCAATAGTTACCGGCTCCCGTTTCTTTTTGGTTGCATATAATGTAAATATTAAATCGAGCGATGTGAAATTTTCCAAAGAGATCGGAGAAATCTTACGAGAAAGCGGGTACTCCAAACGTGATGAGAACGGCAACATTATTAAAGTTGACGGAAAGGCAGTTAAAATTCCAGGACGTTTGAAAGAAGTTAAAGGAATGGGTGTTGCTTTAGAAAAATACAACATAACGCAAGTATCAATGAACTTGACTAACTATAATACTACACCAATTCATGTTGCGTTTGAAGAAGCAAAGAAAGAAGCTCACAGGCTTGGTGTTGAAGTTAACGGTAGTGAAATAGTCGGGCTAGTTCCGCTTGAAGCCTTATTACAAGCCGGAAGATTTTATACAAATGGGAAAGAATCGGATGGAAAAAAATTAGTTGAAGCCGCGATTGACAATCTAGGATTAAGCGCACTTCATCCGTTCAAACCGGAAGAAAAAATAATTGAATATATGATCTAATAGCCATAAGCTGTTAGCCATTAGCATTATAAAATAAAAGGGATTGACATGAATCTATCAAAAACACTCGAAGAATATTTTTCTGAATTATCATCGAACTCGCCGACACCGGGCGGTGGAAATGTTGCGGCTTTATGCGGTGCTCTTTCTGCAAGTCTTGGCATGATGGTTTGCAATCTTACAATCGGTAAAAAGAAATATATAGACGTTGAACAGGAATTGACTCTGTTAAAAGAAAAACTTGAAGAATATCAGAAGAAATTTTTCTTGCTTGGCGCAAAGGATAATTCAGCTTTTGACAAAGTGATGGAATCATTCAAACTTCCTAAAGAAAGCGAAGCTGAGAAATTATTACGCGCAAACAAAATTGAAGAAGCGACAATAGGCGCAGCAGAAGTTCCGGCTGATGTTATGAAAGCGTGCAATGAAATTCTGCCGATGATAAAGATTGTTATAGAGAAAGGAAATAAAAATTCATTATCGGATGCCGGTGTAGCCGCTTCATTGATTAATACGGCAGCCAAATCAGCATATCTTAATGTTCTGATAAATTGCTCTTCGCTGAGCAATCAAACTATTGCAAACGAAATAAAGAAACGGGCAGATATTCAAATGGATGAGATCTCTAGAACAAGTGAATATCTTGTTGAACAAGTCGTCAAAGCAATTCAGCAATGATGAAAAACATAATTAAGTTCCTTAGTGACTTAGTGCAAAATAAAATAAGATCACACATGTTCAGGTTTTTATTTACTCAGTCACTTTTTTTTCTAATACTTTTTTCAGCATCATCTGTCAAATCGCAGAAAGTTTCTCTCGGGATTGATGTTCTTCAAAAAAATAATTTTTCTCTTCTCGAAGGTATGCGTGTAGGATTAATTACAAATCAAACCGGGGTAAACAGTAAACTTCAATCCACAGTAGATCTTTTCAAACAAGCAAACAACTTCAAACTGACGGCAGTATTTTCTCCTGAACATGGACTAAAAGGTACGATTGGTTCCGGGCAATCTTTTGATAACTTCACAGATACCGCAACAGGAATAAAATATTTTTCTCTTTACGGAAAATCTCAAAAACCGACAAAAGAAATGTTAGCCGGGATTGATGTTCTCGTTTATGATATTCAAGATATTGGCGTTCGCTCTTATACTTACATTAGTTCTTTAGGACTAGCGATGAAAGCCGCGGCAGAAAATAAAATTCAATTCATTGTTTTAGATAGACCAAATCCGCTCGGCGGTTTACGCATTGAAGGGAATGTTGTTGAAGATGATTTCGAATCGTTCGTAGGCCGCTACAAAATTCCTTACGTCTACGGTTTAACTTGCGGAGAACTTGCGAATCTTATCAACTCCAAAAGCGCTATTGGCAATAAAGTTAAGTGCCGCTTAAAGGTTGTTAAGATGGATGGGTGGAAACGCTCGATGAAATTTAGTGATACCGGATTGATCTGGGTTCCTACTTCTCCAAACGTTCCTTATCAAGAAACTCCATCGTATTTAGTAAGCACGGGAGTGTTAGGAGAACTTGTTGTTTTTGGAATTGGAATTACATACACACTTCCCTTTCAAACATTTGCCGCTGAATGGATTGACGCAGACACACTTGCAAGAAAAATGAATGATCTCAATTTGGCGGGTGTTTTATTCCGACCGATCTCTTACAAAGTTCTTTACGGCGACTGGAAAGATAAAATTCTGAATGGCGTACAGATTTATATTACAGACTTCGACAAAGTTAACTTACTCGAACTACAATTTTATTTTCTGCAAGTGCATCACAACCTTTATCCTCAGATTAATCCTTTTACTCTAGCAACTACAACAAGAATGAAAATGTTCGATCTTGTGTTGGGAACAGATAAGGTGAGAACAAAATTTTCAAAACGTTTTCGAGTTGAAGACATTAAAAAGTTTTTAAGAAAAGATATTGACTGGTTCAGAAAACTTTCCAGAAGGTATTACCTCTACAACTAGACCTTTTTTTTAAAACTTCTTCTCTATTCCATACATTATCAGATCGAAGAATAAGTAATCGTTCACCGTTGGCGATCATCTTTCCAGATTAACTTTTCATTTTTACGTTCAGTAAAAAAATCTGTAAAGCGTCCGTCACCCTCTCCGCTGAATCCTCCGTCCGGCGCTCCAAGAATATTTCCATTTTCATCATATAACTTGCTGAATTGGTCGCAGCACTGTGGTGGGATATAATAGACAATCTTTCCTTTGTATTCGTAACGCCAAATAGATTGCGGTGGATTGCCGACCGGCTGACTTTTAAATTCTGCAATCAGCTTTTCTACCCAGTACGGATTATCGGGTGAAGTTAACTGCGAACAACCGATATTAAAAGAAAGTATAGTGAATAGAGAAATTAAAAAATATTTAAGATGTGTCTTACCCATTGCTTACATGCTTTTGTTACATTTAAAATTTACTTAAATGAAAAATAATTTGCAATTAACCGGAATAGAGTGGTATACATAAGAGGAGAAACGGGAAGTGAAAAATAAAGATGTCAATTCCACTTTTCACGATACACGGACTGATAGGTACATCGTGTTAAATAAATCCAAATAAATTCGCCCCCCAAGAAAACAGGAATCCCTGTTCTCAAAACGACATTGCCAATAGCGATTCTTCCATAGCAACGTTAATAGTTTCTAGATCGGTGTTTATACGGTGTTCATCACCCCAATCGCTCCAATAGACATCCGTTACTTCAAGAACATTCAGGTATTGAGGAATATTTTCCAGAACGGATTTTGAAAAATTAAACGAAGGGAGATATTTATATAGCCGTCTAATATTTATTTTTTCCATGGAGGTTCCCATCTTTGCGCGGATCGGCTTAAATGCGCCGACAAGTTCCGGCAGACAAAAGTTTATATGCTTAATAAACGCTGAACATTTACCGATCATAACAAATGTATTGATCATGCAGCCCTTGCTCATAAGAACTTTTGTGTAACTGCTGTCGGGTTTTTCAATAAACTTTTTTACGTTAAAGATTTTAGTTACGCCGTCGCTGAATAAATCGCGTGTCGGTTCAATCCATCCGTAACCCGATTCAATTTTATTAGGTTTGATTCCAAGCATAACAATTGATTTTGGATTCTCATCTATAAATTGAGCGGCTTTATCAACGTGTTCCATAAATCTTTTTTCATTTAGTATGTAATGATCTGAGGGAAAGATTGCAACAGTCGCGTTTGGATTAATGTTTTCAATTTTCAGAAGAGGTAAAAGAATTCCCGCGGCGGTATCTCGAAGACACGGTTGTTCAAGAATTGTAATCGGAGTTCGGTTTAATGATTCTTCAGCAACATAATTGCGGTGATCGCTATTCACAACTGTAAGTAATTGATTTGGTGGAATCAGCATAGCTGCACGGTCAATTGTGTGCTTGAACATTGAACGTGTGCCTGTGAATGTGCAATATTGCTTCGGTCGGTGATATCCGTAAAGTGTCCGCACAAAATTTTGAAGTCGAACCCCCTCGCCCCCGGCAAGTATAACGCCCATCAAGTTATTACTTCGATACATTATAAATTACTCTTTATTAAACAGACTATTTTTTCGAGTAAATTTTTTCAACAAGACTAGTAATATTTTATATAGAAACGGCTGATTATAATTTCAATTAATGCAAATGGCTGGCTGCAAATTTTTGATCTATTTTTTTATCACCAAATTGATTTTCATTATAGTTATACCCCTTATGTTATAATTATCGAAGTGACCTTATTAAAGTTTAGTTTAGAAGTGAATATTTGTTCTGGGATGGCTTAATTGAACTATTAATTTGGGGAAATAAGCTGAATTTGAGCTTTATTGCGGTTTTATTTGATGACGGGATATAAGCTTATTTACAACTTCGTCAAACCCAATTTCCTGCTCGGCAAGCATTACAAGCAAATGATAGATCAAATCGGAGGTTTCATTTATAATCTCTTCTTTATCCCGGTTCTTAGCGGCAATAACAGTTTCAATTGCTTCTTCTCCGACTTTCTGAATAATTCTATCGGCACCTTCCTCAAAAAGTTTTGTTGTGTAGGAATTCTCCGGAAGATTTTCCTTTCTTTCTTTAATCAATTGACTAAGCTGATCAATGAAAAGAGAATTGTTCTTCTTAATCCCGAAACATGAATAAGTCCCTTTGTGACAAGTTGGTCCGGTGGGTTTGGCAAAGAGAAGAAGAGAATCGTTATCGCAATCTTCTTTGATATCAATAAGATTCAAGAAATTACCGGATGTTTCCCCTTTCGTCCATAAAGTATTTCTTGTTCTGCTGAAAAAAGTTACTCGTTTTGTTTCGATTGTTTTTTCAAATGCTTCTTTATTCATAAAGCCGAGCATTAGAACTTGATTTGTCTCCGAGTCAGTGACAACAACAGGAATTAATCCGCCAAGTTTTTCAAAATTTAATTCATCAGTTTTTATCATAAACGCACTCTAATTCCGTTTGATTGTAAATATTGTTTCAGTTCTTTAATGGTCAACTCTTCATAATGAAAAAGCGAAGCGGCCAGAGCAGCGTCAACGCCAACATTAAAAACATCCAGAAAATGCTCTTTAGTACCGGCGCCTCCGGAAGCGATAAGTGGAATAGTTATATTCTCAACTACTTGTTTTAAAAACGGAAGATCGTAGCCGTTCTTGGTTCCGTCATGATCCATTGATGTTAATAATATTTCTCCGGCGCCAAGTTCATTTACTTTTTTGCACCACGCAAGACCATCCAATTCCGTTTCTTCTTTACCGCCTTTAACAAATACTTTTTTTTGCGATCCGACATTTTTGACATCAATAGCGGCAACAACAGCTTGACTGCCGAATCTTTTTGCTGCTTCGGAAATTAAAGAAGGATTTTTTACAATTGAAGTGTTAAGCGAAACTTTATCTGCACCGGCTCCAAGCAATGCTTCAATATCTTTCAGTTCAGAGATTCCTCCGCCTACAGTAAAAGGTATTCTTATAACCTTAGCGACTTGTTTTACAAGTTCAACCAAAGTTTTTCTTTTTTCTATTGATGCAGTAATATCAAGAAAAACTAATTCATCGGCTCCTTCGTTGTAATATCTTTCAGCAAGTTCAACTGCCGAACCGGCATGACGCAGTTCAACAAAATTAATTCCTTTTACTACCATGCCGTTTTGTACGTCAAGACAAGGGATGATTCTTTTGCTAATCAAATTTTGACAGTTCCTTTAGATCAATTTTATTCTCGTAAATTGCTTTACCAACAATGGCAGCATCGCATTTAAATTCTTTGAGATCTTCTAAATCATTTTTGCTTCTTATACCGCCGGATGCAATTAAGAATAGATCAGGAAAGATTTCTTTAATGCTATGATAAAGACGTAAATTCGGTCCTTCAAGCATTCCGTCTTTATCAATATCGGTAATAAGAAAGTTGTTAATTCCGTAACCTTTGCATTGAGTTATATAAACACTAATCTCAAGGAATGAATTTTCGCTCCATCCTTTTACTACAACTTCTCCCTTCTTTGTATCAGCCGCAATAATAATTTTATCCGGCGGAAATGATTCAACAACCCTTTCAAATTCGGGTTTATCCAAAATCGGAAGCGAGCCGACAACAACTTTATCAACTCCAATTGAAAACAACTTGGAAATATCCTCGGTGCTTCTAATTCCCCCGCCGAATTCAATTTTTAATTTTGTTTTCTGTTTAATCTCTTCAAGAATTTTTAATGAAGTAATTATTCCATCTTTTGATCCGGAGAGATCAACAATGTGAATCCATTCAAAACCGGACTCATCATAAATTTTTGCTTGATCAACCGGATGATCTGAATAACTTTTCGCCGTAGCGAAATTTCCTTTTTGCAGACGGACAACTTTTCCGTCCAAGATGTCTATTGCTGGAATTATTAACATTTTTCCACAAAGTTTTTAATTAATTGAATCCCCATTTTGCCCGATTTCTCCGGGTGAAATTGAACTCCGTAAAAATTATTTTTTTCCATCGAAGAACAGAAATCAATTCCGTAATTACAAATCGAGGTTGTGTTTTCATTTACCGGAACATAATAAGAATTTGCGAAATAGAAATATTCTTCGTCGGGAATTTCAGAGAATAATTTTGACTGCCTAACATATTTAATTTGATTCCAGCCCATATTAGGCACTTTAATCTTTGTTTCATCAAACTTTTCAGTCGTAGCCGGAAAAATTCCAAGACAGGTAGTGTTTCCTTCTTTTGATTTATCGCACAGCAACTGCATACCAAGACAAATTCCAAGCATCGGTTTCTTTGTTACACGCAACATCGTGAACAGATTTGTCAAGTGTAGATTCTTTATTGCAGAGGATGCTTCACCCACACCCGGAAAAATAATTTTGGCAGCTTTAGAGATATCGCTTTCGTGATTAGTAATTATATATTCATAGTTCAATTCATCAAGAACATTTGCCACCGATGCCATATTACCGGCTCCGTAATCAATCAATGCAATCATATCAATCCTTTTGTTGAAGGCAAACCGCCTTTGTTTCTGGAATCAAATTTAAGCGCATTATTGAGCGCCCTTGCCAGCGCTTTGAATATTGCTTCAGCTTTATGATGGTCGTTCTCTCCTCTTGCTTTAATATGAATATTCGCCCGTAGACCGATTGATAATCCTCTAAAAAATTCCTTAAACAGTTCTGTTGGAAATCCTCCTATCATCTCGCGTTTAAATTTACAATTAAATGAAAGGAAAGCTCTTCCGCCGAGATCAACAGCACATTCTGCAAGAGCGTCATCCATTGGGAGCATAAATCCAAAACGTTCAATTCCCTTTCTGTCTCCAAGGGCTTTGCTTATTGCTTCTCCTAAAGCAATTCCAACATCTTCAACAGTATGGTGTTCATCAATGTGCAAATCTCCTTTTACCTTAATATCCATATATATATTCGAATGTTTTGCCAATTGCTCAAGCATATGATCAAAAAATCCGATTCCGGTTTTTATTTTAGATTTGCCGGTTCCCTCCAAATCCAGTTTTATTTTAATAACAGTTTCATTCGTCATTCTTAAATGTTCCGATTTACGGGCATTTTTTATTTTAGCAGCATTTTTATTCATAATACATTCCGTAGTTCATTCAAGAATTTTTCATTCTGATCCCGCGTTCCGACAGAAACTCTGAGACAATTTTTCACTTGATTACTTCTATCGCGAATGATTATTCCCTTCTCTGTTAATTTATGATAAATGTCCGTCGGATTCGCGCATTCAAACAAAATAAAATTGCTGTCAGAGGTAAATACTTTTTTAATTTTTTGAATCAATTTTAATTCTTTTATTAGAAATTCTTTCTCGAAATTAATTGCAGTAACAAATTTATCTTTTTGTGCGAAATTTTTTAGTGCATATATCACAATTTGTGAGGTCAGCTTATTAATATTATAGGGAAGCTTAATTTTATAAAGTAACTTTATAATCTCCGGTGAAGTTATACAGTAACCGCAACGCACTCCGGCAAGTCCCCATGCTTTTGAAAATGTTCTAAGCACAACGATATTTGGATGCTTCTCGACCATATTAATCATTGAAGGTTTGCCGCTAAATTCGGCATAAGCTTCATCAACAATAATAATTCCGTTAAAATTTTTTGCTAAATTTAAAATGCTCTCGGAGTTGATAACATTTCCAGTTGGATTATTAGGCGAACAGATAAAAATTAGTTTTGTGTTCTTGTTAATTGCGGAATAAATTTTATCCAGTCGCGGTTGGAATGACTCATCCAGCATTACCGGAATTGTAGATACATCATTAACATCGCATGCAACTTTATACATTCCGTAAGTCGGTTCAAGTATAACTGCATTATCAATTTTCGGCTCGCAGAATATTCTTACCAGCAAATCAATTATCTCATCCGATCCAACTCCAATAAATAATTTATCTTTTTCAACATTCAGATAAGAGCCTAGTTCATTTCTTAATTGGTTATGGAACGGATCGGGATAACGGTTCAGTTCAAGATGCCATTCATCTTTAACCACTGAGCCAAAACTGTTTTCATTTGCATCTAGAAGAATTCCGGTTAGGTAATCTCCGCGCGCCGATGTATATGGCTTTAATTTGAGAATGTTTTCTCTAACTAACGATTCAATTTTCATTTTTCACTCTTACTTTAATTGAATTTGCGTGTGCGTCAAGTTTTTCAAGTGACGCTAATTTTAAAACAGTAGGAGCAATCTCTTTCAATCCTTTTTTGCTCACTTTTTGGAATGTAATTGCTTTCATAAATGATTCAACAGAAATTCCTCCATACGATTTTGCGTAGCCGTATGTTGGAAGGGAATGATTTGTGCCGGAAGCGTAATCGCCGATACTTTCCGCAGAGTACTTGCCCAAAAATACTGAGCCTGCATTTGTAATTTTATTTTTGATTTTTTCGGCACGCTCTATATTTAGGATCAAATGTTCAGGCGCGTATTGATTGCTAAGTTTAATTGCTTCATCTATCGAATCAACGATAAGAATGAATGAATTTTTCAACGATCCGTTGATATATTCTCCTCTTGACAAATATTTTTTTTGCCGCTTAATTTCATTTTGAACATCAGTTGCTAATTTTCTGCTTGTTGTTAACAGAATTACTTGAGAATCTTTTCCATGCTCTGCCTGTGAAAGTAAATCTGAAGCGATGTAAGATGGATTTGCTTTTCCATCTGCAATTATCAATACTTCGCTTGGACCGGCAGGCATATCAATTGCAGATCCTTGGGGATCAATGCTAATCAATGTTTTTGCGGCAGTTACAAATTGATTTCCCGGACCAAATATTTTATCAACTTTTTTGATTTGCTTGTCGCCATAAGCCAGCAAAGAAATTCCATGTGCACCGCCGATTTTATAAAATTCGTTAATTCCGCAAATCTTTGCTGCGAAGAGAACTGCGGGATTGATCGTATCTTTTGTCGGTGACAAAGCGGCGATTCTTTTACATCCTGCAAGTTGTGCCGGAATTCCAAGCATTAATAAAGTAGACGGAAGGACTGCCGTGCCGCCGGGTACATATAGAGCAACATTTTCAATTGCTCGAAATTCTCTATAGCATTTTACACCATCCATCGTTTCTACTTCGTATCCAGCCGGAATCTGTTTGCTGTGAAATTTTTCAATATTTTTTGCAGCAGTTAGCAATGCTTTTTTTGCTTCGCTATCCAGTAATTTCTCCGCTTCTTGATATTCTTTTTTTGAAACCAATATTTTTTCAGCGCTGTAGCCATCAAAATTTTTCGCATACTTGAGCGCGGCATGCATACCTTTTAGTTTAACATTTTCAACAATAGGTTTAACAATCTTGAAGATACTCTCGGTCTCAAGTGCGCGGCGAGTGAACAGACTGCTTAGCTTAATCTCCGAGATATTTTTTATCGAATAGATTTTCATAATATCATATTCTCAATTGGTATCAATAATAATCCAGATGCACCTGCAAGATGTAATTTTTCTTGAATTTCCCAGAACATTTCCGATGGAATTACGGCATGTACTGCAAGCATTGATTCGTCAGCCAGAGGAAGTATTGTAGGACTTTTTAATGCCGGAAGAATTTCTCGAATTTTTTGTAATGACGATTTTGGAATGTTCATCATTAGGTATTTTGAATTTT
>JAKAKD010000013.1 GCA_021824635.1 Bacteroidota bacterium | reverse complement strand
CAATTGTAGGATTTGTAATTCCATGTAGTTCACTAACAAATATTCTTGCCAAGACTGCATACTGGAACAAATGCTGCGGCTTAACATCAACAAAAGCTCCCACATCAAAAAGATAGGTCGCATTACTCTCGCTTGGAATAAAACTTCCTATAGTAGGTCTTTCAATATTTTTTAGACGACCGATTAGTAAAGTAGAAACCGCAGCCACCGCGCCGGTGTTGCCTGCGCTTACAAATGCATCCGCTTTTTTCTCGTGAACCAATCCGGCACCAACAACAAGAGAAGAATCGCGTTTCAATTTGATTGCTTCGGTCGGTTTATCATGCATTTCAATAACTTGAGATGCGTGATGAATCAGTTTTTCATCAAGATTAATATTTGCTTCACGAGCAGTTTTTAGAATTTTCTCCTTATCACCGACAAGGATTAATTCAAAATTTGAATCTGCCTGCAATGCATCTAAAGCACCGAGAAGTTCATGCTTAGGGGCATAGTCGCCCCCCATAGCATCAACTGCAATTCTGCATTTTTCTAATTTTTTTTCTGTCATCTAAGAAAATGAATGTTACGACTCTGGAACGAACATAGATCTGCCGGCATAATAGCCGCAGTTCGGACAAGCTCTATGGCTCAATTTAATTTCACCACAGTTAGAGCAGCGGCTCAAGGAAGGAACAGTCGCTTTATAGTGAGTTCTACGCTTATCTCTTCTTGTTTTAGACATCTTGCGTTTCGGATTTGGCATCGTACTACCTGTTTATTAGTTATTAAAATTACCTTTTAATTTTTTTAACGGTTCCCATATATCATGGGTTGATTCGTCTTTGCAATTGCATGTTTCTTCGTTTAAGTTTTTTCCGCAATGCGGACACAAACCCCTGCAATCATCCTTGCATAACCTTTTTAAAGGAATCGAAAGTTCGGCATATTCATATATATCATCTTTCAAATTGATCTTTTCTTGATCCGGCGAAAGATACTTTACGTTGTATTCGTCAGATTTCACAGTTTCCCTACTGAAAAGATAGCTAATCTGGAAATGACTTGTCAGATTAGTTTCAAATTCAACGGCGCACCGGTCGCAAACCAGTTTGGAATGAACAGTTAAATCACAATCAAGAACAATCTGATGAAGCGATTTGTCCATTTTGAAACCAACTTCAACATCTCCAAAGAACAATTCTTCCAAACCGAGATTTTTGACGGGTTCAGAAAGCCGGAAACTATGTATACCGTCAGAAAAATTAGTATATTTTATAATCATTTGAAGAACATGAAAAAATTGGGTCAAAATATATACAGCTAATCTTTTATAATCAAGGAAACTGTGAATTTGGTTATTAATCAAAGAGTTTGAATCTATGCCGATTTTAGCTTCACTTTTTGCCGCCTTAGTTCCAATGTTTATTTATCTTGCTCTAATTTGGTGGATGGATAAATACGACCGAGAGCCATTTTCATTTTTGTTTACCCATTTTCTATGGGGCGCCTTAGGCGCAGTAATAATTGGTATTGCGGGAAATATGATTCTTTCCGTGTTCACTGGTTTAACCGGCACAGAATCAAAATCATCATCTCTTATTCAAACCATTTTCTTTGCGCCTTTCAGCGAAGAGATTGCAAAAGGAGTCTTTCTTCTTTATTCAGTCAACTCAAAAAAATTTGATAACATTACCGATGGAATTGTTTACGGCGCGGCTATAGGTCTTGGTTTCGGCATGACGGAAAATTTTATCTACTTTTTAACTTATGGCGATACACTCTCGTCATGGATTCAACTTGTATTAATCCGTTCCCTTTTTTCGGCTGTGATGCATTGTATCTCAACGGCATCTTTTGGCGCTTTTTTGGCTATTGCAAAATTTTCATCTCCAATAGGTAAAAAGATTTTTCCATTTGCCGGTTTGACAATTGCTATGTTAATTCATTTTTTGTGGAATGCAACAATAAGTTTTGAAAATACTTTTTTTTACGGATTTATTTTTATGATTTTTTTAGTTCTCATTTTCTTTTTTGTTTTTAAATTGTCTATTAGAAATGAAAAACAAATTATAGAATACGAACTTCTTGAAGAAAGCAATTATGGTTTAATTCCAGAAGAGCATATAAAGATTCTCAGCAGTCATTTGAGATTTAGAAAAGGATGGATTGACGAGAGAATCAGAAAACTTTATACGCGTTATGCAATCCGGCTTGCATTCGATAAAAATCAGTTTAGAAAAGTGAAAGACGCATCAAAGAATTATTACGAAATTGAGATTGAAAAGGACCGGCAAGTTGTCCGTTCACTTTTAACAAATAACACACTATAAATTAAATGAAAACTATTGGCGTTTTTGGCGGATCGTTCGATCCAATTCATATAGGACATTTGACAACTTCTTTTGATGTTCTTAAAAGAAGAAGTCTTGATAAAATTATTTTCGTTCCGTGTCATATTTCTCCTCACAAAACAGATCAAATACCCACTGAAGATATTCATCGTTTGAATATGGTGAACCTCGCTATTGAAGACTCCCCTTTATTTGAATCATGTGATTATGAAATCGGCAAAGGTGATGTCTCTTATACTTATGATACATTGGTAGAATTAAGAAAAAAGTACAATAACATTGAACTCATAATCGGTTTTGATAATTTAGTTGTGTTCGACAAATGGCACAGACCGGACGATATATTTAAACTTGCCAAGGTGGTAGTGTTGAAACGAGAAATAGACAACATTCCGGGTGTACACAACAAATATTTCGACTCTGCTATTTTACTTGATACTCCGTTGATTAATATTTCTTCAACAGAAATTCGAAACCGTGTAAAGAATGGTTTGCCAATTGATTATCTTGTTCCGCAAAAAGTAAAAGAATATATTTCTCAGCACAGATTATACATTTAATTACTCTTATGACACCCGAAAATTTTATAGAAAGAATATTCATTAACGACAAGCGTGCCGTTGCCCGTGCAATAAGCATTATAGAATCCGGCAACTCTAATTCTACGGAGATTCTAAAAGAACTTCATAAGAAAATTGGACGCGCATACAGAATAGGCATTACCGGACCTCCCGGCGCGGGTAAATCAACTCTTACAAATCAGCTTACAAAATATTTCCGCAAACAAAATAAAAAAGTTGGAGTCATTGCTGTTGATCCGACAAGTCCATTTACCGGCGGAGCTTTGCTTGGAGACCGAGTTAGAATGAGTGAAGTTGGAAGTGATTCCGGTGTGTTCATCCGAAGTATGGCAACGCGAGGCAGTCTTGGCGGATTAAGTAAAAAAACAATTGACGCCGCCGATGTTCTTGATGCAGCCGGATATGATTTCATAATTTTTGAAACTGTCGGTGTTGGTCAATCAGAACTCGATGTTGCAAGAGCGGCAGATACAACTATAGTTGTGCTGGTTCCGGAATCCGGAGATTCAATTCAAGCAATGAAAGCCGGTTTGATGGAGATTGCAGATTTCTTTGTTTTAAATAAAAGCGATAGACCAGGATCCGAAAGCGCTTTGGTTGCTTTAAAAACAATTCTTATGCTTCGTGATCATACAGAAAAAAGCTGGCTGCCGAATATTATTAAAGCTGTTGCTTCCGAAAATAGCGGCACTAAAGAAATTGCAGATGAAATTGAACGTCATCATAATTATTTAGAACAAAACGGATTGCTCAAAGAGAAGCGCGAATCGAATTACAAAGTGCGCATTAAAGAAATTGTTGAACATCTTTTGAAAAATGAATTATGGAAAGAAAAGCGCGCAGAAAGTTTGGAAGCATCTCTTGCAAAAGTTGTTGAAGGCGAAACTTCTCCATATCAAATTGCTGAAACATTATTTAACGATTTCAAATCAACTATCCAACAATAAGGTTTGTCATGTCAGAGATTAAAACAGACGTAAACTTTTTAATCGAGTTAGATGAAAATCAACTCGCCATTAAAGAAACAATCAGAAATTTTGCTGAAGAAAAGATAAAACCGCACGTAATGGAGTTTGACGAAACGCAACACTTCCCTTTAGAGTTGATGCAGCAACTTGGAGAACTTGGATTTCTCGGCATACTTGTCCCGGAAGAATTTGGAGGATCGGGACTTGGTTATGTTGAGTATGCGCTAATTGTTGAAGAATTAGCGCGCGTAGATCCTTCTATTGCTCTTTCCGTTGCGGCACATAATGGTCTTTGCACAAATCATATTAATGTTTTTGCTAATGATGAACTCAAGAAAAAATATTTACCGGATCTTGCCGGCGGAAGAAAAATAGGCGCGTGGGGTTTAACAGAACCAGGCAGCGGAAGTGATGCCGCGGCAATGCAAACGACTGCAGTGAAAGAAGGAAATAATTTTATTTTGAACGGATCAAAAGCATTTATTACTCACGGTGGAGTTGGTAAAACCGCTGTTGTTCTTGCTATAACGGATAAAAGTAAAAACAAAAAAGGCATTTCCGCATTTATTGTAGAAAAAGAAACAGAGGGATTTTCTGTAGGTAAAAAAGAAAATAAGCTTGGTATGCGCGCCAGCGAAACAACTCAATTAATTTTTGATAACTGCCGTGTTCCGGCTGATAATTTGATTGGTAACGAAGGAGAAGGTTTCGCACAAGCTATGAAAATCCTTGAAGGCGGAAGAATTTCTATTGCAGCTTTAAGTGTTGGCTTAGCTCAAGGCTGTCTGGATGCGTGCATCTCCTATTCAAAAGAAAGAAAACAGTTCGGCAAAACT
>JAKAKD010000066.1 GCA_021824635.1 Bacteroidota bacterium | reverse complement strand
AGATCTTTCATAATTGCTTCCGAGATTTCAATAAACTTATCGGAGATAATATATGCCGCGCGCGCGTAATCAAACCCGTCAATAATAACATCAATCAATCTGGACGAAATGAACAAGAGAAAAATAGCGTAAAAAGTCAGCACAAGTGCGGGACGATCTGGCGAGAGATGTCTTAACTCAATAATTATTCCGGCAAGCGATATAACAAAAAAATCTGTGAACATAATAGCCTGCCCCGGTTTAATTCCATATCGCTTATGCATGATTGATGCTATTATATCGGAGCCAGCTGTTGTTCCCTTGAACTTAAAAATGATTCCTAGTCCAACTCCAATTAAAACCGATCCGATAAGAATCATAAAGAGAAAATCATTTTTGAAAAGATCCCGCATCGTGGCAGAATCCTGAAGGCGGATATAATTTAATCCCGGGATATCTCCCCTGAAAAGATCAATAAAAAAAGAATTGAGTGTGAATCCGACGAATGTGCGCAAACCGAATTGTTTTCCGAGCTCTTTTAATCCCCACAAAAAAAGAGGAATGTTGAAGATCCAGATCAACATACCAACAGAAAGTCCGGTAAGATAATGAATCGCCATAGCAAGACCGCTCACCCCGCCGGGAACAACTTTTGCGTCCACAAGAAAAACGCCGATGCCGATTGCCATTATCGCGGAACCAAATGCAATTGCAGCGTAATCAATTATGGGATATTTTTTTAGAAACCGATTAACCATTATGAACCGCTAATGTTGGCAAAGAGACAATTCAAAAATAGTCAGAAATAATACGGCTTGAAAGAAGAGACTTTTTATAAACTAAAATTTTCCTTCGCGGTAGAGCATTTGAGTTTTAACTCTCAGCAATTGGCGTTCAATAATTAGATCCGCTAGTTTTTCGGGAATGGTTGTCCGGTCTTTCGAATGGAGTATCTGGCTAACTTTCTTTTCGTTTACGTCAATGCGGTAAAGATTATTTAAAAAGCGGTCGTAATCTCTGGAAATTAATTCAGCGACTTTTTTAATGAGGTGTTCTCTTATGAGCGGTAGATTATTAACCACAGGAAGAGAATTGTCTGCCAGAGAAAAATCTTTATGAAGTTTTTCTACGAGAGACGGATATAATTCTTGTTCATTCATAATTTAAATAGAGACGCAGAACTCTGCGTCTCTACATTTACTTGGTCAATATTTATACTTTAGCCACTTAACAACTTCCGACCATTTCGGTTTTTTACCACTTCGTAAAATTCCGATTCGATAAATCTTTCCCGCAACCGGAAATAAAGCATAAATTGTCAATAGGTTTATAAAAACTGCAAGTATCTGCTGCCATACAGGCACATCAATCAATGCCAATCTTGCCGGCATTACGATAATAGATGCGAACGGAAATAATGACGCAATTTCTATATAGGGTTTATTGGGATTTTCCATCATAGACATTGCGATAAAAAACGGAATTATTATCAACATCATTATAGGCATGTTTCCAGATGCCGCATCTTGAGCATTATCGAAAATAGCCCCCATCATTGAAAATAAACTGACGAACAAAACCAAACCAATAAAGAAATTTAACATAACATAAATTACAAGATCTGGTTTGATGTTCATAGTAATTTCCGGCGGCAAAGCAATTAATGCAGAAGAAGCAACCGCTAGAATGGTTCCAAGCCAAACGGCCATTTGTGCCACTCCGGTTATGGCAGAGCCCAATATTTTTCCTGTCATTAATTCTTTTGCGCTTACTGAAGATAAAATCACTTCAACAATTTTACTCCCCTTCTCTTCAATAACCGACTGCATCGCCATCTGTCCGATCATTAAAAGGCTAATATAAAGTAGAATTGAAAGAGCATAAGAAAGCACAATATTTCCGTACCCTTCTTGAGCAATTTTTTCATCTTTAGAAACTTTAAATCCCGTAAAGTCAACGCCGCTTCTTGCAAAATCAAGATCTTCCGTTGAGAGCGATTTGCTCTTAAAGAAAATATTTAGGAAGATTTTATTTATTGGTCTTTCCAATTCACGTGACAGAGAAATGTTTTGCGGAGTTTTTGCGTAGTATTCAATTTTTTTATCTTTAAGTGCGCTTGACGGAACAAAAATAATACCCGTTAGTTTTTCATCTATAATCTCTTGTTTTTTGTTTTGGACATACCTTTTAAAATCTTCCCGAGTCATTGTCGAATAATTAAACACATAATGCTTTTGAGTAACAAAATCCTGCTGCGAAAATTCTTTCTGGAAATTCTTAAGCAATGAACCGTCTTCAACTACAAAATCGAATTTAAGTCCTTTGCTTTCCGTAGAATAAAGAAGTGCTTGAACACTCCCGAAGACAATAATTAAGCCCGGTATCATAAGAGTTAAGATAATAAACGCCTTTGAAAATAATTTTTCGCGAAGTTCTCTTTTAATTACGGCTAAAACTCTATAATTAAACATTACGTACCTCCTTACCGTTTTTTCCGAGGTCTTCATGACCGGCAAGTTCAATAAAAATTTCTTGCAGTGAAATATCATTCGCGTCAAATTTTTTGACTGTTACGTTTTTATCTAAAAGCAGTCGTAACAACTGCTGTGTCTGATTTGCATCTTTCAATTTAATGCCTGTTGTGTTACCGTAATCTGCAATGCTCTCAACCATTGGATTAGAAGCCAAGAATGATATATCCCCATCATAAGTTAGACTTACATTTTTCTGCGAATATTTCGATTTTATGTCTTTCAAAGCTCCCTTAAGAATGATTTTACCATGATCAATCATAACAATATGGTCGCACATTTTTTCTGCAAAATCCATTAAATGAGTTGAAAAAATTATTACTTTTCCTTTTTGCTTCATCTCAATAATAATTTCTCTTAATAAATTTGTGTTGATCGGATCGAGTCCGGAATATGGTTCATCAAGAATGATAAATTCAGGTTCATGAAGAACAGTCGTAATAAATTGAAGTTTCTGCTGATTTCCTTTTGAAAGGTCTTCGATCTTAGATAATCTTCGGTCGTATAGATCAAATCGTTTTAAATATTCTTCTGCTTTTTTATGTATCTCTCTGCCAGATTTTCCTTTTAACTCAGCAAAATAAAGAAGTGTCTCAAGGACTTTCATTTTTTTGTAAAGCCCGCGTTCTTCAGGTAAGTAGCCGACTTGATTTTTGAAATCCTGCCCTACTTTAGTCCCGCGCAAAACAACTTCGCCGGAATCAGGAAGATAGATGTTCATCATCATTCTGATGGTTGTTGTTTTGCCTGCGCCGTTACGCCCGATCAATCCGAATATCGAACCTTCGGGCACTTCAAACGATGCGTTATCAACCGCGACCAGCTTATCGAAAGTCTTGGTTAGATTTTTAACTTCGAGTGCGTACATAGATCCTCAGTTAGGTTAAAGATTTATTGTGAAAATAAAGATGATCAAGATTATGAACACGATCAAGATAAATAAATAATATTTGAATATACAAACTCTTGATCGTGCCCATATCTTAATTTGATTACCAAATCTTTACAATTTTATCATCCGGACTTCTCATTGGGTCGCCCGGTTTAACATCGAAAGCTTTAAAGAATTCAGGCAAATTCATTAGAGGGCCATTAACTCTTTGAAGACTTGGCGAATGAACGTCTGTTTTTACTTGCAATTTCAATGCTTCGGGACGGCTGTTGGTTGCCCAAACCTGAGCCCAGCCAAGGAAAAATCTTTGAACTGGAGTAAATCCGTCAATCATTTCTCCCTTTTTAAATTGATCTGTGTTTTTGAACGCCTCAAAGGAAATTGTTAAACCGCCGAGGTCTCCAATGTTTTCACCTATTGTAAGCGCGCCATTCACTTTGAATGTATCTATTACTACAAAATTGTTGTATTCATTAATCAATTTCTGAGCGCGAGCTTTGAATTTGTCCGCATCTTCTTTTGTCCACCAATCTTTAATATTTCCAACCGCATCATATTTTCTTCCTTGATCATCAAAGCCATGAGAAATTTCATGACCTATAACAGCGCCCATAGCGCCGTAATTAATTGCGTCATCTGCATATTGATTAAAAAACAGGGGCTGAAGAATTGCAGCAGGAAATGTAATTTCATTTTTTGTTGGACTATAATTCGCATTGACAGTTTGCGGGGTCATATTCCAGTCTAATTTATCAACTGGTTTACCAATCTTATCTAAGTTTACTTTCCTTGCCCACTTGCCTGCTCTTTCTAAATTTTTATAATAAGTATCACGTTCTATATCCAACGCACTGTAATCTTTCCATTTATCAGGATAACCTATTTTAACACCGAACTTGCTTAGTTTGATTAATGCTTGTTCTTTTGTTGCTTCGCTCATCCACTCCAATCCTTTTATGCTTTCTCCCATTGCAACAAGAATATTGCTCACAATTTTTTGTGCCCGCGCTTTTGCTTCAGGCGGGAAATATTCTTTCACATAAATTTGTCCTAACAATTCACCCATTGTGCCGTTAACAGCACCAATGATTCTCTTCCATCTTGGCGGCATTGCTTTAGCGCCTGCTAAATATCTTTGAGTGAAATCAAAACGTTCATTTACAAACGGAGAACTTAACGCGCCCGCAGCATCGCGAATAACATTCCACTTCAAATAAATTTTCCAATCGTTCAGAGGAACTTGATTAATCATCTCTGACATTGCTGTTATAAATTTTGGTTGAGAAACAATAACCAGATTAATTCCATCTACTCCCATATTCTCGAAATACAAATTCCAATCAAAACCGCCTGCAATTTGCTTCAGATTATTGATTGTCATTTTGTTATAATTTTTTTCCGGATCTCTATTTTCAAGTCGGGTGTTAGAAGCTTTAGCGAGCTGTGTTTCAATATTTAAAATTGTTTGAGCATAATTTGATGCAATTGCCGCGTCAACATCAGTTAACTTGAAGAGATTGGCAACATGCTGAAGGTATTTTTCGCGTATCTCTTTTGAGCGGTTATCATCTTTGGTGTAGTATTCCACATCCGGCAAACCAAGTCCGCCTTGAAAAAGATATGGTGCCATAACACTGCTTTTTTTTGCATCATCTCTAACAAAGAAATTAAAGAGAGCGCCAGTACCGCTTAGATGCATCTCCGCTAATTGTTTTATTAAATCTTTTTTGTTCTGAAGTGCATCAATTGCTTTTAGATCGGGTAGAATTGGTCTGTAGCCATCCCGTTCGATTCTCGCGGAGTCCATACCGGTAGCATAAAAATCGCCGATCTTTTGTTCTGCAGAACCCTTGGGCCAATTTCTGTTTTTTGATACGTCATCAATAATTTTTTTAAGCTGCCTGTTATTTTCTTCGGCAAGAATTGTAAATGCGCCCCATCTCGTTTGATCGTCGGGAATGGGATTATTTTTCAACCAGCCGCCGATTGCAAATTGATAGAAATTCTGTGTAGGTGAAACCGAGCGGTCAATATTTTTTAAATCAAAACCAACTTTTTTTGTTGATGTTTCCTGTGCAATTGCCGTAAATGTAAAGACAGAAAAAAGAATGAGCGTGAATATTGAAACTGTTTTTCTAGACATGACTATTCCTCATAGATATTTAAAATAATTGCAACAATTAGACGAAATGAATCGGTTATTGTTGGTGGGAAAATTAAAAAAATATTGGTTGAATTATAGTAATTAAGCTTTTTTTAAAACTTTTTTCCAAAAATTAATCTGTTTTTCAACTTCTTTTGGCGAAGTGCCGCCTAGAGATTTTTTATTTTGAATGCTTGAACGTGCGGTGAGGAGCTTGAAAATATCTTTTTCAAACTTTGGCGATATCCGCTTGTATTCAGCGAGGGTCAGCTCATTCAACTTTTTCCCACGGTCAACACAAATTGCTACTATATTTCCTACAATATTATGAGCTTTTCTAAACGGTACATTTTTGCGAACGAGATAATCAACCAGATCCGTCGAAAGCAGCAGATCGCCGTCTAGTTCTTTTTCGAATCTATCTTTTTTAAAACTAGTTTTTTTCAAAAGTTCGGAAGTTAGATGCAGACAATCTTTTGTTGTATCTACAGCTTGCAAGAGATGAACTTTGTCTTCCTGCATATCGCGGTTGTAAGCGAGCGGTAATGCTTTCATGATTGTAAGAAGACCAAAGAGAGAGCCATAAACCCGTCCCACTTTTCCTCGAATAAGTTCGGCTATATCGGGATTCTTTTTCTGCGGCATCAAACTGCTGCCGGTTGAGAATGAATCATCAAATTGTGCAAAAGAAAATTCTTGTGAGCTCCATAGAACAAGCTCCTCGCTCAACCGGCTAAGATGCATCATCACAATGGAACAAGCGCTGATAAGTTCGATCATTACGTCTCGGTCGCTTACGGCGTCCAGAGAATTTTCTACAACTCCATTCATACCAAGCAGCTTTGCGGAATATTTGCGGTCAACGGAAAGCGATGTACCGGCGAGCGCAGCGGCGCCTAAGGGCGCCATGTTTGCGCGTTTCATACAATCGTTTAATCTTTCCGCATCGCGGTCTAACATAGAAATATATGCAAGCAAATGATGCGCAAACAAAAGCGGCTGCGCACGCTGAAGGTGAGTGTATCCGGATATAATAGTTCCTTTGTGCGTTTGCGCTTTCTTCAGTAAAGTATTTTGAAGAGTCCGGGTTAGCTTTATAAGATTCGTAATTTCTTTCCGCATAAATAACCGTTCGTCAAGAGCCACTTGATCGTTTCGCGAACGCGCTGTGTGCAGCCGCTTGCCGCGCTCGCCGACCTTCTTTACTAGCTTGTCTTCAATCAAAGAATGTATATCTTCATCGCGCCAAGAAAATTTAATTTTGCCGGAAGAAATTTCTTTTCGTATCTCTTCAAGCGCTTTTAAAATAGCTTTGCCGTCATTCGATGAAACAAGTTTCGTCTTCATCAACATTTGAACATGAGCTTTGCTTCCGTCAATGTCTTCGTTGAAAAATTTTCCATCAACATCAATTGAGGAAGAGAATTTCAATGCAACATCCGCCAAAGACTTTTTGAATCTGCTATCCCAAAGTGCCATTTGCAATTCGCAATTTTTTAATTTCCGATTCTACTTTCTGTTCAACTCTATTATAAGTCTTGAGAGGCAATCCGTAAATTTTTATAAAACCTTCGGAAGCCGTATGGTCAAATTGGTCTTCTGCCGTGTAAGTTGCAAGTGCGGGATCATAAAGAGAATATGCCGAAGATCTGCTTACTACCCGGACAGTTCCTTTATAAAGTTTCAAAGTTATTTTTCCGGTTACCCTCTTCTGTGTTTTATCCACAAAAGCTTGAAGAGCTTCTCTAAGAGGAGAAAACCACAGTCCGTTATAAATCAAATTGGAATACTCTTGTGCAATTTGTGTCTTGTAGTGCGCAACTGATTTTTCAAGAGTTAATCGCTCCAATTCTTTGTGAGCAAAATGTAAAATTGTTGCGCCGGGAGTTTCGTAAACCTCTCTCGATTTAATTCCCACTAATCTATTTTCAATAAGATCAATTCTTCCAACCGCATTTCGTCCGCCAATTTCATTTAACAATGTAACTAGAGAAACACTGTCCATTGCTTTTCCGTTTACGGCAACAGGAATTCCTTTTTCAAATTCTATTATAACTTGTTCAAATTCATCCGGTGCGTTTTCAGGTGCAACTGTATGAAGGTATGCGTCTGCCGGTGGTTCAACCGTCGGATCCTCAAGAACGCCGCACTCAATTGCCGTTCCCCAAATATTATCATCTATCGAATAAGGATTATCTTTTGTGACCGCTACGGGAATGTTGTGCGCTTTTGCGTAATCAATTTCTTCATCGCGACTTTTAAATTCCCAAGTTCTTAGCGGTGCTAAATTTTTTAGATCCGGTGCTAAAGCACCGACAGATACTTCAAAGCGTACTTGATCATTTCCCTTTCCGGTACATCCGTGAGCAACCATGTTCGCGCCTTCTTTTCTTGCAATTTCAACAAGAGTTTTGGCAAGTAACGGTCTGCCCAAAGAACACGCCATTGGATAAGCTTCTTCATAGAGAGCGCCAGCTTTGAGAGCGGGGAAAGCATATTCTTCTAAAAATTCTTTGGTTAAATCTTTTATATATACTTTTGACGCGCCGGAGTTGAGCGCTTTCTCTTCTAAGCCAACAAGTTCTTTTGTTTGTCCGAGGTTTCCGGTAAACGTAACTATCTCCGCGTCGTAATTATCTTTGAGCCATTTAACCATGACGGAAGTATCTAAACCTCCGGAGTAAGCCACTACAATTTTGTTTTTACTCATTATTTTATTCCTAAGATTATTTTTATCTGTTCGATTGTCTTTTTTATTTTTTTTACCGATTTGGGAATTACAATTATTGTATCATCTCCGCCGATCGTTCCAAGAGTATCAAGATCGTTTTGTTTATCAATAAAAACTGCCACACCTTGCGCGCGACCCGGATACGTTTTTACAACAATCACACTTTCATTTCCGGCTACAGAAATAATTTCTTCCGCAACACGATACTTTAAATTGGTTTCGTCTCCGGTAGCACTTAATTTGTAAATTAGTCCCGTTGAAGTTGGAACACGTACCACACCGAGCTCGGTCAAATCGCGCGAAAGCGTTGCCTGTGTTGACTTGATTCCTTTTTGTTTCATCGCTTTAACTAGCTGTGTTTGATTAAATATTTCTTGAGATGAAATAAGGTCTTTAATCATCGCGTGGCGTTTATGAATATCTTCTAATTTTTTGCTCATTGTATCCTCTCTCGTTTTAATTGAGTTTCGTTTGTCTAAAAATTTATTCCGGAACGATTTCTGTTCCGATTCCTTCTTTAGTAAAAATTTCTAAAAGAAGCGCGTGTTCAATTCTTCCGTCTATTATGTGTACTTTTTGAACGCCTGCTTCCAGCGCCGCTAAAGCAGATTCCACTTTCGGAATCATTCCGCCGCTAATAGTTCCATCGCTAATAAATTTTTCCGCGTCTTCTTCTGTTAAATGAGGAATCAAACCATCTTTTGATTTTACGCCCTCTGTATCCGTGATGTAGACAAGTTTTGCAGCTCCGAGTGCGCCAGCTATTGAACCCGCGGCAATATCGGCATTAACATTATACACCGTTCCTTTTTCATCTACACCGATTGGGGCAATAACGGGAAGATATCTTTCGCGCAATAAATTTTTTACAAATGAAGTACTCACATCAATAACTTCTCCGACCAAGCCCAAATCTTCTTTATCATATTTCTTTACTGTGATAAATCCGGCATCAATTCCGCTGAAGCCGACTGCACGACCGCCGTGAATATTTATTCGTCGAACAATATCTTTATTAATAGATCCGGCAAGAACCATCTGAACAACATCGCGTGTGGCTTCATCTGTATAACGCTGTCCGTTAACAAATTTCGTTTCAATATTTAATTTGGAAGAGAGAGACGTAATTTCTTTTCCGCCTCCGTGAACAATTACAACATCAATTCCAATTTTGCGTAAAAGTGTTACATCCTGAGCTACAGATGATTTCAATTTTTCGTCTTCCATTACTGCGCCGCCGTATTTGATTACAAACGTTTTATTTTCGAACTGCTGAATATATGGCAGCGCCTCGATTAACACATCTTCTTTTCTGAAAACCGGATTTGTCACGATCTGTAGCTTCCGTTTATTTTTACATATTCAGCAGAGAGATCGCAAGTCCAGCATGTTGCTCTTCCTTTCCCGCCGTTTAACCGTATTGTCATATAAATATTTTTTGATTTTAAAGATTGATTTGCTTCTGCGTTAGACAAGGTGACAGAATAATTTTGATAAAGTATTTGAACACCATTTATTATGATTTCAAATTTCTCTGGGTCAAAATCAATTTTTGAATAACCAACAGCGGCAATTATTCTTCCCCAGTTTGCATCTTCGCCGTGAACAGCGGTTTTTACAAGAGGAGAAAGAGCAATTGTACGTGCAGCTTTAACCGCATCTTCATCTGTTCTTGCGCCCTCAACAGTTATCTCAATTAATTTCGTTGCCCCTTCTCCATCACGCACAATGTCTATTGAAAGGCTTTTGAGAATCTTATAAAGCTCTTCTTCAAATATTCTGTATGATTCTGTTTGAGGAATAATTGTAGCGCCCGATGCACCGTTAGCCAAAGCGATCACCATATCGTTCGTGCTGGTGTCGCCATCAACGATAATCCGGTTAAATGTTTTATCGGTCGTTTCTTTTAGAAGAGTTTGAAAAATTTCTTTATCAATTTTCGCATCGGTCAGCACAAATCCCAGCATTGTTGCCATGTTCGGATGAATCATTCCCGAACCCTTTGCCATTCCATAAATTGTTATCTCTTCGCCATCAATCTGAAATGTCGAAGAAACGGTTTTGGTAAAAGTGTCTGTGGTCATTATAGCCTCTGCGGCACCGGTAAAATCTCTTCCGCTTAAAACAGAATTAACAGAATGAATTCCTGAAATTATTTTTTCTACAGGCAACGGCTCGCCTATAACTCCCGTTGACGCGACAAAAATTTCATTTGCATCAATTCCAAGTTCAGCCGCGGTCTCATTGATCATTCTTAATGCATCACTATAACCGTTGTCTCCGGTACACGCATTTGCGTTTCCGCTGTTAACAATAATTGCTTTGTGAAATTTGCTCTTAGCCAAAACCATTTTGCTTACAAGAACCGGTGCGGCTTGAACTTTATTAGTTGTAAAGACAGCCGCCGCTGTTGCGGGAAAATCCGATACTATAAGCGCTAAGTCTTTTCTGGATCTTTTTATGCCGCAATGAATCCCCCCGGCTCTAAATCCCAGCGGAACTTTTGTTTCTGTTTTTATGCTAGCAGTAATTTCTTTTTCTTTGAACAATTTAATAATCCTTCTGTTTGATTTAATCCGAACATTATGTTCATGTTTTGAATTGCTTGTCCCGCCGCGCCTTTTATCAAATTATCAATTGTGGAAAAGACGACAAGTGAATTGTTATCATTCAATTTAAATCCTATATCACAAAAATTTGTGTGAAGAACATCTTTCATTTCCGGAATTGACGGGTGAATCAATCGTATGAATGGCGAATCAGAATAATATGATTCATATGCTTCCGTTACGACTTCTTCAGTAATGCTTTCATTCACGGCTGCGTGAATAGTTGTATAGATTCCACGTGTAGTAGGAAGAAGATGCGGAACAAATGAAAAATCCACCGGCTTACAACCGAATTGTTCTAAATATTGCTTTATCTCCGGTATGTGCTGATGACTGCCGACTTTATATGCCCGCACACTTTCATTTACCTCGCTGAAGATCATATTTGTCGCTGCTGATTTACCCGCACCTGAGGTTCCGCTATAAGAGACAATACTTATTAATTCATCCTTTAGTAATCCATTTTTCAATAAGGGAATAAGAGCAAGCAAAATGCTGGTCGGATAACAACCCGGATTAGCAATTAATTTTGCCAATGCGATCGCTTCTTTATTCCATTCGCTCAAACCGTACACTGATTCGCTTAAAAGTTGTGGTGCAGTATGCTCATGTTTGTAATATTGGGAATAGATAGTCTGATCATTCAATCTGAAATCACCGCCTATATCAATCACTTTTACACCCGTCGTATAAGCTTTTTCAATAATATCCATTGAACTGCCCGACGGCATTGCCGCAAATAACAAATCAATTCCGTTTAGTGCCGCCAAATCAAATTGTTCTATTTCCAAAGAGATCATACCACGGAGAGATAAGTGAATATTTTCAATTCTATTTCCAACCGAAGAATTTCCAAAGAGTTTTGAAATCTCCACTTCGGGATGATTAAGAAGCAGTTTTATTAACTCTACTCCGGAATAGCCCGCAGCACCAACGATGCCGATTTTGATCATTTACCATGTCTTCTAAAATTAGGGCATAATTATACAAGATTATGCATAATTATGCAAATATATTCTTTTCACGTTCTTGCTCTTGATCTTAATCATGATCTTTTTGAAAAGGGCAAGATTAATGCCGAAGGCATACCTTCGGAAGAATAAGATCACGATCAAGAGAAGCCGGGTTACTTGCTGTTCTGTAAAATTATTTGGGTTTTTTATCGGGGATGAATTCCAGTATATCTCCCGGCTGGCAATCCAGAACTTTACAGATTGATTCGAGAGTTGAGAAGCGAATTGCGCGCGCCTTTTCTGTTTTAAGCACGGAAAGATTTGCCATTGTAATACCGACTTTTTCTGCAAGTTCAGTGAGAGACATTTTTCTCTTCGCCATCATTACATCTAAGTTTATGCGTATCATAATGCCCTCATACGGTTAAATCGTTTTCTTCTTTTAGATTTTTACCTTCTTTGAATACTTCCGCAAAAACAAATATGATAAGTCCCAACAGAATATAATCCGGGATTAATGAGAAGCTGAAAATGTTTACTGGTCCGGCTAAAATTCTACTTACCCTCATTCCCTCTATAATTAAATTTTGCGGTAGTGAATTGACAATTATATTTTGAAGAAGAACTTGAATATGAGGCACTATCATGATCAACAAGGCAATGATTCTCATGTTCTTTACATTCGAACTTGCAAAATGATTTCCTTCATGTACATTTTTAATAATCTTCCTAAAAAGATAGATCCCGTAAGTCCATGAGCCGAAGATCAAAATTGGAATCAGATTATTCAATATCATCATCAGCGTGGTTTGATTTAATATTGTTAGTCTTCCTTGAATTCCTCCAATTAAATAATCATTATTTACTAAAGGCGAAATTGATTCAAGTCGAACTATTAGACCAAACCAACCCGGCATTCTTGTACCAGATATTGAAAAAATAATTGGTAAGATTACAGATAAAATTGTAGCCGATAGAGTCATTCCAAGCGCAATACTTAAAAGACTGTAAGTGAAAAATGATGAGTTATTTTTAGTCTTCATATTTCCTCCTTCTTTTTTCTGAACGCAATATAAATTATGAAATTCTGTTTGTCAAGATAGATTTATCGTTTATCAACATATTTTTTCCTTTATACGGCATTGTCGTCATGGGTGTATTTGTCTAATTTAGAAATAGAATTTCTAACTTTTGAGGTATTCTATGAAAAAATCTATTCTATTAATATTGATCGGTAAGAGAAAAGAAGAAGCGGTAAAAGTTCAGCAGATTCTAACCGGCTGGGGTTGTTTAATCAAAACACGTTTGGGAATTCACGACGGTGTTTTGGAAAACTGTTCAGATACAGGTCTACTAATTCTAGAAATGGTCGGTACAGATGAGCAGAACCAAGAGATCGCACGCAAACTTTCTGTTCTGCCTGGAGTATCTTCTAAATTAATTGAGCTGGAAGTAAATTAGTTTGACATTTTAGACGGTGGATATTACATATTAGGTGATACCAAATCTCCATTGGAGTCCTTCGGACATAACAAATCCGTGTTCTGATTTTTTTGCAATGCATCTTCTGCAGAGAGCTTGTAACTATTCTTATCTCTTGATTCTCACTAAAATTTTTGGATTGGTCAACTCACGGATTGCATCGTTCGCAATCCAACGGGCGGATTTTGAATCGAGAGTTAGAATTTCTTTTGCAAGTTTAAGCGCTTCTTTGTTTAGGAACTTACTTCGCTTTCCAATCTGGCGCAACGCCCAGTTAACTGCTTTCTTTACAAAATTTCTTTCGTCAAGAGAATGTTTTTTTATCAGCGGAAAGAACTGCAGAAAATCTTTGTCGTCTCTTTTCTTATCGTGAACCGCAACGTAACACATTAAAGAAAATCCGGCACGGCGCACAAACTCATCTTTTTTATCACACCACTCAAAAATTTTCTCTATTGCAAAAGGAGTCTTTCTAAAAAGATTGCTGCATGTGCCGTCGCAAATATCCCACGATTTGAAATCGCGTACCCATTTATTCATTTGAGATTTTGTAACAAGCTTAGGGTCGTCAATCATAGAAGCAATGTGCCGAGCTTCATGATAACCGGTTTCCCACAGCTCAAGAGCAAGTTCGTGGTTCTTCCCGATCTTCTTTGCCATCGCACGCATGAAAGGAACATTCAGCCCAAAAGCTTTTTCAACATTGATTCCGTAACGCGCCATTCCTTCTATGTTCTTGGGATTGTAATGTTTTTTCAATTCGGAGATTATTTGTTCAATCGTCATCGCATTAATACCATTTTACAATAAGAAAGCGGCATCCGATAGAATGCCGCACGTTTAGTAGTTTTAATCGCTAAAAAACATTGTTGAACCACCACCGCCGCCAAAACGAGGATTTATGAAATTATTAAAAATAGATCCGAACGAATAAGAAATTCCGAAGTAAGCGAAATAATTATAATTTGTTTCAAGTTGTCTTCTTCTTAATAGAACTTCCTCAAAAGTTGCCCCGATAAGCGGAAGTTCAATCTGTTTACCTACTCTGTAATAATTAACATAAAAGTTGAGCGAAAAACCTTTGAATAATCTAAGACTCGCTGAACTATACACCCCGTACCCAATGTTGCTAAAATCATCTAAATAATTTTGCAGATTTGTACCAATACTAAGACTTCCCCATGGTTCAATTAGAGATAACGATGCATCAAGTGTGTGTTGCCACAAGTTTTCTTTTTTCTTAAAATAAAAAGTTTCATCAACATACTTGTTATAAGTATGATAGAGCTTGTAGTAAATTCTCAATTGGTGTACGTTAGATTCCGAATAAGGAAAGACGTTATACTCAATACCGGGTGCGAGTGAAATACTATAATCTATGTTGCTATAAGTTGAAGAATATGCACTGCCCCAAATTCCCCATGACCAATTATTATCAATTGCTTTGATCAGTGATGCGTTTGCATACTGACTTCTAGTGATGTTATTTATTGTTTGGGTGCCGTCAGGTGTGTCATATGAATAATTACTTTCTCTATAATTATTGGAGAGAGAAAAGTTGAGTTTTAAATCTTCAGTTGTTCTGTTGGCAGAAATGGAGTTGTAAATTGATGTAGAGTTATAATTTTTTTCACCGCTAAAATTTCCGTTGGAGCTTAACCTATAAACCCAGTAATCCCAATTGTCTTTCGGTTGTTCTGTCGGTTGCTGCTGCTTTGGGAAGGAGATATCCATTTGATCGGCAAAGGGTGTCTTGGAAAGATATCGGACTAATCCCACTTTAAGCGCCTTTACCATTTTGATTCGCGATTGGTCATCTGAATCTGTCTTATTGACCATAAATTTTACTGTGTCATCAATTCCCGCAAATTTATTTTGCCCGATAAAGAGTAATGTGTACCCTGTTCCCCCCGAACCTGTACTCTGAGATGTAAAGAGAACATGAATATCTGCATCCTTTCGGTCGCGCACATAATTAACTACTGGAATTTGTTCTTTTACATAATTCATATCACAGTAGTTACAATCAACAAAAAGATTTGGAGCGCTTTCCTTTATAAGCGCTTGGTTATTTTGTGCAAAAGAGAATGATGCTGAGATTAAAAGAAAAAATAAAATTGATAGGATGATTCTACGCTGCATGGTACCCCTCGTATTTAGTTTAGTGATTGAAATAAAAGCAGATCCTTCCATTTATTCAATACAATAAACGTTACCCGGAAACATTTATTGTATCGTGTAACAAATAGACGCATGAACTTGCCTTTTGTTACTTTATTAAGAAGATTTTTTTAGTAAAGAAATTTGCCCTAAGTGATATGCATTATGCTGGACAAGCCCTAAGATTAATCCTTCAAAAGAAAAGCCGGTACCCAGCGGAATGTTTCTTTCTCCGCCCACAATCTTCTCCAGCTTTTCTTCCGGAAATTTTTGAACAACTGAAATTAATTTATTTGTAACGTCATACAAGTTTCGTTTAACGGTATTCCAATATTCTTCTGTTTTATTTTCTGGAATGGGCCAATCGCCTATTTGAGGTTCAGATGGTTTGTTTCCATTGAAGCGGCTAAGAGTTTCTTCTATCCATGCGGTGACGTGAAGCGTTAATTCGATAATATTATGTGCTGAGGGAATCGGTTTTCGAAATGCTTGTTCAACGGAGATCTCTTGTAAAATACTCATAGCAGAAGAACCGTACCACGGTTCACCGAAAATAGAATTGTACAGTTCATTAGACAAGTTTTCTGCTCGGGTCATTCTGCTCATTTTGTTTTATATAAAAAATATGAAATATTTTTATTTAGTTTCTTTTGGAGCATTTACAGGAAAAGTAGATGAGCGAATGATTTTCCATTTACCGTCACTTTGTTTTTTAAAAATTAAGATTCCTTTTTCATAAACAATCTGCGGAGTTTTTGAGATTGACGGTTTAAATGCCCACTTCTGTTTAATGTTGACATATGCAAGATCGCCGCTTGAAACTATTTCGTCGGCTTCCATACTTAGAGTAGCTTTTAGAAATTTATTTTTAAATATCGATTCGTTTTCATTCCGAATAGTTTTTGATGTTTGGTCGGAGTGTCCGTAGTATAATCCGATATATTCTTCGGCAAAAATTGCAACCGAATTATTTAAATCTTTGTGGTTGTAAGCTCTCATCCATTTATTAATTTCATTCTTTATTGCTATTACATCATTCTCTTGTGCCGAGACAAAATTTGTGACGAATAGTAAACTTAGAAATAGAAAAGAAAGCATGTGTTGTCGTTTCATAACATTTTACCTGATAGTTAAAAATTTTCCGGTGGTTATTTTTTTGCTTTGTGATTTACTTCTTAAAATTATGCGATTGGTTTTGTTCCTAGTATTCCGGACAAAAATTCTTCTCAAAAGTAATTTTAATTGAATTGCTGTGCAAATTATCTGGTTAGTTCTAAAAAAATGAATCCATCCTCCGGCTACGAAAGGATGGATTCGAGGGGTTTTGTATGGGGACTTTTGATGGTTCTATTTAACAATATTGTTGTGTTTTTTTCTATAAATGTCTTTGCTTGCTTGTTTTTGTTCATTTAATATGTGACGGCGTTCGCGTTTGGTTACAACTCCATCCGATTTCGCCACTTTCTTTGCTTGCTGAATCTTCAATTGTTGTTTTTCAAGTTTCCGGGTTTCAAGGGGCGTTAGTTCTCCACTTTTTACTCCCTGTTTGATTCTTACCTGCTGCTGTTTTTGGGTTTGATTTATTTTTGGTGTTACTGTTTGCGCTTGTAAAGCCATTGCAAAAATTGCTGTGATTAGAAGAAACATTTTCACTTTTTTCATATATCCTCCGCTAATTTTTTGTTTCTGATTTATAGACAAATGAAAGAGGAGATAAGGTTTAAAGTAGAAAGCAGTTTCGGCAAAAATGAGAAGAAAAACTTTAGACTATTAAGTAAGATTTGAAAAACCGTTTTTGAGTGCCAAGATTAAACTACGCTGGAAACTGAATTGTTATATCAAATTCGCTATTTAAGTTAATTAGAACATTCTCATATCAAACGGAGATAAATCTGAAATTGTTTGTCGCACGTTCAATTCTTTTATCAGCTCGCGAATTGTTTTGAGCTCAGCTTCAATTAAATGCATTCTATGCTTGAGCATTGAGAGACTGGTGAATGCGACTTTTGTTGAGTCCATCTCAAAACTTAATATCTGTTTCCTGATAGTATAAGAATTACTTTCAAGCCGCTCTAATTTTTTTTTCAGTTTTATTAAAATTTCCGGTTTGCTCAAATTATGCATAAGCAGAATACCGATATCAAAATTAGATGGAGAGTTTACATCATCTTCTAAGAAACTTGTTATTGATTCATGAAACTCAAATTCACCTTCCGGAGTTATTGAGTAAATTGTCTTTTCCGGCAAATTTCCATTTCGTTCTGTTCTGCCGGTAATAAATCCCTGTTTTTTCAAATTATTAATGGTTGCATATACGGTTGAATCAGCCAATGGTAATAATTTTCTAGTATTTAACTGTTCAAGCATTTTTGTGATTTCGTATGGATTTCTTTCTCTTTCGGATACGACGCCTAGAATTAATGCCGCTAATTTTGAAAGCATATATAAATTCCCGCTACATTAATATTGTAGTATAAATATAGAGTGTGAAATTGAATGATGCAATAAAATTATGAAAGGATTGAATTCAACTGATTTTCATCATTTACAAAGTCTTCGAAAGATGAATAGATAAAGCGGACATTATTTGTAAGCGATCGATAATTAAGCTCTAACGATTCTTTACGTTTTGGATTTACTACAATAATTTCTTTATCAGAAGTGATCTGTTTTTTAAATAATGCTTTTATATGAACATCTGAACTCGAAAGAGAATAACCAATAAAGACAATTCTTTTGGTTGCGCGTATTTCTCTCGACGCTTCGCTCATTAATTGAGAAATAATGGGATGATGTATAGTCTTTAAATATGTGGGAGGCATAATTAGAGTTCGAAACTCTGTGCCGTCTAGCGGACAGACAAACTCGTATTCCTCTTTATCTGGGTATGTATAACCAAGAAACTTTCCCCTTTTCAAGTCAATTGATCTATCCCACGGCGTAAGTAAAGTTTGGTTGCAGCAATTGCAATATTTCCAATTTAGACTGCCATGCACTTTTATAATTTTAATCGGAATAGGGTTTTCATTCTCGCTGATTGAAACCGGTTCACGCGGATTAATCCAAAAGTTGAAATTGTTCATTTCGGGTAATTGTTCATAGTTCATCAGTGGGATACAATAATCAATGTAACCGTGACTTTTAAATAAAAAATCAAAAGCTTGTTCAAGAAGCGTGTCGTAATTTAAAGTGATGATTGAAACATTCGAGTTGTTTTTTTGAATCATTTTCCAGAAAAGATGATAGTAATGACTTCGCTTGTCGGTTTGGAGATTTACAATATAATGAATCAGTTTTATTAGGTATTCTTTAATGTCTCTTATTTTTTCATTCGAGTATTTTGCGTTCAGGCTTTCGTTTTGTTGTATAAAATAATCGATAAAGCCAAACACTGCTTCAAGTTGCGGGTATTGATTGGTTGCCCGGTTAAATTCAAAATTATCTTTTATGAACTCTGTAACAATTTTCCCGATTTCCGAATTTTCAATCTCCTCTATTCCTCCATCAATAATCATTGGCAGCATATCTCTCTGGAGAGGAACGCCATCGGGATGAGAAGCACCAGCACCTAAAACAAATACAACGTCTCTATTAGGTAAATAACGTAAAAATTTTTCGGATAGAGTTTTCATTTTTACACACCGGCTTAACCACAAAAAATAAGGCTAATGTTGATACTCTCTCTTTAAGAGAAAGTTAATTCAAATAGGAAATTGCTTAATGAAATATAACTTTATTCTTTTAATAGTTCAGAAAAAGTTACAAAGAAAAATTTGATGCGTAAAGGAATTATTTATTGATCTCAATAAGAATCAACTTCTTCCCTTTTTCATTTCTTAGGTTAGATGGTTTATAAGATAATTCGAAGATGGTAGATTTTTTAATATGGGCTTTGTATTTCAATTCAGTGGTCTTGAATTCATCCATTAAGTCGCCGCCTTTAACTGCGGCAATAAATGCCTTCTCTTTAATTAGCGGCAGCGAATAACGGAATAATATTACTAATGGGACTGTCGCACGGCTTACAACCAAATCAAAAGTATCTGCATATTTTTGTTTGAAATCTTCACTCTCGACTCTAAAATTTTCTGCGACAATATTATTGAGTTTCAGTTTACTTATAAACTCTTTAACCGCATCAATTTTTTTGGAAGTTGAGTCGGCTAAAACTCCTCTCATCGCCGGACGGGTTATTGCCAAAGGTATGCCCGGAAATCCGCCGCCTGTTCCAATATCTAAAAATTTTGAAACCCTGCTAGGAAGAAATTCTGCAATTAAAGAAGAGATGAAAATATGATTTTCGATGATTTTTAGAACATCTTTGCGGGAAATTAAATTGAGTTTTGTATTCTTTTGAGTAACAAGAAGCGCAAAATGAGCTAATCTCTCCAACTGATATTCATCCGGGTTGAGACTATTTTCCCAGAAGAGCATTTTCAGTTCACGTAAATACTGCTCTTGAAGATCCAACAAAACCCTCTGTTTTAGCTCTTCAAATATACTAATAAAATAGAAATATCAGAAGGAGTAACTCCGGAAATTCTGCTCGCCTGTCCTATTGAACGCGGTTTTATTTTATTTAATTTTTCTATCGCTTCTGTAGAAAGTGCCTTCAAATTGTTATAGTTAAAAATTAATGGAATATTAACGTTCTCCAACTTCTCTGTTTTTGCAATTAATTCTTCTTGCCGCTTGATATACCCATCGAATTTAATCTCTATTTCGATCTGCTCTAAGACAGTTTCATCATTTAGCAATTCTTGCGACCAGTTCTCATCAACAACTGCGGTAGATTTTAAAATTTCTGAAAGCGTTAACTCCGGTCTCTTTACTAATTTTTCAATTGGCTCTGAATTATCAATCAACGCAAGATTTTTTGATTCTAATAAACCATTAATCTCTTTTGGAAGAATTTTCTTTTTTGAAATAAATTCTTTTTGTGTTGCAATCATCAGTTCTCTTTTCTTCATCGAATCGAATAATTCTTTTGGTATCAACCCGAACTCAAATCCTTTATGAAGAAGTCTCCTGTCGGCATTGTCCTGCCGCAAGACCAATCTATATTCTGCCATAGATGTAAACATTCTATACGGTTCGTTGGTAGACTTGCGGACAAGGTCGTCAATCAAAACTCCGATATAAGCTTCGCTTCGTTTCAACACAAATTCCGGTCTCTTCTGAATTTTTAATGCTGCATTAATTCCGGCAACAATTCCCTGTCCCGCAGCTTCTTCATATCCGGAAGTCCCATTAATCTGTCCGGCAAAATAAAGTCCTTCAATAAGTTTTGTTTCAAGAGTTAGGTCAACCTGATAAGGAGGAAAATAATCGTATTCAACAGCGTAAGCGGGACGAACCATCTCGGCGTTTTCAAGTCCTTTAATTTTTCTCAACGCTTCAAATTGAATTTCTGCGGGCAACGACGATGAGAACCCATTCAGATAAATTAGATCAGAATCCAATCCTTCCGGCTCAAGAAATAGTTGATGTCTTTCCTTATCTGCGAACCTCACAATTTTATCTTCGATGGAAGGACAATAACGTGGACCAATTCCTTCTATAATTCCGGTAAATAAAGGTGACTGATTAAATCCTTTTTCCAAAATTTTATGAACCGTTTTATCTGTATATGTAATATGGCAGCTAACCTGAGGAAGAAACGGAAAATGAGTTTTATCAGTTCTCAATGAAAATGGTTGAGGGAATTCATCACCCGGCTGCTCTTCAAGAATTTCCCAGTTGATAGAGTTTTTTCTGAGTCGTGGCGGTGTTCCGGTTTTTAATCTGCCCGATACAAATCCCATTCTTAAAAAAGATTCAGTCAAACCTTCAGAAGCTTGTTCTCCATACCTTCCCCCTTTCGTGGATTTTAATCCGGTATGCATCAATCCGTTCAAAAAAGTTCCCGAACAGAGTATCAAAGCTTTACACTTTAGCTCTTCCCCTTTTGCAGTCTTAACACCAGAAATCCTTTTCCCTTCTTCAAAAACTTCAAGAAGGGAATCTTCTATTATTTCCAGATTTGGTGTCGCAAAAATAACATTGCCTGCTTCCTCTGAATATAATTTTCGATCAGATTGACATCTTCCAGCCCAAACAGCTGGACCTTTAGTTTTATTCAAAATGCGGAATTGAATTCCGGTTTTGTCGGCAATTAGCCCCATCACGCCACCCAGCGCATCAAGTTCATGAACCAAATGCCCTTTTGCACTACCCCCTATCGCCGGATTACATGATAATCTTCCAATTGCAGTTTTATCCATCGTAATTAGAGCAACAGAACACCCCATTTTAACTGCAGCAGATGCGGCTTCAATTCCGGCATGTCCGGCACCGACAACAATAATATCAAAATTTCTCATCTATACCTTTCTGTTTCACGTGAAATGAACTAAAAGTAAGTAATGCAAATTTTTATCGAAGCGAGCATGTTTCACGTGAAAATTTATTTTCCTATGCAAAACTTTTCAAAAATGTTATTAAGAATATCATCCGATGTTACTTTTCCGATTATTTCGGAGAGTGAAATTTCAGCATTCCGCAAATCAACTGCTATGAACTCGCCGGTCAATTTTTTGTTAATTGAATTTCGTGCATTAAGAAGATTCTCTTTCGCCAAACTTAATGCGTTATAATGACGGAGGTTCGAAATTATAGCAGTTTTTTCGGTATAATTTTGTGAGCCAATTGCCCTTTCCTTCATTATGGCAAAAAGGTCTTCTATCCCCTTGCCTGTTAATGAAGAAATTTTTACATCGGATTCAAAATCTCTCCCTTCGAGTAAGTCTATTTTATTTGCAACTATTATGATTCTTTCTTTTGTGGTTATTTCTAATAAATGATTATAAAGATCTGTAGAAAAGCCGGAAATAACATCGTTCATAAAAAGAACAATGTCTGCATTTTTAACTGCCTCCCGGCTTCTAATTATTCCCTCTTTTTCTAGAATATCTTCCGTTACTCGTATTCCGGCAGTATCAAAGAGCTTAAACAGAATTCCGTCAATTGATAGATCTTCGCGAATTATGTCTCTAGTCGTTCCGGGAATTTCACTAACAATAGCACGGGCTTCTTTCAAGAGATAATTTAAGAGAGATGATTTCCCTACGTTTGTTTTTCCTACCAAAGCTACATTCACACCATCTTTTATAACACGACCGAATGAATAAGTTTTCAATAATGAGTCAATCTCTTTTTCAATAGTATCAATATTTTTCAGAATCTGATTAAGTGACAAAAATTCAATATCTTCTTCGGCAAAATCAAGTTCTAGTTCGATTAGAGAGGAAGTGTTAATTAAAATCTCTCTCATCCAATCAACCTTTTTAGACAATAATCCATCCAACTGATTCCGCGCACCTCGTAAAGATGCTTCTGTTCGTGAATTAATTATATCTGCAACTGCTTCTGCTTGTGTTAAATCTAATTTTCCGTTTAAGAATGCGCGCTTTGTAAACTCCCCCGGTTCGGCTGATCTTACACCTGATTCAACTAGCGCATAAATTATTTTTTCAGTTATTAAAGAACTTCCATGCGTGCTGATCTCTACGGAATCCTCTCCGGTATATGAATGCGGACATTTGAATATAGAAACAAGAACATCATCAATCAGATTATTCTTGGAATCAAAAATTTTTCCGTAATGAATCGTATGAGAATGGCAATCTACAAGTTTTGATTTGCCGCGAAAGATTTTATCAACAGCGGAAAAACTTTGAGTACCGCTCACACGGATTACAGAAATAGCACCAACTCCGGCAGGTGTTGCTAAAGCCACTATAGTATCATTATCATGTTGCATCTATTCTTTCGGAAAAAATTACAAAAAAGAGTTTGAGTAACGGGGGAACTAAATTAATGTAATTGGCGGTTACACTCAAACTCGGAAACAAATTCTTAAAAAACATACCAATTTCTATATAACGAATTCTTTTTATACTAACTCGTAATATTCTATTGCTAACTAATAGTGCATGCAACGGGGACACAATTTCAATTATTAAGAAGACTGCCCCGCTAAATACTATTTGTAAATGTATCATTTATAATTGAATGGAAATTCGAGAGATCGTGATATATATATCTTTTTGTAGTTTCAAAAGAAGAATGTCCAAGTGCATAAGAAACGAGCAATGGATCTTTTGTTTTTTTGTAGAGCTGCGATGCGTAAGCCGTGCGGAATGAATGAATAGTTAAGTTTTTTCTTATTCCGGAAATAGCTTTCCACTTATCGAACCGGTTGGAAACCTGTCTGCTTGATAAATAAGTTTTTGATTGATTACCGGGAAACAAAGGAAAAGAAGAGTCGGCATTTCCAGAACTTGTCAAATAATCATCCAAAATATTTGATAGAATAGAGGGAATAGTTTGAAATTTCTTCGAGGATCTTTTTACGAGCGGTAAACGAAGCAACATTAAATCTCTGTCATAATCTGAAATTTGCAATGCTAACGCTTCCGTTTTCCTTATGCCGGTAAATGCGTACACGGCAAATAAAGCTCTATCTCTTTGTGAAAAAGTATCTGCTGATTGTGAAATGGCATTAAGCAGGGATGTGATTTCTTTTTGAGTTATAGCGGTTGTAAAACGCGAACAAGATTTAACAAGAGGTATTTCATCCGATAAATTTATGTTGATGTATTTTCTTTTGTAACAATGATTGAAGAAAGAATGGTAAACGCTTTTTATTCTGTTGAGCGTAGTACCGGAACGGTTAGAACACTTTTTCCCATGACAGCAAACTTGAGCAATAAAATTATTTAAAACATCTCCTCTCAAACTGCTCATTTTTATATTACCAATCTCTTCTATTAAAAAATTGAGATCTCTTGAATAACAATAGAATGTATTAGGTGCGCATGAATTTTGAAGATTTTCGAGATATGATTTGATTGTCATTTCCAGATCAATATCATTTTTACTTGCATTATATATGTAGGCATATTTACCAGCCCATGTTGTATTTGAGTACTCATGAACTATTGTATTTGATATTTTCATATTCTTTATCCTTTTCCCGTAGGGATGGATTCCCACGAAAATAATTTGAGTGAATAATTTATTAACCCGTTTGCGAAGTATTAAACGAGGGAATACATAAAAAAGCTTTGATGGTCAGTTTTTAGTTAGGCGAAATGCGGCTAAGTAACTGGCGGTAAGTTCGTTTGCGAAAATTCATTTTTGAACACAAAAGTTGAAGATATAAGTTGTTATTAAATAAGTAATTACAAAATCTTCGCAACCGGCAGCGTTCTAAAATTCGAAAATCGATTTTCGAAAAAATATTACTTTGTCATAAATGATTTGCATTAAAGAGGTTAATAAAACACAGCACGTTGATTGAGTTTGTAAGTTGTTGTTGTTGTGGGCTTTCCTATAAT
>JAKAKD010000002.1 GCA_021824635.1 Bacteroidota bacterium | reverse complement strand
CTTTTTTGAAATCAAAGAGATCATCGCCCATTTTTTCCAGCATGTATGCCAGATGCATAATTAAAATTACTTTTGCGGCTTCGGACGGCTGGAACTGGAAGAATCCAAGATCAATCCATCGGGAAGCCCCTTTAACTTTTGGCGCAAATAAAAATGTTAGTACAAGAACTGTAATGATCAGAAACAAAAGTTTTTTTGTATGAGCTCTATATTTATCGTAAGGAATGTAGGCGCAAATTATCATTGCAATAAATGCGGCAACTACTTTCCATAAATGACTCTTAAACAAAAAGTAGAGACTGTTAAATTTTGACAGGCTATACGTTCCGCTTGCGGTTAAAACCAAAATGGCACCGAGAGCTATCATACCAACAACCAGAACTATCAATATTTTTACGAGTGTATTCATTAAACCAATTTGTTTACAATGTTCTTAAAAACTTTTCCACGATGTTCATAGTTATCAAACATGTCGAAACTTGCGCACGCAGGAGATAAAAGCAGAACAGAACCTTCAACTACTTCTCTTCTTGCGGTTTCCAATACGGCTTCAAGTGAATCTTTCTTTTCCGTTTCTACTATTGGATGGAAATAGTCATATACTTTTTGCGCGGAAACTCCGATTGCATAAATTTTCTTGACGTGTTTTTGAACTAAATCCCGGATATCATCGTAGTTGTTGCCTTTATCTTTTCCGCCAAGAATTAAGTAGATCGGTTTTGAAAAACTTTTCAGAGCAACAATTACGGAATCTACGTTCGTCGCTTTTGAATCGTTATAATATTCAACGCCTTCAAGTTCGCGTACAAATTCTATTCTGTGCTCAACACCTTTGAACGAAGAGAAAGCATTTTTGATTTTATCATTCGGAACATTTAATAATTTTGCAACGGCTAATACAGCAAGAGCATTTGCTATGTTGTGTTCTCCTTTAATGAAAAGGTCGGAAGCCGAACAGACTTCTGAAACTTTTCCAGAGAAGGAAAAGAACATCTTGCCTTTCCTATAAAAAGCGCCGGCTGGAATTTCGCTTTTCAAAGAGAAGGCAAGTTTCTGAACTTTTTTGTTATTCAAATTTATTTTGATGTTAGAATCATCTTCGTTGTAAATGAAAAAATCATCTTCATTTTGATTTTCGGCAACTCTCATCTTTGCGGCAATGTATTCATCGTAATTATTGTTATATCTGTCAAGATGATCCGGCGTAATATTCAGTATCAAAGAAAATTTCGGTTTGAATTTATCCGTAAAGTCGAGTTGAAAACTTGAAGTTTCCAACGCAACGAATTCATCTTTCTTAACATCAAGAACTATTTCGGAAAATGCTTCGCCGATATTTCCGGCAGAGTAACATTTTATTCCGCTTTCATTCAAAGTATGATTCATCAAAGCAGTTGTAGTTGTTTTGCCGTTTGTTCCTGTAATTGAAATTATACTGCCCAGACAAAACCAGGAAGCAAATTCAACTTCGCTTACTACTTTAATATTTTTCTTGCGAGCCGTTTTAAGAATTTCTGAATTCGTAGGAACACCGGGACTTGTAATCATCAAACCGCAATCAAAAACTTTTTCCGAATGAGCGCCGCATTCGTATGCAATTCCTTCCGATTCAAAAACCGATATTGAGCTTTGTAATTTTTCTTTTGATCCGCTATCGCTTACAAATGGAATTGCGCCCAGTTTCTTTGACAACTTTGCTGCGCCAACACCGCTTCTCACCGCGCCAATAACCGATATTTTCATTCCGCTGAGATTCACTACCGTACCTTGAATGAAGCTAAACTTACAATTGCAAGAATTATTGTGATGATATAAAATCTGATTACGATTTTGGGTTCTGCCCAATTCAACTGTTCAAAGTGATGATGAATTGGCGCCATTTTAAAAACTCTTTTTCCTTCACCAAATCTTTTCTTTGTGTATTTGAAATAGAGACGTTGAATAACAACCGAAAGTGTTTCTATGAAAAAGATTCCGCCGAGAATTGGAATAAGTAAATCTTTCTTAATCAAAATCATCATCACACCGAATGCGCCGCCGAGTGCAAGCGAACCGGTGTCTCCCATAAAAATTTGAGCCGGATAAAAATTGAACCACAAAAATCCAAGTCCGGCACCAATTAGAGCTGCAATAAATACAGTAAGCTCACCGCTTCCCGGTAAATAAATTATATTCAGATAATCGGCGTAAATAACATTTCCGGTTACATATGTAAGAATTGCGAGGGCAATCATTACTATTATGATTGTTCCAATTGCAAGACCGTCCAAGCCATCGGTAAGGTTTACGGCGTTTGAGATTGCTGTAATGATGAAAACAACCCACGGTATATATAGATAGGAAAAATCCCAATTCAAGTTTTTGAAAAAAGGTAAAGTTGTTTGAGTGCTGAATTGTGAAAACTCCGGCAAATAATAAATTGCCGCGCCAACAACCAATCCTACAAAAATTTGCCCCATCAATTTGTAACGTGCTATTAAACCTTTGGGAAGTTTCTTCACAACTTTTAGATAATCATCAAGAAAACCTACGCCGCCCAGAAAAATTGTTCCGAAAAGGACAAGAAGAATATAGCTGCTTTTTAAATCGCTCCAGATTAAAACCGGAATAATTACAGAAATAAGAATTATAAGTCCGCCCATAGTTGGGGTGCCGGCTTTTTTCAAATGTGTCTGAGGTCCTTCTTCGCGTATCGGCTGATCAACTTGATTTCTTTTCAGTTTGTTGATGATCTTTGGACCAAAGATGAAAGAGATCAACAATGCGGTAATTGCAGAAAGAGCCGAACGGAACGACAAATAACGGAAGACGTCGAATCCCGGCGGGCTGAAAATTTTATTTATATAATCAAAGAGATAGTAAAACATTATTCAAACCTTGTCTCCAAAATGTTTTCGAATTCTTCCATCTTCATTCCGCGCGATCCTTTTACAAGTATTACAGAGTTTTCAATTTCTTCGTATTTCAAGTAGAGCGCTAACGCTTCCCGCAGATAAAAATGAATTGATCTTACTTTATTCTTCCGTAATTCCGAATGCATGTGCTTCATTATATTTCCGGTTGTAAGCACTGTTAAATTTTTATCGGCAGAAAATAATTTCGCCAATTCTTTATGAATCTTCGGCGAATTTTTGCCGAGTTCATACATATCACCGAGAACAAACAATTTCTTTTTGAACGTCTTTATTTTTTTTACAAGTTCGATTGCAGAAATAACTGATGCCGGACTTGCGTTATATGTATCATCAATAAGTACCGCATTTTTGAACTTCATTACATCCAGTCTGCCATGAACAGCTTTAAAATTCTTAACACCATTTATAATCTGCTTCGGCGTCAATCCTAACTTTAATGCAATTGCGGATGCAGCCAAAAAATTTTTTGCATTAGATTCGCCATAAAGAGGAAGAACTGTTTTTATTTTTTTGTCTTTATAAATGATAAGAATTTCCGTTCTGCCATCTTCCGTGTAACCGACAATCTTTCCTTTAACATCAACTTTTCCTTTGAATCCGTAAGTAACCTTTGATTTGTACTGTCCGGCTTTTTTGCTGATGATTTGGTCGTCCATGTTTAGAAAAACGGTTCCGCCGTGTTTATTCGTTTCATCATATAAGGCGGATTTTTCTTTGAAGATACCTTCTTGACTTTTCAAAAATTCTAAATGTGCATCGCCGATGTTTGTAATTAGAGATAAATCCGGCTGAGAAATTTTTGCCGAATAAGGAATCTCTCCGAAATGATTTGTTCCCTGTTCAAGGATTAACACTTCGCATTTTTCGTCTGCGCTCAAAATTGTAAGCGGTACACCAATATGATTATTGTTATTGGCTTCTGTTTTTATCACGTTATATTTTTCTGCTAATAGAGCTGCAGTCATCTCTTTAACTGTAGTCTTTCCGTTGCTTCCGGTAATCGAAATAACTTTTGCGGAAAGTTTATTACGCCAAATTCTTGCAAGTTCGCCAAATGCTTTTGTGGTATCATCAACTGTGATAACCGGAATTTCAAGAGAACTGAATTTCTTAAACTTTTTCGAATCAATAATTACGGCTGCTGCGCCTTTCTTTAAAGCATCTTTTACAAAATCGTGACCATCAAATTTTTCCCCTTTGATCGCTACAAATAAAGATCCTTTCTTAACTTTGCGCGAATCAATCTCTACCGTAGAAAGGGATTTGTAAGCGTCCGGATTATAAATCTCCGCGCTTGGAATGTTGAATAAATCTTCGATTGTAATTTTTACTTTGCCCATTCTGCCAGATATTTTTGAGAAAGTTCTTTATCAGAGAAGTGTTTACGCACTCCGTTAATTTCTTGATAATTTTCGTGTCCTTTACCGGCGATTAGTATAACTGCATCGTCCTCACTTTCTAAAATTGCAGAACGAATTGCTTCTTCACGATTTTCGATTACACGGTAGTTGTTAGTTTTTATTCCCTTTAAAATCTCATCAATGATGAAAAAAGGATCTTCTGTTCTCGGATTATCTGATGTTACGTAAACACGTTTGCTCATTGAAGCAGCTATCTCACCCATAATAGGTCGTTTAGTTCTATCGCGGTCGCCGCCGCATCCAAAAACAGTATACACGCAACGTTCATCTTTAACTATATGATGGACTGCAGTTAGTGCTTGCTTAAGAGAATCGCTGGTGTGTGAATAATCAATAATCACTTTTTTATTTTTCCGTGATACTAATTCAAATCTTCCCGGAACTTGCGGAGTAGTGTTAATTCCTTCGACTGCAACTTTAGGATCAATGCCGCTTACAACAGCAGTTGCAAAAGCAGATGCCGCGTTGAACGCGTTAAAATGCCCGACTAAACTAGTTTTAA
>JAKAKD010000046.1 GCA_021824635.1 Bacteroidota bacterium | reverse complement strand
AAGTATTCCCTATTCTTACCTCTCTTTGATTTATCTCAAAAAATATTTTACGCGCGTAGCCTAGATTAGTATCATCGCCTAAAGTAGAGAATTTATTCCTATCCCAGCTACTTCCTGTAAGTTCTGCCGAAAGATTAATTCCATCCATTAGGTTTGCTGTTACCGACAAATTACCAAGTTGTTTCTGCTCAGGCATTGGCAAATAAATTAGCGGCATATAGGAACCATTTTTAATTCCAGCAAAACGGTAGTTCCCTAAGCTCTCTTTTGTATAATCGCCATTGCCATCTCCTACATAACTGAACGACACATTATAAATTGAAGAAAGCGAACCAGGCGAATATTTATAATAGCTATATTGCTGCGAATTAATCAGCGTATCAATTTTTGAATAGATGCCATGAACTTTGCCTGTTGAATCCGGCTGTGCAAGAACAACACCAGATCTTGTCGCCGCATTTCTATCATTGCCAGCTTGCTTTAGAATATTGAGGTCGCTTTCACTGAATGAATATTCGATAGGACTATTTTCATCATCTCCTTCTCGGAAATATCCAAGGTCAATTTTTATCTTATCATCTAAAAATTTTGTGGAAAAATCTGCTCCGAAAAAATTCCTTTTGAAATTCTGATCAGTATATTCGAAATCAACAGAAATTCTGGTTGCAGAAGTAATCAATCTTCTGGCTGTGAAAGTGATTTCAGAATTTGAGTAATCAATTATATAATCGTTATTCTCGCCTCGTTTCATCTGTTCGCCGTCAATGTAAACACGCTCGCTGCCGGCAATAATTATTATCTCTCTTTCATTGTTTATGCCGCTTAAACGGTATGGACCTTGATTTCCATCTAATCCAGCAAATTGATTTGTATTAAATTTTCCACGCGAACCGGCAATTGCAATCGTTCCGCTTGATGCACCGTAAAATACTTCTCCCTTTAATCCTTGTAACTTTCTTGTAAGTTGAGAGAATTCATTGTCTCTCATATTCAATTCGTAGTCTCCAAATGTGCCTACTGCATTTTTATGTCTGAGTTCTATAAATACTTTATCAAGTTCATCAAGAGTTTCAGTGTTCCCTTCAGGCTGAATAGGAGTGTTTTCATCTGTGAGTGCAGCCACAAGATCAATATCATCCGAGAGCTTACCTGATAGTTGTAACCGTAAGCCGCTATTCAAAGTAAAATCTCTATTGGTACCAATGGTAAATCCGCGAATGATTGCACCGCTTTTATGTAAATCCTTTCCAAAAATTGATTCGGATGTTAATGGCTCAGCAACTTTTTTTGCTGTTCTTATAGTATCTAAATATTGATCATTATATTCAACTACAAGGCTTCTTCTTTTGTACTCTTTTTGTAAACTCAGTCTAACTGATTGGTAAGTAACAAAAAGTGTATCGAGCAATGAATAGGTAATTTTTGATGAAAGCGAAAAAATTCCAGTAGAGAAATTAAATTCATATTCACTTCTATCCAGAATTCTTCCTTTTAATACAATATTTTCTGTAAAAGGAATAATATTAAGCGAAGAGATTTTGTAAATATTAGTGGAATTAATTTGAATTGTATCTCTGACTACAGTTGTTCTTTTTATCTGAGGGAAAATAAAAGTCGGGAAGAAAAGAATAAAAAATACATATACGCGGTTCAGAGGTATCTTCTTCAAAAAATTAGCTTTAATAAGTTTTGTAGAATAAATCTAAACCGATACTCCATTTAATTCAACATACAAATAATTTATTCGTAACGTAAAGCTTCTATAGGGTCTAAATTGGAAGCTTTTACAGCCGGATAAACACCGAATACAACCCCTACAAATGTAGTAAGTAATAAACCGATGATAATCCATTCAATTGGAAGAACAATAGCAACACCAAGTTGTAATGCTACCAAATTTCCTCCTAGAACACCTAGGAAAATGCCTATTAAACCGCCGAGCCAGCTAAGAGAAATTGCCTCAACAACAAACTGGGTAAGAATTGTTTTCTTTTTTGCGCCAATTGCTTTACGAATTCCGATTTCTCGTGTACGCTCCGTTACACTTACAAGCATAATATTCATAATTCCAATACCTGCTGCCAGAAGTGCTATAAATGCAATTACCGCTGCACCAAGTTTAAAATACTTAGTGAGATCGTTAAACTGCTGTATTAATTGTTCATTAGTAACAATTTCAAAATCGTTCTCTGCTCCGCTTGGGACTTTTCTTATTTTTCTCATTGCACCTATAACTTCATCCATCGTTTTATCAATAAGTTCTTTATTCTTGCACATAACTATAATAGACGCACTTCTTTCTGTCCCGAATATTTTTTCAAATGTACCAAGCGGTATTGCAACAAAATTATCCTGCGACTGACCGAATATTGAACCCCGTTTTTCAAACACACCAGCAACTTCAAAATTGAAATTATCTATTTTAAGTTCCTGCCCTATTGGTGAAACATTTTTAAATAATTTTTCTGCGATATCTGTTCCTATTACAACTGTTGGGCGGGAATAATCATAATCAGCTTTGGATAAATTTCTGCCTTCCCCTATTTTTAGATCTCTTGCAATGAAAAGGTCCTGATTTACACCTGCAATACCAACATTCGGATTGGTTTTGATATTGTTATATTTTAAAGTTCTCCCGCCTCTACTAACGGAAACTCCAACAGCAACAGGAAGAGTTGTTATCTCTCTCAGTTTTTCTGCTTCTTTTACTGTAATATTTTTCCGGTTATGATTACGTCCCCTATCGTGAGGACCAAGTTGAAGCGCCGGCCACTTACTGACTATGAAATTATTTGAGCCGATCGAATTGAAAATATCTTCAAAACTCTGCTGGATTGCTCCAATAGCAGTCATTACAATTATAATAGAAAAAAGTCCGACCGTTATACCAAGTAATGTAAGGGAGGAACGAAGTTTGTTCGCAATAATTGAACTGAGAGCGAGTTTTATACTTTCAAATATTTGCATAATTCTTACTCATATCGTAATGAATCAACCGGGTTGAGTCTCGATGCTTTCCAGGCAGGCAAAAAGCCGGAGATAATTCCAACCATTGCAGAAATAAATAAAGCTAATAGAACAACATCAAGCGGCATAGCAGTTGGCAAGAATTGATTAATGATAAGACTAAGTGGAAAAGAAATCATTAAACCGATAATTCCGCCCATCAGGCAAAGTATAGCTGACTCTGCTAAAAATTGAAGCAGAATTGACCATGTTTTTGCACCAATTGCTTTTCTCACGCCGATCTCTCTAGTCCTTTCTGTAACAGATACAAACATGATATTCATGATTCCGATTGCACCAACAAATAATGAGAGAGCTGTAATAACAATTCCGGCTATTGCTACAATTCCAATTGTCTTATCGTACATATCTTTCAGTGCTTCTTGCTGATTGATTGCAAAGTCGTCCGGTTTATCAAGCGGAACTTTTCTAATTACACGCATTGCCGCAATGATCTCTTCTTTAGCATCTTGAATTTTATCAACATCGCCAATCTTGATGTCTATTCTTAATCTCTGACGTCTATTACTGATCACAGTTTCAAAAGTCTTTAACGGCATTATTACCTGACCATCCATACTGAATGAGCCCATCATACCGCTTCCCTGCTTTTCCAAAACACCTATGACCTGCATCGGTATGTTATTAATTTTTATCATATTGTTAATGGGACTTTCAGCAGGGAAAAGTTCGTTAGCAATATCTTTCCCAATTACACAAACTCTTCTTCCTGAGCGTACATCAAGTTCAGTTAAAAATCTGCCTTGTTCGGGATTTACATTTCCGGTTTTCTGATACTCTTCTGTTGTACCATAAACAAGCGTAGCCTGAACGGATTTTTCTTTTCGCTTGATTGTAGCTCCGAAGCTGCTTTTGCTCGGTGCCATCGCCTCATAATTCTTCAGCACACTTCGTAATTTTTCATACTGTTCATATGTAATATCTTTTCTATTACGAAATTGACTCCAGTCTCTCATTGCGAACCACGGATATTTATCAACATACAGAACATCGCTTCCAAAAGAAGATATGCTTGAAATGAATGCTTCTCTTAGACCTACCATTGCGGTAGACATTGTGGTAACTGCAACTATACCAATAATAATTCCAAGTGTGGTTAAAATTGAGCGAAGTTTGTTCGCGCGAATTGCTGTAAAAGCAATTAGAAGTATTTCCCGAAATTCAACAATAAAAATTTTCATAGAGCAAAATATTCAATATGAAGATAGAAATGCAATTATAAAAAAATAAAAAAGGTCTTCCGAAAACGAGAGACCTTTTTTGTAAATCAACTAAAATTGATTACTCATAGCGCAAAGCTTCAATCGGGTCTAAGTTGGATGCTTTATATGCCGGGTATGTACCGAATGTTACACCGATAATAACGCAAAGTAATACGCCTATAATTACCCAGTCTATTGGTATAACAGCAGAAGCCTTTAAGAGTGACCCAGCAATATTCCCAATGACAATGCCAAGGATTATTCCTAATATTCCACCCATCAAGCAGAGCGTAACAGCTTCAGTTAAAAACTGAATCAGTATATTAAATTTTTTTGCACCTACTGCTTTTCTAATACCAATTTCACGAGTCCTTTCTGTGACAGATACCAGCATAATATTCATTATTCCGACACCTGCGGCAAGCAGAGCTATCGCTGCAATAACAACAGAACCGATTCTTACTCCAGCAGTAATATTGTTAATTTGTGTAAGCATTGATTCATTAGAAAATATTTCGAAATTATCCGGCTTTCCCGCCGGTACTTTTCTTATAGTTCTTAGATATCCTGAAGCAAGATCAATTAGTTCGTTATATGAATCTTTATCATGTCCCATAACTGTTATGTTGATGCTCCTTGAATGTTTTCCGTAAAAATTTTGAAAAGTAGTTATTGGTATTACAGCAAAGTTATCCTGACTCTGCCCAAAAGCTCCACCTTGTGTTTCGAGCACTCCAATTACTTTTAACTTGTGTCCGTCCATAGTTACGGTCTGGCCGACAGCACTAAAATTTGGGAACAATTTTTTAGCAATGTCACCACCAATGACAACATATGTCTCATATCGCTGAACGTCGCGATCATTGAAAGCACGCCCGTCTTCAACTGTCCATTTATTATTTGGGAATGCCTCTGGAGTTGTTCCGGCAACTTGAATATTTGGATTTGTTTCCCGGTTGCCGACTTTGAATAATTTACCAAAGACCCATTGCTCTGCACCAACATATTTGGCTTCCACAAGTTTCTCTTTCAATTGATAATATTCTTCTAGTGTAATATCCGGACGGTTTCTAAAACTTGCACGATCGTTTGGGCCATTATTGAAGACGGGAAATTTCTGAATCTGAAATGTATTCTGCCCTAGCATTGATACACCTTCTTGAATGCTTTTCTGTAACATTTCGATTATAGTGCTGATAGCAATTATGGAAAATATACCTACAACAATACCTAAGATTGTCAGTGCCGAACGGAGCTTGTTTGAGCGGAGAGAAGCAAGAGCAATTTTTATGACTTCCAAAATTCTCATTAGACTTACCTCCATGCTTATTTAATTTATAAATTAAATAACGGCTCTAATATAAAGCCGTTATCACAGCATGATCGGAAATGGAGAGAATATTTTATTCGTACCGGAGAGCTTCTATAGGGTCAAGGCTCGAAGCTTTGTAAGCGGGGTATGTTCCGAAACTAACTCCAATTAAAACACATAGCATAACACCGATAATTACCCAATCAATTGGAATAACAGCCGATGCCTTTAAGAAAGAGCCAGCCAGATTGCCTACTAAAACACCTAGTATTATTCCAGCTATACCGCCTATTAAACTTAGCGTAACTGATTCTGCCAGGAATTGAAAAAGTATATTTTTCTTTTTAGCACCGATTGCCTTTCTAATACCAATTTCACGCGTTCTTTCAGTAACTGAAACCAACATGATGTTCATAATTCCAACGCCAGCGGCAAGTAAAGCAATTGCTGCTATTACAATCGAGCCGATTCGAACTCCGGAAGTGATACCATTAATTTGTGTAAGCATTGATTCGTTAGAAAAAATTTCAAAATTATCGGGTTCTCCCGCCGGTACTTTCCTTATAGTTCGTAAATAACCGGAAGCATATTCTATAAGATCTTTATAAGAACCATCATCCTGTCCCATTACAGTTATGTTGATACTTCTTGTATGCTTACCATAATAATTTTGAAAAGTAGTAACCGGAATTACAGCAAAATTATCCTGACTTTGACCGAAAGCTCCGCCTTGTGCTTCGAGTACCCCAATTACTTTTAGCTTGTGTCCATCCATAGTAATAACCTGATCAAGAGCGCTATAATTTGGGAACAATTTTTTCGCTATATCGGCACCGAGGACAACATAATCCTCATAACGCTGTGCATCGCGTTCATTGAAAGCACGTCCTTCATCAACCACCCATTTATTATTTGGGAATGCCTCCGGCGTTGTTCCGGCAACTTGAATATTTGGATTTGTTTCCCGGTTACCAACTTTTAGCTGTTTACCAAAATCCCACAATTCGGCGCCAACATATTTGGCTTCTACAAGTTTTTCTTTCAACTGATAATATTCTTCAAGGGTTATATCGGGGCGATTTCGAAACCGTTCACGTCCGTTCGATCCATTAATGATCATTGGGAATTTTTGAATTTGGAAAGTATTTTTCCCCAATTGAGAAACTCCTTCTTCAATACTTTTCTGCAGCATCTCTATCACAGTGCTAATTGCAATTATGGAAAATATCCCTACAACGATGCCTAGAATTGTAAGTGCCGAACGCAATTTATTTGTACGCAATGAACTAAACGCAACAAAGATTACTTCAATAATTTTCATTATTCATACCTCAGAGCTTCAACAGGATCTAATTTAGCCGCAGTGTAAGCCGGTGCAAATCCGGAGAGTACTCCGGTTAGAATTGATATTACAATTGCAAGAATGAACGCATCTGCCTGAACAGATGTCGGTAAAAATTGATTGATTATCAAACTTAGTATTATAGCAATTACTAAACCGATCATGCCGCCAATCAAACAAATAATGGCAGACTCAGTTATAAACTGGCCTAGGATTGATCTCCTTTTAGCACCTATAGCTTTGCGAATTCCAATTTCCCTTGTTCTTTCTTTTACTGAAACAAACATGATATTCATAATACCTATCGCACCAACAAATAAGGATAAACCTGTAATAAACAGTCCGGCAATTTGTATCACACCTACAGTTTGATTTATTGTTTTCAATAATGCTTCTTGCTGGTTAATTGAGAAGTCATTTTCCTCATTGTATTTTAGTCCGCGTACTCTTCTCATAATTCCAACAGCTTCTTCTTTAACTGCATCAACTGTTTGACTGTTTGGAGCCCGGACGTTAAAAGTTACACTTCTAAAATTTTGGCTTTGGAAATACTTGAATACATTTTGTATCGGTATGAATGCTTGATTATCAGGATTAAAATTTCCCATTACCCAACTGCCTTGTTCTGCCAGAACACCAATGACTTTAAATTTGTGCCCTTTTATTTTTACTTCGCTATCTATAGCGCCGCCATGCGGAAATAATTTTTTTGCAACTTCACTGCCAAGTACACAAACTTCTCTGCCTCCATTACTCTCAATTTCGTTGAAAAATCTTCCTTCACTAAAATTCAGGTTTGTGGTATTGATATATTTGTCAGTTGTCCCTTGAACAAGAATAAATTCAACAGAATGTTCTTTGTACTTAATTGTTTGATTAGACCAAACTGTTGGCGCAGATGCAGCCGGTAGTTTGGCTAGTTCTTTATACCTTTTATAATCGGCTAGAGTGATATTACGCCTGTTGCGCATTTGCCAAAATGGTATATCGTTGTTAAACCATTCCCATTTATCTATGTAAAGATTATCTGAACCGAGAGATGCTACACCCGTTTGGAATGCATTATCAATTCCTTTAATTGCTGTAGACATTAGAACAACCGAAGCAATTCCAATCACAATACCAAGCGTTGTCAGGACCGCTCGTACTTTATTAGCCCTAATTGCCCTTAGAGAAATTAGGAGCCCTTCTTTCAATTCAAATAAATAATTTTTCATTTTACTACCTTATGATTTTGATGCGCCATTTTTCTTAGGCACATATCTCTTAGCAACTGGTTCATCTCTCTCAATCAAACCATCTCTTAACCTTATTATTCTTGCTGCATGTTCGGCAATGTATTCTTCATGTGTAACAAGGATAATTGTGTTTCCTTGTTCATAAATTTCATTAAAGAGAGCCATAATATCTTCTCCGGTTTTTGTATCCAGGTTACCGGTTGGTTCATCTGCAAGAATAATTGCGGGAGCTGTTACAAGAGCCCTGGCAATTGCAACACGCTGTCGTTGTCCTCCTGAAAGTTCATTGGGTTTGTGATGAATTCGGTCAGATAATCCAACGTGTTCTAATGCAAGTCGTGCTCGTTCTTTTCGATCTGAAGAGGAAACACCAGCATAGATCATCGGCAGTTCAACATTATGCAAAGCGTCGGACCTAGGAAGCAAATTGAAAGTCTGAAATACAAAACCGATCTCTTTATTTCTAATTGCTGCGAGTTCATTATCATTCATTTGACTGACATTCGTTCCTTTAAAATCATAAAGTCCTTTTGTTGGCGTATCCAAACAACCGAGTATATTCATTAGTGTTGATTTACCGGAACCGGATGGGCCCATGATTGCAACGTATTCATTCTTGTCAATCTTAAGAGAAACATCTCTAAGAGCGTGCACTTCTTCACTGCCGACCTGATAAATTTTTGCTATATGTTCAATATTAATGATGTTCATTTTAGTTCCGTTCTTTGTGATTTACTTTTTCTCTGTTCCTGTACGTTTTGGCTGCAAAGATACTTTTGAACCATCTTCCAATTCCTTAGAAATTGCACGGTAAGGACCGCTAACAACATCTTCGTTACCCTTCAGACCGCTAACAATTTCAATATACGTGTCGTCACTAATTCCGGTTTTTACTTCAACCATTTTAGCTTTATTATCCTGAGTAATAAAAACAACTTCTTTCGGCTTGTTGTTTCTTTCTTTTTTTGCTTTTGCGTCAATCGCCGCTTGATCATTAGCTTGAGATGGATCGGTAGTCATGTTTTCTTTTGCAACACGTGCCGTAACACTTTGAATTGGAACAGATAATACATTTTCTTTCTTTTCCGTTTGAATATCGGCGTCGCAAGACATTCCGGGTCTAATTTTATTTTCCGGATTCAGAATTAAAATCTTTACTTCAAAGTTTACAACTTCGTCTTGCGTTCCAAGACCTTGCGTTATAGCGCTGTTGCCAATCTGAGTTACTACACCGGTAAAAGTTCTGTCTGTGAAAGCATCAACGTGAATTTTTGCAGTATCTCCAACAGAAATTAAAACTACATCATTTTCATCTACATTAACTGTAGCTTCCATTTTACTAAGATCAGCAACGGTTAACATTTCTGTACCGGGACTGAAACCGCTTCCTAAAACTCTTTCACTAAGGTCAATATCTCTTTTACTAATAGTACCATTCAATGGGGAGTAAACAATAGTTTTATTAAGATTGGTAACAGCATCTTTCAAAGAAGCTTCGGCTTGTACAACACCGGACTTCATCGCTTCATAATTGCCAAGAGTTTGAAGATAAGTAGATTTTGCGGCTTCGAGTTCAGATTCACTTGCTAATTTCTTCTGTGCGAGTTCCTGAACACGTTTATAATCGGATTCAACCTTATCAAGCTGAGCTTTTGTTGCAGACAAGGAAGATTTAGATTGTGCCAATCTTGCATCTGCGCTATTTTTTTGAGCTTCGTAATTATCCGGTTTAATTCTAAGAAGAAGTTGACCTTTTCTAACTTCATCTCCTTCCCTAACCGGCAGATCAATTACTTCTCCGGTTGCTTCAGCGCTAATTTTTACTTGATAGACTGGATTAATTTTGCCGGTAGCAGAAACAACTTGAATGATATTTCTCTTCTCAACTTTTTCTGTTTGGACAACAACAATATCTTCTTTACTGCCGCTGAATATCACCAGCAGAAGCACTACAAGCAGAAGAAGTCCTAATCCACCGAATATAAAAAGTTTCTTTTTCGATTTTTTCCCATTAGCCATTGTATTTAACTCCTTAATGTAATTTTATTCAAATTTTGAAAAGTCTAATCTTCCGAGAGCATTGTTCAATTTATCGTGCTGACGGTAGAAATCATATCCAGCATTAATTTTGTTGCTAAGAGCATCTTGATAATCTCTGCTTGCTTGAAGAACATCGAGTAATGTAGCCGAACCTAAGTTATATCTTTCTTGATTGATCTTTCTGGTCTCTTCCGCAGCAGCAACGTTCTTAGTGGCAACATCTAAACTTTTTTTAGCAGCAACTAGATCTAGATAAGTTTGCTTGATCTCAATTTTAATTTGTCTTTCTAAAGCGGAAAGATCTTCTTTTGCATTCAACTCAGTAACTTTTGCAAATTGAATTTGATTTTCTGTACTGAAGTTTGAAAAGATTGGAATATTTAGTGAAAGACCAATGTTCAATACTTTTCTGTTGAATAGATCGCTAGTTGTAACTGCGCTTGTTCCATAAGAATAGTTTCCGCTTAATGAAGGATACAATCCGCTCTTCGCAATGGTTACTCCGCTTTGTGCAGCACTTAAATTCAACTGCTGACTTTTATAATCAAAACGATTATCTAAAGCAGAGCTAACCATAGTTTGTATATCTTCAAAATCTTTTAAATAGGTATCTGAATCAACTATTTTCTTTCCTTCGAAAGGATCAACTAATGTATAATCATCCAGTACATTCAATGCAAGATAATTTAGGAGAGAAGCTTTAGAAGATTCATAAATATTTTGTGTCTGAATTTGAAGAAGTTCTGCATTCCCTAATTGAACTTGAGCTGTATAAACATCGGCAAGAGTAACAGAACCTAAACGGTTTCTTTCTTGAACGGTCTCATAAAGTCGTTGATAATATTTCACATTCTCTTCTCGAACACCCAACAATTCTGCAGCATTCAATACAATGTAAAAATAATCAGTTGTTGTGAATACTATATTTTGTTTCAACTTTGCAATATTATATTCACTTGCTGATAGATTATCCTTACTCTGCGAGATTGAGGCATAATTAGCCAAGCCGTTAAAGAGAGTTACATTTCCACCTAAATATACATTATAACTTCTATTTTCAGTTACCGAAGCTTGAGTTGTAAGTGGTATTCCTCCATAAAAAACTTGCTGTCCGCCTTTATCATCAACTCTATTCCAATTGAAACCACCTTGAGCCGAAAGACTTGGTAATAATTCGCCATATGCATTTTTCAATTGTGCTTCATTGGACGAAAGCCCATTCTTAGATTTAATTAGAGTAGTATTTCTCTGAAGTGCAATTGAAATCGCTTCTTGAAGCGTTAATTTCTTCTGCGCGAATGTCGGTAAAGCAATCATCAAGACAATAATCAATATTGAAATTCGTTTCATTCATTTCTCCTTTTGAGAATAAATTTAGTTTATTGTTTATTGAGACGTAGTCTACTATAAAAAAGTTACAAATTAAAAATACAAACTTGCTTATTGATCCTTATTAATAAAGTCATCTTTTATTTTCAAAAAATATTCAAAAGATTCTTCATAGTTATTTGCAATCTTACCATCGAGTATTGCTTCTTCAATTGCTGTCTTTATCTCACCGACTAATTTTGAAGGCGGAATATTGCACACTCTCATAATTTCTTCGCCTCTCACAGGAGATTGAAATGCTCTAAGTTGATCTCTCTCTCTAACATCTTTTACTTTTTGCATTACAATTTCATAGTTCTCAAGATATCGAGAAACTTTTGAAGGATTTTTGCTTGTGATATCTGCACGGCATAGTGTAATCAAATCATCTAAATCTTCATCTGCTGAAACAATTAACCGGCGTATTGCAGAATCCGTAACTTCTTCATCTACTAATGCTATCGGACGAAGATGAAGACGTACTAACTTTTCTACATAATCTAATTTTGTTAAAGGGAGTTTCATGCGGTTGAAAATAGTTTTCATCATGCGCGCGCCAAGTTCTTCATGCCCGTGAAAAGTCCAGCCTGTTCCCTCTACAAATCTCTTTGTTAAAGGTTTTGCAATATCATGTACAAGTGCAGCAAAGCGCAGCCAAATATCTGAACCTGATGCAGAGATATTATCAACAACAATACAAGTATGATAAAAAACATCCTTATGATGAAAATCTTTTCTCTGTTCAACTCCGGCTAAATTGTGAATCTCCGGAAAAACAACTTTCATCACTCCGCTCTCGAACAGAAGTATCAATCCAATCGAAGGTTTTTCTGAGGCAAGAATTTTCATAAACTCATCGGTAATTCTTTCTTGCGATACGATTTTAAGCCGCTCTGCCATTGAACCGGCAGCTGTAATTACTGTTTTATCTATCGTAAAGTTGAGTTGTGAAGCAAATCTGAATGCGCGCATTATGCGAAGCGGGTCATCATCAAAAGTTTTTAATGGGTCTAGTGGCGTGCGGATTATTTTATTCTCAATATCAACAAGACCGTTAAACGTATCAATTAAATCACCATAGTTTTCTTCATTTAAAGAAACCGCAAGAGTATTAATTGTAAAATCACGGCGTTTGATATCATCATCAAGAGTACCGATTTCAACAATTGGATTTCTACTATCCCGCATGTAAGATTCTTTACGTGCGCCTACAAACTCGAGAGCTGTTTCATTAAACATGAAATGAGCCGTTCCAAAATTTTTATAGATAGATATATTCTTTACACCGAGCGAGTTTGCGAACTGTTGAGCGAATTTCGGTCCGTTACCGACAACTAGGAAATCCATTTCATTGCGTGGGCGTTGTAAAATAATATCCCGCACAAATCCGCCGACAAGATATAACTCTTCTGAACGCTTTTTAGCTAACGCAGATGCTTCTTTTAAAAATGTATATTCTTTTAACCGATCTTTAAAATTCATTTTACTCATGGAAATATTTTTTTATTTCATCTACATTGTTCTTAAACCAGTTTATCATTCTCAGATTTTCGACAAACTGATGTTGGGAATTCTCATCCGTCTTAAAATCAAAAGTACGAACTGCAAAGTATTGTGCTGTATTATAATCTGAATTTTTCAATGCGATTTTTGAAATTTTCATCGCAGCATAGCTTGAAGCGTAATCTGTAATCTGTATTCTATTCCGAATATCCGAAATTAATTTCATCAAATCTTGATTTGTCCGTTCTCCAAATCTTAATAACGATGGAATTGAAAAATATTTGATCCCCTTCTCGTTTAGTCTCAACAATTGCTGATATTTAAGAGTTTCACTTTTATGAAAAAACGATTTCAAAGAATCAATTCCTTCATCAAGGATCACTTTTCTAATCAGAACTTCATTGGTGTAATCAATGTGAGGATTTTGTATTAATAGAGAATCATAGACCGCAACAGCGCCGGAACTGTTATTTGTTTCAATAAATAAGTCTCCGAGCGCAAGCTCTAGATAAAAGAAATACTGACTCTTTTTAAAATTAACCATTTGTTCACTCAAAAACTTTTCTGCTTCGGAATATTTTTTTTCTTTTGAATAGCATGTAATAATTCCGACTAGAGATTGGTAAGAATTGGAATAACTATAAACTTTTTTAAAAAGTTTGAGTGCGTCGCCGGACTTTTTGGTATTGAACAAACTCCAAGCTTTTTTTACATCGGCAGCCGCAACACGAGGACAGAATTTTTTAAATATAGTTGTACCGCCAAAATATAGTTGAGCCTGATAATTGTTGGTATTAATCTGATATTTCTTTAGAAATTCATCATACTCTACGGCAAGAGTAGAAATATTCTTGCCGTAGATATTAGTAAAATCGGAATTGCTGTAAAGCATCTTTATCTTTTCAACACCATATTTATCTGCCAGATATTTGATAAAAGATCCGCTATAGATATAAGAGATTGATGAATTTTTTGTAAAAAAGTTTACTCCTTCAAAAAGTTTTACGATAGGAATTTTATAACCGGCCTGATAAGCTAACTTTGCCAAATAATGAACTGAATTTCCATCGTAGTTATCTTCGAAAGCCATTGCATATCCTTCTATCATGGAAGGATTAAAATTTTCCGCAACTTTAAAAATGTTCTTTGCAAATTTGGCGACCATAACATGTGTTAATTCATGTTTCAGTGTTCCTTCATAGTTGGAGAAGTTTAAGAATATTTCATTTAACCATGGTTTGGCAATATCAGCATTGCCAGATCCAAGAAGTTCACGTTTTTGGTCTTTATTGGCAAAAATGTATGAATCAATTTTTTGTTTATCCCTATTAAGTTTTAGCTCAATTGACAGTTGGTCAAAGTAATATTCGTGAAGTAAAGCAGAAAAGAATGCTTCCTTTTTATTAAGAGAATCCGGAAAATGAATCTGAAAATGTTCTGTACTTATTGATTTGCTCAGATTTTTTTCTAAACGAACTTTATCCGTAGCAAAATGTAAAGCTGGTTTGAAATAGATAAAAGCTGAAGCGATCAATAATAAAACAAGAAATACAAGAAATCTTTTAGAATTTTCCTTTAGAGAACTTTTATCTGCTACAAAAATCATTGCTGTAAAAAAAATAAAGTTACAAACTCTATAACCAATTAGTAATTTATCTACAGATAGATCTTCATCGTAGATTGTGCCCGGGTAAAATCCGAATATCGGGTTATAAAAATAAATTTGAGGATTAAGAAAGAATTCAACCAACGGCGAAAGAAGAATCACAAGGAAGAGGATTAGAAAAATCCATAAAGAATATTTTCTAGTTAATGAAAAGGAATAGTATCCGGTTGCTAACCCAAAGAATAATGAAGGAATGGCAATTACTAAAAAGAATAAAACTCCATCTAATATTGGGCATTTGGAAATGAAGAAACTCGACATTAAACCAATAAGGAATGGAAAAGATAGAGCGCTTAGAAATAATATCTTGTTTTGTGTTAGTAAGTCGAAGAAATTTTTGAAGTGGCTCTTTCCAAGTTTTATGATCGCAATTAACCCGCCAGTTAGGAAAAGCATAATACCATTTATGGCAGCAAACTCATAGCCAAGCGTATTAGTTAATGGTAAATTTATAAGAATAAGATTAACGATGATTAATGCAAGAATATAAAACCGAGGGAAATCTAAATAAATTTCTTTATGCAAAAACTTCAACTTAGTATTCCGATGTAGTTATACGTTCAATATCGGCACCTAATGAACGTAATTTCTCTTCAATTCGTTGGTATCCTCTATCCAGATGGTAAATTCGCAGAACTTCGGTAGTGCCCACTGCTGCTAATCCGCCTAGGACTAATGATGCGCTAGCTCTAAGATCAGTTGACATTACTTTTGCTCCCCTCAATTCCTTTACACCTTTTACAACAGCGCTATTATTTATAACTTCAATGTTCGCTCCAAGCCGGTTTAATTCCGGCACATGACTAAAACGATCATGATAGATTGAATCTGTTACAGTTGATGTACCATCGGCAAGGGACATATAAGCAATCCATTGTGCCTGCATGTCTGTAGGAAAACCTGGGAATACTGAAGTAGTTACGTCTTGACTCTTCGGTATAAGATTTACTGCATTTACTTCTAATAAGTTATTTTTAGAAACAAAGCTAACACCACTTTGCTCGAATTTAATAAGTTCAGATTGAATATTAGATTGCTCACGATATTCTAATTCAATTTTACTTTTTGTAATTGCCGCAGCCGTTATTAAAGTTCCTGCTTCTATCCGGTCAGATATGTTATTAATTTTAAAATGCTCTAAATTATCTACTCCTTCAATTTCAATCGTAGTGGTTCCGACACCAGAAATAATTGCTCCCATTAATTTTAAGCTCTCTGCCAAAAGAAGAATTTCCGGTTCCATAGAAGCATTAGTAATTAACGTAGTTCCTTTTGCTAAAGACGCCGCCATCATTGCATTACCGGTAGCACCAACTGATGAGACGTCAAAATGTATTTTAGCTCCGTGCAGTTTCTTAGAATTGGCAATTATATAACCTTCTTCTAATTTTATCTCAGCCCCTAATTTTTTCATCGCCTCTAGGTGTAAATTGATAGGTCTCGGTCCCCATGCACAGCCGCCTGGCATTGATACTTTTGCGAAACCAAATCTGGCTATTAACGGTCCTAAAACATAAACAGAAGCTCTCATTTTCTTTACATGTTCATAAGGAGCTATTTGACTAGTTATTTTGGAGGAGTCAAGCACTAACTTATGATTCTTAAATGTAGATTCTACGCCAAGCTGATTAAGAAGTTTGATCATAGTGTAGATGTCATTTACTTCAGGTGTGTTTTCTATTTCATTCAATCCGCCGTTAAGAAGTGTTGCCGGCATTAACACTAGAGCAGAATTCTTAGCACCGCTTACCGATACTCTTCCGCTTAATTTTTTACCGCCGTGTATAACAAATTTATCCAAGAGTTTTCCTTACTGAATTTTCAGAATTGAACCGTTGACACCTACAATGAATACCTGTCCATAAGAGCTAATTGATAAACCGTTCATGTTCGAATAGAAATGAGAATCAACAAGATCCCAAGTTTCTCCTTTATCTTTTGAGATCAAAATTGTACCGCGGCTGCCGATAATAATTGAATTATTATCCGAAATAAATTTTACTTTTTGAAATCCGCCGGCAGAACTTAGTTTTGTCTTTTCCCAATTCTTACCAAAATCAGTGGTTCTCAAAACCGTACCATCTCCGCCTACAATTAATCCGTAGCCATCTTTAGTTAAATCAATAGATTTTAGATAATTATCCGTAATTGCATCACCGGATTTATTCCAACTTTCGCCGCCGTTATTAGTCGTTAATATGGTTCCATTCCAGCCAACAGCAAACCCTCTTCTGGTATCAAAGAAAGAGAGATCAAAAATTACTTCATCTGAATTTGTGTTTACTTTGAACCAATTAACTCCTCCATTAACTGTTTTCAGGATCAAGCCTTTATTGCCAGTGATAAATCCGGTGTAATCATCCAGAAACTTTATTCTAAATAATGTATAACCTTTGTCTATTGGAATAGTTTGAAGAGAGTCTAAAAATTTTGTGCTAAAATAAAGAGAAGAAGAATCACCAACTATCAAAGTTTTACCAGTCGGAAAGATATAAACATCGCTAAGAGATTTTGAACTGTTAATATTATTTTGATTCCACGTTTTTCCGCCGTCAACAGATGAAAGCACCAAACCGGAATCACCAACAGCTGCCGCAAATTTATCGTTAGCCACGTAAATGGAGTTAATATTTTTCAATACTCCCGATTCTACTTTAACAATTTCGCTGAACTTGTTCTTGGATTCTTCAGATGCGAACAATTGTTGGATACTATATTTCCTGAATTTATCTAATTCATTGGATGATATTAGACTATTCACTTGATGATAAACAAAGTAAGAAAGCCCGATTAATACTATTGTAAAGCCAACAAATGCAGAGATAGCAAAAAATTTATATCTCTTTGACCGGGGTTCATTTCTCTTAAAATAACTTGTTAGTTTTGCAACTTGATTATCAAGTTCCTGAACGTCAATAAACATCTCTTCACAAGTATTATAACGGTTCAGTGGATTTTTTTCTAAAGCCTTCTGTAGAATCTTATCAACACTTTCAGGAATGCCTGCCATTTTATCTGTTACACGCGGCGGATTTTTTTTCAGGTGAGCATCCATAACTTCATATTCGCTCTGAAAATCAAAAGGAGGTTCCCCAACAATCATTTCATAAGCAGTACAGCCTATTGAATAAATATCACTGCGATTAGTCACTTCTTCGCTTCTAATCTGCTCCGGACTCATATAATAGACAGTACCAATTTTAGATCCGGTTTTAGTCATACTATTATCAAACAATGATTTCGAAATTCCGAAATCCATTATTTTGGTAATACCTTCTTTGTTCAAAATAATATTGGATGGTTTGATATCTCTGTGTACAAACCCTTTAGAATGCGCATAACCGATACCAAGCAGAAGTTGTTTGATTATATAGATAACATCGTAAAGATTAAATCTTCCCTGGCGCTCAATAACTTTTTCTAAGCTCTCCCCTTCAACATACTCCATTACAATACCAAGAAGGTCTGAGTATTCAATAAATCCATAAACCGTAACAATGTTAGGATGAGAAAGTTTTGCTTGATTTTTTGCTTCTCGTTTGAAACGTTCTATGAAACGTTCTTTATCATTAACCTGTGAGTTCAGCATCTTAATGGCAACGTATCTGTCCAACTTAGTATCGTAAGCTTTATAAATAATTCCCATGCCTCCTTTACCTAGCACAGAAACTACTTTGTAATTATCAATTGTCTTACCTATTAAGTTTTCCATCAAAGACGCTGTTTTTTGAAATTGAATATAAGAAATTCTACTTTTTCTTTTATTGTTTTATCAAATTATAAGATTGATTTTCCATTTTTTTTGATTTCTCTAATCAATTGACTAATTTTGCAAGCCATTTGCAAACCCATGCGAGACTGGCGGAATTGGCAGACGCGCTAGACTTAGGATCTAGTATCGAGAGATGTGGGGGTTCGAGTCCCCCGTCTCGCACTAACTATATTTTACACACTATTATCGAGGCTTTTTTGGAAATAAAAGTAAATCAGCTTACAGATTCTCAGCAAGAAGTTGAAGTGAATCTGAACTATGATGAAATTCTTCAGGAAATTGAAGAAGCATATAAAGAAGAAAGTAAAACGATAACCATTGATGGCTTTAGAAAAGGTAAAGCACCAATGGGGATGATCAAAAAATTTTACGGCGAAGCAATTGAATTCAAAGCCAGTGAGAAAATAGCCAATAAAAAATTCTGGGACGTGGTTGACGAAAAAGGGTTAAAACCTATCAGCACTCCTCAAATGGTTGATATTGACTTTGTACCAAACACTAAACTCTTTTTCAAAGTTAAGTATGAAATAAAACCAAAGCTCGAACTGAAAAATTATAAAGGATTGGAAGTAGAAAAGCCAATCTTTGTAGTGAAAGATGAAGAGGTTGAACGTGAAATTGATTTTCTTCTAAAACCTTTGCAGAAATTTGAACCGGCAGAAAAAGTTGAAAACAAAAATTTTAGAATTACCACTAACTTGCAGCGAATTGATCCGGAAGGATTACCAATGGTTGGATCAAGAAGCGATAATATTTTAATTGATTTGAGCGATGAAAAAGTTAATCTTCAAATAAAAGAAAATGCACAAGGTAAAAAAGTTGGTGAATCTTTCAACTTCACTTTTGTTGACGAGCATTATCACGGCGAAGAACTTCATAAAGAAGAATTTAATTATGTAGCAGAAATTACTAAAATTGAAAAGCTTATAATTCCTGAACTCACAGAAGAAGTCATCAAGAAGATAACAAAAGATAAAGCCGCAACTACCGAAGAACTTCACTCATTTCTAAAAAAGAATATTGAAGATTACTACACAAAACAATCGGAAGAGATGTTAACAAATAACTTGCTCGGAGAAGTGGTTAAGAATAATGATTTCACTCCCCCATCCGGTTACGTTAGCTCTGTACACAAACGTATGGTGGAAATAGAAAAAGAAAATGCTAAACGTTATAAAAATCCTAATTTTGATGAGAATGCCGTTTCGGAATATTACAAACCAAGAGCAGAATGGAATGCTAAATGGCAGATCATTCTTGAAAATCTTGCTGAAGTTGAAAACATAAAGGTAGAAGATTCTGAGTTAGAAGAACTTGCAAAAATTGAAGCGGAAACAACAGGAATATCTGTTGCTAAACTTGTTAAATATTACAAAGACACCAACCGCATTGAAATGCTGTTGGAAGATAAGGTAATTAAGTTCTTGAAAGACTCTGCAAAGATTAAAGAGATTGACGCTGAAGAAAAAATAAATGAGAAAAAGGAAAAATCAAATGAAGCATGATATTCTTACTGAATCTCAGTTAATCAAAAAATTTGAAATTTACAATCAGCTGGTTCCTTATGTTATTGAACAAACCGGTCGCGGTGAACGCGGGATGGATATTTTTTCACGGCTGCTAAGAGAACGAATTATTTTCCTCGGTACTGCTATTGACGATCATGTTGCAAGTCTCACTATTGCGCAACTACTTTTTCTTGAAGCGGAAGATGCTGAAAAAGATATTTATCTTTATCTCAATTCACCTGGAGGTAGTGTCTCTGCCGGACTTGCAATTTATGACACAATGAAATATGTCCGTTCTAAAGTTTCGACTATTTGTGTTGGTCTTGCCGCAAGCATGGGCGCAGTTCTTCTTGCTGGCGGAGAAGCCGGTAAACGTTCTGCACTTCCTAATGCTAAAATTATGATTCATCAACCTTGGGTCGGAGGTTTGCAGGGACAGACGACCGATATTGAAATTCACGCTAAAGAGATGATTAAAACCCGGACAACACTTTACAATATACTTGTTGAAAACACCGGAAAAACTTACGAGCAAATTGCAAAAGACTGCGACCGTGACTATTATCTTTCTGCTGAGGAAGCTAAAGAATACAAACTCATTGATACAATTCTTGTACATAGAGCTTCACCTAATGCTAACACTCCTAAAAAATAAATTACTGCTTATAAATTAAGGGGCAGTTAGCTGCCCTTTTTTATTTTAAATAGGAATGGATCAAATCAATTATGGAGAATAACAAATGAACCGATTTAGATTTACTCTGCTTTTACTTTTTATTTTTGTCTCTCAAGCGTTTACTCAAGAAAAACTTTTTACTGTTGAAGATGTTGTACTTAATGGTTTCAGACTATCTCCGCAAAATTTACGTCAGTTAAATTGGATTCCTAAAAGCGATAATTTTGTTTGGGTTGATGGAGTTAATACAAAATCTGCTCTCTTATTATCCTCTCCTAAAAATTCTAAAATTGACACATTGATAAGAACCAGCGACCTAAATTCATTATTAAACACACAAGATGAAAAACCAATTAATTCTTTCCCTTCTGTAAGTTGGACATCTTCCGATGAATTTAATTTCTGGAACGGGAAAACATATTATTCGTTTAACACGAAATATAAAAAGCTTTCTAAAATTAACAGCATAAAAGGTGATGCCGAGAATCTTAACGTTTCTCCCAACAAGAAATTTGTAGCATACACAAATCAAAACAATTTATTTCTAAATCTTAATGAAGAAAAGAATATTCAAATTACGTTTGATAAGGATTCAAACATTGTTAATGGTCAATCCGTTCATCGTGATGAGTTCGGAATAAACGGTGGAATATTCTGGTCTCCTAACAGTAATTTTATAGCATTCTATCATATGGATCAAACAATGGTATCGGACTACCCATTGGTTGAACTTACCACAACTCCAGCACACTTAAGAAATATTAAATACCCAATGACAGGTCAGACAAGTCATCAAGTTAAAGTTGGTATTTACGAAATTAAGACCGGTAAGACAGTCTGGTTGAGTACAGGAGAACCGCTTGACCAATATTTAACATCGCTAACTTGGTCTCCGGATGAAAAATATTTTTTTATTGCACATCTGAACAGAGACCAGAATCATATGCGGTTGATAAAATATGATGCGGCAACCGGAAATCAAATTAAAGTTCTTTTCGAAGAAAAGAGTGACAAATATGTAGAGCCGTTAACTCCTTTAACTTTTTTACCAAACTCAAATGATAAATTTATCTGGCAATCACAGAGAAACGGCTATAATCATCTTTACCTTTATGATACTGAAGGAAATTTAATTCGTCAAGTAACTGACGGCAAATGGGTTGTTCTTTCATTAAATGGTTTCGATAAATCCGGTAAAAATATTTTCATCTCCTCAACAAAAGAATCTCCGTTAGAAAGACATTTCTACCGAGTAAATCTTGAAAATGGAAAGATGGATAATCTTACCAAAGAGCCGGGTGTGCATACTGTTTTGGCAAGTTCTAATTCTGATTATTTCATTGATTCATACTCAAATGCTACAACTCCGCGCGTCTTAAATCTTGTTGACAAAAAAGGGGCACAAATTAGGAACCTTCTAATTGCTAATAACCCTCTCAAAGATTTTAAGCTGGGTGAAACAAAAATATTCAGTATTAAAAATGAAGAAGGAATTGAATTATTTTGCAGAATGATTACCCCGCCAAATTTCGATCAGACAAAAAAATATCCGGTGATAGTTTATGTTTACGGCGGTCCTCATGACCAAGAAATTACAAATAGCTTTGGTACCGGCAGGTATTTTCTTTGGTTTTATATGATGGCTCAAAAAGGTTATATCATTTTCACTCTTGATAACCGCGGCTCTGCAAATAGAGGTCTAGAATTTGAACAAGCTACTTTCCGTCATCTTGGAACTGTAGAAGTGAAAGACCAAATGACCGGCGTAGATTATCTAAAATCTCTTCCCTACGTTGACGGAAACCGTTTTGGAGTATATGGATGGAGTTATGGAGGATTCATGACAACATCATTGATGTTGAGAACAAATAACACGTTCAAAGTTGGTGCATGCGGCGGTGCTGTTATAGATTGGAAATTCTACGAGGTTATGTATGGCGAACGATATATGGATACGCCTCAATCAAATCCGGAAGGCTATAAAGAAGCAAGTCTTTTGAATTACGTTGATAACTTAAAAGGAAAATTATTATTAGTACATGGAACAAGCGATCCAACCGTTGTTTGGCAGAATACACTTTCATTTGCAAAGAAATGCGCCGAATTAAATAAACCTTTGGACTACTTTCCATATGTAGGACAACCGCATGGAGTAGGAGGAAAAGATGCTCTGCAACTTTATAACAAAATAACCAACTACTTCCTGGATAATTTGTGATCTGTATTCTTAATTACCTGGCAGAGAGTTAAAAATGCTTTCTGCCATTTTCAACTCTACAATAAAATAGTTATTTTCATTACAACTAAAATAAAATTGAAAAACAGAGAAATAGATTGACCGAAAGCACACTTGAATTACTTGATAAACTAAATGAACTGCATGAATACGCTCGGCGAGGCGACGATTTCTTACCTGATGAGATATGCAATTTTCTTATAAAAGATTTTGATTTGAATGCTGTTGTTCTTTTCAAAATTAATGAAAGCGGTTCATTAGAAGTAGTTGGAAAATCCACAAATGTTAGAAAAACACACCGCACCGGTTCCATTTTTAACTGCGAAGCATGTAAAACAATTAACAATAAAAACGCCAAACCCTCACTCAATTTTGATACAAAATGCAGCGTTCAAATTTCGGAAAACATACTTTTCGAAGCGTGCCTTCAACTCGATATTTCTACCAGCTCAAAAATGTTGGTCAAAGTTGCCTGGAAATCCGCATACTCTCAAAACGATATTGACTTAATTGAAAAGATCCTGCGTTTAATTTCTTCCGTGTTAAAAATTTGGATTGAAAAGCATAATGGAACCAGCAACAATGATAGTTACTTTTCTAAAATCGTTGCTGAAACTTCTAACGAACTTAAATCCGGGTCAAATTCTATCATTGGTCTTACAACTATACTTGCTAACCAAAATTTAAATTCTTCTCAGATTGAATACATATCCAGTATTAAAAAGAATGCACAGAATGTTTTACTCAACATAAACGATTTGAGTGAACTATCGAAAATCGAATTAAGAAATGTTACAAAAAACATAAAAAAAATTGATCTAAGCACATTTATCAAGGAAATTATAAATATTTTCGAAAGCCGGATTGGCAATAGGGATGTAAAATTTGTGTTTTCTTTCGATAATAAACTAACTAATCCGGTTAGTTTAGATGATCAAAAGCTTCGGTACGTTATAAGCACACTTTTGTTCGTTTCAACTACGTTAACGTTGCATGGAGAAATTGCAATAAATGTTTCTGTTACAAATGATGGCAAGATAAAGTTTCTAATTTCTGATTCTGGTAAAACATTCAGCAATGATATAATTGAAAAGATTTTTGAACCTTTTGTTTTATCAAAGATGGAAGATTTTAAAAATTCTTCTATCACCGGGTTAAGTTTTACATTAGTAAAAAAATATATTGATTACTTAGGCGGGGAAATTTCGGCCTCAAGTACTGCTGGAAAAGGTAATTCTTTTACATTCACTATTAGTGGAGAAATGATGTCGAATTTAGAAAATACTATCTCACAATTGCCAAAACCAACTACCAAAAACCGCGTTCTTGTAATTGAAGATGATTATGCAACATCAAAGCTTCTTAACAATTATCTGACAAAGTGGGGCTACGACCCGATAATTGTAAGTACAGAAGAACAAGCTTTTAATTTGATAAATAACGAACAACTGCTTGCAATTATTCTTGATATAGAACTTCCAAATATTAATGGTCTTGAACTTCTCAAGAGAATTCATGAACACCACAATGTAAAGAATACCCCGGTAATAGTCTGTTCCGTTGAACCTGAACAGCAAAAGGCTTTTATGATGGGTGCTGTTGAATATTTTATTAAACCGATCAATTACAATTACCTTGTTGAAGTCCTTACTAATTACAAACTCAGAAAAAATTCTAAAATACTGTGTGTGGATGACGATCTGCCGACACTCAATCTAGTCAAGCAGGCAATTGAATCGGTTGGTTTTATAGCCATTGCAGAAAATATCTCAGCGAATGTGATGGATTCAATCAAAAATAAAGACATTGACCTTGCGATTGTTGATCTTGATATGCCCTCCCCTAACGGTTTTGAATTGATTAAACTAATTAAGTCCGAGAAAAAATTTGCCAACCTTCCAATTATTATTTATACAGGAAAAGAAAATTATAAAGAAGACCTTTTTAAGATAGAAGGCTTGTTCGAAGAACTTTTAGATAAACGTTCAACCAACATAGAAGACCTAGCAGACACAATCAGCGCTATGATCAACCGTTATGAGACTCCGCCGCCTCAAGATGAAGTGATGGCTAAAGATAACGTAATAAAAATTTTGCTCGCTGAGGATTACAAACACTCGCAGATAATTGTAACACGTCTTCTAAAGAAAAATGGTTTTGAAAATATTGTTGTAGTGGAAAACGGTGAAGATGCGGTTAAAATGGCAAGAGAAGAAAAGTTTGACCTTATCTTGATGGATATGCAGATGCCGGTTATGAATGGATTTGAAGCAACTGAAAAAATTAGAGAGCTCTTAGAATATAGAGACGTTCCAGTTATAGCATTAACCGCTTTTGCTATGAAAGGCGACCGAGAAAAATGCCTTGAAGTTGGAGCCACAGATTATATTCCTAAACCGATTGACTCTAAAGAATTTATAGAAAAAGTTAAATACTATACCCAAACTCTTCCATGATTGAATCTGTAAAATATTTTGTGTAAACGGATATTAATCTTAAAGTACATTTTTAAGTCTTTCATCGAAAGTAACAGATAAATGAGAAAGAACCAACGCCCAGTTTGGAGCCTGCATCGTCCATTTTTTCGA
>JAKAKD010000075.1 GCA_021824635.1 Bacteroidota bacterium | reverse complement strand
CTCAAGGACAGGCAAATCAAGTAAGCATTCAGGAATTTAATCCGAATGATAAGACTAAGCTCGTCTCACGCACAGATTCATTCCGCATGAAATACGATCCCGCAAAAAAATCGTGGTTTGTTTACGACGGTATTACGCGCACATTCACAGATTCAACAGAAACAATTGAAAAATTTGCCGTGAAAGAATTTAAGGATTTGAATTTCAAGCCGGATGACGTTATTCAAAAACAGCGCAAACCGGAAGAGATGACTTTAACCGACCTTAAAAATTATGCACATGAACAATTACGCACCGGCAATGATCCTACTTCAACACAAATCGAATATCAATCAAGAATAGCTTTTGCATTTGCAAGTGTAATTGTAGTTTTGTTCGGATTGCCAATCTCAGCAAACAGAAGACGGGGCGGCTTAGCAATTCAGTTTGGAATTAATCTGCTTATCACTTTTATTTATCTTGTCTTTATGAAAGTCAGTCAAGCTTTTGGTAAGAGCGGTGTTTTGAATCCTTTGATAACTGCATGGCTAGCTAATTTTATTTTTCTGCTTGCGGCAATTTATAATATAAAGCGGGCGCAAAAATAAAAGGTTGTAACATTAAAATAAGTTGCTATTCTTACTTAGATTTCATTTCGAAAACACCATCCCAATTTTCATTAGGAGGATTCTTAAGATAGAATTCGCAGCGCTGCATATAAACTTTAGAAGGATAATCGCCAAGTTTTTCAAATGATCTTTTGAAATAATCTTGTGCGGCATCAAAACTCCGGTTGCGGTATAAATCTAAAGCCTGAAAATATAAATCCATTTCTTCGATTGCCGCTTCGGCTTTTTTATCACCAACAGCACTTATTAACTCGTAAACTTTAGTCGGTTTGCTTTTCCCTTTTACACGAATTATATCCAGTTCTCTTGCCAGAATTTTATCTTTGCATTTTTCAAGAGTGGATTCGCCAATCATAATATTTGTCCCGTATTCTTTGTTAGCGCCTTCGAGTCTCGAAGCTAAATTTACATCATCGCCAAGAACAGTATAATCAAAACGTTTAACACCGCCAATGTTGCCGACAATTACATCGCCACTATTAATTCCTATTCTAATTCGAATTTGAGCTTCTCCGCTCTTTGACCATTTTTCTCTCATCTCTGCCAATTTATTCTGCATTTGTAAAGCAGTCAAACATGCTTTGTATGCGTGATCTTCAACTTCAATTGGTGCGCCCCAAAAAGCCATTACAGCGTCACCCAGATATTTATCAAGCGTTCCTTCATTTGTAATAACAATTTCAGTCATCTCGTTTAAGTACGCGTTAATAAAACTAACCAGTTCTTCCGGCAGTTTGTTTTCCGCAAACGATGTGAAGCCGGCAATATCACTAAATAGAATAGTTACGTTTTTTCTTTCTCCGCCAAGACGGAGTTTATCTGGATTTAGTAGAAGCTCATTCACCACGTTCTTGCTAACATACTGGCTGAACATTCCTTTTATCAAAACATTCTGCTGACGTTCACGCAAGAAATGATATGCAGTACTGCTGAAGTAACCGATTATAACAGCAAGAGAAGGAGTTACAATTGCAATTACAAGTTTGTTATAAACAAAAAGGTAAATACTCAGTTCATAAATTCCGACTACAAGAAGAATGATAAAAATTATATTCAGCACTTCAACTAAAAAGCCGATTTTAAACTTTATCTTTCTAATAAATGAAGAGAAATAAAATGAGAGAGCCGTTAAAAGAAAAATTCCAAGAAGTTCTGATTCTTTCGATTGCTTGAAGAGAAAATCATTGCCAAGAATATTTTGAATAATGTTGGCGTGAAATTCCACACCGTAAATTAGATTATCTCCTTTGTGCTTTCCTTCAGCAAACGAACAAGCAAGCAGATCTCTGTCTTCAGGCATAGTTGATCCGATGATAACAATTTTGTCTTTGAATTTACCGCTCTGAAGAAGCCCATATTCAGGATCGTCCCAAGAATTGATATCAATACCGGAATTGATCTCATCAATCGTCTTGAAATCTTTATCATCAATAACATCCATAAGTTTTACATAAGGGAATGTTCTGCTTGGACCATAGAAATTTATTAAGACAGTGGTTGCATCATATTGCGGAATTTTTTTTGCGCCGAGTAAGAAGAAACCATTTTTTCTTTCCGCAGTTGTGCGGCTATTTAATCCATAATATTTATTTACTAAGGCAAAACCAAAACTCGGAATTCTTTTTTGTGTTATATCTGTATATCTAAATGGCAAATACCGGCGGTAGACTTTATCAAAATCCGGCGGCGGTTGAACAATCCCGACTGAACTATCAACACCGTAAAACATATTTCCATAATTTTCATAAGTTTTTATAACATTCGTTTTCCTTTGATCAATCTGTCCTTCAGTCGTCTCATCAATTTTTCCCGCTAGAACAACTTTGCCGGACTTTTTGATAGCTCTCATCATTAATGTATCATTCCCCGGAGAAAACGAATCCGGGCCGGGCATCTCAACATCAATCCCGATTGCCTTCACTCCTGCTTTAGTCAAATTCTCTATTGCTTTTGCGTAAATGAATCTTGGGAAAGGAGATTTATTATATGGCGGCGGAATCTGATCGAACAGATCCTGAGTCATTTCAACAATTATTACTTTAGAGGAATCGGCAATATCAATCTTTCCCCTTTTGAGAAATCTTTGGTCAATTAATTTTAATTCCAGTTCTTTGAGAGGAGAGAAAGTGAAAAGATAATCTTGCGTAAGAATCACAGTGAAAAGAGCGGCGGAAAGTACAACTGCAAATTTCTGTATCAACCCTTTTCCTTTAGAACCGCCGCTCATAATTTTGTCGTCATATTAGATTGTTACTCTTGCTGTTAACCCGATGATTGAATTAGTTGCTGAATCCGGGATTCTATAAATTCTGAACTGAAACATTAGATTAAGATTTAGCAATACGTTATAATCTGCCGTAAACTCAAGTGCTTGTCTCTTAAAATCTCCGAAGCTTGGACTTAGATTTGCCGTAAGCTGCAATTTATTTTCCAGCAGTCTATATCTTCCGCCAACGTTTAGCGTGAAATAATTGAAAGCAATTCCTTTGATATCACTTGCGCTATATACAAAACCAAACAATGACATCAGTGATTGAGTCCAATAACTATTTACATTCAGAGAAGTTGAATTAAATTTTGCATTCGTCATAGCCAAACTTTTATCATCTCTGGTTGATGTTGTAAATGAAAGCGAGCTGTTATGTTTAACCACCGCTACGAAATCATAAGATAATTGTAATAGAATTCTATTTGTAACATCATCAACCGCATACTGCCCGTTTGTAGGATCGGAAGTTTTCAAACTGTTATTATTTACATATTGATTATAACCTACTGTTATGTTAGGGAAATTCGCCCTCGGAAAGATTGAAACCGATGCGCTTAGAGTTTGATATCTAGTTGTAGCAATTTTAGTTTTTTGAAGATTGTCTTGCAAGCTTTCATAACCGAATGACACAAATAATTTATTATCGAACATTCTGAATCTATCAACAAGATTTAATCCCTTCACATCTGTTCTTAAAAATGATTGACCGAATGATTGATATTCGTTACCGCGATAGATATACGAAGCGCGAAGAGAATTATTAAAATAGTTGAGTGCTAAAGCTGCTTCTGCCGCAAGTGAAGAAAGTTCCTGTGGATTCCATGGACCGATATACTGATTGACAGTAATAAATTTACCAAGAATGTCTCGAGCTTTTTTTACATTGCTTGGATCAATATTAAAATTACCATTCGGTCCAAATACTGAATCAATTTGTGCGTCTGTTAAATTTCCGCTTGAAATATCTTTATTATAAACATCCACTGCCGCTTGCGATGTAAATAAAATATTCTGATTATCAAAAGCGAACATCAAGTCGGTACCAATCACAATATTTTCTTGAGGGCGGGCGCCAAATTCAATAGAATTTTTATCGTCTTTAGAATGCAAATAACTAAGACCAAATTGAAAATTTTCTCCACTTCCAAATGAAGGTCTAATTGCAAAAATTGTTCTGTTATATGTACCAAGCTCAACTTTCCCAAATGAAAAACCATTGTATTTACTACTACTGATTGGAATAATATCGTTTCCCAATGGAGCGTTGCCGGAAGTATATTTCTCCAACAAAGTACCTTCTACCTCGCGCGCTGTCTGTCCCGAGGTTACTTGTACATTTATAAATCCCAAATTCAACGCGCCGGTAAAACCGCGTACACGTTTACCGTCCATTATTAAATTTGGAAAACGAGGGAACGCATCTCCCACTTTTAGATCAAGCCAATCTCCGCCTTGTACTGAAGCTGAAAATCTGTTGTATGGCTGCAAATTACTTTTTTCTTCTGAAGTTAAATAAGCATAACCATTCATCTTCCATTGATCTATAGAACCATTGAACTCAGCTGCAATATTATTACGCCAAACAGATTCAGAGCCAAAACTTTCACTCCGCGATTCACCCATGGCGTAGCCGTTGTATTTCCACCGCGAACTTACAGCCATTGCAACTTCCGCTGAAACTGTTTCAAAACTTCTGGAAATAGAATTGTACAAATTTCCTTCTTTGTCATAAACCTCTACTTTCAGCAGTTTGGAGCCATAACTTACTTTACCGCCAAGATTTTCAGCGCTGAGAACTATTAGATCTCCGGCAATTAATTCGCTCGATGAGACATCCACATTGTTTAAGAAAATTTTGGTTTTTTTAATGTCAACTATATCCGGCGCCTTTATGAATGAAATTGAAATCAAAAAATCTTCCTCGGACATCAATTCACCGTCTCCAGGACTTAGAATTATAATTTCTTTATCCTTCTGTGAGACTGAAGAAACGGCAATTTGTAAAGGATTTACTCCTTTTTCAACATCCAAAGGATAAGTCTGAGTTGAACCGTCTTTG
>JAKAKD010000009.1 GCA_021824635.1 Bacteroidota bacterium | reverse complement strand
CTATTTTTCTCTTGTTCATTTCGTCCAGATTGATTGATGTTATTATTGACGGGTTTGATTACGCGCGCGCGGCATATATTATCTCCGATAAGTTTATTGAAATCTCGGAAGCAATTATGAAAGATCTGGGTCGAGGCGTTACAGCTGTTGATACACGCGGAGTTTACAAAAACGTTGAACGTGAAATGCTTCTTACAGTTGTTCCTCTCCGTGAGGTAACAAAACTGGTTGATGTTGTTAAAGAAGTTGATCCTCACGCGTTTGTAATAATCTATAATGTTCACGAAGTTCTTGGCGAGGGATTTAGGAGAAGAATCTGATTCATCATTTGCTCGAAACAAAGTGAACTATTTAATTTAACTTTTTTGCCATCTCAAACCCATCTCATAAAAAAAGAAGCAATCCCTATTTACGGCTTATGTCTTAAAATTTCACATTTTTAAAATTCTTGCCCAAACTGATACAATATTCAGCTAGACACACTTCATTTTTGATTCCAAAACACAAGTTCTTGCTGGCACAATGATTGAGTTATATAGAACAAATAAGCACCCTCTTATTTAAGAAAACGAAATTAAGTTTTCTCTCTGGCGGCGGTTATTTTGGTGAATGGTACTCGGCTGGGCTATTTGCTAAGGTATCCGCCCTTTTGCTTTAAAAAGGGAAGAATTTAGTTGGTATATTTCCCAAAATATTTGAATTCAGTTGAAAATGGGAATTTTACTTCATAACCGCACAAAAACCAACAAAGTATTTAATAATTACAGAATCTTCTCAAAATTTCACATGGACTTTGGTAATTACCTATTAATTGCGTAATTTTGCGCCACTTTCAAATGTATTGGATTATAAAATGAAGCGTACTTTTCAACCAAGTAGAACAAAAAGAAAAAATAAACATGGTTTCCGCGAAAGAATGTCAACGGCAAATGGACGTAAGGTTCTTGCGCGCAGAAGAGCTAAAGGTAGAAAAAAATTAACTGTTAGCGACGAAGCTTAATTGAAACAATTTGGTCTTTCTGCAAAAGAGAGAATCAAAAGTAAAAACGAATTCGATTTAGTTTATTCAGCCGGAGAAATTTTATTTTCTTCTTCACAAAAATTCAAAGCTGTTTTTTTCATTCACAAAGAATCCGAAACGAGTGGAATTAAAGCAGCTTTTGCTGTTTCAAGAAAGAGCGGTAACGCTGTTTGGAGAAACAGAGTTAAGCGGTTGTTCCGTGAATCGTTCCGTCAGAATAAACAAGAGCTCAAAGAGTTGGTCGAATTAAAAAACGTGAGTTTGTTAATTGTGTTCTCTCCCAACATGATAAATCAAACGAACCGCAAAAAGATTTTTCTAAAGGAAGTATTACCGGAAGTTGTAGATTTGATGAATCAGGTTAAGGCGAAACTTTAAATGCGATTTATTCTGATAAATCTTATCAAACTATATCAAAAGTTAATATCGCCTCTGTTTCCGCCCTCGTGCCGGTTTTACCCAACTTGCTCTGAATATGCTGTTCAAGCAATTACTAAATACGGCGTGTTTATTGGCGGGGCCAAAGCTGCCTGGAGAATTTTAAGATGTAACCCGTTTAACAAAGGCGGGTTTGATCCTGTAGAATAAATTTTTTAAAAGAACTCGTCCCCGCTTGTGCGGCGATAACTAAATAGGAAACTGAATGGACAAAAATACTTCCATCGCGTTTGTGCTTATAGGAATAATTTTAGTAACCTGGCTCTATTTCAATTCACCGGCTCCGCAGCCGCCTCAGAAAAAGAAAACCCAAACTTCTGCTGTTGAAAAGAAAGACACGGCGGCAACAACTCCTATTGCTCAGCAAAATGAAGAAACAAAACCGCAGGAAGAGATAAATCCTTTTGGCTCAAAGCCGCTGCCGGAACAAATTATTACAATTGAAACTGATCTTGCAAAGATTGAGCTTACAAATCACGGCGCAAAAATTAGAAGATATTTTCTTAAGAAATATAAAACTTGGTATCACAGTGAAATAAAAGACACAAATTTTTATAATCAACATGTTCAATTGGTTAACACCGCAAAAAACGGCGGCGACTTCAATATTATTTTCGTTACCAAAGACGGGAAACGCGTTAACACATCATTTATCGATTTCACTTCCGATGCAAAAAATTATTATTATAAAGTAAGCGGCAACGATTCTCTGGCTATTAACTACACCTTTACTACAGACAGCGGAAAAGCAATACAGAAAAATTTTGTTTTCTACGGAGATAATTACGCATCCAAAATTGATATTGGTCTTGTTAAGATGGATGACGTCATAAGCAGCTACAGATATGATGTTGAGTGGTCTAACGGAATAAATTTTCTTGAAGAGAATTCTGTTGACGAAGCAAATCACGCAAACGCCAGCGCTTATTCCGGCGATGAACAGGTTATCGTTGACGCTAGTAAAGTCGGCGAAAAAGTAGAGAAAGACATTAACGGTAAAGTTGACTGGGTTGCAACACGAGACAAATATTTCGCAATGATTCTCGCGCCAAATACACCGAGCAGCGAAGGCGGCGCATACTTTGAAGGAACTCATATAGCAAACAAATACGGCGTGCAGGAAATATACAGCGCCAGCTTAAAAATTCCGTTTAAGAATGAAAAATATCAAAAAGATTCTTTTACCCTTTATCTCGGTCCGATTGATTATTCAATTCTAAAATCCTACGGTAAAAATTTTCAAAATGTTTTTGAATTTGGAAGTTTCTTCGGTTTAAAATTTGTAATCAGACCAATATCGGAATTCATTTTACTTCCTTTATTTAAATTTCTTCACAGTTTTATTTCCAACTTCGGTCTTGTCATAATTATTTTTTCAATCATCATTAAATTTGCTCTTCATCCTCTGACTCGGCAAAGCATGGTGTCTATGAAGAAGATGCAGATGCTTCAGCCCAAGATTAACGAACTGAAAGAGAAGCACAAAGACAATCCTCAAAAAGTTCAGCAAGAAACCATGAAGCTCTACTCAACTTACGGCATTAATCCCATGGGCGGATGTTTACCAATGCTTTTACAGATGCCAATACTTATTGCGTTGTGGAGCTTGTTTAATGTAACAATCGAAATTCGTCAGCAGCCGTTTATGTTGTGGATGACAAATCTTTCTTCGCCGGATATAATTCTCAGACTGCCATTTAAAATTCCTTTGTTCAATGTTGATATCATCAGCGGTCTTGCTCTGCTTATGGGTATAACCATGTTCATCCAGCAAAAGATGAGCGTCAAAGATCCTTCTCAAAAAGCGCTGGTTTATATTATGCCGGTAATGATGACTATAATGTTTATGAGTTTCCCTTCGGGATTGAATCTTTATTATTTCATGTTCAACGCTCTTTCCATTGGACAACAATATTATATAAATCATAAACACGATAACGTCGAGCTGGTGCCTGTTGCAAATCCAAATAAGAAGAAAGGATTTATGGCACGCATGATGGAGTCTGCCGAAAAACAGGCGCAAGAACAAAGAAAAGGTTCTCAGAAAAAAAGATAATTACCGGATTACAGTTATTAGTTTTTAGCACTTTGTTACTTGAAATAGAGATGGAATAATTATTTTATGAGGTCATCTTTAATTAGAAAAATTTTTTCTCTTTCTCTATTTCTTGTAATAACTCTTTCTGCTCAAAATAAAACCACCCTTAAACTAGATCTCACAGAAAAAAATCTTCCCTTTGGCTTGGTTGAAAAAGTTCCTGTTGGTGTTCCTAAAATAGGACTTGCGTTAAGCGGCGGCGGTGCGCGTTCAATCTCAGAGATCGGTGTTCTCCGTGCGTTTGAAGAAGAACATATACCAATAGAATCTATTGCAGGCACAAGTATGGGAAGTGTTATCGGCGGACTTTATTCAGCGGGGTATTCGATTAACGAGCTTGATTCGGTTTTGGAAAACACAAATTGGGATGATTTTTTTTCACCACAGCAATCAACGCGAAACGATTTATTTATTGATCAGAAGATTTCCGAAGACCGCGCTATACTATCTTTTAGAATGGATGGACTAAATCCAATCATTCCTAAATCAATCAGTTCCGGTCAGCGCGCTGCAAATCACTTAAACTTACTTTCCATCAATGCGCCGCTTCTTGCCGACGATGATTACGATAATTTTATCTACAGATTCCGCGCAATAAGCACCGACTTAATTTCCGGAAAAGAAGTTGTGATTGACAAGGGATCGCTCGGTTTAACAATGCGGGCAAGTTCTAGCGTAACACTTCTTCTCCCACCCGTAAAAAAAGACTCACTGTTGCTCGTTGACGGAGGATTAGTCGCAAATATTCCCGTAAAGGAAACACGTGCGCTCGGTGCCGACATTGTTGTGGCGGTAAATGCTTCGAGTCCGCTTTTTACGGAACGTGAACTGAATTTTCCGTGGACGATTGCAGACCAATTGGTAAGCATTCCAATGAAAATCTTAAACGACGAACAATTACATAGAGCTGATTTTGTTATCCAGCCAAATTTAGATTCAAGAAAAAATTCTGATTTCAAAAATCTTAACGACGTAATCAAAGCGGGATATGACGCAGGCAAACCGGTTGCTATTAAAGTGCATAATGAATTTGAAAAAATGTTAAAAAGTAATTTGTCGAAAAGCATAAAAACATATAAAAATTTACTTTTGAATGAGAACCCCAGTGAATTAGAAAAAAACCTTTATAATGCCTTAACAAACAAAGACTCCGTGTCTAGCCAGGACTTGTTGTTCCATCTTTATAATATTTTCAGCGACGGTTATTGGCGGGATATGTCTTTGGATATTGACGAACACGGCGGTGCGTCCTTTATTACAATCAATGCTGTTGAAAATTTAAAAGTCCTCAACATTAATGTTGAGGGAGCATCAGACAGCAATATAACTATGGTGCTTGGCAAAACTTCAAAGCTGCTGAATAAACCGTTCAATCCCCGCAACACATTTAATGTTGCGCTCGATATTTTACGCAAATACAAAAACTCCGGCTTATCTCTTGCCAGAATTGAAAAAATCTCATTTGATGATAAAACCAACACGCTTTCATTTAAGATGAGCGAGGGGTTAATATCAAAAATTATTATTGAGGGAAACAGTAAGACAAAAGAAAAAATTATTACACGAGAGTTTCCGTTAAAAGCCGGCGACATTTTTAAATATGAACTGGCAAAGAGCGGTCTAACAAATTTGCGCAGCACAAATTTATTTGACCAACTTGATCTTACAATTTTACCCAGCGGCGGCGAAAATGAATTACTGTTAAAGGTAGAAGAAAAAGTCTCTAGTGTTATACGCTTGGGAATGAGAATAGATAACGAAAATTTGGCGCAGTTTTCTATTGACCTTAGAGATGAAAATTTTAACGGCACTGCGACAGAAATTGGCGCAACTATATCGGGCGGAACGCGCAACCGTTCTTATAGTATAGAACAAAAAGCCAACCGGGTTTTCGATTCATACCTTACCTACAAAGTGCGTGCATTTTATGAATTTAACGATATAAATGTTTATAAAAACGACTCTCTCCGCTCACCAAACCATTTTTCAAGAAGCAAAACGGGCGAGTATAGGCAATCATATGTTGGCGGATCGTTTGGAATTGGCTCACAAGTAGAAAAGTTTGGAAACTTTCTTATCGAAGCGCGCTATCAGCGCGATGAAATTAAAAACAAATTGGATTATACCGGTCCGACTTATATCAAAGATATTTCGAGCTTGCGTTTTTCTCTTTTTATAGATTCACAAAATGAATATCCTTATCCAACCGTAGGATTTTTGGTTAAAAGTTTTTATGAGACTGCGCAGACCGCTCTTGGAGGAGATATTGGATACACAAAATTCTATTTTGATTATAAAAATATTATCAGCTACCGAAGCATAAATACATTAAGCGTAAGAGCGGTAATAGGCCTTGGCGATGGAACCGTTCCTCTCAGCGAACAGTATTCGCTTGGAGGACAAAATTCTTTCTTTGGATTACGCGATAATGAATTTCGCGGAAGACAGGTTTTCTTTACATCGCTTGAGTATAGATACAAACTTCCGATAAAAATTTTCTTTGATACATATATTAAAGCACGCTACGATCTCGGCTCTATTTGGCAGGAAAGAGAGCAGATACGTCTTAAAGATTTAAGGCACGGGGTAGGTGCAACGCTATCGTTTAACACGCCGGTGGGTCCTGCGGATTTTTCTGTAGGCAAAAGTTTTTACTTCATAAATAAACTTTCCAACAATGCAATAGTTTGGGGCCCGGCTTATTTCTATTTTACAATCGGATACTACTACTAATTAAAATGCAAAACTCTAAATTCTAAATCCAAAGCTATAAACCGTTTTTCTCCAACTTCTTAACCATCGAACCAAATATTTTAAAAAGTTCTAGGGCTTCTTGTAAAAGAATTTTTCGCTTTTGTTCTAATTCAAGATCACAATCATACGCAGATAACCAAAAATAGGATTCTTTCGATTCCTTTCTATAAATTCTAATTTTAAAAGCAAAATCTTTTTTACTCACAGCTTCATTGGCTTCTCGGTAATTTGCTCCAACAGAGCCAGTGGATCTAATAAGTTGTCGACCCAATTCTACGTTTACGAAATCCTTATGCGTCGATCTTAAAAACACAATCACATTTTTTTAAAAGTTAAGTGTTCTTTCTTCCAAATCATATTTTCTTTTCTCTTCCATGATTCTATTTTGAATTTTGAGCTTTGGATTCGGTGTTTATTCACTTTCCTTTTCGGCCGCTCTTTCTGCTAGCGCATAATATTTTATTTCCAAGCTTGAATCCCCGCATTTTTTATAGTGCTTCGACAATGCATAGTAAATTTTACTTTTTAATTCAACCGAAGAAACCGATTTGTCAATCACATCAAATATTTTTTGATTTATCGGAAGATTGATTTCATAATTGTAAAGACCAAGAAGACTCAACAGCGGTTTATATGATTCCGGCTGAACAGAAAAGGCCCGTTGATAATAGAAAAGCGCATCATTTACATAATTGAAATAATCTGTATGATGTTCAAAAACTTTTCCCGCCCACATTAATAAATCAAATGAACCGCCGGGTATCTCTTTGATTAGTTTTTCTGTAAATAATTTTATTTCGTCCGGCGAAAGAGTCGGATTGCCAAGCAAAATTTTATAAAGTCCGATATCCGAGAGCTTTAGTTTAATTGCGTCTTGAAATGCGTCGAACAATTCATCCGAGGATGTTGAGCTGCGAAAAATTTCTTCTATTCTATTTATTTCGTCACTATTCACTTTCTGTTCCATTCCGTTAAATTGCCAATAATTGCTTTATCAAATTCTCTTTTGAAAATTTAGGTAATTCCTCTTCGAACTCAACTGTTTTGTTTTTATCCCACTGTTTCGAGACAGAGTCAACATATCTATGTGTAGGCAGAAAGGCAAAGCGCCGTTCCAATAACATGCCGTTCTTGTCAAAAATAAAAAAAGCTATTACAACAGGAATGTTAAATTTATTGCGCCAGCGCTCGTATGATTTTATTGCTCTGGCATTAACCAAAAATGATTTTGTGTGTTTTCCTTTCCAGTCAAGAAACGCTTGTTTGCCTTTGTAATCAATCACAACGTCGGGCTTGTCTTCTCCCTTTTCCCAAACTTTTTCATAACGTTTATCTTCTCCGAATATCTTGAACTCTATTCCCCACTGAACAAGCAAGTTCTTTCCCGTCCGTTCAGCAAGATCGTGTAGCTTGTAGTTGCTTCTAAATTTCTCTTTTGACTTTGCCGGTTTAAAATCCAATTCTTTCATGCGATTTTTCCGGCTTATGGTGTTTTCATAACAGAATCGTCATTTTGTTTCATTGAAAGATGCTGTGGTTACCAACCGGCCGATAAAATCCATTTCCGTTTTACTATAAACATTGGCGAAATCATTTCTAACTTTGTCTGGAAAATAAATTTTAATTGATAATGTAACAATAGCGGTGGCTATTTCGTCTGTAAGGTAGAAAATAAAAATGTTTGAAGAACAACGATATCGTTTCTTAATTCAGCAATACAAGAATAGAGTTTACACTTACTCATTGTATATGCTGAAAAATAAAATGGACGCCGACGACGTTACTCAGGAAGTTATGATCAGAATTTGGCAAAACATAGATAAATTCAACATGCTGGCGGCTAAAACATGGATTCTAAAAACCACCAATAATTTGTGTATAGATTTTTTGAGACGGCGCTCTGTATCAGTTAAAAGAGAAAACGAAATTGACGAATTATTCGAAGAAACATACAGCGCAAATAACAATAACGATAATCCATATTTAATAACACACTTTAAAATGGCTGCGTCGAAAATAAAAGAAGCAATTCAAAATTTGCCGGAAAATTTAAGAAGCGTTTTTGTTCTTTACGAAATTGAGGGGTTGAAGTACAAAGAAATTAGCAATGCGCTCGATATTCCAGTTAATTCGGTAAAAGTATATTTGCTTCGCGCACGTAAAAAATTACAAGAGGAATTAAGAGATTATGAACCGCAAAAAATCGTTTGAATTAAACGAAGCAATGCACAATAAAATTATTTCCGTTGCATACGGCGACGCGGGCTTAATGGATAGAATTAAAATAATGCGCGCTGCTGCCGAAAACGAGGAAGTGCGCAATCTTCTTGATGAATACAAAAAAACCGCACTCGAAGTAAAAATTTTAGAGCTAGAGGAATTTCCGCAAGAACTGTTAAAAGCAGTTGAAAGCAAAACTGTTTCTTTGAAAAAAAACACAAACACTTTTTTTTACGATCTCTATTCGGTCATATTATCCCGCCCGGGTTATTCCGCCGCAGTAACAATTGTATTGGTTGCCGCTATGGTTATATCGTTAATCATCAACAAACCTGTGCAGTATAATTATTCCGCCGCAGAGATTAACGTTGCGGACAAGCAAGCTAAATATGCATTTGAAATTGTAGGTAAAATTTTCAACGAGACAAACATCACACTTCAAAAGGAAGTTTTGGGCAAAGCGGTTGCAAAACCGTTAAACGAAAGCATTGGAGTAGTTAATAAATTAATAAAAGGAGATAAAAATGAAATCAACTAAATTATTTTTCGTCTTGCTCTTTGCATTGAGCTCAAGTTTGTTCGCTCAACAGAAAGAGGATTATTCTAAGTATCCGGGATATTTCGACTACAGAGAAATCGCCGGATTGAAAAATGCAGAGTTACTTTCCGAAGTTTATCTTGAAGAAACTTTGCTTAAAATGGTTGCCGGTATGGCGCAGAACAAAAGTGACGATGCCAGCGATATGATCGGCGGCTTAAAACTTGTTCAGGTTAATGAATATAAGATTGATAAAAACGATATCTCTAATATGGAAAACTCTATTGATGTTATGGATAAGAGTTTGAAATCAAAAGGTTGGGATCGAATTGTCCGCACAAATAATCATGGTAATTTGGCTAATATTTATGTAATGAAAAATTCAAACGGCGAGTTTGAAGGATTAACAATTCTTGGATTATCTAAAAAAAATGGCGACGAGAAAGAAAAGTCTGATCAGTATGGAAAAGTTACTTGTGTAAATATTGTTGGTAAAATAGACTTGAATAAACTTGGAAATCTTACGAAAGAATTAAACCTTCCGGGAATGGAAAAAATGAAGGGAAAAGAAAAGAAAGACGAATAAGTTTAACTTCCAGACCCGGTTTCTCTATGATGCCGGGTTTTTTATTTATACTCTTCATCTACAAAGTTCAAATTTGTTTTCGAATTAAAACCAGAGCTCACGCGAATGATGTGCGTGCGTCACTCCATAAACAAAATCAATTGATTTCTCTTGCCAATGTATAAATGCTATTCTATTTTGAATTAGAAAGAACTCTGTTAACTTTCTTTTTTAAGAATTGGTGAATTCTTATGTTAAATAAATTTAATGCCCTGCTTATATTTTTTCTTTTGCTTGCCGGATGTTCTGTTACTCAAAAAACTCTTACCCGGCAAGAATCTGTTCTGAAAAAACTTTCTTTGGAAAAGTTTGGAACATCTTCCCGGCTCATTTACAATTCCGATAAATCATATTCAATAGTAGTTAAACAAGAAAAATCTACGGCTAAAAATCCTAATCCTCTTCTGCAATTTTTTGTTTATGACATAGGGAAAGACAAAATCATTTTTGAAGAGAGTATCCCCGCCGGAAAAATAAAGTGGAGAAACAATAGACAATTTGAGGTTACTATTACGCCGGAGATGATTTCGACAGAAGACAGCAACAAACTTTATGGTTATATTTATGACGTTGATTTAGGAACAAAAACCGACCTAAATTCACAATCAATAAAACAGAATTAATAGAAATTTTTAAGAGCAAATCATGACTAGAACGATTCGTCAATTTTTGATACCGGTTTCTTTTTTCGCTTTATTAATATTTGCTTCAATGACTTATGCTCAGAGTAAAATAGTTTCTCCCTTTGACAACAAGACTTTTTCCGCAAACGAAAATGGAAGCGTGCTTTACCAAAAGGATATTAAAAAATTATTCACCGGAAAAAAGGGAAAGATAGAAGAGGGAAAAAAATTCGATGAGCCGGATAAGTTCGCCGAGTTTCAAAAAATCATTAGAACAAGAGAAGGGGAGTCAAAACCCAATTATTCGCCGAATTATCTGATGGAAGAGTTAAGTAAATCGCAAAAAATGAGCCGGTTATATAAAAAGACAGCAGACTTAAATTGGATAGAGCGCGGACCCGGTAATGTTAGCGGTAGAACACGCGGAATTATTGTTGATCTGTCCGATACAACACATAATACTTGGTTCGCGGGATCTGTTAGCGGAGGAATTTGGAAAACAACAGATGCCGGTGTAACGTGGATAAACAAAACTCAATCACTCCCTAATCTTGCAACTTCCGTTTTAGCACAATCGGCATCTCATCCCGACAGAATTTATTGCGGAACTGGTGAAGGATTTTTTAATGCCGATGCTGTTAACGGAAGCGGGATATTTAAATCTGTTGACCACGGAGAAACATGGACTCAGCTGGCAAATACGGCAAATCTTAATTTCAGCAGTGTTAATAGAATAATTGTTGACCCCACTAATTCGGACATTTTACTTGCTTGCACTAATCCTTTATCGGGTAATAGTTCAACTTTTCCGGGTGGTATATGGCGGTCAACTGATGGCGGAACAAATTGGGAACAAACATATAGTTCTAAAGAAAAAAGAACTCAGGATCTGAAAGCCGATCCGTTAGATTTTCAAATTCAATATGCTGCGGTAAATAACGACGGCGTTTATAAATCAACAGACGGCGGATTAAGCTGGGTAAAATCGAGCAACGGACTTGTTACAACGGGTAGGATTGAAATTGCTGTATCTAGTAAAAATCCAAATTACATCTATGCCAGTTGTGAAGAAAAAAATAGTTCTTCCGGTTTATATGTTTCTGAAGATAAAGGAGCGACGTGGCTGCCCGTCACTTTAGCAAACGGTACTACACCAAACTGGCTTCAAACCCAAGGATGGTACGATAACACCATCGCGGTTCATCCTTATAACGAGAAAACCGTTTTCTTCGGTGGAATTGATCTCTGGAAAGCGCTGATAACCGGTTCGACGGATACTACTCGTCTCGCTACATTTTCTCATGTAACAGATGGTTATGGCGCTTATCAGAGCCAAACACCAAAACCGGCAACAAATGTTCATGTGGATCATCACAGCAATGTTATAGTTCCTATCTCTTCTCCGGAAAATTTTTGGATTGTAAATGGGAATGATGGCGGTGTTGCGGTTTCAAAAGATGGCGGGAAAACCTGGAGTGGAAATTCTACAAATAATATTAATAACGGCGGATATAACACAACTCAATTCTATGGTGTTGATAAAAAACCGGGCGCCAATGAATACATTGGCGGGACACAAGATAACGGAACTTGGCTTTCTCCTAAAGGCGAAAATGCTTCATTAATTACTGCCTACAAAAATGTAATTGGCGGTGATGGTTTTGATGTTGCCTGGCATTATAAAGATCCAAATAAAATTATCGGCGGCAGTCAATATAATTACTTTGCTAGAACAACCGACGGCGGAATCAATTGGTTTTCTGCAATAAATAATCTTGATGATGTTGGCTCCGGTAAAGGAGTGTTCATTTCAAAAATTGCTAAATCCAACAGCGATCCCGATGTAATTTTCACTACCGGTTCTCAAGGTGTTTGGAGATCTGAAGACTTTGGCGGCACATGGACGCTAAGCACAACAACACAAAATGATTGGCAATTCGGCTCAACATCCACTCCTATTGCGGTCTCCATAGCAGATCCACAAATTGTTTGGGCTGGCTATTATTTTTCAAACTCATTAAGTAAACTGTTTCTATCCACAGATGGTGGAATTACATTCTCTTCTATTAAAAGAGATTCCAGTATTACATATTTAGGTTCTATTACAGGGATTAACACTCATCCAACAGATATGAATACTGCATATGTAACTTTTTCATTTTCTGGTGCGCCTAAAATTTTAAGAACTACTGACTTAGGAAATAGTTGGGAAGATATTTCGGGATTTGGCTTTAACTCAACCAGCAGCAATGGTTTTCCTAATGTTGCAACTTATTGCGTTTTAGTTATTCCAAACACCCCTAAAATCTGGGCGGGTACAGAAATTGGTTTATTTGAATCTATTGAAAATGGTAAAAACTGGTATGCCGCAAACAACGGATTACCGAATGTCTGTATCTGGGATATGAAAATTGTTAATGATCAAGTAGTTATTGCTACCCATGGCAGAGGAATTTGGAGTGTGGCTCTTCCGGATTTAAACACCTGGCAACCGCCGGTTGTTACATTATCTCCAATAATTACAGCTCTCTCACAAGGCGTAGATAAAGCAATTAACCTGACTGCAAAATTACGTTCGGGTTATGATTCAACTTTTGTTATGATTGACGGAGAAAAATTAGTTAAGCTGACTTCAACTGCTGCGAAAGACACTTCTTTCAAATTCATTCCAACAACATTTGGTAATAAAAATATTCAACTGATCGCTTACGAATCCGGACGAAGTTATAAGTCATCATCAAGAACTATTGATGTTTATAATCTCAAGCCAACTCAGGTAATATATTCAAATAATTTTGATGCGGCGACCGATGATTTTTCGGGCAATGGATTTACAATCTCAACTAAAAAAGGTTTTGTTTCTCCGGCTGTTCACTCGCCTCATCCTTATGCAGAGGCGACAGATTACTATTATAATCTTTTAGTGCCGATAAAAATTACATGGTCACCAGGTTTGGCAAACATAGTATATGATGATATTGCTTTAGTCGAACCGGGAGAGGATGGTTCAAATTTCGGTGACTATAATTTTTGGGATTACGTTGTTGTAGAAGGAAGCAAGGATGGATTGAATTGGATTCCATTTGAGGATGGATACGACTGCAGGTATAGGACGCCACGGTGGGTAACGCTATTTAAAGACTCTACAACACTCGCCACAACAGACACAGCGCGTCATAAAGTTGATATGACAAAAAAGTTTAACAAAGGAGATGTAGTTTTTGTCCGCTTCCATTTATATTCTGACGAAGCACTTGTTGGCTGGGGCTGGGCGTTTGATAATTTAAAAATTCAGGATGGCGCAAGTGATGTTGAAAAGGGAAACACAATTCCAACCACCTATAGTTTATCTCAAAACTATCCGAATCCTTTTAATCCGGAGACAACAATAAAATTTACATTGCCGCAGAGAAGCAAAGTAAAATTAGAAATTTTTGATGTGCTTGGAAGAGTAGTCTCTACTATAGTTAATTCTGATCTTGACGCGGGAAGTTATAATTATAATTGGAACGCTTCGAACTTTGCCAGCGGAGTTTATATTTACAGACTTACCGCTAATGATTTCGCGAGTTCTAAAAAATTAATGCTGGTAAAATAGTAACCGTGCCGGATAAAGAAATTTGTCCGGATTTTTATATTAATTACTTTTTCTGAACAACCCATCCACCATGCATAAAAGAATTGTAAAAGCGATTCATATTTCCAAATCCGGTTTTCAATAGTAACTGTTGCAGTCCGGATTCGGTGAAAAAACTTTGTTCATTTGCTTGCCCTGCAATTTTATTTACTAACTCAGTTGGTGCTCCACAAAGCTTCATAAAGTTTTTCCACGCATTTGACATATATAGAAAATTATCTTGGTCCGGATCGATGTATTGATCAATAATAATGAGCTTTGCCCCAGACCGTAATCGTTTTGAAATGTTCTGAATGAGCAATAGTTTCTTCTTTTCATCGGAAATGAATCGCACTACAAATATCAGTGTAGCCGCGTCATATTTTTCTTCTTCCGGAAGGTCTTCTACAAAACCACGATGTAGTGTAACCCGGTTACTTAGTCTTTGCTCATCAATTTTAGCTTTGGATATTTTAATCATTTCTTCGGAAGGATCAAGTCCTGTCATTTGCCAATTCGGCATTAAGTTTCCGAATGTGATTAATTCCATCCCCGTACCGCATCCAACAACTAAAATATTTTTTGAGTCATTATGCTCGCATGAAATAATTGCTGTGGTCATAGTAAAAAGTTGATCATAACCAAAGACGGCTTTGCGGGCAAGATTATCATATTTTGCGACATTGTTAGAATCAAAATTTATATTATTCATTTTTCTGCCATAATTTTTTTAAGCAGGTATTCACTTTCATCTATGCAAGATGTTTTCTTGGTACTTCAGCAAATAGTTTTTAATTCGTCTTTTTATAATTATAAATCGCCAATCCGTTAAATACAACTGCGAAACCCGTTACAATTAGAAAGTAGTAACGCAAATCCCAAAAGCTGCTTCCTTTAAGCACAAGCATCCGCATAACTTCTATTAGATAACGGACGGGGTTAATGTATGTTAAGTATTGTGCCCAGTCCGGCATGTTTTCAATCGGCGCAAACAATCCGCCGAGCAGAACAAAAATCATCATAAAGAAATATGCTATAAACATTGCCTGCTGTTGAGTTTCCGCAAACGTGGATGTTAAAAGTCCGAAACCAAGAATTGCTATCAAATAAATTCCCGCAAAAAGATAACCGATAATAAAACTTCCTTCCGGAAAGATGCCGTACACGATAAAACTAATTGCAAATCCAAGCGACAAGACAAACATTCCTAAAATCCAGAAAGGAATTAGCTTACCAAGAATAAATTGATACTTCTTTATCGGAGAAACATTAAGCTGTTCTATAGTTCCGGCTTCTTTTTCTTTAACAATATTAAGAGACGTTAAAATGAATCCAACCAATGTAACAAGTAGAGCAAGAATACCCGGGACAATAAAATATTTATAATTCATTTTCGGATTGAACCAGTTTGAGCTTGTGATCTCAACTATCGGCTGCGGATTTAACCGCGGCTGCTGAATCCATTCTGCACGGATATCATTGTTAAATTCTCTTATGATTGCGTTTGAATAAGAAACAGCAAGTCCCGAAGTTTGTCCGTTAATTGCATTAGCAGAGATCATGATCTTGGTTTGATTATCCCTAATCAGGTCTCGCTCGAAGCCTTGCGGAATTTCAATTATCAAATCTGCCTTGTCGTCTTCAATAACTTTAAGTGCTTTATCGTAAGAAGAAGAGGTGTTGGTTAATTTAAAATAGCCAGTTGAAGTAAATTCATTTATTAATTTGCGAGAGTATTCGGAATGATCTTTATCAACGATGCTGAGCAAAATATTTTTCATTTCGTAATTGGCGGCAAAGGGAAGAAGAATAAGCTGCATTATCGGCATTACGAAGATCATCCGCAAAATTAATTTATTACGGAAGATCTGTAAAAATTCTTTTCTAAGTAAAAATAATAGTGTTCTCATTATAACCTGATCTTAAACCGTTTTATACTAATAAAAAGAAAGACGAGCGTCATTCCGAAAATTATCAAAGACTCTTTCCAGATTCCGGCAACGCCCATTCCTTTTATCATTACCGATTTTACCATTATGATATACCATTTTGCGGGAATAATGTTAGACAGTGCTTGCAAAATAACCGGCATGTTCGCAATTGGAAAAGCATAACCACTTAACATTACAACCGGAAGCATCAGTCCGAGCAGTGAAATGAGCATTGCCGCTAATTGCGAGTTTGTAATTGTCGAAATAAAAAGTCCTAGCGAAAGCGCGCAAAGGATATATAAAATAGTAACCGCTATTAATAAAAAGATACTTCCCTGAATGGGCATTCCCAAAACAAAAACACTCAGAAGTAAAATTGTTGCAATGTTAACAAGCGAAACAATAAAGTATGGAATTACTTTACTAAGAATTACAAGCGCCGGTTTCATTGGCGAGACAAGAAGGATTTCCATTGTTCCAAGTTCTTTCTCTTTTACAATCGCAATCGAAGTCATCATTGTTGAAATAAGCAAAAGAATCATTCCCATAACTCCAGGAACGGATGAATACGCTCCTTTTAATTCCGGATTGTAGAGCATTCTCATTTCGGTATTAATGGTGTAGGGAAGTTTGTTTTGTTGATTCAGTTCATTTTGATATTCCGCAATAATAGTGCTTAAGTAATTTATTAGCGTTGTTGCCTGATTAGGATCGGAGCCGTCTGCAATTATTTGAATCTGTGCTTTGTTCGAATGAGCCAACTCGTTTTGAAAATTTTGCTGAAAAACCACGGCTACTTTTATTTTTCCAGTTTTGAATGCTTTTTCAATCTGATTGTTTGAAGTAAGCGTTTCATAAACGTCAAAATATTTACTGTTTTCAATTTTTGAGATAATATTTTGTGTTGCTTCATCTTTCGAATTATCAAGAATTGCGATGTTGGCGTTTCTTGTTTCGTTAGTTATGGCAAATCCAAAGATCAGAAGCTGAACTATTGGCAAGCCGAGCAAAACAAGCATCGTTCTTGTATCGCGAAGTATATGATGAAATTCTTTTCTAACAAATGTTAATAACTGTTTCATATTATTCTCGTCTGTCATTGCGATTCCGCGTTTTACGCGGAAGAAGCAATCTCACAATATTTCTTGATATAAATCTTTCCACCCCGGATTCATTTTGTTAACTAATTCTAATTTCTTCTTTCGTGAACCGGCTTTTATTTGTTTTTCTCTTTCAATAGCATTTAGAATCTCATTATATTCTTCATAATAAACCAACTTATTTACATTATACCTTTTCGTAAATCCATCTATCATTTTTTCCTTGTGCTCATATACTCTTCTAATTAGATCGCTTGTAACTCCAGTATATAATACGCTATCGTTCTTGTTCGTCATTATATATACGTAGCATTTCTTTTCCATGATGTCTATTTAATTTGAGATTACTTCGTCACTTCGTTCCTCGTAATGACAATAACTATGATTATTCTCCTCTTTTTGCGCCGCGGGCTAACATTACAAATACTTCTTCCATTGTTTTTGCTTTGTATTTTTCTTTCAATCCTTTTGGAGAATCAAGAGCGGTAATTACGCCGTCCACCATAATCGAAACACGGTCGCAATACTCGGCTTCATCCATATAATGTGTCGTAACGAAAGCTGTAATTCCATGATGTGCTGCTTCGTAAATCATATCCCAAAATTGTCTTCGTGTAATCGGATCAACTCCGCCTGTCGGTTCATCAAGAAAAACTATTTTGGGTTCGTGTAATATTGCAATGCTGAACGCAAGTTTTTGTTTCCAACCAAGTGGAAGAGAGCTTACAACTTTATTTGCTTCGTTAGTTAAATTCAGTTTTTCAATCAACGCTCCGCTTTTCGTTTCGATTTCTTTGTCCGATAAACCGTAAATTCCGCCGAAAAGTTGGATATTTTCTTTTATAGTTAAGTCTTCATACAACGAAAACTTTTGGCTCATGTACCCGATATTCTTTTTTATTTGTTCCGTCTGTTTGTAAACATCAAAGCCGGCTATTTGCGCATTGCCGTAACTCGGCGTTGAAATGCCGATGAGCATTTTCATAGCGGTGGTTTTTCCAGCACCGTTTGCGCCAAGGAATCCAAAAATTTCTCCTTTGTATACCTCAAACGAAACTTCATCAACGGCGACAAAATCGCCAAATTTTTTTGTAAGCTTATCTGTTTTTATTACAATTTCTTTTGCCATCATATTTTTATTTTCTTGTTACGATTTCCTATCATAATGCCCGGCTATTAATAGCGCTTTTACCGCTTCATCAATTGCATAAAACAATCTTCTATTCCTGGTTCAATTTTTCTGACTGTAAAATTTTTGTGCCCCGATTTATTCAAATATTCATTCAGCCGGTTAACGTCATCCTCTTTCAATGTAAGGTGATGTTTATCTCCGAACGCAAAACAGTTTTCGGTTTGTGGATACGCTCGAAGATCATTGAGAAGTGTGAACATATTTTCCGAATGAACCGCGTAAAGATTCTTGCCAAACTCATTAACAATGTTCTGCGGCAAGTCAATCTTCATAATTTTTCCGTTTTGTATAAGGGCAATTCTATCGCAGAGTTTTGCTTCATCCATATAAGGCGTTGAAACTATAATAGTGATTCCCTGGGCTCTAAGGCGATTCAGCATTTCCCAAAATTCTTTTCTTGAAACCGGATCAACGCCGGTCGTGGGTTCATCTAAGAATAAAATTTTCGGTTTGTGAATTAACGCGCAACTCAACGCAAGTTTCTGTTTCATGCCTCCGCTAAGTTTTCCCGCTCTTCTTGTTTTAAATGGTTCAAGTTGTTTATAGATATCTGAAATCAAATTATAGTTTTCTTGAATCGTAGTATTGAATATAGTTGCAAAGAATTCAAGGTTTTCTTCAACCGTTAAATCTTGATAAAGTGAAAATCTTCCCGGCATGTAACCGATGATGTTTCTAATTTCTTTCCAATCTTTCACAACGTCATAACCAAGAACGCTGGCGCTTCCTTTGTCTGCAAGCAGAAGAGTTGTAAGAATCCGGAAGATTGTTGTTTTGCCGGATCCATCCGGACCGATCAACCCGAATATTTCTCCCTCTTCGACCGAAAAAGAAACATCATCAACGGCCGTAACGCTTGATTTCTTGGTTGTGTACGACTTTACAATATTTTCGAGTAGAACAGCTTTCATAATGTTTTTTAGAATTTAACTTCTCCATACATTCCGATTTTTAAATAGCCGTCATTGACCACCATAATTTTAACCGCATAAACCAGGTTTGCTCGTTCATCTTTAGTTTGAATAGTTTTTGGTGTGAATTCCGCTTTGGAAGAAACCCAATAAATTTCTCCGTTCATTTCTTTTTGTTGACCGTCTCCTTTATCTACAAACACTTTAACTTTTTGTCCAAGCTTAATTTGTCCCAACTGATCGCCATTAATGTATGCGCGCAAAGTCATTTTGGAAAGATCTGCAATTTTGTAAAGAGCTTTGCCGTTTGATGTAACTTCACCTTGTTTTGCATAACGAGTAAGCACCGTGCCATCAACTGGATTTTTAATTATGCTTTTATTTATCTGGTCCTGAATTTGTTCAATCTGAATTTGAAGAGGATACGTTTCGCTCTGCAATCCTTGTCTGGTAATTGTAAGATTTGATTTTGCCGCCGTGTACTGCTTGTTTAACAAATCAAGTGATGCGTTAATATCGTCAAGTTGTTTTGTTGTTGCCGCATTTGATTTGACTAGATTTTCGATTCTCTTTTTTTCTGTTGTCGCCGTTTTAATCTGCTCTTCAATTGCCGCAAGTTGTGTTGCAACATCCGGCTGTTTGCTCAATACAGCTTTGATGGATGCTTCAAGTTGTTTCTTTTTTAGATACAGCTGAACCGTGTCCACAATTCCAACCAACTGATTTTGTTTTAACGTTGCACCTTCTTCAACATCAAATCGCACAAGTTTGCCCATCGCTTCTGATGAAACAATTACCTCTTCCGACTCGAATGTTCCGGTTGCATCAAACTTGCCGCTGCCCGTTTCGCATGCAAAAAATATAAGCGATAGAATCGGCAGCAAAAAAAACCATTTGTTTAATCTCTTTTTCATATTGATTTCTGTGTTTTGTTATTAATAAATTTTTATAGACTATTTATTTAACTCCGCCTTGACGCTTAGTTTCCGGCTGTCAATTTGTAATTCTGTTGTGCCAACAAAAGTTGAATTGTGTGAATTGATAAATTCTGTTTCGCTTGATCTTCGTTGTTTAACTCTCGTATAAAATCGCTTGACGTAATAACACCGTTTTCCAGTTGTGCTTTGGTAGATTCTTTTACAGAAGTTCTGATTGTTATAATTTCTTTGTCAACTTTTATCAGTTCTTTCAGTTTATCAATTTCTCCAATTTGTTGTTTCAACGAAAGGTTTGTGTTGAGAAGAAAAGCCTCTTTCTGAGCTTCAACCGATTTTTTGTTGAGTTCATTTATTTCGCTTTCGTTTCCATAAGTATATAAGTTGGAAGGAGACCACGTTAACCGCGCGCCCGCGATGTAATACCAGTCAAAGCTATTTTTCAGCATGTTAAGAGTTGGTTTTCCATATCCTCCTTGAAAGAACAAACTTGCTTTCGGAAGAATCTTGGCTAGTGTTATTCCGCTCTGGTTTTCAATTAAACTTTCTTGTGAAGAATATAATTTCAATTCCGGGCGGTTGATTTCGTTCGATTCAAATACATTTGCGATTTCCGGCTGCTCGAGTTTCAACGTTTCATCCAACCGCTCGTTGATCAGCAGTCCGAGCATATCAACAAAAGATTTGCGTGATGACCTTAATTCAATTTTTCTCTGATCTGTTTTCAATAATTCGGCTTTCAGAATATCAACGTTCGGTTTGGTTGCGGTTCCATTTTCAAAGGCGGCATTCAGTTTATCAAAACTTGCGGTAAGATCTTTCTTAACCAATTCCGTCTGAACAAGCTGCTCGTCAAGTAAAAGAATTCCAAAGTAGAGTTGATTGATCCTGTCTTTCACTTTAAGCATCTCTATTTCAATCTTTTGATCGTCAACATCAGCACTTGAGCTTTGAATGCCGGCTTGTGCGCTCATTATTCCGCCATCCCAAATTGTTTGAGACACATCAGCAACCGCTTTGTATTGATCTAACGAAAGAGGATCTATCTTCATTCCGGGAAGAGAAATTGGCAGTGATGTTACATCCGATTGATACGTTGCTTGTCCGCTAATTGTAATCTGCGGGTAATATCCTTTCCAAACATTGCTAACACTATACTCTTTGCTCTTCGTTATGTATTCTTTCTGTTTGATGAGTGGAAAGTTCTCACGCGCTTTTTCATAGCATCTGTCTAGAGTAAGCGTTGGTTGCGGAAAGACTGCTGCGGTAGCGGTTAATAATAAAATTATTGCTATTAATTTTTTCATGACTTTTTCTGATTAATTGTTTTGTTAAAAACTTTTTTCCCTTTTTCGGTAAGAATTCCGCCAATGATTATATTGAATGTGGTTTGAGCTGCAACTACCATTGAAAAATTGTTGTTAATAATGAACTCCGGATTTACAGTTGATCTTATTGAGTTTATTAGAACATTCATAACAATCGGCGTCGGGTAATCAACGAACAATCCTTCTCGTTTACCCTGATCTATAACTTTTGTGATATTGCCGTACATCATTTCCGTTCTAAAGGAATCTACTTTCTGCCAAACGGATGGAAAATGATTCTTCAATTCCCCAAACATACTGTCTCCTATCTTGCCCGCGGTGCTGCTCAACAACGAAATCAATCCGGAAAGTTTTTCTACCGCATTTTTATCACTTTCCAGAATAGGTAATATTTTTTGTTTCATTTGCTTGGTAAAATGAAGCGCAATAGCCGAGACCAGATCGTTCTTTGACGGGAAGAATTTGTAAATTGTTTTTTTGCTCATCCTCAATTCGGAAGCGATCTCATCCATTGTTGTTTTATAAAAACCTTCCTTAAAGAACTTATTCTGAATGACTTCTAATATTTGTTCGTTCTCTTCCATAAAGTCTCCCGCAGAAACTAATTTTGTTTTTCTGGTTTCCAAGATAACGAACGGAAACTGAATTGTCAATGATTAGTTTCTAGAGTTTCCGATAAATTTTTTGATGGCTGGTTTCTTCGATTTAACGCGGTTTTATCTCGGACTATTTTTTTTCCTCAGCAAATCTAATAACGGTTGTTCCTATTTTCGTTTTTATTTTAAAGACAACCATTTGATGCTCTCTTTTTCATTTGCTATTTTTGATCGGAACAAAGTTTCGGTTAAAATTGATCAACACAGAAAAAATAATAATTGTTGGCGACCGGATTCTAATAAAGCCGGAAGAAAACATCAACAAAACCAACAGCGGACTTTATCTCCCGCCGGGAGTGCAGGAAAAAGAAAAAGTTCAGGGCGGATATGTTATTAAATCCGGTCCGGGTTATCCAATAGGAACACCGACCGATGATGAACCCTGGCGCGAAAACAAAAACACAAAGTATATCCCGTTGCAAGCGCGTGAAGGTGACTTTGCCTTATTTTTACGGAAAGATGCTATCGAAGTCGAAATCGAAACAGAAAAATTTGTTATCGTTTCTCAGGCGGCGATACTTCTTTTATACAGGGATGAGGATTTACTTCGTTAATTTTTGTTTTACCGATTAATAACCGAAGTTTTTTCGGTTTCTTTATCAATTATAACTTTGGATTACGAACATTATTTAAATATTTTTTCGAAAATTTAATGCTGAGATGCTATATGAAACTAGTTCAGGAATTTAAAACTTTTGCCATGAAGGGCAATGTTGTTGATATGGCTGTTGGTATTATTATAGGCGCCGCTTTTGGAAAAATAGTTACCTCTCTTGTTTCCGATGTGCTTATGCCGCCAATAGGACTGCTTGTCGGCGGACTTGATTTCAGCAACTTATCCATCGCATTAACAAGCGGTGTAGTTATAAAATATGGATTGTTCTTAAACACCGTTATTGATTTCATAATTGTTGCATTTGCTATTTTTATGATGATAAAAGCACTCAATCGGTTGAGAAAAAAAGAAGAGGAAAAATCTATTCCGCAGCCGAAAGAAGAAGTTGTTCTTTTAACACAAATACGGGATCTTCTGAAAAAATAAATAATCATTCTGCCTCTAATAAACACAGGGCATTTGTTTTTTAACGTTGTCAACAATAAATACACTTATGGCTCATAAGTTTGTTTAACTATATAATCCGGATCTTTATAATGGAAAAACTCGACTTTCAAATTCCTCTAATAAGCCTGCTTCCTTTCATATTGATGCTTTTATCTATCGCGGTTTTTCCTCTCTTCTGGAATCATTTCTGGGAAAAAAATAAAAACAAACTTATGGTTGCTGTAATTCTAAGTGTTCCGATTATCATTTTTCTATTTGCTTCAGGATTAAGCCACCGGTTATTTGAAACGATCATCTTTGATTATGTTCCGTTTATAATTTTACTTGGAGCCCTATTTACAATTACAGGAGGAATCTTTTTAGACGGAGACATTGAGGCAACGCCAAGAGTTAACACTTTTTTTCTTGCCATTGGCGCTGTACTGGCTTCTTTTATGGGTACAACCGGTGCGGCAATGTTATTAATACGAGCAGTTATTCATACGAACAAAGAAAGAAAATTTAAAGTACACACAATTTTATTTTTCATTGCAATTGTTGCCAACTGCGGCGGTCTTTTAACGCCGCTTGGGGATCCGCCTTTGTTTATGATGTATCTTCGAGGTGCACATTTTACATGGTTTCTAAAATTATTGCCTGAATGGTTCGCAACAAATTTTCTTTTACTTATTAGTTATTATTTAGTTGATTCTTATTACCATCGCAAAGAGCCCAAAGAAGCCATTGCCGCTGATAAACGAGTTAATAGACCCATCAAGATTTCCGGCAAGCTTAATTTTATTTGGTTATTAGGAGTTGTTCTTGCCGTTGCGTTTTTGAATGAGCAGTATTTTTCTTTTATCAGCGCAAATCATTATTACAAATTTATTCGGGAAGCGGTTATTTTTTCGATGGCAATTCTTTCGTTGCTGTTAACCACTAAGTTGGTGCGTACTTCAAATAATTTTACTTGGGAGCCGATTAAAGAAGTTGGCTATCTTTTCTTCGGAATTTTTGTTACGATGGTTCCTTGTTTGCTTTACTTGGAATCAAATGCAAAATCTTTAGGCATAACTCAACAACATCAATTTTATTATTACACAGGATTGCTAAGCAGTTTTTTAGATAATACTCCAACCGCTGTTACTTTCCACTCTCTCGCATTGGGGTTGGGCGCTCAAGCTTCTAACCTTGTCGCGGGGATTCCAGAAGAAATTTTAAAAGCAATCTCTGTTGGAGCCGTTTTCTTTGGCAGCATGACGTACATTGGCAACGGACCAAATTTTATGGTAAAGGCCGTTGCAGAAGAGAACAATATAAAAATGCCCGATTTCTTTGCATACATTTTTAAATTTTCTCTGATAATTCTTCTGCCAATTTTCATAATAATACAACTACTTTTCCTCAACTTTTAGTTTGGGAAAGTTTTTCATTTGGCATAGAATATTTTCAAACTCAACAAGCTTGCTGTCTTTATTTTTTTTCAAATCATTTTTAACCAAACCTTTCTTAATTTGCAAAAAATATTCTTACACGGAAAACATTTATGAGTAAGCAAACCATAAAAGTTGTCGTCTCTTTGCTTTTTGTTATAAGCGGAATCGCTGGATTGATTTACCAAATTGTCTGGTTCAAGTATTTGAGTTTATCTCTTGGCAACACAACTTATGCTCAAATGACCGTCCTTGCTGCATTTTTAGGCGGACTGGCTTTTGGAAATTACCTGTTTGGGAAAAAATCAGATGCTTTTATAAATCCAGTAAAGATATATTCGCTTCTGGAGTTGTTTATTGGGCTTTACTGTTTATTGTATCCTACCTTAAGCGTATTGTTTGGTAATTTTTTCTTTGCGGCGGCTTCCAATTTTAATGTTTCCTCTCAAAATTTTTTCTTCATCGGATTAAAATTTTTAATTGCCGCGCTATTGCTGTTTGCGCCAACAGTTGCAATGGGGGGAACGCTTCCGGTACTAAGTAAATTTTTTGTTGATAAACTTCAAGATACACGAAGAGAAGTTGCAATACTATATTTTCTAAATTCTTTTGGTGCTGTAATTGGCGTTGTCTTTGCCGGTTTTGTTCTAATTAAAGAATTCGGCTTAAACATCACTATATACGCTACAGCATGTTTAAATATTCTAGCCGGGTTTACCGGATTAATGATATCAAGGCAAAGCGGAAAAATAGTTAATGTAGAAGTTGCCAAACAAGAAATCGTTTCACCGTTAATAGAGGTTGGCAAATATACTGCCGCAGCTGTTGTGTTTGTAGCGGGAATCTCGGGTATGGCTGCGCTTATATATGAAATGGTCTGGGTTCGTTTATTAATCAATTTTTTCGGTTCGTCTACATATGCGTTCTCTATAATGCTAATGGCTTTTATCGGAGGAATTACTCTAGGCAGTTTGATTGTCTCACAAAAGTTTTTAAAGAAATATAATTATGTGAAACTTCTTGCTTTCTCACAAACAGCAATTGCTGTTTCGACAATGATTGTACTTTTGTTTTACGAACGTCTTCCGTATTTCCTATGGCAAGTTTCCGCGATCTTCTCTAAGTCACCGCAATCTTTTGAAATTTTTCTTGTTGTTGAATTCATCA
>JAKAKD010000030.1 GCA_021824635.1 Bacteroidota bacterium | reverse complement strand
ATTGCTAATAAAATCTTAAAAATCACTTGTGCTGTTATTAATTCTAAAACTAGTTTTATTAATAATTATCAATCGGTGAATCCTTTGCTTCTTAAAACCGCTTGACTTTGTCATAATATTCAGAATGACTTTGAGATAATTATGGAAAAATATTTTTACAAATGTTTCGATTGCGGAAAAAGTTACAGCAAAGATGAGATCGAAAAAAATCTGGTTTATCTTTGCCCGGTTTGCGGTAAAGTTGAGAAGAATCAACCGCTGCGTGGAGTTCTTACAGTTGAATATGATTACAAAGCGATTAGACGGAATTTCAGCAGAGAAGAATTTCTGAAACATCAACCCGGAAAATTTTGGCAGTATGATTTTTTATGGCCGCTCGAATTTGAGAATGGGAAAATGAAGTCCGTAGATGAGAAATTGCTACACAGAGTTACTCTTGATAATAACAGCTTGCTTGAATTTTCTTATGAAGGAAAACCATTTTTAGTCCTTGATGATACCCGCAATCCAACATTATCATTTAAAGACAGAGCTTCAAGTTTAGTAGCTCTTAAGGCATTACAGTTGGGAATAAAAGAAATTGCTGCGGCATCAACCGGTAATGCTGGTTCTTCACTTGCCGGAGTTTGCGTGCGGTTGGGACTGAAATCAATAATTTTTGTCCCCAAAAATATTCCGGAAGCAAAAAGAATACAGATTCAATCTTACGGCGCAGATATTTATTTGGTTGACGGTGATTATGATTTGGCTTTTGATACATGTCTTGAAATATCAACTCAAAAAAAATGGTATAATAGAAACACTGCATATAATCCTCTTACTATCGAAGGAAAGAAATCCGCAGCTTTCGATCTATTTATTTCAACAAAGGGAAAAATGCCCGATCTTATTTTTGTACCAACCGGCGATGGAGTAATTTTAGCCGGACTTTACAAAGGTTTGCGTGAGCTAAAAGAACTAGGATGGATAGAAAAAATTCCTTCATTAATTTCCGTCCAAGCAGAAGGCAGTAATGCGGTTGTTAGATATTTAGCTGATCAAAAGTTTAAGTATAAACCGGCAAGTAGTATTGCGGATTCAATTTGCGCAGGCGCTCCAAGATGTTTATATATGGCATACGATGCTATAATAAAATCGAATGGCAACGCAGTTGAAGTAAATGACGCAGAAATTCTAGATGCTCAAAAATATGTCGCTCAAAATTTCGGAGTTTTACTGGAACCCTCTTCGTCGTCAACATTTGCAGCATATAAAAAATTTATTAACTCGAATAAGTTAGATGGAAAAACAGCGGTTTTACTTTTTACCGGCAATGGATTGAAAGATACATCTGCGCTTAAAAATTGGAATCATACAGTTGAACCTTTTACAAAAGAGCAGATTTATAATAAAATTAATTCATCTTTTTAAATAAATTATTTTAAGGAATTTCATTCGCAAAATGCTAATGGAGCTTTCACTCGTCTAGAGTAACAATGTAAGTAAATGAATAAACCCAAAATTAACGGTTTGCTAATAGCGGCGGGGTTTTCCAAAAGGATGGGCGATTTTAAGCCATTGATGGAATATGATAACAATCCTTATATAGTTGTAATTACAAAAAAACTTTTGAGTGTTTGTGAAACGGTAGTCATTGTAACCGGTCACAAAAGCATTGAAATAGAATCTACTATCAAATTTGCCTTTATTGAAAATGTTTTATTCCCACGTGTTAAAGTTGTTGTGAATCCAAATTTTGAAAAAGGAATGTTCACTTCACTTCAGACCGGTGTTAAAGAGTTGATAGATTCAGATTGGATATTGTATCACTTTGTTGATCAGCCGTTTCATAAAGAAAAATTTTATAAAGAATTTGTTGCTCAGATTGACGATGAGTACGATTGGATTCAACCGGTTTACGACGGTTTAGAAGGTCATCCTGTGATGTTTAAAAAAACAATTTTTGAAAAAATTATTTCAAGTCCGGAAAATCACATACTTAGATTAATAAGGGATGACGGTTCGACAAAAAAGAAAATATGGAATTGCAGTTACTCACAAATATTGAAAGACTTTGACACACCGGAAGATTTGACCCACCCGAATAAATAAATCTATCTGATTTTAACTGCCAGCTGTCCGCATGCCGCGGCTATGTCATCTCCTTGTGTTTCGCGTATCATTACTGTGATATTATTGTTACGGAGTTTGTCTGCAAAGAGATGAATATCTGAAAGTGAAGTCGGTTCAAGTTCTGAAGAGATTCCGCCGGGATTCATATGCCTAATACTGTTGAAAGGTATGATATTTATTTTAGAGGGAAGTGAACTGCAAAGATTGGTTAGTGCTTTCACATCTTTATCGCGGTCGTTTAAGCTTTTCAGCATTGTATATTCGAACGTAATTCGTGTTTTAGTTTTCTTGGCGTAATATTTTAAAGCATCAATGTTTTCTTTCAGAGAATATTTTTTGTTGATTGGCATTATCAATGAACGTACATCTTCAAATGCCGAGTGAAGTGAGAATGCAAGTTTCACCCGTAAATTTCTATCAGCCAGATCAATGATTTTATTTGCTATTCCGGCTGTAGAGATCGTAATTCGCTTACGGCTCAATCCTTTTGTCAATTCGTGAGTAAAAATTTCTACTGATTTTAAAGTTGCCTCGTAATTCAGAAGCGGTTCACCCATGCCCATATAAACAATGTTTGTTATCTTCTCTTTACCGTGTTCCTTTGCAGTTAACAGATATTGATCTACAACTTCACCCACTGAAAGATTTCTTTTATATCCCATTAACCCGGTAGCGCAGAATTTACAATCAAGCGGACAGCCGACTTGAGTTGAAATGCAAAGTGTGTTTCTATCTTTTTCCGGAATAACTACCGATTCAATCTTCCGGTTATCGAAGGTTGAGAATAAATATTTCTTTGTCCCGCTGGATGTTGATCCTTGTGTGGTTACTAAATTTAGAGTTTGCAGTTCGCAATTTGCCGAAAGCTTATTGCGGAGCTCTTTGGAAATATTCTGCATCTCGGAAAAATCAGTTGATAAATGGTTATACATCCAATTAAAAACTTGCTGTGCCCGGAATTTTGATTCGTCAATCGAAACAAAATATTCTTCAAGTTCGGATAACGTAAGTCCCTTAAGCTGAATTTTTTTTTCTTCTTTGTTCATCATGTGCAAATATAGCTATGAAGCAACAAAGTGACAAAATAACGACGAAACACAACTGCAAAAAACTAATTTACTTTGCCAATTAGGCGATTTGTACATTGTTTCTATAGAGAAAGATTGAAATTTGGGATGGCATTCTTTAGTTTGCAATCAAATTAAAAAAATAAATCAAATTTTGGAGAACCAATGAATTTTGAATTTACGGAAGAACAGCTAATGATTCAGCAAACCGCACGCGAGTTTGCTGAAACAGAAATTGCACCATCTCAAATAGCACGCGATAAAGATGCAAAGTTTCCCGCAGAAATTGTTAAAAAACTAGGTGAACTTGGATTTATGGGAATGATGGTTTCACCCAAGTATGACGGCGCCGGAATGGATACGATAAGTTATGTATTGGCAATGATTGAACTTTCTAAAGTTGATGCGAGTCTCGGTGTCATTATGTCTGTTAATAATTCATTAGTTTGTTATGGATTAGAAAAATGGGGAAGTGATTTTCTTAAAGAAAAATATTTGAAACCGCTTGCACGCGGAGAAAAACTTGGTGCTTTTGCTCTCTCAGAGCCGGAAGCAGGCAGCGATGCAACAAAACAAAATACTTCTGCACATAAAGACGGTAATCATTGGGTAATAAACGGAATGAAAAACTGGATTACCAATGGAACATCTGCCGATTATTATTTAGTTGTTACTCAGACAGATAAAGAAAAAGCTCATCACGGAATTACAACTTTCTTGGTTGAAAAGGGAACGCCCGGATTTGGACATGGCGTTAAAGAAGATAAACTTGGAATCCGCAGCAGCGATACTTGCTCATTAACTTTTGAGAATTGCCGCGTGCCCGAAGAAAATGTTATTTGGGAAGTTGGCAAGGGATTTAATTTTGCGATGAATACACTTAATGGCGGAAGAATAGGAATTGCTTCTCAAGCGGTTGGAATTGCAGAAGGAGCGCTTGAAGCCGCAACTAAATATGCTAAGACCAGAAAAGCATTCGGGACAGAGATAGCTCATCATCAGGCTATTCAATTCAAACTTGCCGATATGGCAACTAAAGTTGAAGCGGCAAAATTGTTAACTCTTCAAGCAGCTGCGTTAAAAGACGCCGGTAAAAAGTATGTTAAAGAATCTGCCATGGCAAAATTGTACGCTTCAAAAGTTGCCGTAGAGTGTGCACTTGAAGCTATTCAAATACATGGCGGATATGGTTATGTAAGAGAATATTTAGTTGAAAGATATTTACGTGATGCAAAGATTACGGAAATTTATGAAGGAACTTCAGAGATTCAGAGAATAGTAATTGCACGTGAGTTGTTGAAAGATTAATCGTAAATTTTAAGGTAAGTAAGAAACAGAGTTGCATAAAATGAAATTATTTTTTTTATTTTTTTTCTTATGTGTGACTCTGTTATTAGCTCAAACGGAATTGGTGAAGTGGGAATCTCAACAAATGTCTTATGAGCTTCCCGCTCATCGGCATCATGATTATTCGATTGATAAATCAAGTCTTGGCTTATCAATTCTTTCTGTGGCTCGTAACGCATATTACTTTTTTGTTTCTGATCTAGACGGTGATAACTGTGCTTTCTCGCCAACATGTTCAGCATTCTTTATTCAAGCAGTCAAGGAAACAAGCATTATTAAGGGAACACTTATGTTTGCAGACCGATTCACACGAGATATAAATTTTTTCAAAGGATCGAATCATTATCCATTGCTTTCAACAAATAAATTCTTGGACCCGGCTTATAATTACACTCTACATTCAGCAAAAATAAAATTATAACCCCACCGTGATTCAATCAACTTTTCAAAAAATATTTGCTCTTAGAACTTATTCAAACATTCTCTGGATTTTGTTTCTAATTATTCCGTTTGTAAAAGGTTACTGTCAATCCACAAACAGCAACAATTACTTCTCCCCCGATAATAGATTACAGTTTGCCAACTATCTTTATAAAGATAAAGATTACCTACGCGCCGCCAATGAATTTAAGGAATATCTCAAGTTTAACAGTAATGATACAGTTCAGTTTAGGTTGTCAAATAGTCTTTTTAAGATCGGCAGATTTACAGAAGCTTCGGATAATTTCAAGGGATTGTTTTTCGGTTCAAAGTTATCCGAAGAAGCGCGCTTGATGTTCTTTGAATCCAACTTTTTCCAAAGTGATTTTAATTCATTCCGTAATCTTGCTGATCAAGATGTATATTTGCCTCAAAAGTACATGAAAGATATCGAGCGATTGAAATTTGCCACATACTTTTTTGATAATACTACTCTTCCCGATGAAAATATTTTGCTTGAACCTTTTCCGGTTTCGGCTCAATCGCAGATAGCAAAGTTTTATATCCAGAAAAAATTCCAGTTGCATAAAAGTCCGGCTACTGCGGCAATACTATCCGCATTGATTCCGGGTGCTGGAAAAATTTATACCGGAGAAATTGGAGACGGAATTACAGCATTAGTCGCTACAGCATTATCGGCATATCTTGCTTACACAAATTTTAAAGCCGACCACCAATTTAGAGGTTGGTTATTTACGGGACTTACAGCATTCTTTTACGGAGGAAATATTTACGGTTCAGCGGCATCGGCACAAATTTATAATGCTCGTATTCGTTTTGATTTTGATAAAGAAGTAAAATTTTACTTTGAGCAAAGAAATTATTTTTTACCACAGATAGATCTTTAAAATGAAAGTCCGGTTAGTTACCATATTACTTTTGTTTTTATCAATTAACATTGTTGAAGGGCAGGATAATCTATCAGTACAATTGAATTATGCTAACGGACTCTTTAGAAGTGAGCAATATTATGATGCTGTCACTGAATACAAACGGCTTTTATTTTTCGATTCAACTAAAACATATCAGTACGAGGCAAATTTAAAAATTGGCGAAAGTTATAAAGCCGGCGCAAAGTTTGACGACGCAATTAAATATTTTTCTTTCGCCGAATTAAATGCCAGCAATGATGATGAGGTTTTCAAAACGAAAACAGAAATTATAAGAACCAATATTTTAAGGCGGACAACCGAAAGAGCACTTCAATTGTGCGATGACCTTGAGAAAGATGAACGATTTAATACTAAAATTGATACGATAAATTATTGGCGGGGATGGGCTTTCATGTTGTCGGATGACTGGAAAAGCGCCGCTAAATCGTTTGCAAAAATAAATCCTAATCACGAACTGAAATTATTAGCCGAAAGAACCGATAAAGCCAAAGTTTCTGTAACATTTGCAAAGGTAATTTCATATATTTTGCCCGGTGCAGGTTCAATATATACCGGAAAAATCTTATCCGGATTTCTATCTCTCGGCTGGAACGCACTCTCGGGCTATTGGACGATAAATTCGTTTATCGAGAAGAGAGCTTTCGATGGAATTGTTGTTGGAGAATTATTGTGGTTGCGTTTTTATAGAGGAGCTATTCAAAATGCAGAAGATTCTGCTATTGAGAAAAATTTAGAAATATCTAACAAATCTTTACGATTTCTTCAGAACGAATATAAGGGTACTAAACTGTGAAGCTTACAGAAGATGAGATAAGAAAAATTACTTTCGAAGCAATTAGCGAATTGGGAGACCAAATTACTCCCGAAGCTGTAAAAGAACTTGTACGTAAACGTGTTGAAGCAATGGGTGGCGATTACAAGTTTCAAAAGGGCGAGGTCTCCTCGGGTCGTGTAATATTAACTTCCTTTGGATTGAACCATCCAGGAATTGTTGCCGGAGTTACCAAAGCACTCGGCGATGCCAACTGCGATATTCAAGATCTAAGCCAAAAATTACTTGGCGATTTTTTTACAATGATTATGGTAATTGATATAACTTCATCTCAAAAAGATTTGAAAGAAATTCAAGAAGAGATGAACAAAGTTGCCGAATCTTTGAGAGTTAAAATTTATTTACAGCATGAAGATGTATTCAGATTCATGCATAGAATTTGAACCGAAACGATTTGAGTGAAACGTAAGATGATTTAGACCGTCTCACGATTTACGTTTCACTTTTCACGACTATCAATTAAAAGGAACAGTAAAATATGCCATACGAATTCGAGGAAATACTCGAAACAATCAGAATGACCGAGATTGAACATTTTGATATCAGAACTGTTACAATGGGGATTAGTTTACGCGATTGTCACGACCGCAATATTGAAGTAACTAAACAAAAAATTTATGATAAAATTATCCGCTACGGAAGCCAGCATGTAAAATTAGCAAAGGAAGTAGAAGCACAATACGGAATTTCAATAGCGAACAAAAGAGTTTCTGTTACTCCAATCTCAATCCCTTTTGATGCATGTAACATGGAGGAATTTATTGAGATTGCCAAAACTTTAGATAAAGCCGCCGAAGAGATTGGAATAGATTATATAGCCGGATATTCTGCGCTGGTGCAGAAAGGAATGACAAACGGTGAACGTGAACTTATTAAATCAATTCCGTATGCGTTGTCGCAGACAAAACGGGTTTGTTCAAGTGTAAATATCGGCTCAACAAAAGCCGGCATCAACATGGATGCGGTTAATATGATGAGTGAAGTAATTAAGCTTACTGCCGAAAAAACGAAAGATCATGATTCAATAGGATGTGCAAAACTTGTTGTCTTTGCAAATGCGGTTGAAGATAATCCATTTGTTGCCGGGGCTTTTCATGGTGTTAGCGAACCGGAAATTGTTCTTAATGTTGGAATCAGCGGTCCCGGTGTTGTTCTCGAAGCAATTAAAGAAGCCGGTCATGTAGATCTACAGCAGTTGTCGGAAGTAATCAAGAGAACAATTTTTAAGATTACCCGTGCCGGTGAATTAATTGGTAGAAAAGTTGCCGAGAAGAATGGAATTCCTTTTGGAATAGTGGATATTTCTTTAGCGCCAACTCCTGCTGAAGGTGATAGTATTGGAGATATATTAATAGCCATGGGTGTTGAAGATGTTGGAGCGCCGGGAACAACGGCAGCACTGGCCATGTTGAATGATTCAGTGAAGAAAGCAGGACTAATGGCAAGCTCCTCCGTTGGAGGTATGAGTGGTGCTTTTATACCGGTTAGCGAGGATATGGGGATGATTCGCGCAGTACAAGCGGGAAATCTTTCTCTGGAAAAATTGGAAGCGATGACAGCAGTTTGTTCGGTTGGTCTTGATATGATCGCTGTACCGGGCGATACAACCGCAACAACAATTGCGGGAATAATTGCAGATGAAGCCGCGATCGGAATCATCAACGATAAAACAACTGCAGTTAGAATTATTCCGGCTTATGGAAAGAAAGTTGGCGATATGGTTGATTACGGCGGATTACTTGGTAAGGCGCCTATAATGAATGTTAGAACAATTAGCAGTGCCGGTTTTGTTGGAAGAGGCGGAAGAATTCCCGCTCCAATGAGAAGTTTAACAAATTAGTGCTTTATCGTATTGTAGGATTATCTGAATTTCTTTTAACTGAGTACTTTTCAATAAAGGAGGATAAATGAGCAAAGGTCTAAAGATCGGGTTGGGGATTGCCGGTGGAATCGTCATTATTATTTTCTTAATTGTATCCTGGGCAACAGGTAAATACAATAGCTTTGTTGGATTGAATGAAAGCGTTAAATCTGCATGGAGTCAAGTTGAAAATGTTTATCAACGAAGAGCTGATCTCGTTCCAAATTTAGTTGCTACAGTTAAAGGCGTTGCTAATTTTGAAAAAGAAACTTATACGGCAGTTACTGAAGCGCGCGCTAAAGTCGGACAGATAAAACTAACAGCAGACCAGCTTAGTGATCCTGCAGCAATACAAAAATTTCAACAGGCGCAAGATGGTTTAGGAAGCGCTCTTTCCCGCTTACTTGTTGTTTCAGAAAATTATCCTCAATTGAAGGCAAATGAGAATTTCTTACAGCTTCAATCTCAATTAGAGGGAACGGAAAACCGTATTACCGTTGAAAGACAAAAGTATAATCAAGTTGCAACAGAATATAATACTGCCATTAAAAAATTTCCCGGAGTATTTATTGCTAACTTTGGCGGGTTCAGAGAAAAAGAATATTTCAAAGCAGCGGCAGGTTCAGAGCAAGCACCTAAAGTACAATTTTAAGTGATTAGTGTAGAGTTCATGTTAAAGAGCTATAAATGAAAAAAATAATTTTCTTCTTCTTATTACCGGTTTTATTACTGAAAGCTCAAATAGAGTTTCCGGTTTTAAAGAATTACGCTAACGACTTCACGAATACTCTTTCCAGTTCTGAACTCTACACTCTTAATTCCGCGCTCAAAAGTTTTGATGACTCTACTTCTAACCAAATTGTTTTTCTGATGATCCCGAGTCTCGATGGCTACTCGCTCGAAAGCTATACTTATGAGACTGCTGCTAAAAATCAAATCGGGTCTAAGAAAAATAATAACGGTGTTCTATTTTTCGTTTCTAAAGACGACCGCAAGATGAGGATTGAAGTTGGTTATGGTTTGGAAGGTGTTCTTACAGATGCGCTTACAAGTTCTATTCAGCGAAATGAAGTCCGTCCTTATTTCAAACAAGATGATTATTATTCAGGTATTGCCGCCGGTCTTAATGCAATAATGGCTGCATCGCGCGGAGAGTATAAAGGCGACGTAAAAGATAAGGGAGGTAAAGGACACGGCTTTCCGTTTATATTCATTATTATGTTAATAATTTTCATAACGTCATTATTTAAGAAGGGCGGAAAAGGCGGCGGCGGTCTTTTACCATGGATTATTCTAGGTTCAATGGGTGGCGGAGGAAACCGCGGAGGATGGGGCGGCGGCGGAAGTGGCGGTTTTGGCGGTTTTTCGGGGGGTGGCGGTTCTTTTGGCGGCGGCGGATCTAGCGGAAGTTGGTAATTTCCTTTCATAAAAGTCTTATTTGTCTTGAAGTTCTAACCTTGTTTTAGTATTATTTCAACCGCATTGATAGAAATTTCTAAAGGTATCAGTTTATTTAATGAAGCCGATTTTTTTTCGGCTCATGACTTTTTCGAAGATTGTTGGGTTATTTGCGATCGGGAAGAGAGATTGTTCTTTCAGGGAATGGTTCAGATTTCGGTTGGTTGTTTTCATCTTCTATCCGGAAATTACAAAGGTTCTTTAAGTCAGTTTATGAAAGGAACAAAGAAACTGAGGAATTTTAAACCTTCATACAGAAAAATAAATATTAATACTCTGGTAAATGAAATCGAAGTATTAATTAAGACCTTAACCGAAAACTATATCAATGAAGATCCAAAGAAATTTTGGAAGATAATTCCAAAAATTGAAATCGAAACATAAATTTTTTAATAAATAAGGAGGCCAGTTATGGCAATAATGATAACAGACGAATGTATTAACTGCGGTGCATGTGAACCAGAATGCCCCAACACGGCAATTTATGAAGGAGGCGCTCAATGGAAATTAGGCGCTAAAAGTTATGGCAATGGCGAAGCGGCTCCATCAGGCGCTAACGGATTTTTCTCTACTGATTTCTTCTATATTGTGCCTGATAAATGTACCGAATGCAAAGGGTTCCATGATGAACCTCAGTGTGCAGCTGTTTGCCCGGTTGATTGCTGCATCCCTGATCCTAAACATGTTGAAGATGAAGAGACTTTGTTAAAAAGAAAAGATTATTTGGATGGTTTAGGAAGATAGTTCTTGCGGTTAACTCTGTAGCGATTTATTCTTATATAAGGGCGACATCTGTCGCCCTTTGTTATTTTAAAAAATTATTTTGAAAATTTTAAAAGAGCGGTTACGGGAAAATGATCTGATGGAAATTTTCCATCATAATTTGTACGAATTATTTCTGACTGCCTAATTGAGAAGTCCATTGAGGTAAAAATAAAATCAATCTTATCTCCCGTTGTATCACCTTTGAATGAATGATAGGTACCTTCATTCGGTTGTTTAGTATGAAGTTTCCGGTAAGTATCAATCATCCCCGATGAAAGAATTGTTTTTATTGCGGGATTACTATCACCGCAGTTAAAATCCCCGGTTAGAATAACCGGCAATGTTTTTTCGGAAATTCGTTTCATAAGGAGTAATGCACTTTTCTCGCGGGATGTCTGTGATTCATGATCAAGATGAACATTAAAGATGTAAAATGTTTTACCGGAAAGTTTATCGCTTAAACGAGCCCAGGTACAAATGCGTGTGATATTATTTCCCCAGCTTTTTGAAGCAATAATATTCGGCGTATCCGAGAACCAGAACGTTCCGGTTGAATCAACATCAAAACGGTTCTTCAAATAAAAAATGGATGAATGTTCTCCTGCAGATTTACCGTCATCGCGCCCAACACCTAAACAAGCATATTCTGGCATTTGTTTAAGAAGTTCGTCAATCTGAATCTGTAGTGCTTCCTGTAAGCCGAACAAATCCGGATTGAAATTATTAATTGTCTTCACAACATTTTCTTTTCTAAACTGCCAGCTGTTGTCCCCATCATCAGCAGTTCCATATCGGATATTAAACGTCATTACTTTTAATTCTTTGTCCGACTGGGCTTCAATGTGACCGACAATTGAACAACTAAACAATAGAACAATTACGGCTAGCTTTACCGATTTAAGAATGGATTGGTGAACAAATTCATTATTAGGTTTGTTGTTCATAAAAATATCCTTACTTATTTGTAACTTTCATTCAAAGATATCATTTTCAAAATAATCAAAAAGCAAAAAGATGAAAATCGGCAAATATGAATTACATGTAATTGAAACCGGATCGTTTGGACTGGATGGCGGCGCCATGTTTGGAATTATACCAAAACCGCTATGGAGCAAATTTAATCCGGCAGACGAACTTAACCGCGTTTCATTGAGTGCAAGGAACCTTTTGCTGGTTGGCGGCTCCCGCAGAATTTTGATTGATACTGGTATTGGCTCAGATTGGGATGAGAAATTTGTGAAGATATACAGACTGGATCAATCTGTAAATACATTGCACAAATCATTTGATAAACTTGGAATTAAACCTGAAGAAATTACTGACGTGCTTTTAACGCATCTTCATTTCGATCATACCGGCGGCTCAACAATTTTGAAAGAAGGAGACTGGATTCCGGCATTTCCTAACGCGAAATATTATATACAGAAAAAACATTTTGAGTGGGCGGTAAATCCAACAGACCGCGACCGCGGAAGCTTTATCTCAAACCGTTTTATGCCGCTCCACAAAGAAGGATTACTTCACTTTGTTGATGGAGACGTTCCGTTTGATGATGAAATTGATTTTATAACAATTAACGGACATACATCTTTTCAGCAGATGATTAAAATTCATGATTCATCTAATACAATTCTCTACTGTGGAGATCTATTCCCATTCACATCTCACATTCCAATACCATATGTGATGGGTTACGATTTGCAGCCGCTAATCACAGTTCAAGAAAAGAAAAAATTTCTTCCTCAAGCTGTTGAAGGTAATTGGAAATTATTTTTTGAACACGATCCAGAAGTTATTATGGCTACAGTTGCTGAGTCTAACAAGGGATTTTCTATTGATCAAGTCTTTACAGAGATGATTTAATGAATGAACTTGACGGCTTCTTCAAAGTTTGCAAATATTCCGATCTGAAAGAAAAGATTGGCAGAAGATTTTTTGTTAATGATGTTGATATTGCTGTTTTCAAAGTTGGCGGGGAAATTTACGCTCTGAGCAATATGTGCATTCATCAAAAAGCGGCAATCATTTACGATGGATTTATTGATGATGGAAAGGTAGAATGCCCGGCACATGGCTGGCAGTTCGACTTAAAAACCGGAAAAGTACCCGGTGCCGTAAAGGGATTAGATTCTTATGAAGTTAAGATCATTGATGAACATGTCTATATAAAAGTTTATAAAAAAAAATATAGATGGTAGTGAATAATGGAAAGAATAAATAAAGGAAAGAAGGAATGAAGAAAAAAATAAAAAAGAAATGATGTCAGACCGAGCGAAGTTGAGGTTAACGAAAGATAGAACTCACCTTTTATCCTTAGGCACTTAGGAACTCATTCACTTAGGTACTCAGATATTGAAACTCACAAACCAAATAGTGATCGAAAAAGCGAAAGAACTTGGATTCGATCTCATCGGATTTGCTTCCGCACAAACTCTTCCGGATGAAACCGAACATTTGAAAGAATGGCTTGCCAACGGTTATCACGCTTCAATGGATTATATGAGCCGCAACATCGAAAAGCGGTTTGATGTTAAAAACATTTTGCCTTATGCGAGGAGCGTAATTTCTCTTGCTATGAATTATTATACAGAGAATCATCACAAAATTGAATCAAACGAATCAACTAGATTAGGAAAAGTATCAAGATATGCGTGGGGAAAAGATTATCATCTTATAATTTGGGAAAAGCTAGAATTATTGGAAGAAGAATTGCAAAAATTAGATCCGGCTTTTGAATGTTTGACTTATGTTGATACCGGTCCCGTTATGGATAAAGTTTGGGCTAAACGTGCCGGAATTGGCTGGCTTGGAAAGCACACTAATATTATTTCGCGCGAAATTGGGAGCTGGGTTTTCCTTTCAACGGTTATTACTAATTATGAATTTGAATACAGCAAGCCGGTAACAGATTATTGCGGCTCTTGCACGGCATGTATTGATGCTTGTCCCACCAAAGCAATTGTTAATGAATTTGTGGTTGATGCAAATAAATGTATTTCATTTTTAACTATCGAGAATAAGGGAGAAATTCCCGCTACGTTCAAAAATCAATTTGATGATTGGATCTTCGGCTGCGATATATGCCAGGATGTGTGTCCTTGGAACAAAAAATTTTCTATTCATACATATCAAAAAGAATTTGAACCGTCTGGCAATAAAGAAATTTCTCTAAATGAAATTGAAGAAATGACTGCGGAAATTTTCAAGCAAAGATTCGAAACAAGTCCTATAAAACGCGCTAAATTAAATGGATTAAAACGGAACGCCTCTTTCTTGAAAATGTGAATGTGAACCTCCTATTAGCTCTAGTGAATCCATTAGACAAAAATTCCATCTAATCATTATTATAATTCATGTTGTTTAGGTAATTTTGTTCAGAAAAATTTTGGAGATAAATTAATGTCAGACAATCATTATAAAGTAATAGTTATTGGTTCAGGCCCGGCAGGTTTAACCGCCGCACTTTATACATCGCGTGCAAATCTTAACCCGGTTGTATTTGAAGGAATGCAGCCCGGCGGACAATTAACAATCACAACGGAGATAGAAAATTTCCCCGGTTTCGAGCATGGAATTCAAGGTCCGGAATTGATGGATATTATGCGGAAACAAGTTGTGCGGTTTGGCGCTCAATGTTTTTTCAAAAATGTAACCGAAGTTGATTTTTCAAAAAGACCTTTTACAATTAAAGCGGAAGACGAAATTTATACTGCAGATTCTGTAATTATTTCAACAGGCGCTTCGGCAAAACTTCTTAACATCGAAAGTGAAAAGAAATTTATGGGTTACGGTGTTTCCGCTTGCGCTACTTGCGACGGATTTTTCTTCAAGGGTTTGAAAGTACTTGTTGTTGGAGGCGGAGATACGGCATTTGAAGAAGCATCTTATCTAACAAAATTTGCTTCGGAAGTTACATTGATTCACCGCCGTGAAGAATTCCGCGCATCAAAAATTATGATTGAACGCGCTCAGAAAAATCCTAAAGTGAAATTTGTAACTAACGCTGTAATAAAAGAAGTCTTGGGCAAAGAAGAGAACGGCAAAAAATTTGTTACAGGCGCTCTTCTTGAAAACACGAAAGACGGTTCAACATGGGAAGTTCCGGCAGACGGAATCTTTATGGCAATTGGTCATCAGCCAAACACATTTTTGTTTAAGGGAATATTGGACATGGATGAAACCGGTTACTTAATTGTAAAACCGGGAACAACTAAAACAAATATTGAAGGCGTTTTTGCCGCAGGAGATGTTGCTGATAAAACTTATAGACAGGCAATTACTGCTGCAGGAAGCGGCTGTATGGCGGCTATTGATGCTCAGCATTGGCTTGAAGAACATGAACTTGCTTAATCTTTAAAACTGCACGGAGCGAAGTATCTCAATTTTGATGTCGAGACAATTCGCTCCGTTCAGAATTACAATTCAATTATTTATTTCCGTTTTTCAATTTCCTTGTCGTTAAAAACGCTGTGATGAATCCTATACCGGTCATTGCAACAACCCAGAAACCCATCCACTCGCCTTCAACATCGTGATCTGAAAATTTGTCCACATTGTTGGAAATTGTCCACTGTTGAAATAGAAATCCAAGCCCTATTCCAAGTCCAACAAATAGTATGATGATTCCAAGTTTGAGCATTAGGTAAGGATCTCGTTTTGTTCTAAGGAGTTCCATCATCTGTTCAATGGATAATCCTTTTTCAATCATCATCTGTTTTTCTTTTGAACGGAAAAAGATGTAAGTAACAATTACTAATCCCGTTACTAAAAAGAAAATCATTCCAACTATATCGCCACCGTGCATTTTATACCTCCTTTTGTTATTTACCGTTTTTGACTGAAACTCTCACCGCAAGGTTACTATCAATTTTATTTTTCTTTTGAATCTATTCTATTATTTTAAGAACAGATTTATTCGTTCACTTCTTTGGACTTGCATACATGTTCAAAAGGTTACAAAAAATATTCAGTAAAAAGTGTAACCTTGTTATGTGCTGTTTGGTCTAATGCAGTAATGAAATACTTAAGCGACATAGAAATAATTGATTCGATCAACCGAGGGAATGTTTCGGATTACTCTCTTTTGGTGAACAGATATAAAGATAGAGCGTTTTCTCTTCTAAGACGTTTATTAAAGAATGAAATGGATGCCGAAGAAGCTCTTCAGGATAGTTTCTTAAAAGCTTTTAATTCGCTCAAAAGTTTCAGACATGACGCAGCGTTTTCAACTTGGTTCTATAAAATAGTTTACAACACAGGCTTGACTGTAATCTCTTCTAAGAGAAGAAAGATTGAACTTGAGATGAGTTCAATTGACGACGAATTTGATCTTGCTAGTCACGATAACGAAGTTTATAGTACGGCAGATAATTCCCGTCAGTATATATTGAAGATGGTTGATAAACTTCCGGTCCGGGGGGCGCTGGTTGTGATCTTATTTTATATGGATGGAATGTCGCTCAGCGAAATAAGCCAGGTGATGGGAACATCGCTTGTTAATACAAAAGTTTTATTACACCGGTCGCGCAATGCTTTGAAGGATCTTCTTCTTAAGCATAACTATCAGGAGGAAATGTTATGAGCAGTATAAATGATGAAATTTTGAATAAGTATATAGACGGAGAATTGGACTTTGCCGAAGTTGAAATGGTGAAGAACGAACTTGAAAAGGATAATATGATGGTTGCAAAACTGCAAGTTTTGAGAATGGTTGATAGTTCATTGCGTCAAATGGAAGTTGAACATACATCGGGCAATTTTACAGATAATGTAATGAAAGCAATTTCCGCGGCTAAGAAAGCAGTCAAACCAAAAATTAATTATTTCTTCGTCTCAATCATTTCAATCTTTTCTACGGGAGTTATTGCTGTGCTTGTTGCCGCAATTCAATCATATCAAAAAGATAACTCTCCATCTGCAATTACGCCTTATGCCGATAAAGTGAAACAAATGTTTAGCCAGAATCTAACTGCTATTCAAAGTATCTTTTCTAATCCGGCTGTAATTCTCGTAATCTCGGTTTTATCATTAATTCTTTTGATTACAGCCTATTTTACTTTTGAATCGCACAAAAATTTTACGAAGAAGCTGAACAGCATTTCGCATTAATCTTCTTGAATTGAATTTAACTTTCTTCTCAGAGACGACTGATTAGCGTATCAGCCATACTTTCGATATTTTTGCCTCCACAATAAAAAAGAAGAATATGTCACATAAATCGGGATTTGTTTCTATTGTAGGAAAACCCAATGTTGGTAAATCAACATTGATGAATGCTCTTATAGGTGAAAAACTTTCTATCACTACAAACAAGCCACAAACCACGCGTAAAAAAATTCTTGGAATTCTTTCTACTGAAGATTACCAGATTATTTTTCAAGATACGCCCGGCATTCTTAATCCGGAATATCTCTTGCAAGAGAGAATGCTGGAATATATTTATCAATCAGTAAAAGATTCCGAATTGATTCTGTTCATAATTGATATTAATGCTGATCCAAACGGATCTCAAACACTTTCCGATGAACGGGTTGCAAAAATTTTTGAGAACACACAATTAAAAAAGATTTTACTGATTAACAAGATTGATTTGTCGAATCAAAATGTCGTTGAAAGTTTGATTAAAGATTTGTCCGCAAAAGGAATTTTTGAAAAGATAATTCCAATTTCCGCCGCGGAAGGATTTAATCTTTCTTCGGTTACAGAATCAATACTTGAATTTCTTCCGGAACATCCAAAATATTATCCCGATGATCAATTGAGTGATGAAAACGAACGGTTCTTTGTCTCCGAAATTATTCGTGAAAAGGTTTTTGAAAGATACAGAGATGAAATTCCATACAGCACAGAAGTAATAATTGCCGAATATAAAGAACGCGAGAATGTTAAAGATTTTATAAGCGCTGAAATTGTTGTTGAGAAAGACTCTCAGAAACCGATTATTATCGGCAACAAGGGGGAAGCTATAAAAATATTGGGTCAAGAAGCGCGTGGTGCAATAGAAAAATTTTTACATCACGAAGTTTACCTTGAATTGCGAGTAAAGGTGCGTGAGAAGTGGCGTTCAAATCCGAATATGTTAAAAAGTTTTGGCTATAATGCGGATGACAAATAATCCCACTCAAAAAACTTCCGGTAAATTTGTTGGCGAGGGCGCTCTTCTTTTAATGACGATTCTCTGGGGCGGAACATTCGTAATCGTTAAGGAATCTCTTAACGACATTTCAATGATGCTCTTCATCGCTTTCCGATTCGGGATTGCCGCTTCAATTCTGGCTTTAATAATTGCCATTAGAAAAACTAAGATTGATTTAAAATCTATCTTACCGGGAATGTTTCTCGGCTTATTTCTCTTCCTCGGATTTTTTTCACAAACCATCGGACTAAAACACACATCGGCTACAAAATCCGGATTCCTTACAGGGTCTTTAGTCGTAATGGTTCCGATATTCCAAATGATTATTGAAAAAAAACTTCCATCAAAAGGTTCAATGATTGGAACGTTCTTAGTCTTTTTAGGGATTGTATTTTTATCGAGCGGCGGAACGTCTATAAAAGATTTTCTCAGCGAACTTGGAGCTAATTTCAATTTTGGCGACGGACTAACAATTATTTGCGCGGCATTTTTCGCTCTTCACGTTGTATATATTGATGTTATCTCAATGAAGAATCATTTTTGGACGATTCTTCTTTTACAGCTTACAACCGTATCGGTTTTTAGTTTTATAGCAGCATTCATTTTTTCCGGAATATCTATAGAATCGCTTCACGTTTCTTTTACAAAATATTTGATATTTGGATTGCTATATACTTCACTGCTTGCAACGCTTTTCAACATAGGACTTCAAACAAAATTTCAGAAAGCAGTAAGTCCTACAAAAGCCGGAATCATTTATTCATTTGAACCCATATTTGCTGCAATCTTTGCATTCTTTTTACTCAGTGAGAAAATCAGTAACTTTGGTTTGTTAGGAAGCATGCTGATTTTTCTCGGTTTAATTATTTCAGAAGTGTTTGATTCATTCTTCGAAAAGAAAACAAGAAATGAAGCGGGCTGAAATTTTAGTTAACGGGCTTGTCCAAGGAGTTGGATTCAGATATTTTGTGGTTAGACTCGCTGAGAAATTTGGATTGAAAGGTTATACAAAAAATTTATACACCGGAGAAGTTTATACTGTTGTAGAAGGTGAATTGGCGATGATTGAAGAATTCTTCAACAAAATAAAAATTGGTCCTTCGCATGCCGATGTAAAAAATGCTTCAATAGAGTGGAGCGATTTTCAAAATGAATTTACAAAATTTGAGGTCCGGTATTGAGCGCGCAATTTAAAATTGGTTTTGGATATGATGTTCATCCATTTTCACCCGAACGTAAATTAATTCTCGGCGGAGTGGAAATCCCTTCCGATAAAGGATTACTCGGACATTCCGACGCCGATGTTCTTCTTCACGCGATATGCGACGCTATTCTTGGTGCGCTTGCGCTCGGAGATATTGGCAAACATTTCCCGAATACCGATCCAAAATATAAAGACGCTGACAGCAAACAACTGTTGAACCATGTATTTTATTTGATGAATGATTTCCATTATGAAATCGGGAATGTTGATTCAACTATTCTACTTGAAGAGCCAAAGCTTTCAAGTTTTATTCCTGAGATGAGAAAAGTTATTGCGAACATTTTAAATGTTGATGTTGATCATATCTCAATCAAAGCAACTACGACGGAAAAATTAGGCTTTGTAGGTCGTCAAGAGGGTTGTGCCGCAAATGCTGTTGTTCTTCTAACTAAAAAAGATAAATAATGCTTCATGAAATAATCTCTTATATCGGCACTCTCGATCCGGCGTTAATCTATCTAGTTCTTTTCCTTTTTGCGTTCATCGAAAATATTTTCCCACCGGCACCTAGCGATTTTGTTGTGCTCTTCGGCGCAACGTTAATTGCAAATTCAACTCTTGGTTTCATTCCGATATTATTATTAACAAGTATAGGAAGCGGACTTGGCTTCATTGTAATGTATTTGATTGGTGAATATTTTGGCGAGAAAATTCTTCGAAAAGGAAAATTTAAATTCATCAAGGAAGAATCTTTGAATAAAGCAGATCGCTTTTTTCATAAGTATGGCTATAATATTATTATTATTAACAGATTTCTTCCCGGCACGCGTGCTGTAGTCAGCTTTTTCTGTGGTGTACATCGTCTTAAACCGGTGCGCACTTTTATTTATGCCGGAGTTAGTTCGTTTTTTTGGAATGCGCTGCTGATTTTTCTCGGAATTAAATTAGGCGAAAATCTTCAGCTTATTGATTCTTACCTGGCTAGATACTCGCTGATTATTTTATCACTCACAGTTTTAGTAATTGTTTTTGTTTTGATTAGATTTTGGATGAAAAAGAAAAAAGATAAATGAAATTTCTTGATAAGTATAGAATTGTTTTAACACCGGAACAGAGAAAGGAACGAAAGAAAAATTTATTGTTCGGTTTGTTAAGCGGAGTAATGCTTGGCATATCTTACCCCCCAATTCCTTTGCCGTTTTTAAGTTTCTTCGCGTTTATTCCTTTCTTCTATGTAATTGAAAAAAAAGAAACACTTGCATCGCTGAACCGATTTACCTACTTCACTCTTTTTTTCTTCAATCTAATAACTTTGTATTGGGTTGGAAGCTGGACAAAAGAAGCAGACACATTTTTGATGATCTCAGGAGCGGCGCTTTTATTCTTTAATCCTTTCTTCTATCTAATTGTGCCAACGCTTTACTATTTCTCAAAAAAATCATTTGGCAAAAAAGCTGCACTTTTTCTTTTCCCTTTATACTGGGTTTCGTTTGAATATTTGTATAGTCTAACCGATGCACGCTTTCCGTGGCTTACTCTTGGTAATAGCCTGCCTTACTTCAATACTTTTATCCAAATTGCCGACATAGTAGGTGTCTATGGTCTTTCATTGATTGTTCTCTATATAAATATTTTCATCTATCTATCAGTCAGAGAGTCAAAAGAAAAAAAGAAGATTGATAATAGATTTGCTCTTGCGGCGGCTGCGCTTTTTTTTGTTGTGATGGGCTATGGGATTGCCAGGATAAACAGTTTCAAAATTTCAGACAAAAAAATAAAAGTCGGATTGATTCAACCCAATTTGAATCCTTGGGATAAATGGAAAGCAGGAAGTCTTGATAGTCAGCTTAGTCAATATTTGGAGTTGTCTGAAAGGGCAGTTAATCAAGGTGCTAAACTAATTATTTGGCCTGAATCCGCTTTGCCGGTTTATCTTCTATCCGGAAATTATAAGGATGAAGTTAACCGTATTCATAATTTCGTAAGCACTAAAAATGTTTTGCTGATGACAGGAATGCCGGACATAAATTTTTATTTTAACAAAAAAGAATCTCCAAAAGATGCCAAAGAAACCAAGAGCGGCGTTTTCTATACATCTTATAATTCAATTTTGCTTTTTACGCCTTACTCTCATAATATTCAAAAATATGGAAAAATAAAACTTGTCCCCTTTGGAGAGCATGTTCCATTTGTAGAAGAATTACCGTTCTTAGGCGATTTCATTAAATGGGAAGTAGGTATTTCTAGCTGGAATGTGGGGCAGCATCAAACAGTATTTCATTTAAATGAATCGGAGAATCTTTCTCTTAAAGTCGGCGGTGTTATTTGTATTGAATCAATTTATCCGGATTTTGTCGCGGGTTTTGTTCAACGCGGTGCTAACTTAATAGCTGTTGTTACTAATGACAGCTGGTATGGAAATTCGAGTGGACCATATCAGCATAAAGAGATTTCCGTTCTACGTGCTGTGGAAAACAGGAAGACGGTGGTCCGTGCTGCTAACGGAGGAGTAACTTGCATAATTGATCCTATTGGAAGAACAATCGCATCAACAAAACTTTTCACACGAGATATTCTTGTTGGAGATGCAACCATACAAGATGGCTTGACAATTTATTCCCGTTATCCTTTGCTAGTGCCACTCTTTTCTTCCTTCATTTCAATTGGAACAATATTGTTTTTTATCTATAAAAAATTCTTAACTAAACTGAAGAAAAAATCATGAAAAAAATTATTGATCTAAGAAGCGACACAATTACAAAGCCATCACAAGAAATGCGTAAAGCAATGTATGATGCCGAAGTCGGCGACGATGTTTACAAGGAAGATCCTACCGCAAACGAATTGGAAAAATATGCTGCTGAACTTTTAGGTAAAGAGGCAGCGCTTTTTGTTGCAAGCGGTGTGATGGGTAATCAAATTTGTTTGAATGTGCTAACGCAGCCTGGAGACGAAGTAATTTGCGAAAAAGACGCTCACATTTTTCAATATGAATCGGGTTCGCCAGCGGCTTTAAGCGGAATACAACTCAGTTTAGTTGATGGTACTAACGGTGTTTTCACACCAGAGCAAGTGGAACCGTTAATTCGGCCTGAGAGTGCTTACTACATGGCGCGGACAAAAGTAATAGAAGTTGAAAATACACACAACCGTGCGGGCGGAACAATTAATCCGATTGGTAATATTAAAGCGCTTAGCGAATTGGCAAAAAAATATAATCTCTATTTTCATCTTGACGGCGCACGTATCTGGAACGCTTCGGTTGAAACCGGAATTTCACCGGCTGATTACGCAAAACATTTTGATTCTGTCTCTTGTTGTCTTTCAAAAGGATTAGGCGCACCAATCGGCTCTATTATTGCCGGTACAAAAGATTTTATTAAAGAAGCTTACCGTGTTCGTAAAGCCTGGGGTGGCGGAATGCGTCAAGTTGGAATTCTTGCCGCGGCGGGTTTGTTTGCTTTGAAGAATAACATTCCACGGTTGAAAGAAGATCACATTAAAGCGAAAGTATTGGCAGAGGCGCTTTCAAAAATTTCCGGTTTAACAATTCAAAAAGAATTAGTGCAGACAAATATTGTAATGTTCATTCCCTCAAAGATGTCTGTAGAAAATTTTCTAGCTAAAGCTAAAGATGCCGGGGTTCTTCTGGGAACTGGAAAAGTCGGAGTTATACGTGCAGTAACTCACATGGATGTTTCTACTGAAGAAATTGATCAAGCAACAAAAGTAATCGAAAAAATTATGCTGTAATGTTTCTTCTTCTTGATCATGCTCTTGATCATAATCTTTTTAATAGAGCATGATTAAGAATATGATCATGAGCAAGAAGAGATTGGATAAAATGGAATTATCTCATTACAAACATAAAATCATTGAAGTAGTGCGTTTTCATGAAGTAGATCTTCTTGGTGTTTGCAATAATGCTGTCTATTTTAATTTCTTTGAAGACGCACGCATTAAATATCTTCATGACATAAAGAAAATTTTTCCAATGAAAGAATTCTTGGAAGGTGACTCGTTCTTTATAATGGTTCACAATGACTGCGATTATATTGAATCGGCACACCTTGAAGACGAGTTGAATATTTATACGCGAATAAACTTCATTAAGAACTCGAGTTTTGGATTTAAGCATATTGTGGAAAATAATAATACACGAAAAATAATTGCCCGAGGCGGTGGGGCAGTAGTTCACATTAACAGCATTACAAAGAGGTCATTGCCAATACCGCAAGAATTTTATGATGCGGTTCAAAAATTTGAAAAGCATGTAGAGATTATTAAATCAACCTAACGTAATATAAAAATTACAGTTCCAATAGAAAGTACTGCCACGGTAACCCAGCGGGAATAAACCGGGTACCTGCCTTTTAAATTGCCCCAGACTTTTGCAAGCGCAAGCATAAGAACAATAAGAATAGCTGTAACAATAAGGCATTGGAGTAAATTATAATTCTTTTCTGATATCTGTATTAAACTCTTCCCCCATAATATTTCTCGGTAAATTAATTGTAAATGTACCCAATAAATTAAAAGTGATTCACGGCTGACATCAAGAATAAGTGATTTATAATTCTCTTTCTTTTGCAGATAAAACCAGAATACACCGAGCGCAAAAAGAATTACTCCAAATCTTTCAAAAAAGAAAAACGGGTTTGGTCGAAAGTTTGCTAATTCCGCCGGGAATAAAAAATACTGGACAATGACGCTAATAAAATAAAATACTGCGCCGAGAATAATCAGTTTTTTTGCAAACTCTTTTTCGGTGCTGTTCTGTTTTGCTTTGATATAATATTTTGCAACATAAGCGCCGCTGAAAACAAAAGCCCACCATGGAAATCCGGGAAAGAGCGAGCCATGCATTTTGTTAAAATAATTTGCAAAGAAAAGAGGCATGTATTGTGCAAAATCAATCTTCCAAGTCAGTGGACTTATAATTAATATAATTGCGGTTACAATCAGTGAAAAATTGTAAAAACGATTTTCAGATTTTATAAAAATTCGGGCAAGCAATAGAAATATAAGCCCGGTCGAAATTAATTGAAGGATATCAACTGTGTATAAACTTTCGAGATTCGATTGAGTTGGATTTGCCAATATTTTTGTTAATGAGTAATAAGGGATATGAAGCGAGTAACCGACAAAAAAGATTAATCCAATTCTTGATACTTTGCGCCAGAACTCTTTTCCAAACGTTCTTAATTGATCAATTCCTTTCTGCAGAGAAAGAACAAAAACCAATCCAGAAGCGAAACTAAATGAAGGTGCTACCAATCCATTAATGAAATTCAAACGGGCAAACCACCAAGTCTCTTTTAGTGCGGGTGTTAATAATTCATTGACCACGTGAACTTCAATCATGATTATTAATGCCATCCCTTTTAATAGATCAATAAATAATGCCCTGTTCTTTAAACTCATAATCAACCCGGAAAATTTGTGCTAAAATAACAAATTAAAAATTTTTACAATAACAGAATCAAATAAATTTATCACATTGATTGTATCATATCTGGTAAAGATTTATTAGTTTACAACCGGAACAAGTAAATAAGCGGGGTATTATGAACCTTGTTTTTGATATTGAAACCGTAAGCGTTGGTTTTGAAACTCTCTCTGAATCCCAGCAGGAATTCCTGTTGCGTTATACTGAATCCGAAAAAGATCAACAGAAAAAAAGCGAATTGGTCGAAGAGACCATGCGTTATCTCAGTTTGTATCCTTACACTGCTAGAATTATTGCTCTTGGGTTGTTCAACACAGAGAAAGGGAAAGCCATGGTCTTTTATGAAGGTGATGAAAATGATGAGTGGGTTGCCGAAGAGAAAATTACCAAGTACAAAGGTGTAGATGAAAAACAGATTCTTTCATATTTCTGGAAGTATGCAGATAAAGCGGGAAAATTAATTTCATTTAACGGCAGAAATTTTGATCTTCCTTTTATAATGATTCGCTCTGCAATTAACAAAATCAAGCCATCTAAAAATTATTTGAAGAATCGCTACGATTCATCCCACCACATTGATTTGCTCGAACAATTTACATTCTACGGTCTCACAAAAAAATTCAATCTTGATTTTTATTGTCGTGCATTTGGTGTCGAATCGCCTAAATCTAAAGGAATTACCGGTATGGATGTTAAAGAATTATACCGGGCGGGAAGAATGAAAGATATTGCGATCTATTGCGGACAAGATATTAAAGCTACCTTCGAACTTTATAAGATATGGGATGAGTATCTCAACATCTAGGTTTTCTAAGTAAGACATGAATGAAAATTAAGCAGTTAATCTCAGAGGCACGCCGGTGCCTCTTTTTGTTTTAAAGATTTTATTTGGGAAATTACTTCTAAGAGTTTTCAAATTTAGAATAATTTATGAATGGAAAATACAAAGAGATAACAGGATTCATTCTTGCAGGCGGAGATAGCAAAAGGATGGGTATAAATAAAGCTCTTCTGAATGTTGGGAATAAAACTATTATTGAACGTTCTAGAGATTTGATGCTGAATGTTTTTGAAAAAGTATTTCTGAGTACAAATGATTTTGAAACCTACATGTTTCTCAATATTCCAATGATTGCAGATATCTACAAAAGTCTTGGTCCACTCTCGGGAATTCATGCAGGATTAGTTGCCTCTGAAACAAAGATTAATTTTTTCCTTTCATGCGATTTACCTTTAATGTCGGAAGAGATGATTCGTTTCATTTGTGAACAAAGAACTGAAAAACCTATTTCAATTTCATCTGCTGAAGGCAGAAATCAGTATTTATGCGGAATTTATAATAAATCATTAATTCCAACCGTTGAAGATATTCTCCAGAGTTCAAATAATTCTATCAATAAAAATGGAAAAAGTTTTTCAAGCATAAAAAAAATGATTGTTACTACCGGTGCTGAAATAATCGAAACAGAGAATCTCCCGTTCTATAATGAAGAAATTTTTTCCAATATGAACACGCAAAATGACTTTGAGATAATCAAAAAGAAAATTTCGGAATGAGAAAGAAACACAAACCAAATATCAAGTTTTTATTGACTTCTTATTTTTTTGTACTCATTGCAGCAGGATTTTTTGTCTATGGTGTCTTGTGGTTTATAAATGTACCGGTTGATGAAAAGGCGGAATTGTATAGAGTTGAACAACTTAAAAAGCAGACCGGTGTTGATGAATCCGCTTATCGGGACTTACCTCTTATTCTCAATCGTAGAGAAGGCTGCGTTACATGTCATACCGGAACGAAAGGACTGGAAATTTCGCACGATCCGGAAAAGATTGGATGTTATTCTTGTCATCTTGGGAACAGACTAACAGTTGATAAAACAAAAGCACATCAAAATATGGTACTCATTCCCGGCAATACATCCAATGCAGAAAAAACTTGCGGCGTAAATGGTTGTCATCCTCAAATGATTTCGCGGATGAGTAACAATATAATGAACACTATGAACGGTGTTGTTAGTGTTGATAAATGGGTTTTCGACGAATCTAAATCACCAACATTCAGAATGCCGGTTGATTCAATCGGATTCGCTCCAGCTGAAACACATTTAAGAAATTTGTGCGCATCTTGTCACCTTTCAAACGAAAAAACAAATTATGGACCGGTTGAGGAATTATCCCGCGGGGGCGGATGTCTCGCTTGCCATCTCTATTATTCTAAAGAAGCAGAAGAAGAGTTGAAAGAAAATTTGAAGGAAAGAGGTAAAGAAGAAAAAACGAAAAGAGCGAAGGAGAAGTTTCATCCGTCAATTTCTTTGCAAGTAGAAAATAAACATTGTTTCGGATGCCATTCACGATCCGGCAGAATTTCTTTGAGTTATGACGGCTGGCATGAGACGCTTCTTAAACCTGAAGATGTCAAAGGTAAAGTCGGGTTTAGAATTCTTGATGATGGAAGAGTTGTTGCAAAAATTAAAGCTGATGTGCATTCGGAACTTGGAATGATTTGTACTGATTGCCATACTTCATATGAATTAATGGGCGATGGAAAATATGCTCTGCACAAAGAAGAGCAGATGAAAGTTCAGTGTGTGGATTGTCATTTAACATCCAAACCCGTTACGCAAAAATTTAGCGATTTCGATTTTGAATCCAAGCAGATTGCTCAACTGAAAAAACTGAATGATAATGGAAGAAATTATCTGACGGTATCTAAGAATGGTTTTCCGCTTGTTAATGCTTTTGTGCAGAATGGTAGATCGTATTTAATACAAAAATCTTCCGGAAAGATATCAGAAATAAAAAATCCGGCAAAAATTTGTGTAGAAGGAGCGGCTCATAAAAATTTATCTTGCAACTCATGTCATAATTCATGGTCTCCGCAATGTATTGGATGCCATACAGAATATGACGATAAAGGAACAATGTTCGATCTTCTTTCAAATAAAGAAGAAGCGGGAGAGTGGCTTGAACATCCAAAAGATTTACTGCCTGAACCGGCAACTCTTGGAATTAGAGAAATTAATGAGCATGGAATTACTAAAAAAGTTGTAGAAGAATTTATACCCGGGATGGTCTTAACAATTAATAAAACCAAAAACGAAAAACCGATCTTCAAAAGATTATTTGCGCCGGGTTTCTCTCATACAATTATTAAACAAGCACGCTCTTGCGAGTCATGTCATAATAATCCTCTAGCGTTAGGATACGGAAGAGGAAAACTTGAATACAAAATTTTAGGTAATATAGGAAAATGGAAATTCACACCGCAATATTCCATCATCAAACAAGATGGGCTTCCAGAAGATGCATGGATTGGTTTTCTAAGAGAGAGAAGTTTCAACTCCACCACCAGAGATAACACTCGTCCATTCTCAATCGAAGAGCAGAAAAAAATTCTTACTGTTGGTGCTTGTTTAACTTGTCATACTTCCAACACAAGAATAATGAAAGACGCAGCATTAGATTTTGTGAAAGTTAAATCCATGCTAACATTAAAATGCGTTTTGCCAAAGTGGAATTAAAATCCTTGCAGACATTAACTCCATTTTGAGCAAAAGGTCCAGGACTAAAACTCTTCTTATTTCCAAATTCAAGAAAGCTTTTTACAAATTTCTTAATTACGAAAATTTATTCTACGATTTTCTAGTAAAATCAAACAAAAAATTAGTTTTATAGCTGGCAGTATAGTTGATATTTATAAATATCAACTATAAAACGGCTAATATGAACGAGATAAATGTTGCGCAGAATGAACCAATCTTTACAATAAGCGCTGCTGCCCAACTGCTCAAAATTTCGGTTCACACATTAAGAATGTACGAGCGTGAAGGGCTCTTCATTCCTTATAAAAAAAAATCCAATCAAAGACTTTTTTCTAAAGCTGATATTGAACGGATCCAGTGTATTCGTAATGCAATAAACGAGTCTAAGATCAGCATCAATGGTATAAAAGCAATTTATTCGCTTATTCCATGCTGGGATATTGTAAAGTGTTCTGAAGAAGAACGCAAAAATTGTGGTGCATTTAATGGCGAACATAATCCGTGTTGGACTTACGATCATAAAAATGTTTGCAAAGAAAGAGATTGCAGATCATGTGAAGTTTATTCAAAGTATTCTGAGTGTTGTATGATTAAAGAATTAATAAAATCTATTTCGAGGTAAAGATGAATTCTATCTCAAGAAGAAAATTCCTGAAAATTTCCGGGTTTACAGTCGGTGCGGCGGCTGCCGTTTCTGCAATCAGTCCGGTTATTAAGGGGGCAAAAAAAATCAACAAAGAAAAAATAAAAGGAATTCAAAAAATTCCTACCTATTGCGATATCTGTTTCTGGAAATGCGGAGCCATAGCGTACTTAAAAGATGGTAAGTTATGGAAGATAGAAGGACATCCGGAAGATCCATTAAGCAAAGGAAGATTATGTCCTCGCGGAACAGGCGGCATTGGAGCTTATTCAGATCCCGACCGTTTGCGTTCGCCGCTAATCAGAACAAGAGAACGCGGAAAAGAGGAGTGGAAAGAAGTTACATGGGGCGAAGCATTTGATTACATAGCTGAGAAGATGAATAAAATTAAAGCTCAATATGGACCGGAAGCGGTTGCATTTTTTGCTCATGGTATTGGCGGAAATTTTTTGAAACATACTCTAAATGCATTTGGAACACAGAACATTTCAGCTCCATCATTTGCTCAGTGCCGCGGTCCTCGTGATGTTGGATTTGAATTAACTTTTGGCGACGCTATCGGTTCGCCTGAAAGAACAGATATAGAAAACTCAAAGTGTCTTGTGCTCATTGGCTCTCATCTTGGTGAGAACATGCATAATTCACAAGTCCAAGAATTTGCCACTGCGGTTCAGAAGGACGCTACAATTATTGTAGTTGACCCGAGATTTTCAGTAGCCGCATCCAAAGCAAAATATTATTTGCCGATAAAACCGGGAACAGACACTGCGCTTCTTCTTGCATGGATGAATGTGATCGTTTCAGAAAAACTTTATGATGTTGATTACGTTACAAAATTTGGTTTCGGTTTTGAACAATTTGCTGCTGAGATTTCTCAGTACACGCCTGAGTGGGCTTATCCGGAAACAGGAATTGATCCTGAATTAATAAGAACTACAGCAAGGGTTATGTCTCAGCATAAACCGGCAACATTAATTCATCCCGGAAGACACACAACATGGTATGGCGATGACACGCAGCGTTCCCGCGCAATTGCGTTGTTAAATGCTCTAATGGGGAGTTGGGGACGCAAAGGCGGTTTCTTCTTTCCAACAAAATTTTCTATTCCAGGTTACCCTTATCCTGCATATCCTGAGCCGGCAAAACCAAAAGTTGACAACCCAAATAAAAAATATCCCTTTGCTTCCGAGGAAATTACAACCGGAGTTAGAGATGCAACTATCACTGGTAAACCATACCCGATTAAAAGTTGGTTTGTTTACGCAACTAATTTAATGAACGCATTACCCAATGAAGAAGAGACGATCAAGGCAATTCAAAATTTGGATTTGATGGTTGTTGTAGATGTTATTCCGAGCGAAATTGCCGGATGGGCAGATGTTGTTCTTCCTGAATCTATTTATTTGGAACGTTATGATGATTTACATTCATCTCCGTTCAAAGAACAATTCTTAGGAATTCGTCAACCTGTTGTTGATTCACCAAACGATCAAAAACCAAATTGGTGGATTGCAAAAAAACTTGCAGAAAAACTCGGACTGGGTAACTACTATCCTTGGAATGACATTGAAGAATATCTCGATTTCCGCTTGAAGAAAATCGGAATGAGTTTAGAAGAGATGAAGAAGAAAGGAATTATTCACGGCAATAAAGCGCCAATCTATTTTGAAGAAGGAATTGTTCCTGAATTTGCGACACCATCAGGCAAGATTGAATTTTATTCTCCGCAACTAGCAGAAGCGGGATTCGATCCTGTTCCAAAATATAAACGTCCGGAACAACCGCCATCGGGATATTTCAGATTATTATTCGGTCGTGCGCCGGTTCATTCTTTCAGCCGTACTCAATCAAATAGAATTTTGATGGATATGATGGAAGAAAATGAAATTTGGGTGAACGAAGATGTAGCAAACCGGTTTGGATTGAAAAATGCTCAACATGTTCGATTGAAAAATCAAGATGGGGTTGTGAGCAATAAAATTAAGGTTAAGATAACCGAGAGAATCAGACCGGATTGCGTTTATATGGTTCATGGTTTCGGGCACAATTCTAAAATGCTTAAAGGCGCATTCGGCAAAGGCGCAAGTGATGCTCAACTTATTACTAAATATAAAACCGATCCATTGATGGGAGGTACGGCTATGAATGTGAACTTTGTAACTTTTGAGATGGAGGCATAGCATGGCTAGATATGGAATGGTAATAGATACAAAAAAATGCGTCGGATGTATGGATTGTGTTGTAGCGTGCAAAACAGAAAATAATGTGCCCGAAGGGCATAATAGAGATTGGATTGTAACTGTAGTTAATGGAAAATTTCCCACAGTGAATTTGGAAATTCAGTCGCAACGCTGTAACCATTGCGATAATACTCCGTGCGTTGCGTGCTGTCCTACCGGAGCCAGTCATGTTCACGAGGTTGGTAAAGTTGTTTTAGTTGAGCATAATATGTGCATCGGATGTAAAGCTTGCCTTGCTGCTTGTCCTTATGATGCGCGTTTTATCAATCCCGAAGGTTACGCTGATAAATGTACATTCTGCATTCACAGAGTTGAAAAAGGAGAATTGCCGGCGTGCGTTTCTGTATGTCCAACTCATTGCATGTCTTTCGGCGATCTTGACGATCCGAATAGCGAAGTAAGCAGATTGATTGCTTCAAGAAAAAATCATCAATTAATTCCTGAAGCCGGGACGCAACCTAGAATTTTTTATTTGACATAAAGAATAGAACGCGGATCGTTTTGATGATTATGATTCCTTATGATCTTAAAAAATCATAAACGATCATAAAAATCTGCGTTCCATTAAAGGAGATTTTTAAATGCAAGAATTAACAACAACACGGCACAATCCGCAGATTGATCCTTTCACGACAGTATGGGGATGGGAAATTCCTGTTTATCTTTTCCTTGGCGGAATGGTTGCGGGGATGATGATCATTGCGGGTTATTTTTTATTCAAAGAGAAACATAAGAACTCAGATAGCATTGCTAACTATATCCCGTTAATTAGTATTGTTTTTTTGAGTTTGGGAATGGGGTCTCTCTTTTTAGATCTAGAACATAAACTTTTTGTATGGCGGCTTTATACAACTTTCAAAATCTCCTCACCAATGTCTTGGGGTGCCTGGATTTTGATTTTGGTTTATCCGCTTATAATTGCAAATATGCTGATGGTTCCACCATCATTCATTGTGGACCGCATTCCTCAGGTAAATAAGATAACAGATTACATCAATGCAAGACCGCGGTTAATACAGAACATTGGAATTGGAAATATGCTGTTTGGAGGAATGCTTGGTGTTTACACAGGTGTTCTACTCAGTACAATGGGTTCTCGTCCTTTATGGAATACTGCAATTCTTTGGGTTCTATTTCTTATCTCGGGTTTATCAACTGCGGCAGCGTTTGTTCATATGATTGCAAAGAATGTCCAAGAGAGAGAATTGCTTGCTAAAGCCGATAACGGATTTATAGTTGTAGAAATGTTTGTAATTGCTCTTATGTTGATTGGTCTTGCCACTTCTTCACAAGCTCAAATTCAAGCAGCACAACTTTTATTAGGCGGTCCTTACACAGCTCCTTTCTGGGTTTTTGTTGTAGGTATGGGATTAATACTTCCGCTAGTAATTCAACTGTTGGCGGTTAATCATAAAATAAAACATACGCCGGTCGCACCGATTATGGTAATTCTTGGCGGATTGATTTTGAGATTTATAATTGTTGCAGCAGGACAATACAGTCATTATTTCAATGCACATTTTAAATAAGTGAAAAGCGATTCAACTGAGTTTCAAAAAGATTAAAACGATGGAGAATTTATGATTCCCAAAAAAGAAAAATCTCATGAAGAAAAACATTTCGAGCCGAAGCCATACTCTAATCCTTACGTTACCGGCTTTGGTTTAGGAATTGTTTTACTTGCAGCATTTTTAATTATGGGGCGCGGGCTCGGAGCTTCCGGAGCTGTTTCAACTCTTGTTGCTGTGGGTGTAGATAAGATTGCGCCAGAGCATGCCGCAAATAATAATTTTTACAAAGAGTATTTAGGAGATGGAACAACAAATCCTCTTAAAGACTGGCTCTTGTTCGAAGTTCTTGGTGTTGTTGCCGGAGGATTTATTTCCGGATCGCTGGCACATAGAATTAAACGTACAACTGAAAAAGGTCCCAATGTTTCTGTGAAGACAAGATTGATTTACGCTTTTGTAGGCGGGACAATTATGGGGTTCGGCGCAAAGATGGCGCGTGGATGCACAAGCGGATTGGCACTCACAGGCGGTTCGCTGCTTAGTCTTGGCGGGTGGGCTTTCATGTTTGCTGTATTCGGAGGAGGTTATGCAGCTGCATATTTCGTAAGGAGACAATGGTTATGATGCCTTATTTCAAATTTGATTATTTCGGCTTCGACTTTGGTTTGGTCGTGGCATTTATTATCGGCATTGGATTTGGTTTCGCACTTGAACGTGGTGGATTTGGTAATGCCAGAATTCTTGCGGCGCAATTCTATTTCTACAATATGCGAGTTCTAAAAGTGATGTTCACTGCAATTGTAACAGCGATGCTTGGATTATTTTATTTCGCATGGATAGGGTGGCTTGATCTTTCGCTCGTTTACGTCGGAGATACTTATATACTTCCTCAAATAGTCGGCGGTTTGATGCTCGGAATGGGATTTGTCATTGGCGGATACTGTCCCGGTACGTCTGTTGTTTCTGCGTCAACCGGAAGAACAGATGGCTTTGTTTACTTGTTAGGAATTTTCTTCGGCATATTTGTCTTTGGAGAAATGTTTCCGCTGTTGGAAGGATTTTATAATTCGACACCAATGGGAAGAGTAACACTCCCCGAATTCCTTGGTATCTCTCATGGGATGGTTGTCTTCTTGGTTGTAGCAATGGCGTTAGGTGCTTTTGCAGCTGCTGAATGGGGAGAAAAAAAAATAGCAAAGAAAAGCGGAAGAGGTGTAGAATGAAAGAATGGTTTATGAAACTTAGCATATCAAAAAAATTAGCGATGGTTGCTGCTCTTCTTGGAATTATCGCGCTGTTCATAGCTAATCCAACTGACGATAATAAAATTTATGTAAACGCAAAAGAGATGGCTCTTTCAACAGTTAAAGATCAAGACAAAATTGAGGTTATGACTCTGGCAGATTGGCTAATCAAAGAAAAATCCGATTTTACTTTGGTGGATTTGAGAAACGAAAAAGAATATTCCGAATACAACATTCCTACTTCAGTTAATATTAAGATGGAAGATTTGCTCGGTTCAGGATTAATGAGAAATCAAAAAATCATTCTTTATGGCAATGATGATATCGCTGCAGCACAAGCTTGGTTTGTTCTAAGGAGCAGTAATTATAAAGGTGTTTATATTCTTTCCGGCGGATTGAATGAATGGAAAAATCAAATTCTATTTCCGAAGCTAGCTTTAAATGCAACACCGGAACAGACAGCAGCATTTGAAAAAGTTAAACAGATCAGCGCATACTTTGGCGGTACACCTCAATTGGCAACTGCAGAACAGACAACAACATCAGCAGCGTCAACTATAAAACCAGCAATACCGGCAATGCCAAAACTTTCTACTCCGGCTGTTGGCGGAAAAGCAACAAAGAAAAAGAAAGAAGGTTGCTGATTTATTATCAATATTCAACTATCCGGCGCGTGATTTCCGCATATAGCGCCGGATTTACCTACCTAAATTTATTCAAGACAACATAGCCGTTATCCCATTTTTTGGAAGTTATTGTATACATTTTCTTACAAATGGGAAGAAAAAAGTAACAATGCTGAAAATATTGCGAAAAAACTAACATTATCTATTGGCAGTAAAGTTGATACCCACTGATATCAACAATTGGAATAATGATCAATAATTATGATGTATTCACAAGACGTCTCCGATAACCCGGTTTATACCATAAGCACTGCCGCAAGCTTACTGAATATTTCAGTCCATACCCTAAGAATGTATGAAAGAGAAGGATTAATCCTTCCCTTTAAAAAAGAGAGCCACCAAAGATTGTATTCCGATAAAGATCTTGAACGGATGAGATGCATTAGAAAAACAATATCGGAAGATAAGATTGGAATTGAAGGGATTCGTAGAATCCTTTCGTTGATACCATGCTGGGGTATTTTAAGTTGTTCAAAAAAAGACAGACAAAATTGCCACGCTTACAGTGAATATTCTAAACCTTGCTGGATGCTTAATCACAAAGATAATTATTGTACTTCACGAGATTGCCGTACTTGCCAGGTGTATTCATCTTTTGGAAACTGTAAGAGCATAAAAGACAAACTAAAAGAAATCATTTTATAACTCTAAATTAAAATTAAGGAAAAACTATGAAGAAATTATTGATACTCGGGGCTGGAACAGCGGGGACTATGATGCTGAATAAATTAAGCAGTGTCTTAGATAAAAATGAATGGCAGATAACCATTGTAGATCAGCATGAAACACATTATTACCAGCCCGGGTTCTTGTTCATTCCGTTCGGTATCTACAAAAGAAAAGATGTCATCAAGCCAAAAAGGGATTTCTTTCCGTCTGAGGCGAATGTAATTGTTTCGGAAATTGAAAAGATCGAACCCAAAGAAAACCGGGTAATACTTAAGGACAGCAAAGTTCTTTCGTACGATATTTTGATAATAGCAACCGGCGCGCAGATAAAACCGGAGGAGACCGAAGGATTGAAAGGAGAACTTTGGCACAAAAATGTTTTCGACTTCTATACAATTGAAGGTGCGTGCGCATTATCTAATTTCTTTAAACATTGGGAAGGCGGAAAACTTGTTCTGAACATTACAGAAATGCCGATTAAATGTCCTGTGGCACCGCTTGAATTTGTTTTTCTTGCCGATTCATATTTCACCGAAAGAGGAATAAGAGATAAAGTTGAAATCCATTTTGTAACACCACTGCCTGGAGCTTTTACAAAACCAAGAGCTTCTGCAATCCTTGGTGATTTTCTCGATAAGAAAAATATTAAGCTTACAACCGATTTCAGCATAGCGAGAGTGGATAACGAGCAGAAAAAAATTATTTCATGGGACGAACGTGAAGTTGATTTCGATGTGTTGGTAAGCATACCTACGAACATGGGAGACGAGTTGATAGCAAGGAGCGGAATGGGTGACGAGTTGAATTTTGTACCGACAGATAAACAAACACTCCGATCTTCCGAATACGAAAATATTTTTGTTATTGGTGACGCAACAAACCTTCCGAGTTCGAAAGCCGGTTCGGTTGCACATTTTCAAGCAGATATACTTTTCGAAAATATTTTAAGCGTAATTGAAGGAAGTGAACCACATGCTAAATTTGATGGTCACGCCAACTGCTTTATTGAATCCGGTTTTGGCAAAGGAATTTTAATTGATTTCAATTACGATACAGAACCGTTACCGGGAAAATTCCCGCTGCCCGGCGTTGGACCGTTTTCACTTTTAGAAGAGACAAAAATGAATCACTACGGTAAGGTGATGTTCCGATGGATGTACTGGAATTTCTTGTTGAAAGGAACAGAACTGCCGATAGAATCACAAATGTCAATGGCTGGAAAGAGGATGTAAAATGGAAGAAATTAAAACACAAAAGCAGATAGATGAAATTAATAGAAAGCTGGATATTATCCTTGAAGAGATTGAACTTCAGAGAAAACACAGACGCGAGATGGAAGATCTGAAAGAGGACTTAATGCGTGTCGGTAAGGATTTTTACGATACTGCCGTTGTTGAACTAGAAGCTGTTCATGATCATGTAAATACCAGGGATATACTGCACCTCGGAAAGTACCTTCTGAGAAATGTAAACACCATCAACCGAAGTATTGAACAATTGGAGAGCTTGAAAGATTTTCTTGTGGATGTTTCTCCGCTCGTGAGAGAATCCATCTTAGATTTTATGAAAACACTGGATGAGATTGATAAAAAAGGTTATTTCGAATTTGCTAAAGAGCTTACAAACATTGCAGATAATATAGTTACATCCTTCAGCAAAGAAGAAGTAAGAAGTCTCGGCGACAACATCGTTACAATTCTCAACACAGTAAAAAATCTTACACAACCGGATATGCTTCATACGATCAATAATGCGCTTAATGTGTATAAGCAGCTTGATATTGTTGTGAAGAAAGATGTATCGCTCTTCGGAATAATGAAAGAGTTAAACACACCGGAAGCGAAAAGAGGTTTAGCATTTGCGCTTGAGTTCTTGAAGAATCTTGCGAGTCCCCAAAACGGTAAGGAAATCATTGAAATAGATTCAACAAAAAATAATTAAATAAAGGAGAGATAAAAATGGCAGTAAAAGAATATGCAGGCAAAATGGTAGAACTTGATGCCGATGGTAATTTAGCAAAACAAACGGATTGGAATGAAGATGTAGCTAAAGCATTGGCTGTTGAAGAAGGCATTCCTGAGCTTAATGATAGGCGTTGGCTCGTTATCAATTACATGAGAAAAGAATTCGAAGCCAAAGGAGATGCACCTTCGATTAGAAAACTAACCAAAGAAAGCGGTGTTGATACAAAAGAATTGTATACACTCTTTCCGGGCGGACCGGCTAAAAAAGCTGCACGCATTGCAGGATTACCAAAACCAAAAGGATGTATTTAATTAGAGGAGAAATGAAAATGGCAGAACCAATCAAAAAAGTATCTATCGTAATTTCACGCGGGTCATTGGAAGGTGTTTATCCCGGATTAATTATGGCTAACGGCGCAAGAATGGAAGGTATTGAAGCAACATTGTTCTTTACATTCTTCGGTCTTCACGCCGTCATCGAAAAGAAAATGGATCATCTAAAAGTTGCAACCGTAGGTAATCCGGCAATGTGTGTTCCTTCGGCAATGGGACCGGGTTTACCTACATGGATGGGCGCCATTCCTGGAATGTCATGGTTCGCAACGGGAATGATGAAAAAAGAAATTGAAAAATTGGATATTCCACCTATTAGAGAATTTATTGAAATGATTCACGATACGGGCTGCGAAATTTACGGATGCAAAGCAACCGTTGATATGTTCCATTTAACAAAAAAAGACTTCTGTCCGCAAGTTGATGATATTATCTCAGTCGGTCAATTCTATGAAAAATCGGCTGGCTCACAGATAATCTTTACTTAAGAATAAGATCAAGAGCAAGATCATGAGCAAGAAATTATTTATAAAGTAAAAAAAGTTTTGTTCTTAATCTTACTCTTACCCATAATCTTTTTATTAACAAATAACCGGTGAGAGTTATGATGAAAAAAATAGTGCTGCTTCTAACAATACTACTATTTTCAAATGTTTTCGCTTCTAACCATGGCATTTATTTGCTGATGGTTGCTAATGTAAAAGGGGATATCAATAAAGTTGGAGATGAACTAAAAACTAGATTAAAAAATGCCGGTTACAACATTCTCAATTACACAGAGATTGCTTCACCGGATATCGTTAGACAAAAGAAAGATGATCAGTGCGGTTCCAAAGCAAAGTTGATTTTACTCAGCTCAAACGAATTCACAAAAATGATAACAGCGCACGGTAACAAATATTTGGTTGCTGCATTTCTGAGAGTAGGATTATATGAAACACCTGATGGAATTCAAATTGTTATTGCCGATCCGGAGACAATTAACCGAATTGTCTTTAACGATCTTTGGGAAAACGGCAAAGAGAACGAGTACAATCAAGTTGTTGCAAAGACAAAAGAATTTAAAGCCAACCTTGTAAAAACCATTCATTCAATAGCGGGCGGCACTAAAGAAGAAAAAGCGCTGGAACCGATACGCAGCGATGAAGACTTACGTGAATCATCGCGCGATATGTTTATGATGGTTGGCAAGATGACTTTCTTTAACGATGAAGATCAATTTCCTGTTGTCTATTCAAGAAAAAATAATGAAGGAAGAAAAGGTCTGGAAAGATTGATCAGTGAAATGGAAAGCAATATTAAAAACTTCAAACCGGCAAAAGATGATGTTGATTACCGTTACGTTGCATCACCGGAAGTTTTGAAATGGAGAATCATTGGTCAGGTTTATTCTCCCGATTCTTCCTCTGTTCTGCTTGGTATTACAAGACCACAGACAGAAGGATTATCATTTCAAATTGCCGGCTCGAGCCGCGAGACAAAAGAAAATAAATGTCCCGGTATCGATCACGTTGTAGCATATCCAATCGAAGTTTTAATTACACAAAAAAACGGACAACTTCTCGTTAATACAGCTAGAGAAATGTTCAGAATGGATATGTACTTCTGGGATGCCGGTAAGATGGCATTTATGAATCATATGAGCATGCCGTCTGTGTTGGATGAATCGATTGGACTTGCTCTATTTGGAAAAGAATTCAAGAAATAAAAGACACATATAATGCTGTACCACTCACAAAAATAAAGGAGTATTAAAATGAAGTTCACAAAATCAATTCTAATGTTAGTACTGTTGACCTCTGTTGCATTTGCACAGACCGGGACCAGACTGGTTGGCTTTAATGCTAAATCAATGGGACGCGGCGGAGTAAGCATAGGAACATTTGACAGTCCGGAGCTTATGATGTCTAACCCGGCGGGTATTTCTTTTCTGAACAACTCAAGTCTGGATGTAAATCTTTCCCTTATGTTTCCCTCGCTTCATTTTAAGAATGCTCTTAATGATGCCGATGGAGACAAAAATACTTTTCCTCTCCCAGCTGCAGCATATGTAAATAAATACAAAGAAAGTAATTTTAGCTGGGGAATAGGATTTTTCACAGCCGGTGGAATGGGTGCAGACTATTCATTAAAACACGCTCTTTATAGAAACCAAGATGGAACGTACAATCTACAGAAATACCATTCTATGCTTGCTTCAATGCAGGGTGGTTTAACAGTTGCTTACAAATTCAATGAAAATTTTTCCGTTGGTATCAGCGCTCATTTAGTTTACAGCATGCTTGAATTCGGAATGCCGTATTCTCTTAGTCCATCAGTCATGCAAGGCGTTGCAATGCCCGGAATGACATTCGGACAAATGTTCGCCGCACCTTCAACAATGGGCGGATTTGGATATGATGAAGTTACAGCAACAGCAAAGATGACTGATTTAGTCGGAACTGGTTTTAATGGTAAAATTGGTTTTGCTTACAAAGTTGATGATCAACTTTCGTTTGGTTTTAGCTACACAATGCCTACTTCACTTACTTATAAAAACGGCAAAGCTTTAATGGATATGACAGCGCAGTTGAATGACGCATTCGGCAAAGCAGTTGCAGGCGCTATGATGCAAGGTATGACTCAAGCGCAAGCTACAGCAGCTGTGATGGCTCAATTCACCGGATTAGGAATTGATATGACAAAGGGAGTTGTAGCTAATTATGATTTGAACGTTGACCTTACTTTTCCTCAATCATTTGGTTTTGGTGTTTCTTACAAAGCAGCAAATAATTTTATGTTGGCAGCTGATTTTGAATGGATAAATTGGGAAAATGCTTTTGATAAAATGACTATAAAACTTTCTAACGGCAACAATGCAAACATCAACAAGATGCTTGGCAACAATGGAACATTTAATTTGGATTTTCCGATGAACTGGAAAAATTCTATTGTTATTAAATTGGGCGGCGAGTATGATGTTAATAAAGATTTAACACTGAGACTCGGTTATGCTTACGGCGGTAATCCGGTTCCGGAATCCACAATCTTCCCAATTTTCCCGGCTATTGTTGAAAGCCATATTACAGTTGGCGCCAGCTATAAAATTTCTGATCCGTTAACTGTCAATGCTGCATTTGAAGCTGGACTTAACAAATCTGTTACAGCGAGCAAACCAAGTTTAATTGCAAATGAATATGACGGAAGTACAAGTCAATTATCCACAACTCTTATTCATATATCATTCAACTATGCTTTCTAAAAATTAGTGTCTTAGTGTCTTTGCGGCAAAGAATATTTGCCGCAAAGACACTAGATTATAAAGGGGGCTCAAATATTTCGTAGCAGTTCTGCAGTTTGTAGTGATCAATGAATTTCTGCAAAATTTCTTCTCTTATAACACATACAATTTTTGCTGAAATATTTTTCCTCTCATCAAAAATACTTGAGATAGCTGGTTCCAAACCGTTCCCTTCCAATTCAAGAGGACCGATCTCATCAATTACTAACCATTCTAAATCTTTGCTTAAACTATCTAATAGAATTTTTCCCGCCCATTCAAAAGTTTCTTTACTGAAGCTGTAATTACCGATTTTAATAGTGTGTTCGTCTTTTGCCGATGCAGAAACTTCCAAAGATTTTAATGAGCGGGACGCAATATGATAGATGAACCGTTTATCATCAATAACAGGCTGGAAAATGCCGTCAATTTTTTTTTGTGAAACTGCCCAATGCATTAAGTGTGTTGTCTTGCCGGTATGGACCAGCCCGGTAAATATGAAAATCTTTTTAGTCAATTTTAATCTCTGCTAAAAGTAAAAGCGCAAGTGAATCTGCCAAAAATTTTTTAATTCTTTTTGTTCCTTTTTCAATAGAAGATATTCTCCAGCAGAAATTTATTATCCGTTTAAAACTTGGGAATAAGACAGTTACTTGGTTCATCTCCGAAGCGTGCTTAAAATTATTCTTCTCAAGGAATTTCTTGAAATGCTTAAGAACAAAAGGAGATACAATTGAAAACCAGAAAAATGTTATTACTATTGCCCGGACAAGAGTAAACATAATTTCGTAAGCGCGGTTTTTGCCAAGTTGTGGAAAGTAAAATGAAAGTATCATCAAAGTAATTAAAAATAAAAACAAAAGAATTCCGGATGATCTTTTCCACCATCGTTTCTTCTTTTTCGTTTTGGGGAAATAATCTTGGTCTTCCTCAAAATCAATTTTCATCTTTTCAAATGATTTTGATTTAGACAAAAGCCATTTTGGAATTAGTGCGGCTCTTATTCCAATATATATACCGGCTAAAATATGTATGCCTGCATAAATTGAAATCAATACGATACTAAAACTGAATGTGGACGATTGCTTTATGAAGGGGATTTGTGACAGAACAAAATCAACAAATAGGTCAATGGATTTCCATAAACCCGTACCGAATATTAAAGAGAGAAAAATTAATTTTTGCAAAGCCGAAAAAAGTAAAGAAAAGAAACCAAACAGCAACGCTGCCGCACGTTCATAATTGATTAGCGAAAAAAATAGATAACCAAGAAATCCTTGTAGTGCTACCGCTAAATATGCCGTTATTGGAGAGTAGGGGCTAACAAATGCTTTTACCAATATTACAATTAACGTGGCTCTCAGAATTGCTAATTTATCATTTGAATAATGAGCAATTAGAGTAATAAAAATTACCGCCGCTCCGCCTAGAAATAATCCTGTAAAAGGAATTTTTAGCGCATGAAGTATTCCGCCGAATGCCGATTCGCTAAATCCCCAAAGGGCAATTATGCGTTGAATTTTTAAGGGAATAGTTTCATTAAAATTCTTTCTAAGCTCCACTAAAGATTTTTCGGTCTGCAAAATATTTTTATTTGCCTTTCTTCTTATCGAGAATATCATCCATCCAACTCATAACAGCCATAGATGATGGAAAACCAATGGTTGGAATTGAAAGAAGTGCAACTTGACGAATTTCCTTTTTTGTGAGTTTAGCTTTTAATGCTTTTCTAACCTGGGCATGAACAGCGCCTTCCATTTTAGCTCCGGCAGAAATAGCAAGTTTAACTAATGCGCGTTCTTTTTCAGTCAAAGATCCTTCTTTGTGAATTGCATCTCCAAGTGTTTCGTAAGCTACTGCAACATCGGGATATTCTTTTAGAAATCTTTCAAATCTTTTTGGAAGAGTTGACATGCAGACCTCATTCTTTTTGTTAATTGTAAATTAATCTAAAAATATTGTTCTTGCAATTTGATTAAGAACGGGAATAATCAGTCATTCTAAATGAAAAGTTTTTGTATTTTTGAATAGATAAAATGTGTTGAGGGATTATTGAAAGTTCTAGTTACTGGCGGAGCCGGCTACATCGGTTCGCATTTTGTTAAGATGCTAATTGATAATGGGCATCAACCGCTTGTCATTGATAATTTGTCGCGCGGACATAAAGAAGCTGTTCCTCAAAATGTTCTATTTGAAGATGTTGACATTCTAGACACAGAAGCTCTTTCTTACACAATTCGAACTTATTTGCCGGATGCAGTGGTTCATTTTGCAGCATATGCATATGTAGGAGAATCAGTAGAACATCCGGGAATTTATTATCAAAATAATGTTGTAGGGAGTTTAAATCTGATTCGGCTTTGTGCGGAAAATGGTGTTAAGAATTTTATTTTCTCTTCCACATGTTCGATATATGGAAATCCAACTCAAGTCCCGATCTCTGAAGACCAACCTTCAAATCCAATTAATCCGTATGCAAGCACTAAATTGATAATTGAAATGATGCTGAAAGATTTTGAAACAGCAAACGGAATGAAACATGTTGCGTTACGTTATTTTAATGCTGCCGGCGCTGATCCATCCGGTGCGATAGGTGAAAGCCACAATCCGGAACCCCATTTAATCCCGATAATATTAAAAACTGCATTGGGAGAAAGAAAAAAAGTTTCAGTTTTTGGAAACGATTATAATACAGAAGACGGAACATGTATTCGAGATTACATTCACGTTAATGATTTAGCAGATGCACATTTGAAGGCAATTAATTATTTGGACAACGGAAACGAATCTGCTATAATTAATTTGGGAACTGGAAAAGGAAATTCGGTTCTTGACATAATTGAAAAAGCAAAAACAATTACTAATAAAGAAATTCCATTTGAAATTGTTGAACGAAGAACCGGAGATCCGGCAGTGTTGGTAGCCGATAATAAAAAAGCTAAAGAGCTGCTAAATTGGATTCCTAAATATTCAATCGAAGAAATAATTCAAACTGCATGGAACTGGCATCAAAATCCAAAATACTGAGGTGAAGATTGCAATTCGAAAAAACTTTTATAGACGGATTAATTGTAGTTAAACCAGATATCTTTTATGATGAACGCGGTTATTTCTTTGAAGCATTCAACATTGAAAAATTTGCTGATGGCGGAATTGATAAAACTTTTGTTCAGGATAACATTTCTAAATCTGTAAAAGGAACAGTCCGGGGTTTGCATTATCAAGTCGGGCAATACGCACAAGGGAAATTATGCAGTGTAGTTCTAGGAAAAGTATTAGATGTAGCCGTTGATATTCGTTTTGGCTCGCCGACCTTTGGAAAACATTTTGCAATAGAACTAAATGAAGAAACAAAAAATCAGTTGTGGATTCCACCGGGATTTGCGCACGGGTTTTCTGTACTTTCCGATTCAGCGGTTTTTAGTTACAAATGTTCTTCACTTTATAATAAGCAAAGCGAGCGTGCAATTCTATTCAACGATTCTTCTCTAAACATTGATTGGAAAGTTGAGAAGCCGATCGTTTCAGAAAAAGATTTACAAGCTAAACTTTTTAAAGAAATTGAAAAAGATTTTCTCTACTAATATTCACGGGGTGAAAAATGAATTTATCTGTAATTGGAACTGGCTATGTAGGACTTGTAAGCGGAACGTGTTTTGCCGAAATGGGCAACCATGTTATCTGTGTTGATAACAATCAAGAAAAATTGAATAAACTGAACGCCGGTGTAATCCCAATTTATGAACCCGGTTTAGAAATGTTGTTCCATAGAAATATTGAGAAGAAAAGAATAATCTTCACAGACGATCTTAAAAAAGCTGTCCTTGAATCTGAAGTGATCTTTCTTTGTTTACCAACTCCGCAGGATGAAGACGGCTCTGCAGAACTGAAATATGTTTTTGGAGTTGTTGAAGAGATCGGAAAAATTTTAAAAGCTGCAGAGACTAACGATTTTAAGATTATCGTAAATAAAAGCACTGTGCCTGTTGGAACCTCAGCCGGATTAACAAAAATTATTGAAAAGTATGGAATCAAAAATTTTGAGGTAGTTTCAAATCCGGAATTTTTACGCGAAGGTTTTGCCGTGGATGATTTTATGAAACCGGATAGAATTGTTGTCGGTACACGCACTCAAAAAGTTTTTGAAAAAATGTGTGCACTCTATGAACCGTTTGTCCGTCAAGGGAATCCGATTTTGGAAATGGACCCGGAAAGCTCCGAAGTAACAAAATATGCTGCTAACTCTTACCTTGCAATGCGCATAACTTATATGAACGAACTCGCTAATTTTTGCGAGTCCGTTGGCGCAAATGTTGACCTGGTAAGAAAGGGAATTGGCGCAGATACTCGAATTGGAAAAAGATTTCTCTTCCCCGGCATCGGGTACGGAGGTTCCTGTTTTCCTAAAGACGTAAATGCGCTCATTAAAACTTCAGAAGAACACAACTCGCCAATGCGTTTGCTCAAGGTTGTTGATGAAATTAACAAGCTTCAAAAACTAATTCTTGTAAAGAAAGTTTTGAAACATTTCGACCGTGATATAAAAGGTAAAAAGTTTGCTGTTTGGGGACTGGCTTTCAAACCAAATACAGATGATATGCGCGATGCACCCTCTATAACAATCATTAAAGAATTAATCCGCTTAGGTGCAAAAGTATCTGCTTACGATCCGGCTGCAATGGAGAACGCTAAATATTATTTAGATGATATTATTGAATACTCTCAAGATCAGTATGCGGTTCTTAAAGATGCAGATGCACTTCTGACTTTAACTGAATGGAATGAATTCCGTAATCCGGATTTTGACCGTATTAAATCTGAATTAAATTCTCCTATAATATTTGACGGACGAAATATTTTTGACACAAAAAAGATGACAGAGCTGGGATTTATTTATTATAGCATCGGTAGAAAAGTGGTCGGTGTTTGATTTGTGCTCATGATCTTGACCGCATAATTAGATTAAGATCACGAGCACTAAAATAGCAGATGATAATTATGAGTTTAGAATTTTTTCGTAATATTCAACATACTTTGGCACAATCAGATTTTTATCAAAATTATTCACTGCCCGGTCGCGGGAATTTTTTGAAAATGTTTTATACCGCTTCTCGTTAGTCAGTAATTCAATTGCATATCTAGCCATCCGGTCAATATCTCCAATCTCTGCAATGTAACCGGTCTCATTCTGAATATTTAATTCAGGCAATCCGCCAACGGAAGTGCTTACAACCGGAATTCCACATGCCATTGCTTCGAGTGCAGAGAGACCAAAGCTTTCTGATTGTGACGGCATTAGAAATAGGTCAGACGCATTCAAAATTTCTACAAGACCGTCTTGCTTGCCAAGAAATACAACATCTTTCTGCAGGTCGAGCTCTCTCACAAGACGTTCACAATCAGATCTGTCCGGACCGTCACCCACAAGTACTAATTTTGTGGGAACTTCTTTTTTCACTTTTTCAAGAACGCGAATTGTATCGCCAACTCGTTTGACTTGCCGGAAATTTGAAGTATGAACTAAAACTTTTTCACCGCCCGGTGCTATATGTTTGCGGAAAAGTTCACTGTCCTGTTTCTTATATTTATCAATATCAATGAAGTTGTAAATAACCTCAATTTCCTTTTCGATATTATAATTGGTCAGTGTTTTTTCTTTCAAAAAGCGGGAAACAGCGGTAACGCCGTTGCTCTCTTCAATGCTGAATTTAACAAGAGGCATAAATGATGGCTCTAGACCAACAAGTGTAATATCGGTTCCGTGCAATGTTGTAATGAATTTTAAATGTTTATTTGATTTGCGCAAAACTTGCTGGGCAAGATAAGCGCTAACAGCATGCGGTATTGCATAATGTACATGCATTAAATCCAGATCTTCAAACTCAAATACTTCCAACATTTTGCTCGTCAGAGCTAGATCATAGAGAGAGTGTTCAAATAATGGATAAGTGCTAAGTTCTACCTCGTGAAAAAAAACATTTTCATAAAATCCGGTTAGTCTATGGGGAATGGCATAACTGATAAAATGAACTTGATGACCGAGTGATGCCAATGCCAAACCGAGTTCAGTGGCTACAACACCGCTGCCGCCGTATGTAGGATAACACGTAATTCCAATTTTCATTCTGTCTTTCTATCTTTATTTTTAATAATCTAATTCACTGTTTTATATCTTAACAATAACATTTATAATTACGTTCAAAATACGTTTTTTTTAATGCAATGAAAATTTTGCTTATAGGACATTCAATAATTGATCATTTTGAAGAGCTTGATAAAGAGATCTCAAAGCCCGGTGGAATATTTTATTCAGTACTCGGAATTTTATCTTTAGCCGAAAAAGAAGATGAGGTTTTTCTTCTTACATGTCGGAACGAGGATTCATTCCACTTGTTTGAGACATTGTATTCAAGAGTAAATCAGACATTTGTCAACACAGTTGAAAATATGCCGGAGGTAATTCTTAAAACGTCAGGCTCCGGCGAACGGGAAGAAACGTATAAAAATTTGTCATCAAAACTTACAATAGATAATGTAAAAGACTGGAATCAGTTTGACGGAATATTAATCAACATGATAACCGGTTCTGATCTTTCTCTCGATCAACTTAAAACTATTCGAAAAAATTTCAAAGGAACAATCTATTTTGATATTCATACACTTTCGCGTGGTGTAGATGCGAATATGGACCGGAAATTCCGACCGGTTCCACATATCAAAGAATGGCTGGCTAACATAAATATTCTTCAATGTAACGAGAACGAACTTAAAACAATTGTTCAAGACAGAGAAGAATTTTATTGCGCAAAAGAGATTTTCCAATTTGGACCTCGAATAATAATTATTACAAAAGGAGAAAAAGGTGCACAAACTTATTTCATCGAAAACGGAGAAATTAAATCTTTCATCCTTAAAGCCGAACAAGTTAATGTAGTAAATAAAATCGGTTGCGGTGATATTTTTGGGGCGGTCTTCTTTTATTCATATATTTCTGAAAGAGATGTTGGCAAATCGCTTTGGCTGGCAAATAAAGCCGGAGCTATTGCTGCTGCAACAAAAAATTTAACAATAAAAAGAAAAATTAGACTGAATGATTAACGGTGATATTATAAAAAAGAGAATTTTGATTATCGGGTCTAACGGAATGTTAGGACAGCGGTTAGTAGAATTCTTCCGCAACAATGATAAAATTGAACTCCTTTGCGCTTCGGTAGAAAATGATTCTCTCATTCCGGAAATTAATTATAAGCAATTGGATATAACGCAAAAAAATAAAGTTCGTGAAATCATACTTGAGTTCTTTCCGGATTTTGTGATTAACACAGCTGCTTATACAAACGTTGATAAATCTGAAACTGAAAAAGAAATTGCATGGAAAATTAATGTTAACGGTCCCGAATATATTGCGCACTATTGCAATACTATTGATACGCATTTAATTCATATCTCTACAGATTATATTTATGACGGGAAGGAAGGACCGTATACCGAAGAAGACAAACCATGTCCCATTGGCTATTATGGAAGAACAAAACTTGCAAGTGAAAATTCTATACGGACAAGCGGTACGCGCTTTACAATTTTACGTACAAATGTTTTATATGGTCCGACTAAATATGGTCGCGCGGATTTTGTGAAATGGGTAATAACTTCATTGCGCTCTAACCAAATAATTCGGATAGTTACAGATCAGATTGGCAACCCAACGTATATAGATGACATAGTATCTGCCATCAATAAAGTTATTGAGTTAAAGAAAGAGGGAATCTTTAATATTGGCGGTATTGAAATGCTATCAAGATTTGATTTCACTCTGCGCATTGCAAAATATTTCAGTCTCGATGAATCGTTAATTCATCCTATTTTTACTAAAGAATTGAAACAACAGGCAGCGCGCCCTCTTAAATCGGGACTCATAACACTAAAAGCGGAAACAGAGTTAGGCTATAAGCCGTATTCAATAGAGACTAGTTTTGAACTGATGAAGAAAGAACTAAACTTATAATAATTTACACATCACTTCTTTTAACAATCTGTAAATAATTTTGCTTCACACAAGTTTCTTTTCGGAAATTTAGTTATTCTGCTTTAGATTGCGGCTACGAAATTTGAAATTGTTTTTCTCAAACCTATCATCCTCCGGAGGTTGGTATGCTTTCACAGCTACTCAAACCCGAAATAACAGATTTAATTAAAAATAGACAGTTTACCGCGCTCAAGGAAATCTTAGTGGATTGGATGCCTATTGACATAGCCGATCTTTTCCTATCATTACCTGAGAACGAACAAGCAATATTTTTCCGTCTTCTCCCTAAAGATTTAGCGGCAGATGTGTTCGAATATTTTGATGTTGATGCGCAATTAAGTTTGATTCAACTTCTTAGTAAAGAAGATATCTCTTCAATTCTAAACGAAATGGCGGATGATGATAGAACCGCGCTATTTGAAGAGGTGCCGCCAAATGTAGTTAAACAGATGCTTACATACTTATCTCCGGAACAAAGAAGAATTTCGCTGCAACTTCTCGGCTATCCCGAAAACAGCATCGGCCGTTTGATGACACCCGATTATATTGCTGCACAACAACATTGGACAGTGCAAGAGACACTTAATTACATCCGGACATATGGGAAAAATAGTGAGACTCTGAATGTGGTTTACGTTGTAAACGAAAAAGGTATTTTGATTGATGATATTACAATCCGCGAATTTCTTTTATCTCCGCTTGAAGATAAAGTAAGCGATTTAATGGATTATAATTTTGTCGCATTAAAAGTGAATGATGATCAAGAATCTGCGGTAGAAATTTTCAAAAAATATGATAGAATTGCTTTGCCGGTTACGGACACAAGCGGTGTGCTTGTTGGAATTGTAACCATTGATGATGTCTTGGATATTGCTGAAGAAGAAGCTACAGAAGATATACAAAAAATCGCAGCGGTTGAAGCCTTAGACGAGCCATATCCGGATATTTCTTTATTTAAGATGATTAAGAAAAGAGCCGGCTGGTTAAGCATTCTTTTCTTAGGCGAAATGTTAACTGCATCGGCAATGCAATTTTTCCAGGATGAAATTCAAAGAGTAGTTTTATTAGCTCTTTTTATACCATTAATTATTTCCAGCGGAGGAAATTCAGGTTCACAGGCTACAACACTCGTTATAAGAGCACTTGCATTAAAAGAAGTAACTTTAAAAAGCTGGTTCTTCATTTTTAGAAGAGAAATCCTGACTGGTTTTATTTTGGGTCTTATTCTTGCACTAATTGGTTTTTTAAGAATTTCACTTTGGCAATCGGTGGGACATGTTTACGGAAGCCAATGGTTTTTACTTGCTCTCACTGTAAGTTTTTCTTTGGTTGGTGTAGTTACTTGGGGAACGTTAATGGGTTCAATGCTTCCTTTGATTATTAAGAGACTTGGATTTGACCCGGCAACTTCTTCTGCTCCTTTTGTTGCTACTCTTGTTGACGTTACCGGATTGATAATTTATTTCTCAATTGCGTTGATTATTTTGTTATAGTGGGTTTTATAAAAAAATAGAGACTAAAATGGCTTCAGAACAATTTGAACTATTTGTTATTCTCCTCAAACTTAAATCCTATTTAGTCAGTTTGATGGATGATCCTTCTCTTGATTACAACAGTTTTGACTACACTGAAGAATATTTACAAAGAAAATATCCGGATCGTAAAGAGGAGGTTTTGGAACTCCTTATAACCAATAAAATAGAGAATGATGCTCAGATTGCTTTCAACGAAAATATTCAGCACAAATTTAAGGAGATGGTTATTGGGCAGGACTCGCCTCATAAGCTTTCGGAAATACTGGATAAATTTCAGATTGCCGCTATTAACGATACTCTTAGAGAAAAAACATTAGACGATATAAAACTTAGCCGCGAACAAAAACTTAAAGAGATAGTCTCTGTTTTACTGCAACTTGCCAGAATCTGGACAAGGCGAAATGAAATTGAAAACAATATTGAAGACTTTTCATTGCTAGATGAAGAAGAGGTAATTCGTCCCGAGGAATTGGAAGAATTAGGGCAACTAGATTTTGAGACGTCGGTTTCATATAAAACAATATCTAAGCTTACTGAAATTTATTTAGAACAGCTGGCGGATTACTATTTCAAATTTGGCGGTGATATTTCTTTAGTTAAACTCTTAGATAGTGTGGATGAATTTAAGCGGATGGTTTCTTCTAAGTATCGTGACCTATTTAACGAACATGGATTAGATCCCAACAAGTTACAATAAGATTATTTCCAAAATAAAAAACCCCGGCATTTGCCGGGGTCTTTTATAACTGCCAACTCTAAGTTTATTTCTTTTCCATATACTTTGCGGTTATCTCTGTTCTTCTATTTTCCGCTCTACCTTTTGCAGTCTTATTTGATGCAATTGGCTTTGTCTTTCCAAATCCTTCGGCAGTAATTTGGCTCTCGCTGATACCTTTCTTAACCAAATATTTCTGAACAACATTTGCTCTCTTGATAGAAAGTTTCATATTGTATTTTTCACTGCCTATGGAATCTGTGTGTCCGCTTAAATTGATTTTTGCATCGTTTAGCTTACTTAATACTTCATAAGCATTGTCAAGAATTTTTTTATCTTTTTTAGTTAAGGTAGTTTGATTAAATCCGAAGTGAACAAAATCAAAAGTCATTTCTTTTTCAACAACCGTAACCGGAACGTCGTCACTTGGATCCAGCGGGTTTGTTCCGCGTTTAACTTCAATGCCGTCACCAACCGTACCGCCGTCTGTATCTACTTTTAAAGGATCGGTCTTGTATTTCAATACTTCTTTACCGTCATTCAAACCATCGCCATCGGTATCTGCATTTAATGGATTTGTTTTGAACATATTTACTTCTTCACCGTCTTTTAATCCGTCGCCGTCTGTGTCTGCTTTAAGTGGATCAGTTTTGTATTTCAACACTTCATCACCATCATTTAAACCATCACCATCAGTATCGGCTTTTAACGGATCGGTTTTATATTTCATTACTTCATCGCCATCACTTAATTCATCTCCATCAGTATCAACTTTAAGTGGATTTGTTAAATATTTGTTTACTTCTTCACCGTCTTTTAATCCGTCGCCGTCTGTATCTGCATTGTTCGGATCGGTTCCAAGGGCTAATTCTTCGCGTCTTGTCAAACCATCGTGATCTTTATCAGTATTTAAACTCTCATTGGAGAATGAAAGACCTAATCCTAAACTGATATAGCCATCATTAGTTGTGCTTGGTATCTTATAATAATTTAAATTTTCTGTAAGCGAATAATTATATCCAAGACTTACATCAAGAGCAATTTCATCTGATAATTTTATTTCAGTTCCAACACCAATTGGAATAACACCTGTCCAGCCATTTGCGCTAACTGCAGCTGGCGAAACAGCGAGTGGTTTTTTAGTTACATCATAATTCAACAAACCAATTCCGGCGTAGAAATAAGGATTCCAATCCTCTAAATCGAATGGTGTGTAAAGTAATCTTGCCTCGATTGGAATAATGGAAGTTTCGTATTGTGAGCTTGGTTTATAGTATGTTCCGCCATCACCTGAAAGGTTTCCATAACCGGCACTTAATTCTGCCTGGAAATCCTTTGATAATTCAAATCTGAAAAATCCCTTTAATAAATAAGAGGAAAGAGATAACCCGTTGTCGCTTTCAAACTCTGTAGTTGGCAAAACGCCGTTAATCTGGAAACCGCCTTTATAACCGAAATCCTTAAAAGTGTTAAAGGAAGTTTGAGCTGATGTGCTTACTGCACACAGCATTACAAAAATAAGACTGTACAACAATTTTGTTGTTCTTATTTTTTGATTCATGAGGTACTCCATATTTATTAGTAAATAAGTTCTTCAATAAAAAATCCTAGACTTACAATTTTATTCACAAGTCTATCATTCTAAAATCCTAATCGAAACTTTTTCGCCAGTTTCTCATTAAAAAGCCGGTAATCAGTAAGGCAGTTCCTATGAGAGCAACTTTAACATATTGGTCCGAGTAATAATAATATCCACCTATTGCTACCTGAAGATTCTGCATCTCCAATGTAGTGAGTCCTTCACCTCGGACAACCTCAACTTTGTAACTTAAATGAAGAAGGGCATAAGCTAAAATTACACCGCCTTGAAGAAAACAGACTACATCAACAAGAGCAAATACTATAACGGACATTATTTTTTTCATTTTTGCCTCGTAAATTAAATAACGCTTGTACCCCCGAGAGGAATCGAACCTCCGACCAACAGTTTAGGAAACTGCTGCTCTATCCTTCTGAGCTACGGGGGCAGCTATTTCTATATAATAATTTTATGCTGAATAGAATTAATTATAAAGCAAAGCATAATTTTCAGTTAGAAATATAACCATTGCCTTATAGAATAAAAAATTAGCGCGATTTTATCACTAGAACTGCGTAAGAAATGTTAAATTGAATTTGCGTGTCTTTTTTAATAATTTTTACACCGAATTTTTGAATTACACATTAGGAGAAAAAGAATGACAACGATTGTAGATGTATGGGGCAGAGAAATACTTGACTCACGCGGTAACCCAACAGTTGAAGTAGAAGTAACATTGGAATGTGGAGTAGTTGGAAGAGCTGCTGTTCCAAGCGGCGCATCCACCGGAGAAAATGAAGCTGTAGAATTACGTGACGGAGACAAAACACGTTACAATGGCTTAGGTGTAATAAAAGCAGTTGATAATGTTAATAACAAAATTGCCGACGATCTAATTGATTTTGATGCAACAGATCAAGTTGGAATTGATAATTTTCTTTGTGAATTAGACGGTACGCCAACGAAATCTGAACTTGGCGCTAATGCAATACTGGGTGTTTCACTTGCATGTGCAAAAGCTTCGGCTGAGGCGCTCGGTCTTCCGTTATATCGTTATATCGGCGGCGTTGGCGCTAGAACTTTGCCGGTACCAATGATGAACATTCTTAATGGCGGCAAACACGCTGATAACAATGTTGATTTCCAAGAATTTATGGTTATGCCCGTTGGCGCTCCGACATTTAAGGAAGCACTGAGATACGGCGCTGAGACATTTCATTCACTCAAATCCGTTTTGAAAAAGAAAGGTTACAACACTGCTGTTGGCGATGAAGGCGGATTTGCACCAAACTTAAAATCCAATGAAGAAGCAATTACGGTAATCCTTGAAGCGATTGAAAAAGTTGGTTTAAAAGCCGGCAAAGATATTTTTGTTGCTCTAGATCCAGCAGCTAGTGAAATGTGGGATAATGAAAAGAAAGTGTACTACTTCTTTAAATCCGATAAATCATATATGGCTCCGGAAAAGATGGTTGACTATTGGGCGAACTGGATTAAACAATATCCAATCATTTCTCTTGAAGATGGAATGGCGGAATTCGATTGGGACGGTTGGAAATTATTAACCGATAAGGTCGGCAGCAAGATTCAATTAGTGGGCGATGATCTCTTTGTTACCAATACAGATTATTTGGCAAAAGGAATTGAGTTAGGTGTTGCAAATTCAATATTGATAAAAGTAAATCAGATTGGTACGCTTACAGAAACTCTTAATGCAATTGAAATGGCTAGACGTGCAAGTTATACTGCCGTAATGTCTCACCGTTCGGGTGAAACTGAAGATACCACTATTGCAGATCTTGCGGTTGCAACAAATTGCGGACAAATTAAAACCGGTTCGGCAAGCCGAACAGACCGTATAGCAAAATACAATCAGTTAATTAGAATTGAGGAAGAATTAGATACAACAGCGTATTTCCCCGGAATTGATGCAGTAAAATATTCGGTTAAATAACTGGGAAAAAATTAAATGAAAGAGCCCCAGCTTTTGGCAGGGGCTTTTTTGTCTTAGTCAAACTTCAAAACAAATTATGCTTACTGAGGTTCTTATGCCGCGCCAAACAGTTAAAACCATTAACGAGTTAATCAAAAAGAACAAGATTGAATTCATTGATCTAAAATCAATTGATCTTTCGGGAAGACTTCATCACATCTCGCTTCCGATTTTTGATAATATCATTACAAAGCTCACAACTGAAGGAGTAGGATTCGATGGATCAAGTTTCGGCTTTCGAAAAGTCGAAAACAGCGATATGATAATGATTCCGGATTTAGATACTGCTGTGGTTGATCTATTCCGTGATGCGCCGACTTTAAGTTTTTATTCCAACATTGTTTTAACAGATGAAAAACATTCGCGCTTTTCTCAGGACGGAAGATATCTTGCAAAGCAAGCGGAATCTCTTCTAAAAAAAATAACCGGCGCAGATAAATCATGGTGGGGACCGGAATTTGAATTTTATATTTTTTCGAAAGTTGAATACGATACAAGAACAGCAACATCTTACTACCGTGTTGAACACGCAGAAGAATTTTACAAACGCGCTTACCATGCTGCAAATCCTTTTGATCTATACGATGATTTCAGGGACGAGGCATCAAAACTTCTTCAAAAATTCGGAATAAAAATTAAATACCATCATCACGAAACCGGTGAGCGCGGACAACAGGAAATTGAAACTTATTTCAACGATCTATTAACCACGGCTGATAATATTATAACTGCAAAGTATGTTCTGTTCAATCTTGCAAAACAAAAAGATCTTTCTCTTACTTTTATGCCTAAGCCGATGTATCAACAGCCCGGCAATGGTTTGCATTTACATCTCTACCTTACTAAGAATGGGAAGAATGCTTTCTATAAAAAAGGTGAATATGGAAACATGAATGAGCTTGGCAGATTTTTTATCGGCGGAATGTTAAAACATGGTCCGGCTCTTTCTGCATTTACAAATCCAAGCACAAATTCTTATAAACGTTTAGTGCCCGGTTTCGAAGCTCCTGTTGCGTTGACTTATGGTCGCGGCAATAGAGCTTCGGCTATTAGAATTCCAAAATATGTTTCTAATCCGGATGAAACACGTTTTGAATACCGTCCGCCTGACGCAACTATCAATCCGTATCTATGTTTAACCGCCATGCTTCTTGCGGGAATTGACGGCGTTGTAAATAAAATTGATCCGGTTAAAGAAGGATTCGGTCCTTACGATAAAAATTTTCTTGATGAAGAACATAAAGAAAAAATTCATTTTCTGCCGAGAAATTTAAATGAAGCACTCGATGCTCTGCAGGCTGATAATGACTTTTTGAAAAGAGGAAATATTTTTAATGATGAATTACTTCAGCAGTGGGTTAATCTAAAAGAAGATGAGATACATGCAATTGGAACGATGCCGCATCCGTTCGAGTATAAAATGTATTTCACGCATTAAAATTAATTTTAAGTTCAGATTTGTATGAACAGTTTTTAGAAAATTATAAAAAAAAATCATTTGTGAAAATTCTTGTAATCAATACAAAATTTCTTGGAGATTTGATTGTCTCTACACCGGGACTAAAAGCCTTAAGAGAAAAAAATCCAGATTCAGAAATTGTTCTGATTGCGAGGAAAGGTTATGAAGATACATTAAGGAATAATCCGAATATCAACCGGATTATTCCTTTTGATTTTAGTGTAAAGAAGAAAAATTTATTCAGTAGGATTTCCGCTGAGATAAAATTTATAAGACAAATCCGCAAAGAAAAATTTGACGTTGTTATCTCGCTGCACCCCGGAGACCGAATTGCATTTTTAGCTTTATTCAGCAAGGCTAAGATTAGAGTTGCGCCGCGCAAACAGTCTTTTAATTTTCTGTTTAATGTGTCGGTTGATGTTGAAGAAGATTCAATCAGTTATCTCGATTATTACAATGAACTGATATCGGCATACACCAAAGAATCAATTAAAGGAAGAACAGAATTCTTTGTAAATGAACAAGATAATATCTGGACTGAAGAATTTCTAAGTAAGAACAAAATAGACAAAGACGATCTGGTGATTGGAATTCATCCGGGCGCCAGCGAGCCAACTAAAATATGGCCTTCTGAAAAATTTGCCGAATTGATTCAAAAGTTGGTTCTTATTGGCAGAACAAAAATCATTTTAATTGCCGGACCGAATGAAGAAAAAGTTGTTGATTCAATTTTCAGCAAAGCTAACAATGAAAATCTATTTGTCTATAAATCCAAAGATGTGAACCGAACCGCCGCTTTGATTAGGAAATGCAGTCTGTTTATTTCAAACGACACCGGAACGCGGCATCTATCAGTCGCTCTCAAAACACCGGTAATTGCTTTAATGCCGGATGATAATCTAAAATGCTGGAATTTTTATGATGACACTGACAGCCATTTTGTTCTAATAGGAAAAAGATTTTTCCCGGAAAAAGAGATGCCATTTCTTGGCTCTATTAATGTTGATGAAGTCTTTGATAAAGTAAAAGAAGTTATGAAAAGATGAAATTAGTACCCGCTGAAAATATTCTTATTATTAAATGGGGCGCGCTTGGCGATTTAATAATGGCAACCTCTGCAATCAAAGCTGTGCGCGATAATTATCCCAATGCTAAGATTACAATGCTTTCCAATTCGATAATGAAAGAACTTTTACCTGAAGGATATATTATTAATGAATATATTTTTCTTAACAGAAGCGGACGGCACGTTAATGAATCATTTTTTAATCAGTTAAGAATGATAAGAGAATTAAGAAAAAGAAAGTTCGATCTGGTCTTCAACCTGAAATGGAAATCCGAACGGGCAAGCGTTCTAACCTACCTTAGTGGAGGAAAGAAACGAATTGGTTATAATCAAAAATATTTTTCCTTTTGTTATACAGACCACATTATGCATCCGGAAGGACGCTACCAGGAAGTTGACCGGAATTTAGACATTGTGAGAAGTTTCGGCATCAAAGTGAATGACTCCAATCCAGTAATTTTTATTTCCGATGAAGATAAAAAATTTGCAGATGTTTTTTTTCTAAGCCGTTCGCTTCTAAAGGAAAATACAATATGTATTCATCCCGGTGCAAGTAAAGCTAGCCGAGCGTGGCTGCCGGAAAGATATGTCGAGTTGTCAAAAAAAATGATTTCTGAATTAGGGGTTAAAGTTTTAGTTACATGGGGAGCCAATGAGTTAAATCTTGCAAAAGGTATTGTGGAATCAATCGGTGCCGATGCAATTCTTTCACCAAAGACAAAATCAATTGCAGAACTTGCGGCAATGATTGCTCATTGCAAATTGTACATCTCAGTTTGTACCGGTCCAATGAATGTTGCAAATGCAGTCAGAACTCCTATAATTGCTTTGTTAGGTTCAACAGATCCGCTGGATTGGTCGCCGGTAGGAAAAATACATCGGACAATTAAATCGCCACTTGTGCTTGAACATTATACCGATGAAGATGAGCGAAAAGCGCTGGATGATATTTCTGTTCAAAGTGTTGTGAATGTAGTAAAAGAGAAGTGGAACGAGTTTGGAAAACTATGATCATCAATTTTAAGGAATCTCAAATTCACAACTTCTACAAAACTCTTTCTGAAATGTTCAACATCCATTAAAAGGTAATATGCTTCCACTTGGAGAAATAGCTGCATTAATAACCGCGTTTTTATGGTCGGGCACGTCCATTGCTTTTACGGAAGCTTCGATAAGGGTTGGACCAATCTATGTTAATGTAACACGAATGTTCATGGCGCTTCTTTATCTCTCTATAACTTTGTTGATAATAAATGTAAAAATTGATCTGTCAATTCATCAGGTATGGAATTTAGTAATTAGCGGTTTTGCGGGCTTAGTGGTTGGAGATACTTTTTTGTTCAAAGCATATAGAAGTATTGGCGCAAGAATTAGTATGCTGATTATGGCTGCGGTTCCTCCGATTTCTGCATTGCTCGCATTCTTTTTTCTTGGTGAACGCTTATCTTTTTACGGAATAGCTGGAATTGTTATAACTGTTTCCGGTATTGCGGCAGTGGTTTTTAAGAGGGAAGAGAAACCTTCTTCAAACTACAAAATTGATTATACAGGAATTTTTTATGCGTTGGTCGGAGCTACAGGTCAGGCAGTCGGATTGATCTTTGCTAAACATGCATTCAATGAGGGTGAGATTAGCAGCTTTCTTGCAAGTTTTGTCCGTATTGCCTCCGCAGTAATAATAATTTATCCGCTTGCATTACTAACAAGGCGGTATAAAAATCCTGTTCAAGTATTTATGAAAGACAAAAAAGCACTTCTCTTCACCGCAATCGGTTCCATAATTGGTCCTTTTCTTGGAATAACATTCAGCATGATTTCAATATCGCATTCCAAAGTCGGAATTGCTTCTACGCTTATGGCTACTGTGCCTATTATTATGCTGCCGTTAGTTAGATATTACTACAAAGAAAAATTGTCTTGGGTCTCAATTTTTGGTGCGGTAGTAGCTGTGGGTGGAATTGCAATTCTATTCTTGTCTTAGAACTTTTACTTGTAAATTATCCAGACTAGATGCATCGGGGAAAAAACTGTTAATTGCAGTTATCAAATCACGAACTGAAAATGGTTTTGAAAGTAATTTTGAATCGGGGATCTGTTTAGTCCTTTCTATTGTGTTTGCATCGTTGTATGCCGATAAAAATAAAATTGATGGTTTGTAAGAATCTAAAATTATTTTAGATGTTTGAACGCCGTCATGTTCTCCTTGAATATTAATATCCATCATAATTAAATCTGGTTTTTTCTCCAAAGAAACTTCAATTGCCTTTCCCGATGATTGGCATTTCCCTACAACAATAAAATTATTCATCTGAAGATGCATCTCAATTTCCATTGCAACAATTACTTCATCTTCTACTATTAAAATTTTCTTTCTTGCTTTATCCATAAGTTTATCCCCCGTAATTATTCTTTAAAAGAATTGTAAACGCAGTTCCCAAATCCGTGCGAATTTTTAGTTCACCTTGTACCTGTTGTGCTAAGTTGCTTACCAGTTTCAATCCTAAAGATTCACTTTTCTGTATGTCAAAATCTTTTGGTAAACCAACCCCATTATCGGATACTTCGAACAATAGCTGACCTGACTCTTTTTTTAACTTTATTTCAATAATTTTTTTCTTTTTGTTTTCGGAATTAAAATCACGGAAGGCATATTTTACCGAGTTAGTCAATAATTCGTTTAATATTAATCCTAGCGGAACTGCATCATCTATTGGCATGAAAATATCGTCTAGCTTATACTCGAATTCAATATCGGCACTTTGATTTTTATATGTCTGATAAATAAACTCAGAAAGATTATAAATATACTCGCGGAAATTAATGCGGGATAGTTCTTTCGATTGATAGAGCTTTTCGTGAACTAATGCCATTGATTTGATTCTGTTTTGACTTTCTTGGAATATGTAAAGGTTCTCTTCATCCTTAATTTTACATGATTGTAGAAATAAGAGACTTGAAATGATTTGAAGATTATTTTTTACTCTATGATGTATTTCTTTTAACAAAGTATCTTTTTCTTCCAGAGAAGATTGAAGATTTTGAGCGTGAATTTTGAGATTATCTTGAAGTTTTGATTGGGCAATTGCAACAGCAAGCTGATTCGAAATTTCGCGTACTACTGAACCATCTTCGTTAGAAAATTGACCACAATTTTTAGATCTGAAAACTAATTCGCCAATTAGCTCACCTTGAAAATTTAGAGTTGAACGGAGATATGATTTGATGCCCGAATACAAAAGTTCGCTTTCTCTTTCATGAAGATTTTCCTTCTCTTCTATATTATTACATATGATCAAATCGGGCTGATGCAAATCTTCTATTGAGAATTCCGGGATTGAAACTTCAACAGTCTCATGGGTTATTGTACTCCCGCTTTGTCTAAATTGATGAACAACGGCAGTTTTTTTAGCAAAATCAAACAAGTTCAAACTTGCCTCTGTAAAATCCCCAATTTGTGTCTGTAATTTTGTGATTGTTTCAAAGGCAATTTCTTTAGTTGATTTTGCGGTTATAATACCTCTGTAAATATCCTGTAATCCCTCAAGCTTAAATGCGTATCGCTGTAAAGAATCTTCCATCTTTTTTCGCTGAGAAATTTCATGTACCATTATTTGGTTAGATTCACCTAAAGCTGCGGTTCTCTCCTGTACCCTTAATTCAAGTTCTTCCTTTGAAATTCTCAAGGCATCGGTCATCTTATTAAAAGAAATTGCCAAACTCTGTAATTCGTCTCCGGTTTGAATGTTGGCTTTTACCGAGAGGTCTCCTTCAGTTATTTTTTTTGTAGCCTGATCTAAAATTCTGATTGGCTTAGTTAGCTTTTGTGCAAACAACAATGAAATTATAAATCCTAGAACGGCAACAAAAATTGTTAACAGAGCAGTACTTTTTTTAATACTGCTTAAACTCTTATCGTAATTATCCAGAGAAAGCCCGATATGAATCCATCCCCAAGAAACACCTGAGAACTCCACTTTGAATGATTTATGAAAAACTTTTTTATCTACCAGACTACTGAAAATTATTTGACCTTTATTATCGGAATTGGTCGGAAGCCAGAATCCGTTGTATTTTGTTTCTCTCCAATTATCTTTTGTATGGACTAAAGAATAGCCGTCGTTTCTTGTTACTACAACATACAAAATTGATTTACTGCTGCTTACAAGTTGTAAACAATGGTCAACAACCGATCCATAATCTTCTGTGATAAGTGCAGATTCATTCGCGTGAAGTATAGAGGAAGCCATATCTTCTGCTTCGCTATTCATTCTTTCGAGTACCAAATTTTCTTGAAAGGGGATTGTATAAAAAACAAATGCAAACACTGTAAGAATTATAAGCGCCCACACCCAAAGTGTCGTCCTCCAGACAATCTTCTGTTCTTTTAAGAATGCATATATTTTCTTTGAATGTTTTATCATGGTTCTGATTCTACGCAATAATTGTTGAACTATTTCTTCCTTTTGTTACGGTTTTTATAGTATAAATCCATCATCTGTTTGGTGCTTTCTAGATCTTTCTCGGAAATTTCAATGAGTTTCTTTATTCTAAAAACTTTTAGGATATTATTGCCATCCGATGTAAGGTGGGTACCTTTAGCAACGTCAATAAATAATTTAACTCTGCTCGGCTCCGTTCCCTGTCTATAGACCGCAAAAGAGAGAACTAAATTAGGGGAAGTCTCAATAACTTTTACCGATTTTTTAATCTGGGGATTAAGCATGCAGATTACATCGAATGTTTTTTTCAGTACAATTGCGCAATCGGATTTTTTAAAAAATACCGAATAGATTGCGTTAGGTTCTCTATCTTCAATACTTACTTTGCTGAAGAATAATTCTTTGGTTGTTTTTTTCTGCGAGGATAAAAGATTGCTTAACCATATATCAATAAAAGGATTTTGTTTTGGAATTGGCTGCGCTAATGTTTTTTGTGAAAGATTTGCGAGATTATCAAGTCCGGAATCATTATGTGTCAATAAAACGTATTGCGAATAAATATTTTCATCTATAAGACCGGCAAAAGCAGGAACAAGATGGAATTTTTCTTTTAATGCATAATAATCCGGAAACGTAATACCTAAAATATCAACTTCTTTCTTTTGTAAAGCGTCTTGTATTGCTTCAATTGAAGTATAAAGATGAGGAATGAATTCTGTCTTTTTATTGTACTCTAACAAAAGGTTTTTTTGCAATACTTTTGCCCAGACAACAATAGCGGCGTTAGCATCCTCGGGTTTAGAATCCTGAAAAATTATTGTGCTGTAACCTAATCTTATTTGTGTTGCCGTTTGTTGATTCTCTTCTTTCCCCTGGGCAAACAAAAAATAATTCATGAAGATAGTAACAAACACCATAAGCGATATTTTATGAAAAAGAGTTTTCATTTTTTTACAGTAAAATCGTTTTAATAAAAGTTATTACCATTGGCTCTTTCTTGAATATAAATTAAACAATTCCATTAGGTTACTTCTTATTAGATCTATTGTATTCATCAATCAACTTTTTTGTAGCAGTCAGGTCTTTGTCCGTAATTTCTACCAATCTCTTTATTTTGAACAGCTTAATAATATTTTGCCCTTCGGGAGTTTTTTGAATATTTGCACCTAAACTATGTAATACATCCAATACTTTTTCCCCGCTGTTTTTTCTATAGACAGTAACAATATTTAGTAATTCGGGTGATGTAGCCATAATTTTTAGAGAAGAATTAAATTGAGGATTTAGTGTGCAAAGTGTATTAAACACACTTTTTTGAATTATTGCACAATCGGCTTTCTTAAAAAATACAGAATAAACCGCGTTTGGCTCTCTCTCCTCGATTCTAGTTGTCTTAAAGAAAGTCTTTTTGGTCTCTCCCTTTTTTCGCTTTAGTAAACTATCCAACCAGATATCAATAAGAGGATGAAATTTTTCTTTCGGTTGTGCAAGGGTTTTTTTTCGTAAATCTGAGATATTATCAAAATTAGAATCTTTACGTGTTATAAGAACATACTCTAAAAAGGGAGAATCATCAATTATTCCGGCTAATGACGGTATAAGGTTATATTTCTCTTTCAAATCAAAATATTGCTGTGAAGTGAGTACCAGTATATCGAGCTCGTTTTTATTCAGAGCGGCTTTGAGCTCATCTAAAGAATAATAGATTGAGGCGGTAAGATCGAGTTTCATGTTAAGGTCAGCATATAGAGTTCTTTTTAATGTTTCAGCCCAAACATATATAGCGGCATTAGCATCTTGCGGTTTTGTATCTTGAAATGCAAGATTGCTATAACCCAATTTAACCTGAGTTACGTTCTTATCCTTTTGTTCTCCATCACCGTTTTTACTATTAGCAAAAGTATTTACGAGTGTAAACGAAAGGAAGATCAATAACAATTTTAGAAATATTATTTTCACTTTATCCAAGCAATTATGTTTTTCGTTCTTTCCTAAAAATCGTTTTACAGCATTTATTCTTAAATAAAATTGTTTTCTGTTGCTGAAAACACATTTGAAATTATCATAATGTTCAATTCTATTTTTCTCGCCAATTCTTTCTAATGAGAAAAAACAAGTATTCTTTCTGTCAATCTTGGGCTCAATGATTTTCGTTTGCAAAAACCAATTGCAGCTCAGCTTCAAATTGCGACCCTTCATAACGGATTAGTTGATATTGGGCTTTCATAATAGATTCCGTGATTTGCGCCTGCATCAGATCTTTCAATTCCATAATATCACTGAAGTAAGCTTTTTCAACCAAATCTCTATCCTCCGAAGATGACATCATCGCTTCTTTAGAAGCAGCCTCTCTCTCTTTAGCAGCAACCATTTTGTTATACAAATACTGAATCTTTAATGTAATTCCTTTGCGTAATAATTCTTTTTGTTCCGTTAAACGTTTATAATTTGCTGTCGCTTCATCCACCATTCCGGATGTTCTATATCCGTTGAAAATGCTTAATTGAATTCCTAAGCCGACCATCCAAATATTTTTATTTTCGGGTGTCATTATACCAGCATCGTAAGGGGAAATAATTTTTCTGTAGCTTCCAAACAAAGCTACCGATGGATAATAATCGCTCTTTGCTTCATCAATCTTCGATTCGTAAACCTTCAAACCATTTCCAACTTTTGCAATCATTGGATTGGATTGAACAGCGGCATTTATCAATTCATCTAAAGACAATCCGTTAACAATAAGCGGAATTTCATTTTCGGATAGTTTTACTTTTACTTGCCATTCCAGTCCCATAGCATTAACTAAAGCAGCTAAAGCAATTCTTTGTTCTCCGGATATTTGTGCAACAAAAGATTTAATTGCTTCAACCATGGTTTTGTTTTTTAGATAGTCTGATTTAGTTACTTTTCCGGACCCTTTTTGATATAAAGATTCAGTCAGAGCCAATGTCGAGTTCAATCTATCATACGCCTCAGTTGCAATCTCTTCTAACTTAGTTGCCAAAATTACCGCGTAGTAAAGTTTTTTAGTCTGGAATATTATTTCTGCATCAGTTGCCCTTGAATCTTCTTTAACAGCATCAAGTCCTGCTTCTGCCTGCGAAACTAAAGCTGATATCTTACCTCCTGTGAATAGCGGGTAAAGAACGTCTAGTGATGCATTCAACATCTGTTTATCAGCCATTTTTATATTCTGCGCTGGAAAAGTAAAAGGAGGCATATTTAATGAATAAGCTCCAAGATCAATAGACGGCAAAGAAATATTCAAAGCGGGCTGAATAAAATTTGGGTCTTGATCCATAAGCGAATATGATGCTGAAAGATCAACTTGAGGATATTTGCCCGAACGTGCTTGCTTTAATTGAGCCTCTGCGGCTTGAACGGCATAATTACTTGCTGCTCTTGAATTATGATTCTGTAAAGTTTTTTCTATGCATTGATTTAATGATAAGACCAAATCATAATTTGATTTATTTTCTTGGGCATAATTTTTTTGTGACGGTACTATTAATAGCAGCGAGATAATTACAAAAAAAGCAGCATTGAAAATTTTCATTATTGACTCCATCACTTTTAGCAAGAAATTGATGCCTCTTATTAATAAATAAAATTGGACTATATATTAGTTAAAGAGAATTAATCGCTTCTCTACATTTCTATATTCGATTATAAAAATGATATGTTTATGCCAAATGTTGTAAACGGGCTAATTATGTAGTAAACGGGATTATTTGTGCGGAATCTTTTCTCTAATAAATACCTAGAAATATTAAGACCATATAAAATCCCCCGTATTATTCAGTGCAATCAAAAAGAACACACTATTACATTATTATTATCGGCTATTTAAAGAAAATGTTTAGTAAGAGAGAGACAGTTTTTCTCCAAAAGAGCGTTTATTTATAAGAAAGTATATTATTTGTCTATCAAAAATATTGTTCAGCAATTTTGGTAAAACTCAGAAAATCCTTTGAAGAAAAAAACACAAAAAATATCTTTTCTAAGAATAATTCGTTTTTTAATAGCTCGTTTGTAACATTACATGCAATTTTTGAAGCTCGCTCAAAAGGAAATAAGTACGCGCCTGTGCTGATTGCCGGAAAAGCAATAGAATGAACTCCGTTTTCCATGGCAATCCGGAAAGAATTTTTATAACATTTTGAAAGCAGCTCATCTTCGTTTGCATTCCCGCCATGCCATACTGGACCAACAGTATGGATCACATATTCTGCGTGTAGATTATAACCTTTAGTGATTTTTGCTTCTCCAGTTTTGCACCCTTTTAGAGTGCGGCATTCTGCCAATAGTTTAGGTCCGGCAGCTCTGTGAATTGCGCCGTCTACACCGCCTCCTCCAAGAAGAGAATTATTTGCAGCATTCACAATTGCATCAACATGAAGTTTTGTAATATCGCCTTCCACTATTTCGATTCGTTTATCCATGATTATCAATCTTTTGTGAATCTTGAGATCAGATCAGAATGCCCTGGAAATAATTTATTCATTTCATCTTTGTCCGCAATTTCAAAATCCGCAAAATCAAATCCCGGCGCAACGGTGCAGCCTATTAATGAGTAAGAATTTTTTTCGACGACCTCTGCTGCAAACCAAATTCCCGCACGAACTACAAATTGCGGAAGTTGATTGTACTCAAGTTGATCTCCAATTTTAATCTGGAAATATTTATTCTTTTTAAGACAATGCAAAAGAAGAGCCGAACCTTTATAGTGATGCCATACTTCATCGGATTTTAATCTATGGAAATGAGAAACCTGATTCCCTTCGAGCAAATAATATATTGATGTTGAAAAATTTCTATTACTTTTATAGCGCTGTGGTAGAGAGGATTGCGGAATAATTTCATCGGAACGGTAAATCTCTTTAAAATACCCGCCTTCGGGGTGAGCCATTAATTGAAGTTTTTCGATTATGTTCTTCACTTCATTTTCCATATTACTATAAATTTTTCCAATTCCTCTTATGTAACATCAGAAAATCATTTATATCCATCAAGTTATTTCTCAGACAATAAATTTAATTGGGCTGCAAATTAATGTCTTAAAATATTTTTGATTCTCAACATGAAACGCCATGCTTCTTCCGATATTTCGAAAATAACCTATAAAGCAAGTTAACTAATGGCACTTTAGTTGAGCCAGTTCTTTATCAAAATTTCAATTACTATGGAATTAATAGAAATAATTTCTGATATACTTGTATTTGGCGGGGTGCTGCTGGTTTTAGTAGTGCTTATCTCATTTTTCCTTTCTAAAGCAAAATTGGAAAGTGGTAATACTAGCTCAAATAAAGCATTAACGAATGGCACAGCTACACAGTTGAGAATGAACAATGAGCAGAAAGATTTTAGAAAAAACCAATCTGTAGTTAATCCGCAAATTTTCCAACTCAATAATTATGCATCCAGAGAGTTAAAAATTGTTAGAAAACGAACCGTTGATACGAGAGATGTACAAGAAAGAATGATGCCCGATAACGAACATCTAATACCAACCAACGGAACCAGAACTCGTTACACAATAGTGAATGATGAGCTAAACAAATCGAGTAAAGCAGCCAATTTCTATTTTTAATTTTTTATTTCTACATACCGCTCAATAACCCTTTCAACTACAACTACCTAAAAGCAAAAATTCTTCATTTGCATAACATTAGTACAACTACTAAGCTTTTTTGCCTAAAAGGGCTAAAAAAAGTCAAAAGTTTAGTATAACTACTAATGTTTTATCCAAAAGTCCAATATAAATTTACTCCAAATTTATTGGATACAATGAGGAATGAACTCAGATTCTAAAAAGAAAATAACAGCTGCTTTTATGATTGGATATTTTACTTCTCTTTTGCAGAATGAAATGATAGGAGAAGAAGAGCAACCGAATCGTGATCAAATTTTTTTGATAATGGCGCTAAATGCAAAAATCTTTTCCACTATGTCCGATCTTCATAGCGATCTTTTTGGCGAGTCGTTTCCAAATGTAAATTTTATAAAAAGTATGGACGATCTTAAAGTAACTCTATCTGATCTTAGTGAGATGATTTCAGAAAAGATTCAGAGGGGGGGTGAATCTTTTCTGGAAATTTCATTCTTATGCGGCGGCTTTCTAGGTATTTCGGAAACCGTAGATACTAAACCTTCCGAAAGACATAAGTTGGAAGATATTATTTATAATCTACTCAGTGAGCTTGAAGTAAATTTGTGCTGGAACGATTTGAACAAAATTATAAACGATTTAACATCTTATAAAATTGATCTGCGCCGAAATTCACGCGATCAATTGTTCTCTATGATATGCGGCAGTCATATCAAGCATCAAACAATTTATGAAATTCAAAACTTGCTTGAGACTAATTCATACTACCAAAATTCTGCTTTCGCCTAAATTCTTGTTTGACTAATTGCTTCTAAAAAATTGGTTACTATTTAATCATTCTGTTAAGCACGGTTGAAAAGGCTTTTTACAAGAAATAAATTAACTCTCAACATAATTTCTTGTTCGAATTAATCACTTCTTATAATTATTTTTCCCAACTATTTTTCCCAACTATTTTTACCATATTTCGTATGTAAAAATTTTCATTTGTTGAATAATGAAACGCGGATTTCCTTTTTACAGAGACCGCCTAAATTTGGAGCTAATATGATTAAATTTTCTCAGTGCGTAGACTCAATGAGAACATCAGAAATTCGTGATTTGATGAGCGTTGCGATGAGACCGGATATCATTACTTTCGCCGGAGGTATGCCGAATAATGATCTATTTCCGGTTGAAGAAATTGATGAGATTTATAACGGACTTGATGACAAAACAAAAAAGATCGGTTTTCAATATGGACCTACTCCCGGCTATCCGCCCTTAATCGAATCTCTAAAAGAATATTTGAGAAGTAAAGGTTTACCGGTTGACACGAATGAAATAATTATAACATCCGGCTCTCTCCAAGCAATTAATATTATTACAAAACTTTTTGTGAATCCCGGCGATACAGTAATCACCGAAAACCCATGCTTTATAGGCGGTACTTCTGCGTTTAAATCTTATCAGGCTAACATTGTTAGTGTACCGCTTGATTCAAACGGAATAATAATGAGTGAACTAAAAAAAGCTATGGAAGGCGAAGCTAAGAATGCTAAACTTCTTTACCTCTCACCATATTTTCATAACCCGGCAGGAATTATCTATAGCAAAAAAAGAAAAGAAGAATTATTAAAATATCTTGATGGTAAAGAGATCATTCTAATTGAAGATGATCCTTACGGCGAACTTTATTTCGATGAGAGTTCAAAAGAGCTAACCGTACCAATGAAAACAATTCAGCCGGAAGTAGTGCCCATCTGTTATACAGGATCGTTCTCAAAAATTTTAGGACCCGGAATGCGTCTTGGTTGGCTGCTTGCTTCACCGGAAATAATTAATAAAGCTCAATTAGCAAAACAATCTATGGATGCATGCTCTTCAACTTTTACGCAAGTGCTTGCAGATCAATTCTTAAGAAAAGGGAAATTGAATTCTTACGTAGAACGGTTAAGAATTACATATGCAAGAAGAATGAATATAATGAATGATAGTCTGCAGAAAAATATGCCTCAAGAAGCTAAATGGGTCGTTCCTAAAGGAGGTTTTTATATTTGGATCTCTTTACCAGAACATATTGATGCTACCGAAATACTAAAGGAATCTATGAGCCGGGGCGCAATTTTTGTAATCGGCAAAACCTTCGATCCTATGGGCGTTAAAAATAATTGTCTAAGATTAGCTTTTTCTCATACGCCGGAAGATGAAATTGAGAGGGGAGTTAAAATAATTGCTGAAGCGTTGAAGGCAAGATTATAAAAGGAAATCCAAGATAGTCGCTAGCGCTATAAAATCTGTTTTGAGAAAAAATTTATTAAAGTCGAGTGGTGGATTCTCTGTCTGAATTAAAAAGAATATTGATTTTAGAATAAAAAGGAGTTAATTCATATAAAATTGATTCCGTTCCATCCAACTTTTTTTTGATTAAGGATAACTCCTTGCGTATTTTTGACAAGAATCTATAACGAAAATTTGGTAATATTAAATGAAAATCTGTGAAATTCTCAGTGTCGAAAAAATTATACCGTCATTACAGGGAACTACAAAAACCGAGGTAATTGACGAACTCATTAATCTCTTCAAAGACGATGAACGTGTAAATGATCTTGAAAGTCTGAGGCACTCAGTACATGAAAGAGAAAAAATTATGTCAACAGGTGTTGGCAAAGGTTTTGCAATTCCTCATGCAAAAACAAACAGTGTAAATGAAATTATTGCCGCTTTTGGTAAACTTGATAAGCCGCTTGATTTTCAAGCTCTTGATGAACAGCCGGTTAATATTATTTTTCTTCTCGTTGGAAAGGAAAATATGGTCGGTCCGCACATTAAACTGCTCAGCCGCATCTCACGGATGATGAACAAAGATGAATTCCGGGAAAGTTTGGCTAATGCTAAAACTTCAGAAGAAATTTTTTCGTTATTTGAGCAAGAAGAGAAACAATATTTTGACGCAGTCTAATTATGATTAAAGCCATTACCGGAACCCGTGACACACTTCCTACCGATATTCCCAAATGGAATTACCTTCAAGCAATAGTTGAATCGGTATTCTCAAATTTTAACTACAAAGAAATCCGCACTCCTATTTTTGAAGAGACAACTTTATTTGCCCGCGGAATAGGAGAAGCAACAGACATTGTTGGCAAAGAGATGTACACCTTTGTGGATCGAAGCGGCGATAGCATTACACTAAGACCGGAAATGACAGCCGGCGTTGTACGAGCATTCATAGAACATTCGTTGGATAAAAAACAAAATCTTAACAAGCTATTTTATGTAGGACCGATGTTCCGTCAGGAACGTCCTCAGGCGGGAAGATTCCGTCAGTTTCATCAATTCGGCGCCGAAGCACTCGGAAGTAACGATCCTCTTCTGGATGCCGAAATGATAATTATGGCATACGATATTTTTGCAAGACTTGGTTTGAAAAATTTGCTGGTCAAAATAAACTCACTTGGAATTCCATCTTCAAGAGAAAATTATAAAAATATTTTAAGAAAATATCTGGAACCGCATTTCGAAAAACTTAGTGTAGAAAGTAAAAAAAGATTTGAGACAAATATTCTACGCCTCTTTGATAGCAAAGAAGAGAACGATTGTAAGATTATGGAAAACGCACCGCTTCTAATTGAATATCTCGATGAGGAAAGTCTTGAGCACTTCGAAAAAGTAAAGCAAGCATTGCTCGCTTCACATATTCCTTTTGAAATTGATGCACGTTTGGTGCGGGGATTAGATTATTACACCCATACAACATTTGAAGTTGTGAGCGGAAGCGTTGGCTCTCAAAGTGCATTGTGCGGCGGTGGAAGATATAATCTTTTGGTTAAAGAACTTGGCGGCGGAGAAACTCCCGGAATCGGTTTTGCTGCCGGAATAGAAAGAATTTTACTTGCTTGCGAAAATGAAAAATCATTTTCTATAGAAGATGAGAAATTAGACCTCTTCCTTGTTACAATAGAGAAGGGATTAGAAAACTTTGCGTATCAAACTGCGGTTACTTTTAGAAGGAAAGGTTTGACTGTTGATCTTGATTATCTGAACCGAAGCGTAAAAGCTCAGATGCGAGAGGCAAACAGAACGAATTCAAAATTTGTTCTGCTGATTGGCGGCGATGAATTTGCGCGCGGGGAAGTAGTCTTAAAAAATATGAGCAATGGAGAACAGAAAATTTTTAGCAAGGGTGATACTGAGAAAATATTTTTGAGCATCAAGGAGAATTGATTGTCTCTAAAAAAACCTAAAAGCATTCCTAAAATTCCTAAGACAAGAAAAAAGAAAGCACATACTGCTCTCGCGGCAATTCCTACAAAGAAGCCGGATAAAATCGAGTATCTCTGCAAAGCATTTTATAAATATGATGATATAGCCGGAAAACAATACTGTGTCTTTGCCGTTGAGACAATAGTTGAGTTTACAAGCTTTTCGTATGAAGTTTCCGTTGATGTAATTAAAGAAAAAAATATTTTCAATTTTGTATTGATGGGTTTGAAGGCAAAAACAAACGTAGTTCCATTGGTTCAGCCGGCAAGAACAGAATTGTGCTTTCAAGATTTAGTAGGTGACTATGTTGTGAATGTTGTAAAACAAGATGGCGCTGTCAATACCGGTGAATTTCATTTTAACAGTTACAAAAAAGAAATTTTGTTGACTAAGCAATACAAACCAAAAAAGAAAAACAATCGTCTCTTCTGCCAATTTGAAGTTGCAGAAGAAGAATTTACATTTTCAGAAAAGTAATTAACTGTCATTCCGGACAAACGAGCAAAGCGAGTGCGATCCGGAATCTATATTGATTCAATATGCAAAAAATCTTTGGTAGAAAACCGGTTCTTGAAGCTTTAAAATCCGAGGTGGAGATTGAGGTTGTCTATATTTCATTCGGTCAACACGGCGATATTATCAACCAAATATTCTCAGCGGCAAAGAATAGAGGAGTGAAGATTACTCAACTTGCCACACCAAAGTTTTCTGCTCTTGAAGATGGACAAAATGCTCAAGGAGTAATTGCTCTAAAGAGTACACAAAAATATTTTGAACTTGGCGACTTGATTGAGAAATCAAAAGCATCGCCATTACCGCTTCTGCTTCTTTTGGATTCAATTCAGGATACACACAACCTTGGTGCAATTTTGCGTTCTGCCGAATGTGCGGGTGTAGACGGAGTTATTATTACCACAAATCAAAGCGCACCGATTAATGAAATAGTAGAAAAAATTTCTGCCGGTGCTGTTTCTCATCTTAGAATTTGCAAAGTGAACAATCTTGTCCGCACGATTGAAGATTTGAAAAAAAATGGATTTTGGATTGTAGGAACACATCTAAACGGCGAAAAAAATTACAATCAACTTGATTACAAAATGCCGGTGGCGTTAGTGATGGGCAATGAAGAAAAAGGAATCCGCAAACTAGTTTCCGAAAATTGCGACTTCTTAGTAAAAATCCCTATGAAGGGAAAAATTGACTCACTCAATGTTTCGGTTTCAACGGGTGTTTTACTGTTTGAAATACTGCGGCAACGGAATATTTAGCAAATGTGAAGAAATAACAATATAACCTGGGAGGTGTTAAAATGTCACGGTTTTTAAGTCTCCTCATTATTTTGATTTTACTATTTCCTCTAATCACCTTTTCACAAAAACAATCACCCCAGAATTATGAAACCACAGCTCATGAAGTAATTAGACTTACGTTCAACTCACAATTTGATGAAGCTTTTAAAATAGTTGACGAACATTTAGCCAAAGAACCACAAGCTCTTACTTGGAAATATTTCCACGCTATGATTCTTTTTCGGCAAGCCGAATATCAGATCTATATAGCAGATTCGTACGGCAGGAGTGAATATAAAACTCAAGCAAAAGAATTGTTAAACAGTTCATATGTTGAATTGATTGAATTGGCAAAAATTGGAGATAAGCTAATTGAAAAAAATCCTCGCGATACGGTTGCTCTCTTTTATACCGGTGCGGTTTACGGTTATATCGGTATGTATCTTGCTAATCAGGGTGATAACTTCAAAGCTGCATCTATGGGAAGAAAAGGAATGGATTATCATGAACAATTGATGAAGATGTACCCTAAATGGAATGATGTTTATTATAGTGAAGGGGTTTTCAATTTTTATGCAAGCAATGTTCCCTGGTGGTTAAAACCGATCCTTTGGATTTTAGGAAGAAGCGGAACAGAATCAAAAGCGGAAGAGAACTTAAAAAAAGTTGCCGATAATGGTAACTACGCTAAGTATGCGGCAATGGAGTATCTGATGCAGCTTTATTTGCGGCAAAAGAAATTTGATCTGGCAATTAAATACTGTGATCAACTTGGGAAAGAATTTCCAAATAATCGCTACAAGTACAAGAGGATGATTTCATGGTCTATCCCAGCAGATGAGAATTATAAAAGGGTAAATGAATACTTACGTAATGAAATTGAACACGCAAAAAAGGAAGAACTCTCCGAAATCAATAAATTAGAGGTATCACATTTTTATTTATCATTAGCTAATAATTATAGTGCAATTGGTGAGTATTCGAAGAGTATTGCAGTGTTTAATGAACTGATTGATTCTAAATTGATTCCGGCTACGGAATCATGGTCGCGTGTCAGACTAGCAGAAGAGTATTCAAAACTCGGAAAGACAAATGAAGCTCTCTATAATATTAACTGGGTTCTTAAAAATAGCACTGCAGAAAGTCATAAAACGAGGGTAAAAGAAATACTTGCCAAATTGAATGAAAAATGAGTAAATATGTTAAAAGACGGTTCTCCGATTCTACTTCACTAGATAAACCATCCGAACTCACTAATTAATACGGTTTTGGAACGATTTTCAGCAGAAAATGGTTTTAATTATAATCTTGACTTTATTTTCAAGATAGAATAGTTTTGAACCAGTTATTAAATTGAAAGATGTAAAATGAATAATATCGAAGAGAAAGAACTAAAGTCATCCGAAGAAATAAGCGACGATAAGAAAGTGCTGGATGATCTTACAAGTTCCGAATACAAGTGGGGATTTGTAACTGATATTGAATCCGAGACAGCCGCTAAAGGTTTGAGCGAAGATGTTGTAAGAATGATTTCGAAAAAGAAAAACGAACCTGAATGGATGACTGAATGGCGTTTGAAAGCTTTTAGATACTGGTTGAAGATGGAAGAACCGACATGGGCTAATGTGCATTATCCCAAAATTGACTATCAAAATATAAGCTACTACTCGGCTCCTAAGCAGAAACCGAAATTAAACTCTCTGGATGAAGTTGATCCTGAATTATTAAAGACATTTGAAAAACTTGGAATTCCTCTTGAAGAACAGAAATTCTTATCGGGTGTTGCTGTTGATGCAGTATTCGATTCGGTTTCTGTCGCTACAACATTCAAAGCATCGTTAAATGAGAAAGGAATAATTTTCTGCTCGGTCTCAGAAGCGGTTAAAGAACATCCCGAACTTGTAAAAAAATATTTGGGCTCGGTAGTGCCATACACAGATAATTTCTTTGCTGCTTTGAATGCTGCAGTATTTAGCGACGGCTCGTTTGTCTTCATACCAAAAGGCGTGCGCTGTCCTATGGAGCTTTCAACTTACTTCAGAATTAACACACAAGAGACCGGACAGTTTGAACGCACTCTTATCATTGCAGAAGAAGGCGCGTATGTAAGTTATCTTGAAGGATGCACCGCGCCGATAAGAGATACCAATCAATTGCATGCTGCAGTTGTTGAACTTGTTGTGTTAGATGATGCAGAGATAAAATATTCCACTGTTCAAAATTGGTATCCCGGCGATAAAGAAGGTAAAGGCGGCATCTACAATTTTGTAACCAAACGCGGCGCATGTAGAGGAAAAAATTCTAAGATTAGCTGGACTCAAGTTGAAACCGGTTCTGCAATTACATGGAAATATCCAAGCTGCATTTTACAAGGTGATAATTCTATTGGTGAATTTTATTCTGTCGCTGTTACAAATAATTATCAGCAAGCAGATACCGGTACCAAGATGATTCATCTTGGCAAGAACACAAAAAGTACGGTTGTATCGAAAGGTATTTCAGCCGGACATAGTAACAATTCATACCGAGGTTTAATAAAAATTGGAAAGAATGCCGAGGGCGCGCGTAACTACACTCAATGCGATTCAATGCTTATGAGTGACAGATGCGGTGCTCATACATTTCCTTATATAGAAGTTGAAAATGATTCCGCGAAAGTTGAACATGAAGCAACTACATCGAAGATTGGCGAAGACCAGATATTTTATTTGAATCAAAGAGGTATATCAACCGAAGACGCGGTTAATATGATTGTGAATGGTTTTTGTAAAGAAGTTTTTAAGGAATTGCCGATGGAATTTGCCGTGGAAGCACAGAAATTACTGGCGATAAGTCTTGAAGGAAGCGTCGGGTAAAGCAATTGCAAATTTATAATTAAAGCTGATGGCTGAATGCTTGCAGCTGAAAACTGAGGAAAAAATGTTATCAATAAAAAATATACAAGCCAATGTAGAAGGAAAAGAGATTCTTAAAGGAATCAATCTTGAAGTTAAAGCCGGTGAAGTTCATGCGATTATGGGTCCAAACGGTTCCGGAAAAAGTACGCTCGCAAATGTCCTTACCGGAAACAAAAGTTATGAAGTAACCGGCGGCGAAGTATTATTCGACGGAAAAAATCTTCTCGAATTAGACACTGAAACACGCGCACGCGAAGGAATGTTTTTGGCATTTCAATATCCGGTGGAAATTCCCGGTATAAGCAACGCAACATTTCTAAAAACCGCGCTTAACGAAATAAGAAAATATAAAGGCGAAGCGGAGTTAACTCCAAAACAATTTCTTGAGAAGATTAAGGAGAAAGCAAAAATTCTTGGTTTGGATGAAACGCTTATCAGCCGTTACGTTAATGTCGGTTTTTCCGGAGGCGAAAAAAAACGTAATGAAATTTTTCAGATGCTGATGCTTGAACCAAAATTTGTTCTTCTTGATGAAACCGATTCCGGACTTGATATTGATGCGCTCCGGATTGTTTCCGACGGTGTTAATATTTATAAAAATGGAAAGAATGCGTTTCTTGTAATCACACACTATCAAAGATTGCTTAACTATATCCAGCCCGATTTTGTTCATGTTCTTTATAAAGGGAGAATTATTAAATCCGGCGGAAAAGAATTAGCTCTTGAACTGGAAGAAAAAGGTTACGATTGGATCAAGACCGAAGAAGTAGAAACTGAAAACACGTGATTGGAGAGATAATGACCGGTAAAGAATTTTATATAGAAAATTTCAATACGTTTCAAAAGAAGTTGAACGGGCAATCGAAATCATTTTTGAATGAGATACGCAAAGAAGCAATGAACAGATTGACGGAGCTTGATTTTCCTACAAACCGGAACGAGGAATGGAAATACACAAATGTTTCTCCGATTCTTAAACAAAATTTTATTCCGGCTGTTAATACAACGATACCAAAGTTTACCAAAGAAGAGATCAAAAAATTTCTTTTTAATGATTTTGACTGCCACTTATTGGTTTTTGTAAACGGATTTTTCTCTGAAGAATTGAGTAAAATCAGTCTGCTTCCAAAAGGAGTTATTGTAGGAAGTTTGAAAAAGATTTTAAAAGAAAATCCAGAACTTATCAGCGGTTACGTTAGTAAAATTTCAAAGATTGATAACGCCTTTAACGCTTTGAATACGGCTTATGCGCTTGATGGGCTTGTTGTTATTGTGCCAGATGGAATAGCGCTCGAGAAACCGATTCAAGTTTTGTATCTCAACACCAGCGAAAATGAATTAGTCCTTTCACTTCCTCGCAACTTAATTGTCGCCGGAAAAAATTCACAAGTCAGTGTTATAGCAAATTATAATGGTTACGGAGAAAAAGTTTATTTCAGCAATATCATTACAGAAGTTTTTGCCGATGAAAATTCAATTGTTGATCTCTGCAAAGTTCAAAACGAAAATGAAAATTCATACCATATAGAAAAAGTGCAGGCACAACAAAAAAAGAATAGTCTGTTTAATCATTACAATGTAACATTCGGCGGGGCGATTGTGCGCAACGATATAAATTCTCTGCTTGACGGCGAGAATACCGAAACGCATTACTACGGTTTGTATATGGCAAACGGGAAACAGCACGTTGATAATCATACATTCATTGATCACGCGAAACCGAACTGTATGAGCAATGAACTTTATAAAGGAATACTTGACGATAATTCTCGCGGCGTATTCAACGGAAAAATTATTGTCCGCCAGGACGCGCAAAAGACAAACGCATATCAGCAGAACAAAACAATTTTGCTCTCAAAGTCGGCAACCATTGATACAAAACCGCAGCTTGAAATTTTTGCCGATGATGTTAAGTGTTCTCATGGTGCAACAGTCGGTCATCTTGATGAGACTTCAGAGTTTTACATTCGCTCGCGTGGTGTGCCGCAAGAGCTGGCTAAATCAATGCTGATTAGAGCATTTGCGAATGATGTAATTGAGACGATAAAAATTGAACCGTTGAAAGAGCAGATCAATCACATGATATTTGATCATCTGCACAGAATTGAAATCGAAAATAAATAGAACACAGATAACGCGGATAACACTGATGTTCGCGGATTAATCTGTGTAAATCTGTATAATCAGTGTCATCCGTGTGCTATTAATTTTTTTTGAGAAAAGAATGATAACTACAATTCCGGAAGTGAAACGAAAATTCGATGTTGAAGAGATCAGAAATGATTTTCCAATATTGAAAAGATTAGTGAACGGCAAACCTCTTGTTTATCTTGACAATGCTGCAACATCGCAGAAGCCGCAAGCGGTTATTGACGCTTTGACGCAATACTACACTTTTGATAACGCGAATATTCACCGCGGTCTCTACTTCTTAAGCGAACTTGCAACCGAGCAATACGAAACCGCACGTCTGAAAGTGAAAGAATTAATTAATGCTATGAGCGTTTCGGAAATTGTATTTGTCCGCGGCGCTACCGAAGCTATTAATCTTGTAGCTTCATCACTTTGCAGAGCAAAACACTTTAAAGACGGAGATGAAATTCTAATCTCATATATGGAACATCATTCTAATATTGTTCCATGGCAGTTGATGTGCGGAAGAAAGAAGACAAATCTGAAAGTAATTCCGATAAATGATGCAGGCGAACTTGATATGGATGCTTTCGGAAAAATGATAAATGAAAAAACAAAACTTGTTTCTGTTGTTCATATCTCCAATTCGCTCGGAACGGTTAATCCGGTAAAAAAAATTATTGAGATCGCGCATTCGCACGGTGTTCCTGTTCTTCTTGACGGCGCACAGGCAATTCCTCATTACAAAATTGATGTGCAAGAATTAGACGCTGACTTTTATGTATTCTCCGGTCATAAAGTTTTCGGTCCAACCGGCATTGGAGTTCTTTACGGTAAAACGGAATTTTTAGAAATGATGCCTCCTTATCAAGGCGGCGGCGATATGATACGCACTGTTACATTTGAAGAAACCACGTTCGATGATATTCCAAGAAAATTTGAAGCGGGAACTCCGAATATTGCTGGCGGTATAGGACTCGGTGCTGCGATTGATTACCTAAATCAATTTGACCGTAACGAATTAATTGAGCATGAAAATTTTCTTCTTCAATACGGAACGGAACAGCTATCTCAAATTCCTGGATTGCGAATAATTGGAAACGCAAAAGAGAAAGCATCTGTAATATCGTTTGTGATTGAAGGCATTCATCCATACGATATCGGGACAATTATAGATACAGACGGAATAGCAATACGCACCGGGCATCATTGCACACAGCCGATAATGAAGAGATACAATCTTCCTGCAACAGCGCGTGCATCGTTCGCTTTCTATAACACAAGAGAAGAAATTGATAAACTAGTTCTCGGAATTCATAAAGTAAAAAAAATGTTTGCATGACCTCACCCTAAATCCCTCTCCTTAAAAAAGGAGAGGGACTTGAAGGAAGAGAAAAATAAAATGATAGACAAAGGAAAATTAGAACAAGCGGTTATATCGGTTCTCAAGACATGTTTCGATCCGGAAATTCCGGTTGACATTTGGGAACTTGGATTGATTTACGGAATCAAAATTGACGATGAAGGGAACACGTATATAAAAATGACTTTAACTTCTCCGGCTTGTCCGGTTGCAGGAAGTTTACCCGGTGATGTAAAAGAAAGAGTAAAAAACATTCATGGCGTTAAAGACGTTTACGTTGATTTGGTCTGGGATCCGGCGTGGAGTATTGATAAAATGAGTGAAGAAGCAAAATTGGAATTAGGATTTTTATAATTAATTCTTCACCCAGTTCATTAGAATTTAGAAAGTGGTTCTATCGTTGATTGTGTAAGAGCTATATAAATTTGTAAAAAAAAGAATGAAAGTCCCGTAAGGGACTGAATGTTGGTAAAAAAATAAACGACAATAAATCGTCCCTAACGGGACTTAGCTGGCGATGTTTTTGAAATGTTTACCAATATTTAATCCCTCTGGGATTAATAATTTCAAAAACATTCAAACAATTAGAGTAGAATAAATAACAGAAAGGAAGTAACATGTTTAACATAAATCAAAGAGCACCAATTTACGATCCCGAAGCGGTTCAACCGATGCGGGATGAGCTTCTTTTTGTAGGATTTGAAGAAGCAACAACGCCGCAAAAAGTTGAAGATTTAATAGCAGAACAAAAAGATAAAACAGTTTTTGTTGTTATAAATTCAGTTTGCGGATGCGCTGCCGGAAGCGCAAGACCAGCCGCCGCACAAGCTCTTCAAAATAATATTATACCGGATAAACTTGTAACTGTATTCGCCGGTCAAGACCGCGAGGCGGTTGATCATTTAAGAAATAAATATCTTTCAAACATTCCGCCTTCATCTCCATTCATGGCGCTCTTTAAAAACGGCGAGATTGTTTACACATTGCCGCGTCATCATATTGAAGGAAGAGACGCTGAAGATATTGCAAATGAACTGCAGACACTTTTTGATAAACAATGCAGCGCTAAAGGTCCGTCAGTTTCTCCCGATAAATACGCCGAGCTTGTTCATGCGGTTATGTGCGGATCTAAAATACCGTTAAATAGAAATTAAAAAGAATGATTAAGATCATGATCACGAGCAAGATTAAGATTAAAAGCAAGATCATGACCGGAAGATATATTAAAGTTAAATATGAAATTTAGTGCGCAAGAAGAATATGGATTACGCTGTTTGCTACGGATAGCAAAATTTTATGCCGTTGAAAAATCTTTAACCATTCCGGAAATAAGCCGTGCCGAAGGAATCAGCGAACACAATGCCGGAAAAATTTTGCGTGTAATGCGAATCGGCGGATTATTGGAAAGCTCACGCGGACAGATTGGCGGCTACACATTAACGCGTCCGCCCGATCAAATTTCCGTTGGCGAAGTTTTGAAAGTTCTTGGCGGAAGATTATTTGATGATGAATTCTGCAGCACTCACACCGGTGCGATGGATATATGTACCAATTCTATTGATTGTTCCGTGCGATCTCTCTGGAAAATGATTCAAGATTCTGTTGATTCGGTTGTTTCTAAAATGACTCTGAAAGATTTGATGGCAAGAGAAAATTTTTTGTTCGATGAATCTTTCGGCAACTCAAAAATAAATGAAGAGTTGAAAGAGATTGAATCCTAGAAATTGGTTGTCTGTTATCAGTTCTCTGTTATCTGTTGCTATGAGCATAATTGATTTGTAAGAAAAATACGTCACCGGTCACAGATAACCGATTACCATGACTTTCTGCTTTGCAATGCACCGTCCATTTATTTATTTTGCCTTTAGTTTGAAGAGAGAATAACAATGATCAAAAAAAATCTGCGGGAATTTATTTTAGCATCGGTTATTATTGCGGCGGTTGTTTCTTTTGCCGGATGCAGTTGTAACTGCGGTAAGAAGAGCAGTGAACAAAATTATGTGAAGGGCTACATCACCGTTGTTGGTAATGAACCGTTTACTAAACTTGCAGTCAAAACGGGCGATGATAAGATTTATATTCTTCAATGCAGTAAAGAATTGAAAGATCAGTTGTGGAAACAGCAAGGAAGTTTTTACTATATCTTGTATGGTGATCTCCATAAAGAAGAAGGAGATACGGCTATTGTTGTTGAAAAAGTTATTCCAGTAACAAAAGGGGACATATGAAATGTTTCAATAATTGTCATCACGAGCGAAGCGAAGTGATCTCAAGATTGCTTCGTCATTTCATTCCTCGCAATGACATCAAGAAATAATATTTCAGAGGTCTCTAAAGATGATAAATAAACAAAGCGTGGGAATCATGAAATCAGTTAAATTATTTTTACCTTTTCTGTTTTTTGTTTTTACAATCTCTTTTGCGCAAACCAAAATGAATATGCAGAAGGTTGATGAATCAGCACTTTCTAATGGTGAAAGTTATCCCGTTGATGCCGGACCATTATTGGAAAGATTTAATAAAGCCAATGGAATAGATCTAGAAAAATTTGAACCCATTCCGCAGCAATTAAAAAAAACAGCTTGGAATTTTTCAGTCGGATCAACATATAGTTGGTGGGCCAGCGATTTAAGAACAGGCGCAAGCCCTCAGTTTTATCAAGTGCCTTCAACTTGTAAAAAAGTCGGAACAAATTGTTATGTCTTTGTCGAAGATTCACTTTGGAATGCCGGAAGAGTTGATCAAAACGCTGTTGATAGTGTTCAAACTGCTTTCGATTTAAAAACGCCAAGCGGTTCAATAAATCCTTTAAAAGGTATTTATCAAAATGATGTTGATACTTATGGCACTCCGCCTAATGTTGACGGCGATTCTAGAATCATAATTTTAATTCTCAATATTAGGGATGGTTATAAAGGAACTGGCGGATATACTGCCGGTTATTTTCACGGATATAATGAAGGCAATTACACTAACAGTAATAGAGCTGAAATCTATTACCTGGATGGAAACCCTTTGGACCTGAAAACACCAGGCGGATTAAAAACCGGCATGAGCACTACAGCACATGAATTTCAGCACATGATACAATTCAATTACCATGGCATGAATGGTACATCTTTGCAAGAAACATTTTTTAACGAAGGTTGTTCTCTTGTAGCTGAAGTAATTAACGGATATCCTTTGTACAGTCAATCTTCTTACTATAACATAAGCACAAACAGATACATGTTAGGATGGAATCCAAATAATGATCCAACGGATGTTTTAAAAGATTATTCACGCGCAGCGCGTTTTTTCCTCTACTTAAAAGAACAGTTTGGTGTTGGACTTCTTAAAAACTTTACACAGTCCTCAATGACAGGCATTAGCGCGCTGGATAACTCCGCGTTGCCCGCAGTTCCTACTTCAAGAAGATTTAATGATATTGTCGTTGATTGGTGGATTGCAAATTATCTGAATGATAAAACGGTTGATCCAAAGTGGGGATACAATTACCCGAATGTTCCGGCTGTTACTCCAACCACGACTAATGTTGATCCTAATCTATCATATAAAAGTGATGCAGTTTATAAATTGGGTGCCGAATATATTTCTTATATATCAGGAAAGAATTTAACGGCTAATTTTAATACCAACAATAAAGCCGCAATACAATTGAGAGCAATTGAAACCGGTCCTGCCGGAAAGAGGGTTTCAGTTGTTTATCCGGGAAGCAATTTTACAGAACCAAACTTTGGTACTGATTATACAAATGTAACTTTCCTTGTATGCCATAACGATAATAATGATTATATACAAAATCCCGACACAACACGTTTCTCTTACTCATATAATTCTTCCGGTACATTTGAAAACAAACCGATGGAAATTGCTTACGATATTACTGATCCAATTGGGTTTCTATCTTTAACCTCTGGTGATAGTGTCGCAGTACAATTCGATGGTATTCAGGGTATGCGTTTAGATTCAATTAAAGTTGCTTTACGCGGGGTAGCACCAATTAATGGTAATGTCTATGAGTATGTTGGTCTAGCTTCACAACTAGGCGGAAAAAAATTAGCATCATTTACAGCTACACCTACATTATCTCAAGCACCAACAGTTCCATATCCAATTCCGTGGCCAAATTGGGTAAAAGTTGATTTTAGTAAAAATGCGAATAAGATATCCACCAATAATCCTTTTGTTGTTGAATTCCCAATAGGCGCTGCTTATCCATCAGATAATAGAGTGATGTCTACGGATTATCAATCTACTTCCTCATATCATAGTTTTGCTTACATGTCAACGCAAAGTCCACCGAGATGGAGTTACTATTCTGTCTCTGGAAAAGATGGTTATATTTTTCTTTATTTGGTTCGAGCATATGTCAGCTCTTTTACGACAGGTGTAAAAGACGTTATTGAGTTAATGCCGTCAAGTTTTAAGCTTGCTCAAAATTATCCTAATCCGTTTAATCCGAGTACGGTTATCAGTTATCAGTTACCGGTTAGTGGGCATGTATCATTGAAAGTTTATGATATGCTTGGAAGAGAAGTCGCAACTCTTGTTGATGAATTCCAGCAAGCAGGAAACCATAATTCGCAATTCTCAATTTCCAATTCGCAATTATCCAGCGGGATTTATTTCTACACAATTAGAGCCGGAAATTTTGTTGAAACAAAAAAGATGGTGCTGATGAAATAGGTGAGAAGCGAGAGGCAAGAAGTGAGAGGTGAAACGTAAAGACGTGAGACGTAAAAACGGAAAACGCGAGACATGAAAGTTGTAGCTAAAACAAAAAACCCGGTTCAAGCGAATCGGGTTTTTTACTATTTATAGAAAGATAATTTTACACTTTTTCTTTTGAGTAGATCATACTCAATTCTTTTGGTACTCTGTTTTTCCATGAACCTTTATGATAAGCATAACCGGCAATTAGCGGCATAGCAAGTGTAGCTTCTGAGTAAACCATCTGCTCGTAAGTAGTTTCAACTTTACCCCATGAGCTTGCTTCTTTCAATGTTGAAGAAGAGAGAGCGCCGTCACGTACATCTGCAACAGTAATTTGAACCGCGTATTTATGCATTGATGCATCATCTTCAAGAAGTTCTGCGGCAACAACAATATCCTGTGTAAAGTTTTTAGGAACTCCGCCGCCTATCATGAAGATTCCCGTTTCTTTATTGTGCAGTTTAATTTGAGTCAGTTCAAGAAAATCTTTTCCGGAATCAATTGAGACATGACTTTCCGGATTATTCACTTGATGCATCACAATACCGAATCCGGCAGAGCAATCGGAAAATGCAGGAACAAAGATTGGAACGTTCTTCTTGTACGCTGCATAAATTACGCTGTCGTCAACTTTAGGTCCGCCGTTTTCATCCAGGTATTTACCGAACTCACGCAGTAATTCGCGTGATGAATATGGTCTGTGTTCGAGTGAATCGAAAATTTTTGCTGTTGTCTCGTCGCAGACACGAAGTTCGTCTTCATCAATGAATGTATCGTAAATTCTGTCAATATGAAGATCGCGCATTACGTTGTCGTCAACAAAAGGAGTTCCTATGTAATGTTTGAATCCAAGCGCTTCGAAGAAATCCTGATCAACCATAACGGCGCCTGTAGATACAATTGCGTCAACCATGTTGTTATTGACAAGATCAAAAACAACTTTCTTCAAACCGGCGCTGAATAAACTTCCGGCGAGAGTTAGAATTACGGCACATTCTTTATCTTTCAGCATCATATCATAAATTTTTGCGGCGCGGTTAAGGTCGCGTGCGCTAAAAGCCATCTTTTCCATTGAATCAACAAGTTTAACAACATTGTGCTCTTTTATATCAATATGCTGAATAGTGTCTTTTAAGAAGTCTTTCTTTGTAGCCATTTTATTTTCCTTTTCTAATTAATTTTTCCGGTTGCAAATATAAATAGATTTTAGCTTTTAGCCGTCAGCTATTAGCTTATTAGAAAAATTTTTTTGCCAGAGAAAGTATTCCTTGTTTCCACGGAACGCGGTGGCTTATACCGGATTGATTTTTAAATGATTCAAGATTTTCCAGATACCATTTGTAATTTCTAACTAACGCGTCTTTGTTTGAATACTTTGGAGAAAATCCTAAAACTTTTTCCGCTTTCTCTATTGATACAAATGAATCTTTGGACGCGGTTTCATAAACCCATTTGTAAAGCGGAGAAATTTTTAACGCTTCAAGAAATTTTAGAGTGAGTATTACCGGTGCTGCCGGAAGACCGATAATTTTTTTACCGAAGCCGGCGTAATCAAGAACCGCTTGATAATCTTCTTTCATAGTTGTGAATTCTTTAGCGCCGATATTAAATGTATCGTTCACAATTTCTTTTGGAAGAGTGATACAATTGTAAATTGAATCGCACAAATCTTCAACATCAAGAAGTTGGTATCTGTTATTTCCGCTTCCTATCATAGGAAAATTTTTGCCGTCCTTTGCCCAATCATAAAAAAGTGCAAACACTCCAAGCCGTTCCGGACCGACAAAAGATTTAGGTCTTATCACCGGCACGCACATTTTTTTATTACGGAATTCGAGACAAATATTCTCCGCTTCTATTTTAGCTTTGCCGTAAGGACCAACGCCGTCAAGTTTATCGGTCTCATAAAGCGGATGATGATCCGGAATACCGTAAACAGCAGTAGATGAGACGTGAATAAATCGGTCAATGTTTTTCATGAATGCTTCGTGAAGAAGAAGGCGCGTTCCTTTTACATCTGTAGAATAAATTTCTTCCGGTGTATATAATGGAAGAGCGGCGGCAGTATGGACAACAACGTTTACATCTTTCATCGCGCGTTCTACAATAACGTGATTCCTTATATCGCCTTTAATGATTTTGATCTTGTCTTTAACATCGGGGTAATCAAAATCAATAATGTCTAAAGAAGTTACATCATGATTTCTTTCAACGAGATAACGGATAAGATTTATTCCGAGAAATCCAGCCCCTCCAGTTACAAGTATCTTCATTATTGTCCTTATGTTTGCGGCAAATTTAGTCAAATTCTAATTCTATTGATATAACGGCTTATTAGCCTTAGAAATTATCTTGAATCCAAAATAACATAATGATAAGTTTCTACAAAATAAAATAGAAATTATTCTAAAGAGGAAAGGATGGATCGTAGAAATTTTCTAAAGACAGGATTGCTTGCCGGTGCGTCTCTCACCGTTCCCGGTATCTATGGAAATTATTTTGCTAAAACCAGTAAGGTCACACCTTCTAACTACGATCTAATCGCAATAAAAAATGGTGAACCGGAAGTGATGTTTGATAAAGGGATCGAACAACTTGGCGGTATGAAAGCTTTTGTAAAGAAAAATCAAAAAGTTTTGGTTAAGCCGAACATCGGATGGGATGTTAGTCCGGAAAGAGGCGGCAATACTAATCCAAAACTTGTTAAGCGTATAATTGAACATTGTTATGAAGCAGGCGCCAAAGAAGTTTACGTGTTTGACCATACTTGTGATGATTGGCGAAGAACTTATTCAAACAGCGGAATAGAAAAAGCAGTTAAAGATGCCGGCGGTAAAATTGTTTCAGGTGATACTGAAAATTATTACCAGAGTGTTACTGTAAAAGACGGAAAAGTTTTGACAAAAGGAAAAGTTCACGAACTTGTTCTTGATTGTGATGTTTTTATAAACGTTCCGATTCTTAAAAGTCATAGCTCAGCCAAATTAACTGCCTCATTAAAAAATATGATGGGCGTAGTATGGGACCGCGGTTATTGGCACCGTAACAACTTGCATCAATGCATAGCAGATTATGCAACGTTCTCAAAAAAGCCGACTCTAAATGTTGTTGATGCTTATTACGTGATGAAACAAAACGGACCGCGCGGTGTTTCGGTTGATGATGTGGCGTTGATGAAATCGCAGATCATTTCTACTGATATGGTCGCATCGGATGCCGCTGCCGCAAAACTATTTGGTATTGAACCGGACTCGGTTTCTTACATAAAAATTGCTGGTTCTATGGGTATAGGTAAAAAAGATTTAAACACGCTGAATATCAAACGTATAATTTTGTGATTGAATGAATAATTCACTTCTTCGGAAAATTAGAATTGCTGTCTCGCTAATTTTTTTAATTATAACAACTTTTTTGCTTATAGATATCTACGGTACTATCTCTCCGAGTATTTCTAATAAAATTTTATTCTTACAATTCGTTCCTTCTGTTCTGAAATTTATTGCAATATTTTCTATAAGCGCAGTTGGATTTGTGGCAATAATAATTCTTACAATTTTGTTCGGTAGAATTTATTGTTCCACTATTTGTCCGCTTGGAATTTTTCAAGATGTCGTGAATTGGATCTCGGGAAGAATAAAAAGGAAAAGAAAGCGCCGATTCAACTTTCTTAAAGAACAAAAACTGTTGAGAGCTATTCTACTTGTAATTCCAATTTTAGTTTTTCTTTTCGGAAGTTCACTGGCAGTAAATCTGCTGGATCCTTACAGCATTTATGGAAGATTCGCCGGAAATTTTTTCCGTCCTATTCTGGTTGGAGCCAACAATCTAACCGCTTCTGTTTTTGAATCATTCAAATTATACGCGGTTTATTCTTACAGCCTCAAAGCATTCAATCTAATTCCATTTATTATAACAGCTCTGTTTCTTGTTTTTGTTACTGTGATGGCTTGGAAGCAAGGAAGACTATATTGTAGTACTGTTTGTCCCGTTGGAACTTTTCTCGGGTACATTTCAAAAATTTCCTTATTTAAGATTGTAATCAATCATGAAGAATGTTTAAACTGCGGCATCTGCGCTAAAGAATGCAAATCAAGTTGTATTGACAGCGATAACAAGACTGTTGATATGAGCAGGTGTGTGGCATGTTTTGATTGCATCCCATCTTGTCCTACAGAAGGAATTACATACAGCGTCTCTTACGGCAAGAAGACTTTTAAGGATGTGTCTGCTAAACGAAAGAAGATTGATATTTCTAAACGTGAATTTCTGTCAAAAACATCTCTCTACTTTTTATCATTATCGGCATTGGCTGCACAGGTTCAAAAGAAAATAGTTGTTACTAAGCCAAGCACAAAACCGATTTTTAGAAAAAGCGCAGTATCACCGCCCGGATCAACCGGAGTTGAAAAGTTTAACAGCAAATGTACGGCTTGCCATCTTTGCGTTAGTTCATGCCCGACTCAAGTTTTACAGCCTTCATTTCTCGAATATGGTTTTCTTGGAATTCTTCAGCCAAGGATGGATAATACAGCCGGCTTTTGCAACTTTGAATGTAAAATTTGCGGCGACGTTTGTCCTACCGGCGCAATTCTTCCATTCGAACTTGAGAAGAAAAAATTAACTCAAATTGGTAAAGCAAAATTTGTTAAAGATAATTGCATTGTTCAAACGCAGAAAACAGATTGCGGTGCTTGCAGTGAACATTGTCCTACAAAAGCAGTTCACATGATTCCATTCGAAGGCACTTTGGTAATTCCTGAAGTAAGAGATGATTATTGTATTGGCTGCGGTGCATGTGAATATGCTTGTCCGACCAAACCTTATAAAGCAATCTATGTTGAAGGAAACCGTTGGCACCAGATTGCAAAGAAAAATGTTGAGTTAAAGAAACAGGAAGCTGTCAACACTAAAGAGGACTTTCCATTTTAGTTTTCATATCATTCATTATTATAATTTTTGAATGATATTCTTACAAAAGGATTTTATGGAGTTTAATCTAAATAACAAAGACGCATATGCATCTTTGAGAATTAAAGATTATAGAAGATTTGTAACCGCGCGTTTTCTCCTAACATTTGCAATTCAAATGCAATCGGTAATTGTCGGCTGGCAAATTTATGAACTCACTCACGATGCTCTTTCTCTTGGATTAATAGGGATGTCGGAAGCTATACCGTTTTTATGCATCGCACTTTTTGCCGGGCATGTGGCAGACAAAGTAAATCGAAAAAATATTATTCTCTCTTCCACGTTAGTTTATTTTATCTGTGCAATATTTCTCTTCTTAATAGCAACCCGTCTTCATTCATTACTGACTTTGTATGGTACTATCCCAATTTATCTTATAATTTTTATTACCGGCATTGCACGCGGATTTATTTTCCCGGCAACAAGTGCTTTTGCTGCTCAGCTAGTGCCAAAAGAATTATTCGGTAATGCTTCTACATGGAGTAGCGTTGTCTGGCACATTGGGGCGGTTACCGGTCCAGCTGTTGGCGGGCTTATTTATGGTTTCTTTGGAGTAGGATTAGCATATTTTTTTGTAATATTTTTTTGTGCGTTAGCTTGGTTCTATTTTTATTTTATTGAAAAGAAACCTTTGCCAGAAAAAACCAAAGAAGAAACTATATGGCAAAGTTTATCTTCGGGAGTAAAATTTGTCTTCGGTAATCAAATTATTTTAAGCGCAGTTAGTCTGGATATGTTTGCAGTATTCTTCGGTGGTGCTGTTTCAGTCTTACCTATTTTCGCAGATCAAGTACTTAATACAGGTGCCAAAGGATTGGGATTCTTACGTGCGGCTCCCGCAGTGGGTTCTATTATTATGTCTTTCTCTTTGGCGCATAATCCTCCGTTCAAACATGCTGGTAAGAATCTTTTAATCGGCGTATTTGGATTTGGAGTTTCAATTATTCTTTTTGCCGTATCAAAAAACTTTTATGCATCGCTATTAATATTAATGATAAGCGGTATGTTCGATAATATTAGTGTGGTCATACGCAGTACAATCATTCAAGTTTATACTCCGGATGAAATGCGCGGGCGAGTTTCATCTGTAAATAGTATTTTCGTCGGTTCTTCAAACGAACTTGGATCATTTGAATCCGGCGTTGCGGCAAAATTAATGGGGTTGATTCCTTCAGTTATATTTGGCGGAAGTATGACTTTGGCTGTTGTAGCTACTGTAAGAAAATTGGCCCCAAAATTACCCAAGCTTAAATTGTAATTAATTTCCCCACCGACGGATTAATTTGTTGGCGGGGAGATAAGTTTATTTCAGAATTTCGTTCAACTGTTCTGGAGTAACTTTTAATAATCCATTTGGAAGAAGACGGGGTGTTAAGTCTCTCCAATTTTTATCTTTTGAAAAAATTTCTCTAAACATAGGTAAAGCTTCTTTTAAATTTCCTTGATTGGCTAACGCAACAGCGGTCCAATATTTCATTTCAAGATTATTTGGAAACATCTTCATTGCTGTGGAATATTCCTTCATGGCACGGTCCATATCATTCTTTTCAACGGCAAGATCGCCGTTATTCATATGTTCATAAGCGCGGTGAACGCTAAGAAGTCTTCTCAGTTCAATTAGAGGATTTGTGTTATCATCTACTCGTAAATCAACTAAACGGTCTTCCCAAACTTTTCCTGTTGATTTGGCTCGCACAACCAAAAGAGCGGCAGATTGTTTACCGCGAATATCGCCGCCTGCTTTTTGTGCCGCTTCAAGTGCAACAAGCATTCTTTCTGCCAAAGGTCCTTTTGAATTTTTGAATGCTTCTGCCATTGCCGGCCAAATCCTGTCGTTAGACATAAGATTAGCTTGAACGGAAAAATCTTTACCTACAATATTTCCGGCAGGTTGAATACAAAGCTTACCTGTGTATGATGCGGCTCTTCCTTTAGAATCAAGCACGGCGAGCTGACGGAATTCTCTTCCTTCATCACCCTTAATTAACTCATCAACAACTTCCTGCGGAGTCATCCCTTTTTTTAGTAATGCTAATCCGTTGGGTCCAAAAGCGGGATTAACAAAAGATTGAGTTGCAACAACACCTACTCCAGCTTCTCCCCAAATTACACTCGTTCCAACAGAGAACCAATGTGATTGAACGGCAACACCCATGTCTCCGGTTTTTTCATCGAAAGCAACAATTGAAAAAGTATGTGCAAAAGGGGAATCGGATTTATACAACTGTGCCGACACAATTGAAAATTGAGAATTGAGAATTGCGAATTGAATTAAGAATACAAGCTTCAATAAAAATTTACTTTTCATGGTTAACTCCGGATTAATTCTGATACAAGTTAGAAATTTTTCTTCTTAACATACAGTCTAAATCAGATGATAAAGCAGCACTGCGCAGTCCGATAAATTTGCTTCTCACAGCCATTGAGGTTATTTTCACACCCCAGAAATCAAAAAAATAATTTATAAAAGGAGATGAAATGAAATTAATGAAATTATTGGTGATAGTAGTATTAATGCTGTCCGTAGTCTCTGCTCAGAATAAAAAACAAACAACAGATAAAGCGGCAACCTCTAAAGCAGCTTCTTCGGTTCTACTGAAGACACAAGGCGATTCGATTAGCTATTCTATCGGGCAGAATATTTATAGCAATTTGAAAGATCCTATGATACAGCTTAACCTGAATGTATTAATAGAGGCTCTTAAAGATGCTTCAAATTCTAAATCGGTTTTAACTCAAGAAAAAATTGCGGAAGTATTAACGGCATTAAATACCAAAATGCAAGAACGGCAAGTAGCAATGCAGAAAGAAGAAGAAGAAAAGAAGAAGGCAGAAATGGCTCCACTTATTGATAAGAATAAAAGAGAAAGCGCTGCTTTCTTAGCGGAAAATAAAAAGAAAGAAGGCGTTATAACTACCGAAAGCGGCTTACAATATAAAATTATTACTAAAGGAACAGGTCCTTTGCCAAAAGCAACTGATAAAGTGAGGGTTAATTACAAAGGAACATTGCCTGACGGTAAAGTATTCGACAGTTCTTATGATAGAAAAGAACCTGCTGAATTTCCTCTTAATCAAGTTATTAAAGGATGGACTGAAGGTTTACAGTTAATGCCGGTTGGCAGTAAGTATGAATTTTTTGTTCCTTACGATCTTGGATATGGAGAGATGGGTCGTGGAGAAATGATTCCTCCGGCAACAGTATTAATTTTTGAAGTGGAATTGTTAGATATAATAAAGTAGTATCAATAATATTAAATAGTAACCGGTGATCTTTGAAAGATCGCCGGTTACTTTAATAAAATTAATTTATACTTCCGCTGGCGGGTTTGTTTCTTCTTCGTTTAGATCAGCATCAACAGAATTTTTAACTTCTGCAACAAAATCTGTTCTAACTTTTACAACTACTTTTTTAATTTCTTTAGGAATGTTTAATGCAAGTTGTGGCATATGAATATCTGTAGAAAAGAAAATAGCAAAATGTCCTTCTTCGGCAATTAGAAAATTTCCTTCACCTTTATACAAAGTAATATCGTTGTTCGGGTGGTATTCTTTTAATACAATTACTTTTCTAGAATCCGTAAAGCCCATTTTTTCCTTTCCGGAAACCATATACTGAATATCAATATACTTTTTGTGAGCTTCCCATTTAGCAGAGCTTGACGGTTTTGAATTGTATTCTTGAACTATGGCAAAAATATTTTCACCGTCAATTTCGTATGTGCCGGGTTCAACATTCGTAAAATCTGTTTGGGACAAATACTGAAGGGCTTTTGTTATTCTTTCGCCAAGCGAAAAGTATAAGTGGGCGTTCTTTAGCTGATCGAAAATCATATTTCCTCTGAGTTTAGGTGTAACAAAAAATGAATGTGATTTATAATTTGAACATCGCTCCAACCATAATTACAGAAAAATTGCTTTTAAAACTATTAGATAGATCAAGAAAAACATAACGAATATCTCCGGTCAAAAGTAAATTTCCTAATGGCAATTCTACGCCCGCACCGAAATGGTAACCGGGTTTAGTCTTTGTTTCGTCACTAATTGAATTATAAGTGCTGTTCAAATGAGTAAAATCAATTTGAGTATTATACCACCCGATTCCGGCTTCAGCATGAACTATTGGTAGAACACTTAACATCGCTGTAAGATTGATTGGGTAGCTTTTTGTTTTAATTGCTCCATTCTGAAATTCTTCCGACTTGTAATACATTGCACCCTCAATGCCGAATCCAAGAAGATTGAGGCGAATGGCTACACCGGGCATAATTGTAGATTTATCTGCATCTGCAGATTTAATAAAGCCAACTTGCGGACCAATTGCAATGCTCTGTGCTTTGAGTGAAGTGATTCCAACAATAAACACAATTATAATTATAAATAGCTTTTTCATGATTAACCCACTGATTATTTTAACTGCAACATAGTCAAAAAATTATTTGAGAACATTAAATTTTATTGATGAAGGATAGTTCTCAGAAAAATAAACTCGGTTAAATGCTTTCTGAAAATCTCCTTCCTTTGCATTATAGATATCAACAAACTTTTGCGGATTACGGTCGAAGAAAGGGAAGAAGCTGCTCTGAACTTGAACCATAATTTTGTGACCTTTCAAAAAAGTGTGATCAATATCGTTCAGATTAATTTTTACTTCGGTTACTTTATTCGGAACAAATGGTTGCGGCTTTTCGTAACTATTGCGGAATTTACCGCGGAACATTTCGAACCGGATTAATCTTTCATATCCGCCCATCTCAATTCCATTTGGATTCTTTTCGGGATTTTTTTCTCCGTCCGGATAAACATCAATAACTTTTACAACCCAATCTGCATCAGTGCCGGTAGTCGAGACAAAAAGAGCTGCAGCAATCGGTCCGCTAACTGTTACGTCATTATCAAGAGGGCTAGTTTCGTATACAAGAACATCTGGTCGCGAAGAAGCGAAACGCTGATCTTCATCCATGTAAGTTCTATTATACATTTGCTGTGAATCATAAAATTTTGATGTGTACGGAACCGGTTTATTCGGATCACTCAAATATTCATCAAATAAATTTTTCTTCAACGTGAGTTTATTCCATTCCAATTTTTTATTTGGAGCTAAGTAGAGAGATTTTGTCTCAACGTTCTTTGGAGGCCATTCATCATAATTTACCCAAACATTAGAACCGGTTCTGAAAGTTACCGCTTCGGGCAAATTCGATGTGCCGGTTCCTTTTAAGTAATAATCGAAAAAGGGTGTGAGCAAATTTTTATTATAATAATCGCTTGTGTTTTCGCCGAACGTAAAATCTCCAAATATAGATCCGTCGCTTCGAGCCCAGCCGCCGTGGCTCCATGGTCCCATTACAATATGAGTTTTATTGCTAGGGTTTTTTTCTTCTATTGATGAATAGATGTGAAGAGGTCCGTAAAGATCTTCGGAATCGTACCAGCCGCCGACAATTAATACCGCCGGTTTAACTTTTGTAAAATATGGAAGATTATTTCTCGACTGCCAGAACGAATCATAATTTCCATGTTGAAGCATTGCATTCCAGAATGGGAGTTTGCCTTCAAAATATTTTTTGTTGGCATTTGGTAATGGACCGAGTTTAAGGAAAAAATTGTACATATCAGGCGAATCATATTTTGGTCCCGGTTTCCATTGTGTTGTTAATGAATCACGCTGCTGGTCAAATCCCTTAAAAAAGTTGAATGACATCGAAAGTGTTAACGCTCCGTTGTGATGCATATCGTCGCCAATAAACCAATTTGAAATTGGTGCTTGCGGCGAAACAGCTTTTAATGCAGGATGAGAATCAATCAACGACATCGCCGCGTAAAATCCGGGATAGGAAATTCCCCAGATGCCTACATTGCCGTTATTGTGTTTTAAGTTTTTGACAAGCCAATCAATTGTATCATAAGTGTCACTCGATTCATCAATATCTTTACTGCTCTTTTTGTTTGGAATATAGGCGCGCATATTATCGTATTTGCCTTCGCTTAAAAATTGTCCACGCACATCCTGGAACACAAAAATGTAACCCTCTTTTGCAAATGTATCGTTCGGTCCAAGATTCTGCGGATATTTGTCTTCACCATAAGGCGCAACGGTATAAGGAGTGCGCACAATGAGTATAGGATAAACTTTTGCAGTGTCTTTTGGTGAGTAAACAGAAGTGAAGAGCGTAACTCCGTCTCTCATTTTAATGCGGTAATCTTTTTTTGTGTAATGCTCTTTTATCCAATCTACACCTTGCGCTGCCGCAAGAGAATTTATTGTCAATAGAAGAACGAAAATCAATGCTATTTTCTTCATGGTCGCTTCCTTCATTAGAAATTTTTATTAAAGATTTTTTCTGCTTCGGTTAAATTTTCTGTTTTACCCAAATCTATGAAAAGTGAATTGCTATGATCAAAATAAGATATTCGATTTTGAGATGCGATTGATAAGTAGAAATCAACTATAGAAAAAACTTTTTCTGGCGGCATGAGTTTGAAAATCGAAGGATTAGCTATATGAATTCCGCTAAATGCAAGTTGAGCCAATTTCCCCTTGGGCTGCCGGGCTATTTTGCGTTTGTTTGTCTTCACATTCTCCCAGCCGCACAAATATTTATCTTCGTCAAACAAAAAATAGCGGGATGATTTTCTTTCTTGAACGGCAAGAGTAGCAATAGAATTTGAATTGAGATGAAAATCGTGTAACTGAGTAATATCAAAGTCGGAAAGAATATCAACATTATGAATGAGAAATGGTTTCCCGTCATCAAAAAACCAGCTTGCTTTTTTAAATCCGCCGCCGGTATCAAGAAGTAAATCCCGCTCATCCGAAATTTCAATCTCAATTCCGAAGTTATTTTTCTCATTAAGAAAATTTATTATCTGATCTGCAAAGTGGTGAACATTTATGATGATATGATCGAACCCGGATTTGATTAACCGTCTGATTGTAAATTCAAGAAGTGTAATTCCATTTATTTCGACAAGCGCTTTCGGTTTTAAGTTTGTTATCGGTTGTAAACGTGTACCGAGTCCGGCGGCTAGTATTAATGCTCTCATGAAAAGTACCTGAGTTCCTAAGTTTCTGAGTAACTTAGCATTATGATTTTGAGTTAATTTTTTTGATTAGCGAAGCAAGCATCGCCTCAATTTCACGAGTAGAATCATAAATTTTATTAAAATCATTCAATGATAGAAATTTTAGATTGTTTGAAATTTCTAGCTGAGTCTGCAACTCAAAAATGGAGCCGAATGTAATTCTTAGAAATCTTACAAACTCTTTTTTTGAATTTCTCCCGAAACCTTCAGCGATATTACTAGGGATTGATATTGCAGCTCTTCTCAATTGACTGGTAATACCATAAATCTCTTCTTTGGGAAAATTTGAAGTTACCTCATAAATATGAGTTACCAATGTAATCGATTTTTGCCAGACTATTAATTCACGAAATGTTTTTGCCAAAAGGTCATTCCCTCTCTTAGGCACTTAGTAACTAAGTTACTTCTTTCCCAGATTTGTATGAATTAGTTTTATACCAATCTTATACTTTGAAGCAAGATGTTCCGCCAGCTTTTCCGCACAATAAACTGAGCGGTGTTGACCGCCGGTGCATCCGTAGCTTACCATCAAATCTGTCCATTTACGATTTATATAATTCTCAACACTTTTATCAACCAGATCGTATGTTCCTTTTAAGAAAGTTTGTGCTTCCGGCTGATCATCAAGAAAATTTTGAACCGGTTTATCTTTGCCGTTCAATGGTTTGTATTTATCAATTCTTCCGGGATTTGGAATTGCGCGGCAGTCAAATACAAATCCGCCGCCGTTGCCGGAAAGATCCGCCGGAATTTTCTTGCGGTATGAAAAGCTATTTACCCTCACAGTTAATTTGCCGTCAACAGAAAAATTCCAATCGAATTTTTTTAGTTCGCTCGAATTAACTATTTGCCGAAGAGAATTAAATAATTCGTAAGTATTAATTTTCGGGCGGTGATATTTTAAAAGCCATTCAAGATTTTTTACTGCGTACGGAATGCTTTTCAAAAAATAAGCTTTGCCTTCAAAATTGCCGCGGTAACCATAAGCGCCAAACATCTGAAGCAGCCGGATCAAGACATAACCATCGTAATATTTCAGAAATTCCTTTCTGTTAAATGGTTTTATTCCTTTTGCCTTGGCGATGTAATATTCGAGGAACTCTTCTTTCAGTGAAAATGAAAGGTCAGCTTTAGAACTGAATAAAAACGAAGCTATATCATACTGAAGTGCGCCTTTGCGTCCGCCTTGATAATCAATGAAATACGGCTCGCCATTTTTTAACATAATATTACGCGGATTGAAATCGCGGTACATAAAATAATTGCAGTCAGCCTGAAGAAGAAAATCGGCTAGCGTGTTAAAATCGTTTTCCAGTTTCTGCTCATCGAAAGAGATTCCGGCAAGTCTGAGAAAGTAGTATTTGAAATAATTCAAATCCCACAACATGGATTGCTTATCAAATTTAGGAACAGGATAACATTTTGAGTAATCTAATTTTTTTGCTGCTGTAATTTGAAAACGCGGAAGTTGTTCGATGGTTTTCTTATAAACAATTTCTAACTCATCGTTAAATTTATTTTTATTCTTATTCTTATTCTCTTCAAGAAAAGAAAAAATAGTTTGGTTGCCCAGATCTTCTATCAAATAAATGTTATTAGGTAGATCGCTTCTATAGATTTTAGGAACATTTAAACTGTTTTTTAGAAAATGTTTGGAGAGATAGATAAATGATTTGTTCTCTTGCTTATTTGTGTTGAATACTCCAATTGCGGTTTTGAACGCTCCGGTAATTCTGAAATATTTTCTTGGTGATCCGGATTCCGGAAGAGGAGAGAAAGTTAAAATTTTCTCTCCCGACCAGTTTTCAAAAAGATTTTTTAGTCCGTTCTGATAACTCATCCGTATATCAACTCCGTTTTCTTTGCGGATAGAATAATAAAATAAAACTACCTGCTAAGATAACGAAGAAATAGATAATTAAAACCGTGGTCTGCGTTGTTGAACAGCGTTCGGATCAAAATATTTTCTTGGCAATTTTTCGTCGCGCATAGCGGCGTTATAAACAAATGCCGCCATAATTGTTGCCGACTGAGTTAAATCCGCTTTGCTTGCATGGTCATAAACGTCCATGTTCGAATGATGTGTTCTTGCCATATATTCAAGCGGATCCTGTATGAATTGAAAACCTGGCAGACCAGCCGCATCAAAAGACGCATGGTCGGTGCTTCCAGTATTTCTTAATGTAACGGTTGCTGCACCTAGATCGTTGAAAGGTTTCAGCCATTCTTCAAAAATCGGTACAATAGAGATATTTCCTTGTGCATAAATTCCGCGAATTTTTCCTGAACCGTTATCATAGTTAAAGTAAGCAGCAAGTTTATTGTATTCAGGCTTGATCTCTTTTTTCTCGGCATCGAAGAAATGATTTTTTACGTAACCGCGTGAACCGATTAATCCTTCTTCTTCGGCATCCCACAAAGCTATACGTATTGTTCTTCTCGGTTTAATGTTAAGAGCTTTTAAGATTCTTACTGCTTCTAAAGCAACAGCAGTTCCGGCAGAATTATCTGTTCCGCCAGTACCTGCGTGCCATGTATCAAAATGTCCGCCCAGCATTACTACTTCGTCTTTTAATTTTTTGTCTGTGCCCGGAATTTCTGCAATTATATTATAACCAAGTGAATCGGTATCTACAAAATTTGCTTGAATTTCCATTTCCATTGTAACTGGAACATTTTTTTGCGCGATGCGAACCATTCTATTGTATTGTTCAACAGAAACAACAACTGAAGGCAAAGGCATCTCGGAATTTTTACGGTATGATCCGCCGCCTTGTACAAAAACAGTTCCATCTGTTCCTCTTGATGGTTCGAGAACAACAGCGGCGCCTTCATCTTTCAAGAACTTTGCTATTTTAGTCTGCATCTCTCTTTGAAGGCGCATTGCTTCTCTTTGTGCAGGATCAAAATTTCTTCCGCCTCCATCCTGAGCCAATTGTATATTTTTTAAGTCTCCATCAGAATATCTTTTCCCATCTGCTTCCATTGCAAGAGCAACAGGCTGTTCGCCTCTTGAAAGAACGATAGCTCCTTTTAATTTACCTTTGAAAGCGTCAAGATCTGCTTCGGTTTTTATATCCATCAGAACAACATTACCTTTTAGTATTCCTTCAAGTCCTGGAGTCCATGCTTTAGGATAGGCAATAAGAGGCATATACTGAGGTGATGTCATTGCTGCATAAAACTTTTTTAATTCCCAGCCGCGACCCAGAGTTCCCCAAGATTCCATTGCAGCTTTTTCCAAACCAAACTCTGTAAGCTTACCAACTGCCCATTTGCCTGCATCGCGGAATTGTTGTGAAGCCGCAAGGCGCGGTCCGTATATATCACAGAGATAACTCATTAATTCCATCACTTTGGAATTCTGAAGTCCTTCTTGACGTATTCTCTGTATCATTTGGTAATCAATTTTTTCTTGTGCCGATACAGCTAAAGTGAGTGTGAGAAAGATTAAAAGCATTGTAAGTAGCTTACGATTCATCTTGTACTCCTCATAGTATTGAAATTTATTAAATGTATAAGAGAAGATTCCTGCTTCTCTGCAAGTTCAATTTATGCAATAAGGAAATCATTCTAAGTTAAAAATTGTTAAAAGAGGATTATTTTTTATCTGAGCGCTTCTCTGTCTGACCGCAAAAACTTTTCTATTTGTCTCCTGTGCCGTAGGATATGAACTATCGCATGTTCAAACATCATTTCGATGTCATACAAACCCCATCTTGTTTCTGTGCGGGTCGCAAGAATTTCTTCGCGGGTCATCTGAAAATAACCTGTCACGGTCTCTGCTGTGTATTGAATAACTTTTTCCAACTCATCAATTGCATGAACAACATTATAGATATGATAATCGTGATTAACTATAGGTTTCTTAAGAAACATACAAACTTGATCTGCGTATCTGTAAGCTGCAGCAGTAACATGTTTCATCACCGATTGAATTGATCGGCAGTTTTCATCTTTTGTAAATGGGTCTCGAATTTTTGTAAACTCTTCTTGAGTAATTGTGATTAACAAATTCTTTAACTCGAGTGCAACTCTTTCGTATTCATCCATTAATGCGCCTATTGCGCCTGGACGGTATTGAGTTCCCATATTATTCGCTTTCGTCTAACCAGTAAAACGGTTTTCTATGGTGATGTGCCACTGCCATGATTAAAATAAAATCTTGTTCAATCGAGTAGAGTAAATTATACGGAAATTTTCTAACAACACATTTTCTGATTTCATTCTTTAGGATGGGACAGGCAGTTGGAAAGTTTGAAATTCTTTTTAAGGCATTTTTTATTTCATTCGAAAATTTTTCGCCCAATCCTGCTACTTCAACTTCATAAAAAGATCTTGCTTGCAATAATTCTTTAACGGCAATTTCCGCAAAGATAATTTTCATACAAAGTCCAATTCATCGTAAGGAATGCCTTTTATCTTCCCCTCGCGAAACGCTTTCAATCTTTTTGCTGACTCTTCAGCCCATATAGTCTCAAGGTTTTTATCGGGTTCATCAAGACTTTGTAGAATGATGTCAACAATCAATAATTTTTCTTGAGGAGACAGCTTCAATGCATTCTGAATTATTTCTTTGCTGCTCATTATTACCTCGTTTTTTAATTAATTAGTACATCATGACTAAAATTAACTAACTTTATAGTTCTTTCACAATTAAACTTTTACTGAACACTGAAAGGGAAATTGCTATTCACCTTCGTCATAATTCAAAACTGGGCAAAGCCATTTCTCGGCTTCGCTCATGCTGGTATCTTTACGTTTGCGGTAATCATCAACTTGCTCTTTGCTATTATTTCCCATTCCTAAGTGTGTTCGGGGCTTTCACCCTATTGTTGCTGAACATACCTGACGCACAATAAAAAAGCCCAAGTTTTCACATGGGCTTTCATGGTTATTTAATATGATTTATCAATCAGCTTAATTGCTTATTATTAAAATCCGCTAACGTTTAATCGTCCGCCAGTTACACATTTACCGGATAAAGAACTAGTAGGAATGGTGCTGGAGAGAATTGCATTTTTAATAACAGATGCAGAAGAGCCTGGATGGGAAGCAGCGTAGAGAGCTGCACCCCCGGTAACGTGAGGTGTTGCCATAGATGTTCCGCTGTATGAACCGTATGTTGATTTTTTGCCGGTCCTGTCAGGAAGAGTTGAATAAATACTTGAGCCGGGTGCGCCAAGATCAACTGTTGTTGCACCGTAATTTGAAAAACTGGATAATTCACCTGTAGATGTTATTGAAGCAACAGCAATTATATTATCGTTTGGATAACTTGACGGATAGCTTAGTGTAACATCGTTATTATTGGTTTCATTTCCTGCTGCGGCAATGAAAAGAATTCCTGCGGCATTTGCTCTCTCAACTGCATCTTGCAGCGCCTGAGAAAATCCACCGCCACCCCACGAATTATTTGTTGCAACAATATTCATTGCATGACGGGTTTTAAGATCTGTAATATAGTCAACCGCTTTAACTGCATTAGCAAGAGTCCCTCCATTACGACCGAGGAATTTTGCCGATATCATTTTAACATTCCAATTAACACCGGTAACACCTTTACCGTTACCGCCAACAGCGCCTATTGTTCCGGCTACGTGCGTACCGTGGTCGTCCTGTGATCCATCATAAATAGTATTATTGTTACCGTCAAAATCCCATCCATTTGTATCATCAATGTAGCCGTTCCCATCATTGTCAACACCATCAACAGGATCGAACGGGTTAACCCAAATGTTTGCTGAAAGATCTTCATGTGTTTTCATTATTCCTTCATCAATAACTCCAACGATAACCGTATTGGAACCGGTATTGCCGGCAGCCCATGCTTCACCGGCTTGACTTCCGTATTGATTAGCAGGTGTCGTAGCATCGCCATACATTCCCCACAGAGATCCGTTAGTGTAATAAGGATCATTCGATGTTGCAAAATGATTATAAATATAATTTGGTTCTGCGTATTCAACGTTCGGCAATCCGCGCAATAATTGTACGGCTTCCCGTACCGGGAAAGTGGTGGATACTAAATTGATTCCTTCATTATCCCCACGGGCAAGCATAGCGCGTGTAAGAATTTTCTCTGTTACTTTTGCGCTGATCCTATTAAGTACTACTTCACGCCGAGTGCTTAAAGTTCCCGAAGTGAATTTTATTACAACTTCTCCAGGTACAAATTCGTTACCAAGACCCTGCGCAGCGGATTTCCACAATGTTAATCCTTCTCTTTCCGATGTGTTCGAAGATTGCAATGGATCATCGGAAGATTGACACCCATTGACAAGAATAATAGTAAAGAGGAATAGTAATAACCAAGACAAGAATTTTTGCTTTGTAACCAAAACCTTATTCATTGATTCTCCTTTTTAATGGGTTATTTATTTTACACAAAAGAAGCTAACTACGGAGATCTTAAATGTCAAGAAAAATTTAGCCGAGAATTCACTGCCGTTATCTTTCACATAATGAAATTGAAAATAATTTTTGTGAAAAGCTGTGCTATGCAGCGAACTGTAATAAACAAATAATTATTCGCTTTCATCATAATTCAAAATTGGTCTAAGCCATCTTTCAGCTTCTTTCAAACTGATACCTTTGCGTTTGCGGTAATCATCAATTTGATCTTTGCCGATTTTGCCGACAGTGAAATATTTCGATTCGGGATGTGCGAAGTACAATCCGCATACAGATGCCGCAGGGTACATAGCCAAACTTTCTGTTAGAGAAATTGATGTATTCTTCTCAGCGTCCAGCAATTTCCAGATAGTTAATTTTTCCGTATGATCCGGCTGAGCCGGATAGCCGGGTGCCGGTCTTATTCCAATATATTTTTCAGCAATCAAATCTTCATTGGAAAAGTTTTCACCATTCGCATATCCCCAATATTCTTTTCTAATTTTTTGATGAAGCAGTTCAGTAAATGCTTCGGCAAGACGGTCTGCTACTGCTTTTGTCATTATTGAATTGTAATCGTCGTTATCTTTTTCAAATTGCGAAACGATTTTTTCAATTCCTATACCCGTTGTTACTGCGAACATTCCGATATAATCTTTAATCCCGCTCTCTTTAGGCGCTATAAAATCTGCAAGCGCAGCATTTGGAATTCCGGCAGATTTAATTGTCTGTTGGCGAATCGTATGCAGAAGAGCAAGAATTCCCTTTCTTGATTCATCGGAATAGATTTCAATATCATCATCAGACGAATTAGCAGGCACTATACGAAAGACTCCATTTGCAGTTAATAGTTTCTCCGAAATTATTTTGTCTAACAGTTTATTTGCATCATTGAAAATCTTTTTTGCTTCACTGCCATATTCTTTGTTCTCAAAAATTTTCGGATAGTGTCCTTTCAATTCCCAAGTTGTAAAGAATGGAGTCCAGTCAATAAATTTTCTGATCTCTTCAAGCGAATAATCCTGCAGGACAGTGGGCTCAAATTTTTCCGGTGCTTTGACCGAATAATTTGAGAAATCTATTTTCAATTTATTTGCACGAGCTTGTTCAATAGATAAAAATTCTTTTGCAGTTTGTCTGTTCGAGTGATCTAACTTCAGTTTGGTGTATTCTTTTTTAATCCCGTTCGCAAAATTTTCTTTTGATTCCTTACTTAGAAGATTACTTACAACACCGACACTTTTTGAAGCATCCAGCACATGAATTGTAACACCGCTGAATTCCGGCGCTATTTTTACGGCTGTATGAAGACGCGAAGTTGTAGCACCACCTATGAGAAGAGGTAAATCAATTTTCATTCGCTCCATCTCTCTGGCAATATGAACCATCTCATCAAGCGATGGAGTGATAAGTCCGCTTAAACCAATAACATCAACATTCTTATCCACCGCGGTTGAAAGAATTTTATCCGATGGCACCATCACACCAAGATCAATTACATCATAATTATTACAGCCGAGCACAACACCAACAATATTTTTCCCGATATCATGAACATCGCCTTTCACAGTAGCCAATAAAATTTTCCCTTTGGCGGTTGTATCGCCGCTCTTTTCTTTTTCAGCTTCGATGAACGGAATGAGATAGGCAACTGCCTTCTTCATAACGCGTGCGCTCTTTACCACCTGAGGTAAAAACATTTTTCCGGAGCCGAATAGATCACCGACTATATTCATTGCACTCATCAGCGGTCCTTCAATAACCTCTAACGGCTGAGAATATTTTTGCCGGGCTTCTTCAATATCCTGATCAATAAATTCAACTACTCCCTTGATGAGAGCATGCTTCAATCTTTCTTCCACCGTTCCACTCCGCCATTCATCTTCTATCTTTTCGCCTCTTGTTTCTTGCGATAAAGTATTGGCGAACTCAACTAACCTTTCAGTCGCATCGGACCGGCGGTTAAGTAAAACATCTTCAACATGTTCCAGCAGATCTTTCGGAATATCTTCATATACAGCAAGTTGTCCGGCATTAACAATTCCCATATCCATCCCGGCTTCTATGGCATGATAGAGAAATGCGGAGTGCATCGCTTCCCTGACTTTATCATTCCCCCGGAACGCGAATGAGATATTACTTACACCTCCGCTTACTTTTGCAAACGGAAGATTTTTCTTAATCCATTTTACAGCTTCGATGTAATTAATTGCATATTGATTATGTTCTTCAATTCCCGTTGCAATCGCGAAAATATTCGGGTCGAAAATTATATCTTCAGGCGGGAAGCCGACTTCTTTAGTTAATATTTTATAAGCACGTTCACAAATTTTTGTTTTTCGTTCGAATGTGTCTGCCTGTCCCTGTTCATCAAAAGCCATAACAATTACTGCCGCGCCGTAACGCAAAACTTTACGCGCGTGTTCTTTAAAAATTTCCTCTCCCTCTTTCATTGAAATTGAATTAACAATTCCTTTTCCCTGCAGACATTTTAATCCTGCTTCAATCACGCTCCATTTCGATGAATCAAGCATAATCGGAACTTTCGCAATATCGGGTTCAACAGAAAGCAATTGTAAAAATTTCGTCATCGCTTCTTCGCTGTTGATCAAACCTTCATCCATATTTATGTCTAAAACTTGAGCGCCGTTTTCAACTTGTTCTTTAGCAACAGATAATGCTTCTTCAAATTTATTTTCTTTGATGAGTCGTGCGAACTTGCGGGATCCGGTAACATTTGTGCGTTCGCCGATATTTACAAAATTCATATCAGGGCGGAATGTTAGCGGTTCGAGTCCGCTCAATCTCAAATATTTTTTTATTTCCGGAATTTTTCTTGGCGGATATTTTTTTGTGATCTCTGCAAATCTTTTTATATGATCGGGAGTTGTTCCGCAGCAACCGCCAACGATATTAAAAAATCCATCGCGGGCATATTCTTCTAAAACCTTCGCCATTGTTTCCGGCGATTCATCGTAACCGCCGAACTCATTAGGCAATCCGGCATTTGGATACAAACTTACAAACACGTTTGCCTTCTGCGATAGTTCTTGGATAAATGCGCGCATCTGTTTCGGACCGAGTGAGCAATTCAATCCAACGCTTAATAAATTTTTTGTGTGAGAGATCGAATTCCAAAATGCTTCTGTGTTTTGACCTGATAAAGTTCTACCGCTCAAATCAATGATTGAACCGGATATCATAATAGGAATTTGATTTTCTGTTTCATCGCAGAGTTCCATAATTCCATATAACGCAGCTTTTGCATTTAACGTATCAATCATTGTTTCGACTAATAAAATATCAGCTCCGCCGTCAATCAATCCGCGCGCCTGTTCCTTAAATGCAGAAGCCATTTGATTAAATGTAATTGAACGGTAACCGGGATCATTCACATCGGGTGAGAGTGATAAAGTTTTGTTTGTTGGTCCCAGCGATCCGGCAACAAAACGCTGCTTCTCCGGATTTTTCATTACGAACTCGTCAACTACTTCTTTGGCAATTCGAGCGGCTTCAAAATTTATTTCATAAACCAAATGCTCGGTCTGATAATCTGCTTGCGAAATAGCTGTACCGTTAAAAGTGTTTGTCTCAATAATATCCGAACCGGCTTCCAGATATGATAAATGAATTCCTTTGATGACATCCGGTTTGGTCAAAACTAAAATATCGTTATTCCCTTTAAGATCGGTTGGATGATCTTTAAATCTTTCGCCTCTGAATTCCTCTTCGGTAAATTTGTAGCGTTGAATAAAAACTCCCATTGAACCGTCGAGGAGTAAAATTCTTTCTGATAAAATTTTTGTAAGTAATTCAAAATTATTCATATTAGGATTCTTTCAGTAACCCGGAACTTGATTATAATTGTTCTATTGGGAAGATCATAAACGAAACAGATCAGCAAGGTCGGGGTTCTATTTTATTTCATTTTTATTAGTTATATATTTTCATTCAAATATAATAAATAAATGAGAAGATAATGATAGTTGTTACCGGTGGCGCGGGATTTATCGGCAGTGCTCTTGTCTGGAAATTAAACCAAATGGGTAAGGATAAAATTATTGTTGTTGATGAATTAGGCAAAGAAGAGAAGTGGAAAAACCTAAACGGACTAAAGTTCGCGGATTTTTTTCACAAAGATGATTTTATGGGTTTAGTTTTACAGCGCAAATTTCCTTTTAAAGTTACCGCAGTAATACATCTCGGAGCTTGTTCATCTACAACCGAAAAGGATGCGGATTTTTTGATGGATAACAACGTTCACTATTCGCAAGAACTTGCAAAGTTTTGTCTGGAAAATGGAGTTAGATTTATTTATGCATCATCTGCTGCAACTTACGGCGATGGCTCCAACGGTTATAATGATGATGAGTCTAAGCTGGATATACTCCGTCCTCTAAATATGTATGGCTATTCAAAACATCTTTTTGATATATGGATTAAACGGAACGGATTGATAGATAAAGTCGTCGGTCTGAAATATTTCAATGTCTATGGTCCGAATGAATATCACAAAGAAGAAATGAGAAGCGTTGTTCACAAAGCATTCGAGCAAGTCCGCGATACAGGGAAAGTGCAACTGTTCAAATCATATAAACCGGAATTTAAAGATGGGGAACAGCGGCGCGATTTTGTTTATGTGAAAGATGCAGTTGATATGACGTTGCATTTTCTTGAGCATACAGATAAGAATGGAATTTATAATGTTGGAACAGGTCAAGCGCAAAGCTGGGTTGAATTGGTTACCGCGTTGTTTGATGCTGTTGGAAAGCCCGTGAATATAGAGTTCGTTGATATGCCGGAAGTAATAAGAGGTAAATATCAATACTTTACAGAAGCGAATTTGAAAAAAATAAGAACAGCCGGCTATGATAAACACATTATGAACGTCCGCGAAGGTGTTATGGATTACGTAAAAAATTATCTCTTAAAAGAAATTTATTTCGGAATGAGCAGAGAGTAAACTAATGCAGCTTGAAACTACGAAATCGAGAGGCGAATTTAGAAAGCGAATCTATTTTTTCACACTTAAGCTAATAGAGTTTGTTGACTCGCTTCCTAAAGATCATGTTTCGCAAAGAATTGCTGATGAACTTTTCGGCAGCGGAACAAGCGTTATTAGCAATTATATAGAAGCTTCGGCGGTCTCAACGAAAAGAGAATTAACAAGTTATACTATTGCTTCACTTAAATACGCAAACGAAAGTAAACTCTGGCTAGCGCTTGTACGAGACAGCAAACGCGCCAAAGCGGAAAAAGTAAAATGGTTTTTAGACGAACTTGACGATATTTCTTCTATTCTCGCCTCATCAATTAATCAATCGAAATAAATATGCAGCTTGCTACTCTTTGTTATCTGATGGATGGAAAAAGAACTTTGATGCTTCACCGCATCAAGAAAAAAAATGATTTTCACGAAGGGAAATGGAACGGACTGGGCGGAAAATTTGAAGCCGGTGAAACACCGGAAGAATGCGCCATCCGAGAAGTGAAAGAGGAGAGCGGTCTTTTGATGATAAATCCTATGCTTCACGGATTCATTACGTTCCCAATGTTCGATGGGAAAAAAGATTGGTATGTTTTTCTTTTTACTGCACGGAAATTTAAAGGAGAGTTGATTGATTCCAACGAAGGAAAACTCGAATGGATTCCCAACGAGAAACTCATGGAATTAAATTTATGGGAGGGCGATAAATTTTTTATTCCGTGGTTATTTCAAGAAAAATTTTTCAGCGCAAAGTTTGTTTATGAAAACGGAAAATATATCTCTCATTCGGTTGAATTCTATTAATCATTTACGAGGAATAAAATGAAATCATTCGGTCAAAACTCAAAAGATGATTCTTCCTCAAACCGTGATTTTAACGAAGAGCGTGCGTTCACAGAAAATTTATTAAATCAAAGAATTAGTTTTTTCCTCATCTTCTTTGCGATTATAATTGCCGGCGCGGTGGTTGTAAAATCTAAAATTTTCTTCCTTGTAATTTTATTTCTTGGAGTAGTAATCAGCTGGGTTCTTTCGGCTACAATTTTTGTTACCGCAAAAAAATTACAATCCATGGAAAGAAAACATTATGGACTAATCGTTCGTTGGCTTACAGGATATTTTTTGCCGGTCTTCTGCTCAAGTTTGATAACATTAGGATTTGCAATCGGGGCAATGGGATATTTTGATTCTCTCCTATCATTAGATTTAGGTAAAGTAACAACCATAGATCAAGGCATTAAAAAAATTGAACAGACGATTGCAAAGCATGACAGCTCTTCGGCAAAGAACAATCCCAACTTTAAAAATATTGACAGCGTTATAAAAGAAGGATCAAAGAAACTAGTTTCAGATCAGTCTCTACTTAAAGGCACAGAAAAAGATGTAGTGAAAAACCCTCCTAAGTATAAAGCCAATCCTAACTTTAAAAGTATTGAGAGTATTATCAATGAAAAGAAGAAATGATAATTAATGGGATAGATCACGAGTTGTCCCTACATTTTTTGTTCAAAAAGATTTTTATAGATCAAGATTTTCCACATCAGATTTTTCAATATCCCATTTCAAAGGATTCTGCTGAATGTACTTTCTAATGTTATATAATTCTTTTTCGTTACGAACGATACGATCATAGAACGATCGCTGCCATTTGAAATCCATCAAACCGGATTCATGAATTGCTTTCGATGATGTTGTCTTAAAAACACCCACCAATTCTGATGAAAATTTTATTTTTGGCTGTAGGGACAAGTCGAGACTTGTCCTATTATCTGAATTGGTCGAAACATTTGTTCTATCAATAATCATTATTGCATGAACATGATTTGGCATAATTATAAATTCATCTAATTCCACATAAAAGTATTTTAAGGGCAGGTCAAGCAATTTTTCCTCAACAATGTTTCCGTAATTATTCAATACCATTTTACCCTTGAGAACTTCTCCTAACTTTGGTAACAGCCGGTTGACACAAATGGTTATGAAGTAATAATGGCTTGTTGAATAATCAAATCCTGGTAAGCGATTACTTTTTCTTTCTAACATATAATATGTCAAAACAAAAAAAATATGGGACAACTCACGAGTTGTCCCTACGTTATACATCATTGAAATTTCCTTTTCAAGAAACCTAATATCAAATCATTTACACTATCCGGATTTTCCAACGGCGTCATATGTCCCGCGCGCGGTATTATCGCAAACTCTGATCCTGGAATTCTTTCTGCAAGATGACGCATTACAACTGGTGGCGTTAGAGCATCAAATGATCCGCATAAAACTAAGGTCGGTAATTTAATTTTTGGCAAAGATGCTGTAGTATCGGTTCTGCTCATGATAGCAATCATTGCGCCTTTAACGCCTATTGGATTGTGCTTATTAGCTTTGAGCAAAGTAGCGAGAAACATCTCCTCGTCTTCTTTCGGTGTTTCCGGTGCAAAACAATTTGTAACAAACGCATCAATGAAATTTTTAAATTCACCGGAATTGATCTGATTTATGCCGGCGGCTCGCTTAAGTCTGGCTGCGTCATCATCGGCTTCGGATTTTGTATCACATAAAATTAATCCGCCAAATATAAATTGATCTCTTTCAACCGCCCGCAAAGAAATGTAACCGCCCATCGAGAGTCCGCATAATATTGGCTTGCTCAATTTCAATTTTTTAATAATGGAGAACAGATCATCAACGTACGCTTCCATTGTATATTGTCCGTCGCCAACAACACTTTCTCCTAGACCGCGTACATCGTAAGCAACACAGAAATATTCATCTTTCAAAAATTCAATTTGGTCTTCCCACATTGAATGATCGTATGGAACTCCATGAACGAAAATAATGGATTGATTTTTACTATTACCGAATGTGTTTACAGACACACCGTTAATTGATTGATTCATAATCTTCCTTTTTCATTTACTTTATAAAAAGAATATTGATAATTTACTAACAGTAGCGATGACAAATTAGTTTACTTTCAAGAAAGTATCAAAAAATACTTGATTGGATTAAACCTGACTTTGAAAATACTTGTCTGTATTCTGAATATTAATCAACAAAGGGAATAAAACATGCAAAAATTCAAATCATTCCTCGTCGTTGCGGTAATATTATCTTTTCCGCTTTTTTACTTCAGTGCATGCAGTGATAAAGCCGATGTTAATGCGCCTAATCAATTAAACTTCGATTCTCCTCAATTTGCAGTGATTGATTATAACTATGTTCAAAATGGAGTTGAGGATGCGACTTTAGATAGCAATATGACATTCAATACTACATTGGCTAATTACAGTTTTATGAATTCTATGAATTCATTTTCTCCCGGAAATTCAATGATGAATAGAAATCCATGGCTGATGCATTTTGATATGGGAAAACATCTTGGACTTTTTTTCAGAGGATTGAATTTAACCGATGCTCAAAGGAATCAAATCAAAGATCAGATGGCTCAATACCATGCGACAATCAAACCTCTCGTTCAGCAATTTAAAGACGCTAATGCGGATATAATTGCAAAAGCAAATGCCGACCGTAAAGCGATTGCTGATTCGGTAAAAGCAGGTACACTTACAAGAGCACAGGCTTCGGTTAAAATAAAAGCATTAAATCAAACAACGCGAGATGAGATCAAAAATAATCCTAAGTCTGTTGAGATAAAAAAGGAAATGTGCGATGAGAAAGCAAATCTGTTTGCTGAGATTGCAAAAATATTAACACCGGATCAACTTGTTAAATGGAACAACAGAATTTCAAAAATTCCGGATCCTTGCTCATAAAGAATTTTCGTTAACAAAAAAAGCTCCGGCAAATCAACCGGAGCTTTTTGTTTTTAAACAACTTTTATTAATTCTAGAAATAATAAAGATATTTCAATTTGAAAACTGAAACCCGATCGGTTAACATCATATTACTTCCCAGCAATCTATTGCTTGAATCGTATTTATAATCCCGCTCATCAACTTCATTAAGGGCAAAATAGAGCCAGCTCTTTGGAGAAAATTGATAGGCAAATAAAAGTCCCACAAAAACTCTATCAATGCCGTCTCCGGATTTTCGCCATGTGTTATCAACGTATGTTCTAATGTTCAAATCGTTAATTGGAGTTAAAGAAAAATAGGGGCGCGCGTTGTAAGAAATCTCTTCGATGTTCCCTCTTGGATTTCCTTCAATTCCCATATAATATGAAGAACCGATCTCAAGAATATCAAATATTTTCCAGTTAAATGAAGCGCCGAGATTTCCAAATCCCGCAAGATAATTTCTGCTGAAATTGTAAGTTTTTTGATAACCGCCGTAAATATTTGCATTCCATTTTGCTTGATTGATCCAGCCGCTCAGGCGGTACGACTGAAAATCATATTCAACATTTAAATCTTTGGATTTGCCAAGATCAATTTCAACTTCATAACCCATATTATTTCTAAATGACATATCCATACCAAAAACGTATGCCCAATCAGTATATGCATCAGCTTTTTCATAATTGAAATAAGGACCTGTAAAAATTAATATCTGAGAAATTGCACCATCTTTTGGATACCAAACCGGTCCGGTCAAAGTAACAAGTTCAGCAGTACCTCGCCAAGGGACAAATCCAATCTGATCAATATCGAAATTGGATCCTATATATCTTCCACGGAATAAATTTACCCAGGTAGTACCTATTTTTCTAAAACCAGCCGATACTGCGAAATCTCCATCTGAATTTTTTACTGAGCGTGCTGCCTGGTAAGCTACTTGCCAGTCAGGTCCTCTAAACGCTCCGTCAATGTCAATTACCCCATAAGAATTATCTGTTGTTTGTTTACCTACAAATAAAATTCCGAGAGAAGAGTTATCCAATATCTTTTTTTTCATTCTGCCCGAAAAGAAAATTGAAGTTGGTTCTGTTGTTTTCGAACCGTCGTAATTAGTAAAATCTTTTTCTTCGGTACGAGCTACAAATCCGCCGTATTCCCAATCATTGAGTCTACCAAACGCTTTTGCACCAAACGTGATCGGCACTTCAGATCCATCGGGAAGTTTTTTACCGATTCTTCTTGAATAGAATAATTCCAATGGATTATAGAAGCCAGAATTTCTATCGGCTCCTGCGGGCATAAAAATTTCTCTTCCTTGTACAAAGAACGGTCTGTGTTCGGAAAAGAAAACTTCATAACGGGAGATATTAAATTCGTATGGATCAGCTTCTATCTGTGCGAAGTCCGGATATGCTGTTGCTTGAACAGTTAGCTGAGGTGACGGGTTGTAAAAAATATCTATGCCGGCTTTCGGATCAACTTTATATTTATTGTTGCCGATGTAATCAACTTTGCCAAAGACTGTCGGATAAAACTCAAGATTCAATCCTTTGATTGATGGTTTGAACTCTTCGAATTGTAGTTTACCGAATTTTGAAATACGCTGCCCTTCGTTTTGTGTGTACTCACACCAGTAAAGATCTTCGCTGTTCAGAGGACGCCAACGGTCAAAATCCAATCCCCAAGAAGTAAGTTTCGCATCATACTGAATTGACTTATAAGGAATCTCAATTTCAATTACATAACCCCAGTCGTAAATTTTCGAATCGGAAAACCAAATTCCGTCCCAGCTGTAATCGCGGTTGCGCGCATCATCAAGCAGGCGGCAATCGGCTCGTGTGCCTGCAGCGTTCACGGCAAATTTATATGCAGATTGTTTATCGCCGAATGTATCAAGCATAATAGAACAAACGTCGCCTCCCATATCATCTTGTTTACCGGTGTTCTGCTGTATGTTTTGTTTGTCATCGTAACATACAATTAGGCAAAAAAGGGAAGTCTCCGTTGTAAGAACCTTAGCATAACTTTTTTTGGTAGGCGGCTTGCCGTAAAAAGGTGAAAATTGGAAAAAATTTGTTGCCGAATCGGCTTTACTCCAAGCTTCATCAATAATTCCGTCAACTTTAATAGGAGTGTTAATTTTTTTTAGCACCAATATTTTTTCTTTCTCTTGAGCAAGAAGAATAATTGGAATAAATAGTAAGAGAGTAAAATATTTTTTCATGTAGTTATCCTGTAATTGGTCTGAAGTTTAGACGAACTTCTAAAAACAAAAGTTACGGAATGAGAAAATTTTCTTTAAAAATATTTTCAATATTCTAAAGATATTGGACTTTTCAGTGTGAGAATTACAGTCTATGATTCAAAAACAATTTTATTTATAGGAAGGAGATAGAAAATAAAGCGGTTGAGGAATGGAATAATTAGATCAACCGCTTCATTACAAGAATAGTCATATCATCATGCTGGGGGAAATTATCAACAAATTTCTTAACTTCTTTCAGAATCAAGTTAAGTAATTCATGCGCACCCAAATTTCTATTGTTTTCAATCAGTTTAACCAATCTTTCTTCGCTATACTCTTCATGCCGTTCATTCATTGCCTCTGTAAAACCATCTGTGTAAAGAACAAAGACATCACCTTGCCTAATCGAAATTTCTTCCTCATTAAGAGTTGAAATAAATATGTGACCTTCTTCCAAACCAAGTGCCATTCCTTTACTTAGAAGAAGTTTTGTGCCGCAGCTTTCTTGACTGCACAGAATTCCGGGATTATGCCCTGCGCGTGAGTAAAGAATTGAATGCTTGTGTGTATCAAGAATGGCATAGAACATACTTACAAAAGTATTCTTCTCTATAGTCTTATAGAGAAGGCGGTTTACTTTACCCAAAACATTTTTGGGCGAAACATCTTCTTCGGCATGCGCCTGTAAAATTCCTTTTGTCAATGTCATATATATTGCGGCGCCTACACCTTTGCCTGAGACATCACCGATTGCAATTCCCAATTTATCGCCGCTCAATTTTACAAAATCAAAATAATCTCCGCCGGCTTCTATTGCGGGAATGCTAATTGCAGAAATTTCGTAACCGGGAATTTTTGGCTCTTCTTTTGGAAGTAAGCTAAGCTGAACTTTAGCGGCGATCTCCAATTCTTTTTTTAATCGCTCCCGTTCGGAAATTCTTTGAATATGTGAAGGCAATCCGTAATTCTCCATCACAAATTCCTCTTTACAGACTCTGCTAATTAAATAAATTATTGGTGCCGACAAGACGGCTGGTATAATAAAAGCAAAATTCCATGAATAGAAAGGATTATTTGTAGCAAGAAGAGTAAATCCTTTTGGAATAATTGCATAAAAGAACATTGCGCTTCCGATTACCATCAAATCAAATTGGAAATAGAGATAAGCGAGAAAACAACCGAAGATAAAATATGAAACCAAGTTTAATTCAAAATTATTAAGTGACGGCGGTGTTGAAGAAATCGAAAATCCTAAAAGAGTAACCAACCCGGTTAATAAAATTGAAACCCATTTCTTTTTCCACCGATGGTAGGAAATGTTAACTGTGAAAAACGTGATAACAACAGAAGAAATTATTGAAGTGGAAACTCCGCCAAACAAAGTATTTACTGCAGGCAACCAGCCATGAAAGATTTCCTGAAAACCGGTGGGACTAATAAATGCCGGGCTGTTAGGAGTGTTTAACAGAACGCCTCCAACCAAGACACTTAGAGAAATAGCAGAGCCGATAACAAAACCTTTCATTAAAGAAGCGCCGGAATCGAGAGAGAAAAAGTGCCCTTTAATAAATGCGTCTGCGCCTTTTAATTTCTCCGGCCACAAACTTCTCGCATATGATTCGCCTACAGTCCAACTGGCAAATACCAATAACGAAAGGAAAAAATAAATTACTAAACCGTTGATGAGCAGAATAATAATTTTCATATATGTAAAAGAGAGATTCCCAAGCTGGGAACCTTGCCCTATTCCAGGCCATGTGTTTATTATATCTATTAATGAAATTGTAAAAAACAAAATGAAAATATTTCTGCCGACACTTACCCAAATTTCACCCTGGTGATATTTCTTTAGAAACAGATAAAAAGCAATTAAGATAAGTACAATTACGAAGATTGCGGAAACAGTTCCATAAATTGCTTCTGCGGAAGTAAAGTAACCGCGTTCAACCTGAGGAACTTCAAAATAATATGAGAACTTGCCAACTTTGTTTCCCTGAACATTGGCTAAAATTACAAGCTTAGCGTTTAATCTTGATTCCGGCTTTTCCCATCTAAAAGAATAATCGCTTCTGTTGCGGTAAGTATCTTCTTTCGATTCGACTAAATTGAATCCTTGAAATTCAACACCAAGATTTTGTTTAATATAATTATCAATTAATTCAGCGGCTTCATTTTTAGAAATTGATTTGCTGCTGGCTGTATCGGGAATCTCCCGGTTGAATCCAAAAATTTCACCTTCGCTTGAAACATCAACATAATAAGTTGTCTGCGCAATTTGCTTTGGCAAATCCTGATGAAACATTACAACCCAGCTTAATGTGGCTCTCTTTTGATTTTTAATATATTCTTTGAATTCTTTGTTGCCTAATTTTTTTAATAAGTATCTGTTTTCGATTGGAGAGTTGTCTAAAAACGCTTCACTGCTAAAACCTTTCAGATCAAAATGCTCTTTCTGCAAATATTTCTGTGCTATCGCTATTGCTTCGGAACGGGTTACATCCATTTTCATGGTATTAAAAACACTGAAGGGATAGAGAACAATAATCAAAACAAAAATAATTGTTGCGGCAGCAAGCCAATACTTATGATTCTGAATAGAATTTTTCATTGCAAGCGCCTGTTTTTTAGTTTTCGCCAATCTTTAAGACGGCTTTAAAATAGAAATGTTTGGCTACTGAGTCAATTATAACATTATTGTTCTTTAAAGCAGAATTTCGAGTTCCTTATGAATAAAAGATTGATTCATTGCGAAATTAAGTAATGATGCCTTTCAATTATTCATAGTCAAACGACAATAGAAAAATTATTATATTGCCTGCACAAATTGACAATATTTTAATAAGAGAATGAAAGAGCCGGTAGTAAATTTAAGTTTAGCACGAGAACACGGATTAACTGAAGAAGAATACGGTTGGATTTGTGAACGACTCGGAAGAACTCCGACATTCACTGAACTTGGGATTTTTTCGGTGATGTGGAGCGAGCATTGCAGTTATAAAAATTCAATTGCCCTTCTCAAGACTTTGCCAAGAAGCGGCGGCAGATTATTAGTTAGCGCCGGAGAAGAAAATGCAGGACTTGTAGATATAGGCGACGGACTTGCGGTAGCATTCAAAATTGAAAGCCATAACCACCCATCTGCTGTTGAACCTTATCAGGGGGCAGCAACGGGAGTCGGCGGAATTTTAAGGGATATCTTTACAATGGGCGCACGCCCGATTGCATGTTTAAATTCACTTAGGTTTGGTCCTCTCTCAGATCCCCGCACAAGGTATTTATTCGAAGGAGTGGTAAAAGGCATTGGCGATTATGGAAATTGTTTCGGTGTGCCAACTGTAGGAGGTGAAATTTATTTTGATGAATCATACAAAGGAAATCCGCTTGTAAATGCGATGGCAATTGGAATTGTAGATACAAAATATGTTGTTTCAGCCACAGCAAAAGGAAAGGGCAATCCTGTAATGATCGTGGGTTCATCAACAGGCAGAGATGGAATACACGGTGCAACTTTTGCATCTGAAGAAATTTCTGAAAAGTCTGAAGCAAAACGACCTTCGGTTCAGGTTGGAGACCCATTCACAGAAAAACTTTTGCTTGAAGCAACTTTAGAAATTATTAAACAAGATTTGGTGATTGGAATTCAGGATATGGGTGCCGCCGGTATTTCTTGTTCAACTTCGGAAATGAGTGCCAAAGGCGAATCGGGAATGATCATTGACTTAAACAAAGTTCCGCTTCGCGAAGAAGGTATGAGCGCTTATGAAATAATGCTTTCCGAAAGCCAGGAAAGAATGTTAGTCGTAGCAAAAAAAGGATGCGAAGAAAAAATTAAAGAAATATTCTTGAAGTGGGATTTACATTGTGAAACAATTGGTGAAGTAACAGATAAAGAAAAAGTGGTTATTAATTACGATGGTGAAAAGAAAGTTGAAATCTCGCCCGTTGAATTGGTCCTTGGAGGCAATGCGCCTGTTTATATACGTGATACTGAAGAGCCAAAATACCTTGAAGAGACACGTAAATTTAATTTGAAAAGTTTGCCTGAGCCTGATAATGTTTCCGAAGCATTCGAAAAAATATTTTCATCACCGAACATAGCATCAAAGCAATGGGTGTACCAACAGTACGATTCAATGGTGCGCACAAATACTGTTGTTGGTCCTGGTTCAGATTCAGCAGTAATTCTTATTAAAGATACAAACAAAGCGCTTGCAGCAAAGACTGATTGCAACGGAAGATTTGTGTATCTAAATCCTAAAGAAGGAACAAAGATTGCCGTTGCAGAATCTGCACGTAATGTAGTCTGCAGCGGTGCTGTTCCTCTTGCTATTACAAACTGTCTAAATTTTGGTAATCCGTACAAACCAGAAATGTATTGGACATTTAAGAAAGCAATTGAAGGAATGGGAGAAGCATGTAAATTTTTTAAAACACCTGTTACCGGCGGAAACGTAAGTTTCTATAATGAAAGCCCCGACACTTCCGTTTATCCAACTCCCGTTATAGGAATGGTCGGATTGATTGAAAAACTTGAAAATATAACAACCGCACAATTTAAAAATGACGGCGATTTAATCTATCTGCTTGGCGAAGATTACGAAGAAGTTGGCGGAAGCGAGTATATGAAAGTGATTCATAATTTAGTTACCGGAGAAATTCCTAAGATTGATCTTCAAACCGAAAAAGATTTACATAAACTTCTTTTATATCTCATTGAAAATGGTTTGGTGAATTCTGCGCATGATATTTCAGACGGCGGCGTAATGTGTGCACTTGCCGAGTGCTGCATTATCAATCAAGAAAAACCGATAGGCGCACACGTTCATTTACCGGTTAAAACGCGGGAAGATTTTTCATTCTTCTCCGAATCTCAATCCCGTGTTATCATTTCTGTAAATCCGGATAATCAAGAAAAGTTCGAAGAAGCCGCGTCAAAAAGTTTTACTCCATTTGTTCTTATTGGTGAAACGGGCGGCAAGAGTTTAAACGTAAACGACCAGTATGACTATCCATTTCAACTTCTATTTGATTTGTATTACACTGCAATTCCAAAGAGAATGAATGTTGCGCATTAAAATTCTAAAAAAGATTAGTTCTGTAATTTCATTAACCACTTACAGAAAAATAATTGAATTCTTACGTTATTATTTTCTCGGTCTTTTTAAACGTATGGACGAGAATAATCTTTTCTTTGCAGGTGCGGGAATCTCATTTTCACTTTTCCTCGGACTGATTCCTTTTATTCTTTTTATGTTTTCGCTTTTGGGAAATATATTCGATCAATCGGTTATAGAGACTCAATTAAATAATCTTATAGATCAAACTATTCCTTATCCTTCTTATGCGAATTATGTAAAACGATTGATTATCTCGAGATTGCCGGAAGTAATACAATATAAAACGCTTGCGGGATTCATAGGTGTTATTGGTTTGCTTTTTACATCAACATGGATCTTCAGCAGCATAAGAACAATTCTTAATCAGATCTATCATGTAAAAATTTTGAAAGGATATCTTTACGGATTGTTCCGCGATATTCTGATGGTAATCTTACTTGTCTTCTTGATTTCACTTACAACTTTTATGTACCCGGCGGTAAAATTATTTTATGAGTTAACAAAATATTATCCTTCAATACAGCATTTAACTGCCAGTCCTCTTTGGACCGTAGGTTTATATGCATTATCGCTAGGGCTAATGTTTGGAATGTTCTTTCTGCTTTATTATTTAATTCCATATGAACAGCTTGGTAAAAAAGTTGCTTATGTAAGTGCGTTCTGGGCTACACTACTTTGGGAAATTGCGCGTAATATCTTCAGATATTATATCAATACAACTTTGGGCAGCAACCCGCTTTATGGCGCATTTGTAATAATTCTTGCAATACTATTATGGGTTTTCTATTCTGCTTGTTTATTCATTGTCGGCGCAGAAATTGGTCAGCTCTTTCGAGAAAGACATTTATTTAAGACCGATAAATAAAAACTATTTGTTGTGATTGAAAAAATATTCGTTAACAGAAAATTATGTAGTTAAGTAATGCCTTCTTTAAAAAAAATATTTTCGTTTTCAGATAAATGAAAACGTAGTTCTTCACTATGCTTACGAATACGAGTATTACAAATAGACTACATGATAAAATTTTTACCGCTTGGCGGCGCCGATGATATCGGTGCAAGTTGTTTTTATCTAAACATTGCCGGAACTGGCATTCTTCTCGACTGCGGAATACATCCGCGCAAAAAAGGTTTAGACTCACTTCCTAAATTTGAACTATTGAAAGATTTGCCTCTCGATTTTGCTTTTATCAGCCATGCTCATCAAGACCATATCGGGTCGCTTCCTTTTTTAATTCAACACATTCCTCACGTAATAATTTTTTCCACTTCGCAGACAAAAGAAATTGCAGAACTCACGCTTCACAATGCCGCAAACATATTAGTCAACAGTCAAAGTGAAGAGAGCGGACTTAGAATATATACGCATGATGAAATTGATCTTCTGGTTAGGAGTATTCGAACTGTGGAATATGAAGAAGTTTTTCCGTTGAAAGGATTAAGGCATATCTCTTCTTTGCCAATTAATATAACGTTTTATGATGCGGGGCATATTCTTGGCGCTGCCGCCATTTTAATTGAGCACAATGAACAAAAAATTCTTTATACGGGAGATATCAATCTCTCGGATCAAACAATAATGACCGGCGCCGATTTATCGAAGGTAAAAAAAGTTGATACCTTAATTTTAGAATCTACTTACGCCGGAACGGATTCCGCCAAACTCGGCACGTGGCAGAGCGAGCAGAAAAGATTTACTAAGGATGCGAACCAAATTTTACGGAATGGCGGATCTATTCTAATTCCGGTTTTTGCTTTAGGTAAAACACAAGAGTTGCTGGCATCAATTTATCTGTTGATGAAAAAAGGAATGCTGACTGAAACAAATATTTACACAGGCGGAATTGGGAAGGAAATTTCATCATTATATGATCGTAACCGGTATCTGGTAAGAAGAAAAAATATTGAGCTTGAACTTCGTGACATTCCACAAAACAATTTATTCGAAATTGAAGACTATAATTATTTTAAGAAAAACCCCGGCATTGTCCTGGCGTCAAGCGGAATGATGCTCGAAGGAACAACCTCATACCGGCTTCTGGATTATTGGCTCAGGCAAGAATCGTTTGGAATTTTTGGAGTTGGCTATATGGATTCTGAAACACCCGGATACAAAATTATGAATTCAAAGAGAGGAGATGTTGTTCAGCTGACTGAATTTAATCCACCGCAAAAAATCAACTGTCATGTTGAAAGATTTTATTTCCCTTCTCATTCAAAGCGTGAAGAATTGCTTACAATTATTGAACGTACAAAACCCACACGGGTGGTTTTAATTCACGGCGAGCACCAATCTCAAAATTGGCTTGGTTACAACATACTTCATAAGTTCAATCAAGTGAAACTCTACTCTGCTGAAGTCGGCAATCAGATAAATTTTGATATTGATTAGCTTAAAAATTTGTTACGAAAACTTATTAGATAATTAGTGTTGATGTAAAAGAAGTCCGTCCGGAAAATCCGGGCGGACTTTTCTTTCTTCTCAATTACTTTATCACTTTGCTAATGCAATGTCAGTTGCTTTATCAGGGTGTTCATCTAAATATTTTTGATAAAGATAGCCGTTATAAAATTTTTCGCACATGCGGCGGGTTCTATCGCAATCATGAAATTTTGCTAAGCGGCTTACCATGTAAACGCCTTGTGGATCGCCAATCTTAACTAAAGATAAAGCCGCGATAATTCGCTCTTCGCATGTTTTGCCTTCCCTTAATAATGCCATAAGCGGAATGACTGCTTTTGTAGATTTCATTTCACCAAGATTAAACGCGCAGCTGACTCTTAATCCTTCGTTATCAGATGCCAGCCCAATCAATCTGTTGAGTTCGATTGCTTCATATGTATTCGCCTTAGGCGCCGTCTTATTCACTTCTGCAAAAGTGTATGCTGTGAATAGCAATGTGGAGAGAATCAGGAATCCGAAGAACATTCTTGTTTTCATCTTTTCCTCACTTGCTTTTGTTTATGGTTTTTTTGCGACTCAAAAATGGTTTGTTTTTCGCTTTCACGAATTAAGACGGGGGTACAAATAAAAGGTTGCTTAAAATTTTAAAAACGACACATATATGCGGGTGTTAAAACTATGTAAATGATATTGATCTAAAAAGAAATGTTTGTGTTGTATCTCCAAGCAAAAAACATTTTTCATCTTTAATGTCCATTTGCCACTAATGATTTGTTAACGATTTTACATTAAATTATCACAAGGATATTTTATTCAACATTATGATCGCGGTATGAGAAGGAAATTCTTATTAGTAGAAATGATTTGTGTGTTCATTTTTTTCTATTCTGTAAAATTTGCACAGGTCTCTGAGCGAGATTCTATTAACATTTATTTAGTAAAAGTAAATTGGCACACAGGATTAATGATTCCTGTAAACGATTTTACTAAAAAGATATTACCGGTATTATCATACTTTGATGGTTTCAAATATGTAGATATTGGCTGGGGTGATGCTGAATTTTATCAATCACCGGGGTTCAATATATGTCTTGCTGTAAATGCGATTTTAGTCCCCACCCCAACAGTGATAAGGATTGATGGGTATAAATTTCCGATTGAAAGAGTAATTGAATGGAGAGAATTTGCCATACAGTTTGTTCTAACTAAAGAGAGGTTTTTGAGAATGGCTGATTTTATCAATCAATCATTTAAGTATGATGATTATAAGAAAGTTATCATTTCATTAAGAGATAAAGAAAAACCAATAATATTTTTTAAGTCAGTTCATTATTATTTTTTTATGAGGACTTGTAACACATGGGCAGCCGAAGCAATACAATCTACCGGGGTAGAGATTGATACATTCGGACTTGTAACAGCAGGGCAGTTGTACTCTAAGCTGAGCAGATTTGGTAAAATTTTGAAAAAGTATGAATGAGGCGTATCTAAAAAGTATTGACGACCCATTCCACTCTTCAACAGAGGAAATTGCTTCGGGAATATGGGGCATCCTTGATTTATGAAAATAAAATTCTTATGGCAAAAGATTCACTTCTTCTTTATTATGCAATCAAACATCCAAAGACTTAATGTTTTGCCTAATTAAAAAACCTCTTATAACATCAACGGAGACTTTTATGGAGAGCAATTCTTTTTCAAAAAGATTTTTAATTATTACCATCCTTTTATTTTCTGCACTGAACATCTTCCCGCAAAAACTCGATATGGAATTATTCGAAGGAATGAAGATGCGGAGTATTGGTCCTGCCGGAATGAGCGGAAGAGTAACTGCAATTGATGTTGTTCAAAAAGACCCGGATTTGATTTACGTTGGATCGGCGAGCGGAGGTTTATGGAGATCAACAAGCGGAGGTGTGACATGGGAACCAATATTTGATGAACAGCCTGCGGCATCAATCGGTGCACTTGCAATAGATCAAAATGTGCCGGATATAATTTGGGTCGGAACCGGCGAAGGTAATCCGCGTAACAGTCAAACAAGCGGTAACGGAGTTTACAAAAGTATTGACGGCGGAAAAACATGGAAATGTCTTGGTTTGGAAAAAACACGCAACATTTACCGCATTATTATTGATCCAACAAATTCAAACACAGTTTATGTAGGAGCTCAAGGTACAGCCTGGGGCGAAAGCACTGAGCGTGGAGTTTTCAAAACAACAGATGGCGGAAAAACATGGCGCAAGGTTTTATTCGTTGATAGCAAAACCGGAATTGCAGATTTAATTATTGATCCATCCAATCCTAACAAATTAATTGCGGCTATGTGGGAGTTCAGACGCTGGCCGTGGTTCTTCAAATCAGGCGGACAGGGATCCGGATTGTTTATAACTTTTGACGGCGGAGAAACATGGCAGAAAAAAACAGATAAAGATGGATTACCAAAAGGTGATCTTGGAAGAATCGGTTTAGCAATTGCACGCAGCAATACAAAAATTATTTATGCACTTGTTGAAGCAAAGAAAAATGCATTGTACCGCTCCGATGATGGCGGCTTCAAATGGCAAATGGTAACCGATGAAAACGTTAGCAATCGCCCATTCTATTATCATGAAATTTATGTAGATCCCGAAAACGAAAATAGAATTTATAATTTATTCTCTTCGGTTACGATGAGCGAGGATGGTGGAAAAACTTTTAAACCGTTAATTACCCGCGATATTCACCCCGATCATCATGCATGGTGGATCAATCCTAAAGATGGTAAATATCTAATAGATGGAAATGACGGGGGACTTGCAATTTCTCTTGATAGAGGAAAGTCGTGGAGGTTTATCGGCAACTTACCGTTAGGACAATTTTATCATGTGAACGTTGATATGGAAACACCCTACAACATATACGGCGGTTTGCAGGATAATGGTTCCTGGCGGGGACCAAGTAGAGTTTTAAGCAGGGACGAGATTAGAAATAGTTACTGGGAAAGAATTGGAAGCGGCGATGGTTTTGATGCTGCCGCAGATCAGTTAGATCCCCGTTTTGTTTACAGCATGTCTCAAGGCGGAAATTTGATGCGCTTTGATATTATTAGCGGCGATAGAAAAGGAATTCAGCCGGTTCATCCTCAAGGGAAAAAACTTCGCTTCAATTGGAATGCTGGATTTTCTCTGGATCCAATTAACAAATCAGTTCTCTATTATGGCTCTCAGTATTTACACAAAAGTATAAACAAAGGTGATAGCTGGGAAATCATCTCTCCTGACTTAACAACAAACGATCCTGCAAAACAAAAAGCCAACGAGAGCGGCGGTCTCACCATAGATGCAACAAACGCAGAAAATTTTACAACTATAATTGCAATTGCACCAAGTCCGGTTAAAGAAGGTATTATTTGGGTCGGGACTGATGATGGAAATGTTCAGGTTACAAATGACGGTGGAAAAACTTGGGAGAATGTTGCAAAAAATATTAAAGGTGTTCCGGAGGGTTCTTGGGTACCACAAATCCGCGCTTCATCTTATAAAGCAGAAGAAGCATTTGTGGTAATAAATAATTATAGAAGAGATGATTGGAAACCGTATGTCTATCAAACAGCTGATTTGGGAAAAACATGGAATCCGGTAGTTAAAGAAAGCGATGTTACCGGTTATGCACTTACTTTCATTCAAGATCCGGTGCAAAAAAACCTTTACTTCCTCGGAACCGAATTCGGTTTTTATATTAGTATTGATGCCGGTAAAACCTGGACTAAATGGACCGATGGTTATCCAACAGTTTCCACTTATGATTTCGCAATTAATCCAAGAGAAAATGATTTAGTGATTGCTACGTTTGGAAGATCTATCTGGGTGCTTGATGATATAACTCCATTACGTGAATTAGCAAAAGAAGGAACTGCACTTCTTGATAGGAAAGTAAAACTTTTCAGTGTGCCTGATGCTTATCAATATGTACTTAAGTCCGCTCCCGGAATCGGCTTTCCGGGTTCTGCCGAATTTAGAGGAGAAAATCTTCAAAGTGGTGCTATGATAACCTTTTATGTTTTACAAGATACATCCAAAGGAGGCGACAAAATAAAATTAGAAATTTTTGATAACAGCAATAAATTAGTTAGAACTATTTCTCCAAAATTTGAAAAAGGTTTTAACAGAGTATTCTGGCAATTCGAAAGAAAAGGAGTGCGTATGCCTGGCGGCGGCCGTGGTTTCATGGACACTTCCCGACTAACAGAAAATGAAGAACCTGCCGGTCCAAGTGTATTACCTGGTGAATATAAAATAAAGATCACATACCAGAAGACAGCAGATTCCGCTAATGTGAAAGTTTTTTCAGATCCCCGGTTAAATATTAAACTTGAAAACCTAACCGAGCGAGATAACATGTATAAAGAACTCGTTCCTAAAATTGAGGCGGTTACCAAAATTACCGAACGGTTAAATGCCGCTGATAAAACAATTGCTGTGATTGATGAGAAAATGAAAGACAAAACTGATAAAAGTTTTATGGAACTTAAGAAACTGAGCAAATCAATTAAAGATTCTGTAAAAGTTTTGAATGAATTGATCACTTCGTCAAGAGGTCAAGGTCTTGTCAATGATGAAAATAAACTCAGTGTAAAATTACGCAGAGCTTACGGTGCTGTAACCGGCTATTGGGATAAACCCGGTGAATCTGAAAAGGTTAGTTTGATGATGTTTGACTCTGCGTACAAAACTGTTATGGATAGAATAAATAATTTTTTCCAGAAAAATTGGACTGAATTCCGAAAATCAGTTGAGGATGTAAAGATTTCCTTATTCGAGAATTAGAAGTTGTAGATTAATCTATTTTGTTGCAAAGAGTAAAGAGTATATGTAACAAAAAGAAAGCGGGAACAGTACTTCAAAACTATCTCGTTAAAAATCACTACATTTGCCCGCAATTATTTAACGGCAAACACTTATGCATAATAAAAGACCATATTTTGAAAAAGAATTAGAAGTAAGTGAATCTTCACTTCATGGAAGAGGAATCTTGACTAAGATTAATATTCCCGCCGATCATATAATTTGTATTATCGAAGGTGAAGTGATAGATGAGGCAGAATGTATTCGCAGAGAGGATGAAGAAGGAAATGTTTACATTTTTTGTAATGGTGATAATTACATAGATACTTTTAATACTGAAGTAATCAAGAATCTTAATCATTATTGTACTCCGAACTGTTACGTGGACGATCGCGATGAATCTTCTCTTTTCCTTGTTGCTGAACGGGATATAAAAGCCGGAGAAGAATTAACAATTGATTACGACTATGAAGAAATTTATGAGCATTGTAATTGTGAAGTATGTAGGGATAAAAAAGCAATATAATATTCCAGGCTAAAGCATTTTGGGGGCAGATTTAATTGTATAGCATAAAGCCCGAACACAATCACACAATGTCTCGTTAATGACAAAAATGAGATAATTGACATGAACTCTTAATCCCATTTTATATCACTCCCCAGTTATTAATATAATGCTGTAATCAGAGCTGTGATCTGAAACAATAAAAAAAGAGAGTATAAAACTAAACAATCTAAATTATTGTTCGATATTATTAGTGAGATTTGTTGAAAATTATTACCTTGACGACAGATATTCTTCCGTTCTCCTGCATTCGTGAATAAAATCTACGATTTTGAAGTTATTCAAAGTGTGCGATTTTTTGTCGGTTGCGGATAAAATAATAAGGCAGCATAGGAATGGACAATAGTCAAATGTTTTTAGTTTTAGGCGCATCTATACTTCTTGCCATATTAGTCCTAAACGTAAATAGAACAATACTATCATCTACGGATAATTCACTTCAAGCTCAAGCCATTACAACAACAACTAGCGTTGCTCAACAAACAATAGATATTATTAGATCTAAATCTTACGACGAATCAACAGTCCATACTGCTGTTACTGATAGTAATGATTTCACAGCACCGGATTCTTTAGGTCATGAACAAGGAGAAACCGCAAATTCATTTGACGATGTTGATGACTATAAAAATTATAATACTGTAGTTTCTACTCCCAGATTAGGGAATGTTTCGGTATTGGTAAATGTTGGCTATGTAAATCCAACTCAGCCGGATGTATTAGTATCATCGAGAACTCGTATGAAAAGAATAGAAGTGAAAACTTATTCAATATATCTGCCTGATACTCTTAAATTATATTATTATTCAAGTTACTGAGTAATTATTATGGGAAACATAAATCTGTCCGGATCATTTATTGTGGGAGGGATTGTACTTCTTGCGCTGCTATTTATTCATTTTCGTATGCAGGATGCTAATCGTTCACAAATTATAAATGAATTTACTGAGTCGAGTATGACAAATATGGCTGATGTATTGGATTATGATTTTAATAAAATCGGTTACAGGGTAAGCACAAATCCCAAGATCTCTTCTATTAACAATTCTTCAATTTCTTTTTTGGCTGACCTCGATAATAATGGTTCCATTGATAGTGTTAAATATTTTACGCGTGTGACCAATGGCAGACAATATTTAGTTAGAAGAACTACTAATAGCTCTGTACGAGAGTCACAAATAGTAATAAGTAATTTTTTATTACAGGGATTCGATTCATTGAATAACAACACTTTTAACGCATCCAGTATTAAAAGCATAGAAATGCAAATCGTTATAGACAACAATTCGTTTAGAAGTGATACTACCAGTAATTTTGGCTCTTATTATAAAAGAAGATATTTCATTCATAATAAATAAAAAGTGATAGATTATTTATGGGTAAAATGCTATTGTTTCTGGTAATAGGAATGGGAGGTTTATTCACAGTTGCTACTTTGAATATTAACTATAGCAATTCACGTTTAGTTAACACTACTATTGAAAAATTTGAGAAAACACAAGCAGGAGAAATTGCTGCGGCTGGGATTGAATTCGCAATTTCTAAACTGAATCTAGATACAACATGGACTGGTGTGAATGCTTTACAAATTGCAAATGGTACTTTGACTGTTTCAGTCTCAAATACCACCAGCAAATATCCAGGTGGTCCAAATATGAGTTTGAACGGAATGAGACTGATTACAAGTACTGGGTTATTAAATTATCAAACTGTAACAATTCGATCGGTTATACAATTAGCAATCGCTTCATCAGTTCCTCCATTTCTTCAGTATGCAATGGCCTCGGGCAATGATTTGCAATTACAAGGAAATATAGATATCCGAGATGATAATAATCCCCATTGGAATGCCAATATTCATTCAAATCGCGATTTGCATACTTCCGGAAATGCTTATGATGTTAGAGGTTTTGGAACATATTCAGATGAGTTTGAGTCGAGTCACAATAATTTTGTTCCAAATGTTAACCCCAATTCAGATCCTGTGAATGCTAAAATTCCTCCAATTACACTGCCGGTCTTTAACCCGAATGATTATATAGGCATTGCAACCAGCATAACAAATGGAAATCTTACTATTAGTGGTTCAACGACGCTTGGAACAAAAAGTAATCCTGCAATCTACTATGTAAATGGTGATCTAAATTTTCGTGGTTCAACAAGTGGATACGGTATATTTATTGTTACAGGAAATATTACTTTTAACGGCAGCGTATCTGTGAATACAGTAGATCCAAATGGAAGTAATCTTGGTTTCTATTCCGGTGGAAACATTCAGGCGAACGGAAATATTAATCTTGCAGGCCAGATGTATGCGCAGGGCGATATTGAAGCGCATGGAAATTTCACTCTCGTAGGTTCAATGACAGCAAAAAGAAATATTCAACTTTCCGGTAATCCAACAATTCGTTACAGACCTGCAAATTCAGCTCTCACAAATCAATTTTGGCCGACAGCAACAAATTCAAGGCCTGAGTCTGTCTCTTACTACGAATAATTAATTTCTCTGGATTCCTCACACTCTCTCTAACTAGAAATCAATGCTTAAAATGTTGAGAAATATTTAACATTTGAGGTTAATGAACAAAAATGGTTTGAACAAAGAGATATTTCAAAATCATTCCGCAGTGCAAAATCAAAACTTTTTGCAATAAGGATTGCTGATAGCGGGGTTAGTATCCCGATAGATAGAAAGATAAATTTTTTTTTGTCAATATTTTAAAACAAAAAACCCCACATTTGCATGTAAGGTTTTTTTACTTGCTTGTAGCGGGGCTAGGACTTGAACCTAGAACCTTCGGGTTATGAGCCCGACGAGCTACCAATTGCTCCACCCCGCGATATAATCTCTATTTTTTCGCGTTATTTTCTATTCAGTTACAAAGAGCAATAAAATTTGGTGAGCGAATATATGAAAAGAATAGACCACTAGTCAAATTATATAATTGTGAATCGGTGAAGATGTTTATTACTTAATCCATCTATTAATCTGTAATTACTAGAAGCAATAGCAATTATAGAAAGTTGCCGACTTGATAGTTAAGACCGTATTCGCAATATTCGCATCGAAATAAATCAAAACAATATGCTCAAATCGCTTTTCATTAAAGATTACGCTCTCATAGAGAATATCCAAGTTGAATTTGGCAAAGGTCTGAATATCATCACCGGAGAAACTGGTGCAGGTAAATCAATTTTAATTGATGCAATGGGATTGCTTCTTGGAGAACGCGCGTCAACCGAAGTCGTCCGCAAAGACACGGAGAAATCCGTTGTTGAAGGAATCTTTGATGTAAAGGGAAATAAAAAAGTAAGAGAATTACTCGCGGCGAATGATCTTGAAAATAATGACGACTTAATTGTCCGGCGCGAAATATCTTTAAAAGGAACCAACAGATGTTTTCTGAACGATACTCCTGTAACACTTAACCTTATTAAAGAAATCGGTGATTTACTGGTTGACCTGCATGGTCAGCATGAACACCAATCTTTACTGCGCACGGAAACTCACATAGAAATGCTTGATGATTTTTCTAATCTGGAAAGTGATTTGGAAAAATTTAGAGCCGCTCATCAAAAATTAAATTCATTTTTAAAAGAATTCCGTGAACTGCGCGATAAAGAAAATTTACTGCGCGAGAAAAAAGAGCTTTACGAATTTCAAATCAAAGAGATTGATGAAGTTAATCCTCAATCCGGCGAAGAAGAAAAGTTAGAAGACGAATTGAAGATTCTTGAGAATTCTGAAAAATTACTCACTGCTGCGAACGAAATTTATGAAAATTTGTATGATGCTGAAAATTCTATTCAAGATCGTCTTGGTGAAACAAAAAATAAACTAGCAGAACTTGCGCGGATTGATAAATCATTTTTAGAGAAACTCGGCGAATGTGAATCCGCATTTGCAATCTTGAATGAAATTTCTTCCTTCTTGCGAAGTTATAAAGAGAGAATAGATATTGAACCGGAACGTCTTGAAGTAGCCCGACTGCGGATAGGCGCTATTAATCTCTTGAAGAAAAAATATGGAGGTTCGGTAAACTCAGTTATAGAACACCGTGAAAAGATAGGCAAAGAATATGAACTTGCTGAAAATTTTAGCGCAAAGATTTCTGAATTAGATAAACTAATAAATGAAGCGCGGAAAGAGTGCGGTGTAATTGCAAAAAAACTTTCACAGGAAAGGAAATCAATTTCTAAAAAAATTAAAAAGGAAATTGAAGAAGCGCTTAAGTCCCTTGGTATATCGGATTCTATCTTCGAAGCAAAAATTACAAATCAAGCCGCAGATGGAAACGATGATAATTTTATTTCGGTAGACGGCAAAAAGTATAAATTCAATAGTTGCGGTTACGATGAAGTTGAATTCTTTGTCTCTACAAATGTCGGCGAAGATCCTAAACCGTTAGTTAAAGTTGCATCCGGCGGAGAAATATCTCGCATTATGCTTGCGCTAAAATCAATCCTTGCAAAGTCGGACCGTCTTCCAATTTTAATCTTTGACGAAATTGATACCGGTGTGAGCGGAAGAATTGCGCAAAAGGTTGGACAAGTTCTAAAATCGCTTGCGTCGTTTCATCAGATAGTTGCAATTACTCATCTTCCTCAAATTGCCGGGCTATCGGATTATCATTTTGCGGTAGAAAAGAAAAAATCCGGTGACCGGGTAGTAAGTTCCATCAGCAAATTGAAGGATGATGACCGGATAAAAGAAGTTGCTAAATTGATGAGCGGAGAAAAAATAACCGAATCCGCTCTGAACGGAGCCAGAGAATTGATGGGTCTGGCTAAAAAATAAAGTTGTTTTCAGACACAGATCAACTTTTCATTCAATATTCTCTTTGCGTTAAATATTTTGTTCATTAAATTCCAACTAGGATAAAACAACAAATCTGGAGGACGTAATGAGTAAAAGGCTACTATCATTAATTTTAATTCTCGGTTTAGTTTTTTCTTCATCGTTTAAGGCGCAAAGTTTAGATGAGACACTTTCCAAACTTTCATCTACTGTTGGTTCGGCTTATGTAAAACCGGTTATCTCTGCATTCGGCTCAAATCTAAATTCTGGATGGGTTTCGCAATTTCCATCTCAGACTAAATTGGGATTTCATCTTGATTTGAAAATTGTTGCAATGGGTTCTTTCTTTGCGGATGACGCAAAGAATTTTTCAACAAGCGGACAATTCTATTTTGACAATAGTCAAATTGATGCAATTCTTAATGGCTCTGGGTATGCTGATGGAACACCTCAATACAATGCAATTTTAGCAGCGATGCAGAATAGAGCATTTGATGTGAACTTTAGCGGACCAACTATCATCGGTAAAAAAAGTGATTTTTTGAAAATTACTTTTCCGGGGCAAACAATTACTGCATCAGGCCAATCGTACACAGTCAATTCAAAAATTATTGATGTTACTCAAGTTCAAGGATTCTTAGATGGGATTCCTGCATTTCCAACCGCTGCCGCACAGTTAACAGTTGGTACAGTATTCGGAACAAATGTTGCAATCAGGTATTTACCCGATATTGATATTAAGGATATGGGTAAATTCAAATATTTTGGAGCCGGCATAATTCATAATCCGGGTGTTTGGTTTCCAAATCCTTTACCGCTTGATTTAACAGTTGGATTTTTTACTCAAAAACTTACAGTCGGTGATATTTTTGAAAGTAAAGCAACGCAAATGGGTATTTATGCAAGCAAGACATTTGGATTTATAATTTCAGTTACTCCTTATGTAGGCTTGACTACAGAAACTTCCAAGACAACTGTAAGCTATGATTATTTATCAAATCAAACATTGAATGGAGTTCCTGTTAAAGCTCACATAAGTATGGAAATGGAAGGTGAGAATAAAAGCAGTGCTGTGGTTGGCCTAAATATTCATCTTGGAATTGTTAACATCAATGCTGATTATAAAATGGCAAAAACTAAAACCGCAAGCGCCGGTATTTCATTCGGTTTCTAGACTTATAAAGATTTATTCTTCATTGAAGGGGCTGAACAAGCCCCTTTTCTTTTTTATCTTTGCATAGACCTAATTGTAAAGAGTTCCATTGAAAGAAACAGCGATCTATATTCACATTCCTTTCTGCGACCACAAATGCATTTACTGCGATTTCTATTCGATCGTCTCGTACGAAAATGTTTCTTCTTATTTGATTGCACTGAAAAAAGAGATTGATTTTTTTTCGGAGAAATATTCCGAAGATAGAAAAATTATTTCGCTCTTCTTCGGCGGCGGAACTCCATCTTTTATGGAACCGGAATACATCTCGGAAATAATTCGGCATCTAAAAAAGAATTTTCATCTTGTTGATGACGCTGAAATTACACTCGAAACAAATCCCGGAACAGTAAGCAAAGAAAAGTTGAGAAAGTTTAGAGAGATTGGAATCAATAGAATCAGTATCGGCATTCAATCTTTTGATGAAGATGAATTAAAATTCCTCACACGCATTCACGATTCAAAAACGGCAATTAAAACTGTTCAAGATGCCGCGTATTCCGGATTTGATAACATCAGCATTGATCTTATTTTCAATTTACCAAAGCAGACAAAAGAAATCTGGCGCTCAAATCTGGAACAAGCCGCCAAGCTGCCGGTTAAACATATTTCTGCATACAGTCTAATTCTTGAACGTGGTACAATTTTGAATAAAATGGTTCTTGACGGCAAAGTAAAAATGCAGAGTGAGGATTACGATGCCGACTTGTACGAATTCACCATCAACTTTTTAACTCAACACGGTTATGACCAATACGAAGTTTCAAACTTTGCGCGTGACGACAAAGAGTGCGTTCATAACAATGCATATTGGAGATATAAAGATTATCTCAGTTTCGGCACTTCGGCTCATTCATTTGTAAACCTGCTTACCGGCAAGGCAGGCGGTAAACGATGGTGGAATTATTCCGCTCTTAATTTATACAACAGAGCAATTGAAAAAAACGGGCACGCGGTTATTGGAGAAGAACTGTTAACACAAAATGAAATGTTGGAAGAATATGTGATGTTGGCACTTCGCAGCAAGGGTCTTGATCTAGTTGAACTGAAAAATCTTTTCGGTGGAAACTGGTTTGAAAAGAACAAAAATTTTTTGAACCAGCTGAAAAATGAAAGTTTTCTCATATCCAAAAACAATTTGCTGGCTTTTACACCCAAAGGTTATGCAATTTGCGATGAAATTCTTGCGAAATTAGAAAGCTAGAAGCTGTTTTTTGTAAGCTATTATAGTTTGCTTCTTCGGGCTATTCTTCCTACCTTTGTGCCGTCCATTTCGCCCCTAGAGGGCGATTTTTATTTATAGAATATGGAAAAGCAGCAAATTAATAACAGAATCGAAGAAATTGTAAAAGCTCACGGCTTCATACTGGTTGATCTGATCCTCCGCGGCGACAATCATCTGCGAATCATTGAGGTTTTTATTGATGGCGAAAAAGGAATTACCGCCGTTGATTGCGCAAATGTCAGCAGAGATCTTACTGAAGCAATTGATTCGGAAAATTTAGTTGAATCGAATTACCGGCTGGATGTTTCTTCTCCCGGCGCAGAACGTCCGCTCAAATTTTTGATTCAGTACTATAAGCATATCAACCGGAAATTTGAAATTGAGTATACCGAAGACGGAGAGAAAAAATTAACTGCTAAACTTCTTCGCATCGAAGGAGAAAATCTTTTCTTCGCAATCAAAGATGCGGAATACAAAATAAATTTTAACAGCATTACCAAAGCAAAAGTTTTAATTAGTTTTTGATCACAGAGGAGTAATAAATGAACACCGAAATAGTAGAATCCTTTGCTCAAATGGTCCGCGAGAAAAGTCTAGATAAAGACGTTCTTGCAGGTATCATAGAAGAAATCTTTGGGATTATGGTAAAAAAGAAATTTGGTTTAGAAGCCAAATATGATGTTGTTGTTAACATGGATAAGGGAGATATAGAAATATTTCTTGAACGGTCTGTTGTTGATACCGTAAATGATCCGGCTACTGAAATTAGTATTGATGAATTGAATGAAAAAGGAAATGAAGACGGACTTGAAGTAGGCGAAGATTTCGTTCAAAAAATAGAATTGCAAGAATTTGGAAGAAGATTAATAAATCTTGCGCGCCAAAGTTTGAATCAAAAAATTAGAGAGATTGAGAAAGATATAGTTTATAACGAATATGTTGAGATGCTGGGTGAGATTGTGGTAGGAGATATTTATCAGGTAAGAAGAAATGATGTTTTGGTTAATCATAACAAGAACGAATTACTTTTACCTCGCCACGAACAAATTCCAAGAGAAAAATATAGAAAAGGCGATACTGTTCGCGCTGTTGTTAAAGATGTTAAAAAAACTCCGAACGGACCGGTCGTTTTAGTTTCGCGTGCGGATAATCTTTTCTTAAGAAGATTGTTTGAAATCGAAATTCCGGAAATTTACGACGGCGTAATTGAAATAAAAGGTATTGCACGCGAACCCGGTGAAAGAGCCAAAATTGCTGTTGAATCGAGCGATCCGCGTATTGATGCCGTAGGCGCTTGCGTTGGTATGAAGGGCGTTCGCATTCATGCAATCGTACGCGAGTTGAACAATGAGAATATTGATGTCATAAACTATTCAGAAGATCCGGTCGTTTTCATTCAAAGATGTATTGCCCCGGCTAAATTAAAACAGATCGAAGTTGATGAAGATGCTAAGAAATGTGTTGTAACTGCCGATAGTGATCAAGTATCGTTAATAGTAGGACGAAACGGCGTTAACATTCGTCTTGCAATTAAACTATCGGGTTACGAAATAGAAGTAATAAGATTAGAAAAACCATTCGAAGAATATGACGAAGATATTGAGTTGATTGAACTCAGAGAAGAATTAGGCACAGAGATGGTTGACTTGCTGATCAATAACCGGTTGGATACAGCATTGGAAGTTCTTGCCGCCGGAATTGATAAGCTCAAAGAAATTGAAGGGCTTGATGAAGAGAAAGCTAAACAGATAATTGAAATTCTTGAAAATCAATTTGAAGAAGAAGAATAAACAGAACACTTAAACGGATAATCATACAATGCCGGACACTGCTAAAGAAAAAAAATTACGTCTCTACAAATTTGCTGCGGAGTATAACCTTTCTACCGATTCGTTGGTGGAACTTTTACAAAAGAAAGGTTACGATGTAAAATCGCACATGTCTTTATTGACCGATGAAATGGTTATGGAAATTAAATCATTCTTCAAAAAAGATATTGAAAAAGCAGAAAAACATTATAAGAAAATTTCTGATTTTCAGAAGAAAAGAACCGAACACGATGAACCAGAGGCTCCGGTTGAAACTGCACCAAAGGTTGTAGAAGAAAAACCTGTTGAGCAGAAAATTGAAAAAGTTGAAGAAGTTCAGGTTGAGCCGCCTGTTGTTGAAACTATTCAGCCGGAAGAACCTGTTGAAGAAGTACCGGAACCTGTAGTTGAAGAACTCGTTGTTCCTGTTGAAGAACTCGTGGAAGTAAAAAAATCTTATAGAACAGAAACTGAAATTGCTCTCGAAGGAAGAAAAAAAGGTTTAACAATTGTTGGTAAGGTAGATCTCAAACCACGGCGTGATAAAGTTGAATCTAAAGAAGCACCCGCTGCTCAAAAACCTGCACAACCATTAACACTGGCTCAGGAAGAAGCAGAAAAAAATAAAAAGAAAAAGAAAATTCTTAAGACAAAGAAAAAAACAACTGTGCCGGGTCAAGCACCGGAAGAAGTTACGGTTGCTAAGAAAAAAAGAAAAATTAAACGTCTTGAAATTGATAAACGCGAAGTTGAAGATGCAATCAAGAGAACTCTTCTTAGTATTGATGAATCCTCAGTCGGCGGAAGAGCTTCTGCAAGAAAGAAAAAGAGAAAAGAGAAAGAAGAAATTCAGAATCAAATTCTTCAACAGAAAGAATTAGATAAAACAAAAATAAAAGTAAGTGAATTTATCGCAGTGAACGAACTAGCTAATTTAATGGGCGTTTCTGTGAGTGATGTAATTCAAAAATGTATCGGTTTAGGTCTGATGGTTTCTATCAATCAGCGTCTTGATGTTGAAACCATAACCTTGATTGCCGATGACTTTGGATTTGAAATAGAACTTGAAGAAGAATATCAGTCGGATGTTGATGCCGACATTCCGGATCCGGTTGAGACACTTAAATTCCGACCGCCGGTTGTAACAATAATGGGTCACGTAGATCACGGTAAAACATCATTGCTGGATTATATACGCCGCGCAAACGTTGTTGCCGGAGAAGCCGGAGGAATTACACAGCACATTGGTGCTTATAAAGTTATGATTGATGAGAGCAGGCAAGTAACATTTTTAGATACACCGGGTCACGAAGCTTTTACAGCTATGCGCGCACGCGGTGCACGTGTTACAGATATCGTTGTTTTAATTGTTGCTGCCGATGATGCGGTGATGCCTCAAACGGTTGAAGCAATCAATCATGCACTTGCTGCCAATGTCCCAATCATTATTGCAATCAATAAAATTGATAAACCGAATTCAAATATTGAAAGAATTAAACAGCAGCTTGCAGAAAGAAATATTCTGGTTGAAGAATGGGGCGGAAAATATCAGTGTGTTGAAATCTCTGCTAAACTTGGAAAGAATGTTGATCTCCTTCTAGAAAAATTAGTTCTTGAAGCTGAATTGCTGGACTTGAAAGCTAATCCTGACCGTTTAGCGCGCGGAACAATTATTGAATCACAACTTGATAAAGGCAAAGGTGTTACCGCAACAGTTCTTGTTCAAAAAGGAACTTTGAGAATTGGTGATCCGTTTATAGCTGGAGTTGTACACGGACGAGTACGTGCAATGTTTGATGAGCGCGGTAAAAAAGTTTTTGAAGCCGGTCCTTCAACTCCTGTTCTTGTACTTGGATTTGAATCCGCACCGCAAGCTGGAGATATTTTCCACATTGCGGCATCTGAACGCGAAGCCCGTGATATAAGTCTGAAACGTATGCAGATAAAACGCGAACAAGATCATCGCCAGGTTCATCATATTACTCTTGATGAAATTGCAAATCAAATCAGCCACGGCGGATTTAAGGAATTGCCTGTGATTGTTAAAGGTGACGTGGACGGTTCAATAGAAGCGTTATCTGATTCATTGATGAAATTATCCAACCAGGAAGTTTCGGTTCGTGTAATTCATAAAGCCGTCGGTGCAATTTCTGAAGGCGATGTTCTTCTTGCTGCTGCATCGGGTGCAATTATAGTCGGATTCCATGTAAGACCGAATACAAACGCGCGTAAACTTGCAGAATCTGAGAAAGTTGATATTCGTCTTTATAATATTATTTACGATGCCATCAACGAAATCAAATCCGCTCTTGAAGGAATGCTTTCTCCGGTTGTTTCCGAAGAAGTGGTTGCAACGCTCCAAGTCAAAGATATTTTCAAAGTGCCTAAAGCCGGTACAATTGCCGGATGTTCTGTTCAAGACGGAAAAATTATGAGAAGCAATAAAGTCCGTTTATTCAGAGACGGTATTGCGGTTTACGAAGGCGAAATCAGTTCACTGAGAAGATTTAAAGATGATGTACGCGAAGTTGAAAAAGGATTTGAATGCGGCGTAAGCATTGCCAACTTTAACGATATTAAACCCGGCGATATTATAGAAGCTTTCAAAATGATTGAAACAAAGAAGAAATTAGAGTAGAAATGTCTCATAGATTAGATAAAGTTTCGAGTCTTATTAAGGAAGAGCTAAGTTTGATTTTTCTTCACAAGCTGCAGGATCCAAAGATGGGTCTTATAACTGTGACAAATGTTAAAGTTAGCCCTGATCTAAAACATACTAAAATCTATATCTCTGTTTTTGATAAAGAGAAAAGAGAAAAAGTTTTAGAGAGCATCAACGAACTTAAAGGTTTGATTAGAAGTGAACTTGCCGGAAGAATTCAACTAAGATTTGTTCCGGAACTCCATTTCTTCATAGATGACACAATGGACTATGTAGAAAAAATGGAAGGATTGTTCAAGAAAATTCATGAAAGCGATAGCGAAAAACACGATAACTGAAATTGACCCGGATTTTGTAGCCGGTGAAATTATTCTGATTGATAAAGCTTTCAGAAAAAGTTCTTTTGATTGTGTTTACAAAGTAAGAAAAACAGTGGGCGTAAAAAAAGTCGGGCATGCCGGAACTTTGGATCCTAACGCAACCGGTTTAGTAATAGTTTGTACCGGAAGAAAGACAAAGGAAATTTCTCTAGTTCAGGATTTGGCTAAAACTTATACCGGAATATTTACACTGGGAAAAACAACGTCGTCATTTGATGGCGAGAGTAAATTTGATTCAGAAAAAAGTTACGGACATATTTCTGAAGAGCAAATTCTTAAAACGCGCGATCTGTTCGTGGGAAATATTTTACAAATGCCGCCGATGTTTTCGGCAATAAAACATAACGGGCAGCCACTTTACAAATTTGCACGTAAAGGAAAAGAAGTTGAAAGAGAAGCCCGTGAAGTTATTGTTACAAAATTTGAAATAACAAAAATAAATTTACCCGATATTCATTTTGAAATTAGCTGTTCGAAAGGAACTTATATAAGAGTAATTGCGCACGACTTCGGACAAAAACTTGGATGCGGGGCTTACTTAAAAGAATTGAGAAGAACTCAAATTGGTGAGTTTAAAGTGGAAGATGCATTTACACTAGATGAGTTCAAAGAGTTTGCACAAAATTATTGTCTTGTTCCACAATTGAATTGAAATGAAAGTTTATACAGAAGTTTCTGAAAATATAGATGCAAAAAACGCGGTTGTAACCGTTGGATCATTTGATGGGTTGCATAGAGGACACATCAAAATTCTTAATGAAGTAAAAAAAACTGCAGCCGGAAAAAACGGAAACAGTTTTGTTGTTACATTCGAACCGCATCCGCGTTTTGTTCTTTCAAAAGATTTTGACATGAAACTTTTAACCTCGCTCGATGAAAAAAAAGAAGTCCTTGAAAAAGCGGGAATTGAAAATTTGATGGTGATAAACTTTACTAAAGAGTTTTCGCAGCTGACTTCGGATGAATTTATCAAACGGTTCATTGTCGAAAAAATCGGCGCCGCTCATATGGTTATCGGTCACGACCATAAATTCGGTAAAGATCGTTTGGGCGATGTTAACATTCTTAGTCAAGTTGGCAGACTTAATAATTTTGATGTTACCGATGTTTCGGCAGAAAGTTTGAACGGAGAAATTATCAGTTCAACAAAAATCAGAAATGCTCTGGCTGAAGGGAATATTGAGAAAGCCAATTTATTTTTGGGAAGAAATTATTCTTTCTCAGGTAAAGTCGTAATCGGTGCTCAACGTGGCAGAACGCTTGGTTTTCCAACGGCAAACATTAAGTTGTATGAACCGCGGAAATCAGTCCCCAAGAATGGCGTTTATGTTGTTAAATGTTATTTGAAAGATGAAGAACATATCGGAATTATGAATCTCGGATACAGACCGACATTCGAAAATAAACACGAACTGGTTCTCGAAGCTCATCTATTGAATTTCGACCGTGATATTTACGGAAGTGATATGAAGATCGAATTTCTGAAAAGATTAAGAGATGAGAAAAAATTTGATTCAAAGGAAATGCTTATTCACCAGATTGAAAGTGATAAGCTTGAAGCACAGAAAGAAAAAATTAACTAATTAATAAACTCCGGTTTACCCGCTTCTGGCGGATTAATTCTGGGGTTATATCGAACAAACAAATAAAGGAGCAGTAAAATGGCTTTATCAAAAGAAGAAAAACTTGCGGTAATCAAAAAATTCGGTAAAGGAGAAAAAGACAGCGGTACAACCGAAGTCCAGATCGCATTGTTAACGGAAGAAATTAATCGTCTTACAGGTCACTTCGAAGCGCATAAAAAAGATCACGCTTCAAGACGCGGATTGATGCAGATGGTTGGAAAGAGAAGAAGATTGCTGGATTATCTTGCAAGTAAAGATATTGAAAGATATCGTACAATAATTAAAGAATTGAACATAAGAAAGTAACGGAGTTTCTAAATGGTTTATACCAAAGAAGTACAAATAGGAAAACAAAAATTAATTTTTGAAACTGGAAAACTTGCCAAACAAGCAAACGGAGCCGTAATGGTTCGCTACGGCGATACAATGGTTCTGGTTACTGCTGTTGCCGGCGACCTACGTCCCGATGTGGATTTCTTTCCGCTCAGTGTTGAATATAGAGAGAAAGCATTTGCAGCTGGTAAAATTCCCGGCGGCTTTTTCAAACGCGAAGGCAAACCTACAGATAAAGAAGTTCTAAGTTCACGTTTAATTGACAGACCAATACGCCCATTGTTCTCCGATAATTACAGAAACGATACTCAAGTTGCCGCATTCGTTTATTCATATGACAGCGAGAACGATTCGGATGTAATTGCCGCTTGCGGAGCTTCGGCTGCACTCGCAATTTCAGATATTCCTTTTCTCGAACCTGTTGGCGAAGTTCGCGTTGGAAGAATCAACGGTGAATTCATTGTTAATCCTACTCTCAAAGAAACCGAAGAGAGCGATCTTGAACTAGTTATTGCCGGAACAGAAAGTTCAATTATGATGGTTGAAGGCGAAGCAAAAGAATTGAGCGAACAAGTTATGCTTGACGCTCTAAAATTTGCTCACGCAGAGATAAAAAAAATTGTCCAGATTCAAAATGAATTACGCGAACTTTGCGGCAAACCTAAAATGGTTGTTGCCGAAAAAGTTGTTGACCAGAATTTGTTCAATGATATCTCCGCTTTAGCTCATGATAAATTCAAAGCAATAGTTTCTTCTGTTTTAGCAAAAGAAGAAAGATCGGCACAGAACCATGCATTAACGGATGAAGTGCTTGCTGCTCTTACTGAAAAATATCCGGAACAGGAAACTGCCATCAAAGAAATTCTTCATGATATGGAAAAAGATTTGATGCGCAAAAGAATTCTTGAAGACGGACTTCGTCTTGACGGAAGAAATACAACTCAGATCAGACCGATTACGGTTGAACTTGGTTTGCTTCCACGCGTTCACGGAAGCGCATTGTTCACACGCGGCGAGACACAGAGCTTGACAACTTTAACATTAGGCGCTAAAGGCGACGAACAAATTATTGACGGACTTCAGCCGGAGTATAAAAAACGGTTCCTTCTTCACTACAACTTTCCTCCGTTCAGCGTTGGCGAAACCGGAAGATTTTCCGGAGTTGGAAGAAGAGAAGTGGGACACGGAAATCTTGCCGAACGTTCTCTTAAAAATATTATTCCCGCTGAGGAAAAATTTCCTTACATCGTAAGATTGAATTCTGACATTCTTGAATCGAACGGATCGTCTTCAATGGCAACAGTTTGTGCCGGTTCACTTTCATTGATGGACGGCGGCGTTCCGATCAAAACTACTATTGCCGGAATCGCGATGGGACTTGTTAAAGAAGAAAATCAATTTGCAATTTTATCGGATATCCTCGGAAACGAAGATCATCTCGGCGATATGGATTTCAAAGTTGCCGGCTCTGAAGCTGGAATTACCGCTTTGCAAATGGATATAAAGATTCAAGGAATCTCTTACGAGATTATGGAGAAAGCTCTTGCTCAAGCAAAAGAAGGTCGTTTCCATATTCTGAAAATTATGAACGAAGCAATATCAACCGCACGTCCAAACATTTCTAATTATGCGCCAAGAATCTATACAACCAAAATTCCAACCGATAAAATTGGAACTGTAATTGGACCTGGCGGAAAAGTAATTCAGAAAATGCAGAAAGATTTCTCTGTTGATATTAACATCGAGGAAGATGGAACTGTCAGCATTGCAGGTCAAGATGCGGCTCTTGCCAAGGCGGCAAAAGAGTATATAAAACTTCTCGTTTCCGAACCGGAAGTTGGTAAAAATTATACCGGCAAGATTATGAAGATAACAGACTTCGGCGCCTTTGTGGAAATTTTCCCGGGTACACAAGGACTTCTTCACATCTCGCAGATTGATACAAAACGTATTGCTAAAGTAACAGATGTTCTGAAAGAAGGTGAAGTTGTAAAAGTAAAGTTGATTGCTATTGAAGGCGGAAAATTATCTCTTTCAAGAAAAGCATTAATGAATGAAACACCTGCTGCAGAAGAAGCAGAGGAAAAAGAATAAATTATTCTTATGTTGGAAGGGTCTTATGACCCTTCCGGATTTTTATGAGTTTGTCTCAAAAATAATTTTTGGAATGCACCAGAATGCCGCTGGCAAGTTAGTGCGATTAAAATTGGATTTTTCATTTCCTGGCTACGTTGAAATGACATTTACACTTTTTGAAACAACATCATACAATTAAGTATAGCAAATTGTTTTTTTGGAAGGGACTGGTAGAAATTTTAAATGAAAGTCGGCAACCTCGATATTGGCAATAAATTATTTTTAGCCCCGATGGCGGAGGTAACCGATTCTTCTTTTCGTAAAATTTGTAAAGAAATGGGTGCGGGAATTACATTTACACAAATGGTAAGCGCAGAAGGAGTTATCAAAAATAATTTTGAAACGCTCCGTCATTTCTCATTTAACCGCTCGGAAAAACCAATCGGCGTGCAAGTTCTAGGCAACGATCCGGAAATTCTTTATGAAGCCGCTAAAGAAATTTCAAAACATAAACCGGATTTAATTGATCTGAATTGCGGCTGCCCGGTAGAAAAAGTTTGTTCTAAAAATATGGGCGCTTCTCTTCTTGATGATCCTAAAACTATCGGTAAACTTGTCCGTAAAATGGTTGATGGTTCTAACGGCGTTCCAATTTCGGTTAAAATCCGTTTAGGAAAAGACAGATCGCGCATCAATGTTTTTGATAATGCAAAAGCAATTCAAGATAACGGCGCCTCGCTGATTTTTGTTCATGCAAGAACGCGCGCAGATAAATATGATACAAATGCAGACTGGACCTGGCTGAAAAAAGTTAAAGAAACAGTAACCATTCCGGTTGTTGGCAATGGCTCAATGTTTTCGCCCGGAGATATAAAGGAGATGATAGATTCAACCGGATGCGATTCCGCAATGATAGCGCGCGGTGCTCTCGGAAATCCTTTTATCTTCTCAAGATTTAACGCATTGATGGAAACCGGAATTGATCCTGGCGAACCGGATTCTTCTGTTGTTAGCAAAACTGTCTTACAGCATATAAATAATTTAGAAAACGAATTCGGAGAGTTCATTGCTCTCGATAAAGCAAAAAAACATTCTATCTGGTATTTCAAAAGTCATAGTGGAGTAAAATTTTTACTCGACAGAGTATTCTCAATTAAAAATTTGACCGATCTGCGAACGCTTATTACAGAGCACGCAGATAATATTTTGCATACTCCAATAAATATTGATGAGCATGCGATAATTCACAAAAAATTTCAAAGGAAAGTTCTTTTCTGGTTAGCAGAAGAAAACGCTAATGTTTCCGGATAAGAACAAAAAGGTTTTAAAATGAATAAAGAAATAATTATTAATTCGTCAACATCGCAGAATCATGTTGCGATAACCGAAGACGGAAATCTCGTAGATTTCTTTGTTGATCATCCGGAAAAGCGTAGAATGGTCGGCGATGTTTATCTCGGTAAAGTTGCCAGAGTAATGCCTGGTATTCGTGCGGTGTTTATTGATATCGGCATGAAGCATGATGCGTTTCTTCACTTCTCCGATATTGGCGAGCGTACGGAAGCATTACAAAGCATGCTTGATGAAGATAACGATTCCGATGACAGCGATGATGATGATAAAGAAGAAAATGCTGCTCAAGTTCAACCTCCGGCAGAAGCTAAACAACCTTCTCCAAAACCTGAGCAGAAAGATCATCGCCAAATTACAAAACTCCACAAAGGGGAAGAAATTTTAATTCAGATCATCAAAGAACCTGTTAAGGATAAAGGAGTTCGTTGTACTTCTTCAATTTCAATTCCTGGCAGATTTTGTGTTCTTCTTCCGCTTGATGATAAAATAGGCGTTTCAAAAAAGATTTATGATTTTAGAGAACGGAAAAGATTACGCCGTATAGCGCGCGGAATTCTTCCCTCGAATTGCGGATTGATTATTCGTACTGCGGCAAAAGATCAAAGTGAAGAATCACTTTCCGGCGATCTGAAATATCTTGTTAAGATTTGGGAAGATATGCAGGAAGATGCCAAGAAACAGGAACCGCCGTTTCTTCTTTACAAAGATTTGAGTACAACCATCAGTGTAATTAGAGATCTATTTACACCGGATGTTTCAAAAGTGTTCGTTGATTCAAAAAAACTTTTCAAAGAAATTCGAAATTACGTTCAATTCATACAACCGGCTTTAATAGACCGGATAGAATTATACAAAGAAGATCAATCAATTTTCGAAGCATTTAAGATTGACGAGCAGATAAAAGGATTGATGGGGAGAAAAGTTCCTCTTCCGAGCGGCGGACATATTGTTATTGAACATACAGAAGCAATGGTTGTTATTGATGTTAACAGCGGACGTTACGCAGCAAAGAAAGAACAAGAATTGAATTCTCTTAAAACCGATCTCGAAGCTTCGCGCGAAATCGTCCGTCAATTACGCCTTCGAGATATTGGCGGATTAATTGTTGTTGATTTTATTGACCTCGAAGATGAAAAGAACCGGAAGAAAATTTACGATGAATTGAAAAAAGAATTTAAGAAAGACCGCGCCAAGATTGCTCTTCTTCCAATGACCGAATTTGGCTTGATGCAAATAACACGCGAGCGTATTCGAGAAAACATTTTGCAGTCTATGAATGAAGCATGTCCATATTGCATGGGTACTGGATATCTTACAAAGAAATCAAACTTGATGCATGAGATTGACCATTGGCTAAAGCGTTTCAAAGCTGAAGGCAAAGGAACATCGCTAACGTTGAAAGTTCATCCTTCTCTAGGCGAGAAATTAAAAGAAGGTTTCATTTCTCCGTTGTCTAAAATTCAGCTTAGATATTTTGTTCGCCTAAAACTTATTGAGGATGAAAAAATGAGCCCGCAACATTTTTATTTCATCTCTACTAAAACCGGTGATGATATAACAGCTGATTTTGTGTAAAACATATTCCTAATTAGCAACATTAATATGTTTTCGTTTTTTACTATTTTTCCGTTGAGAAATTTTCTTTTCAAGATAATGAAGGCATTCACATGAAATTTTTTATTGACACAGCGAACATAAAAGAAATTAAAGAAGCCGCTTCTTATGGTTTACTCGACGGCGTTACTACAAATCCTTCTCTTGTCGCTAAAGAAGGAAAAAACTTCCGCGAACTGCTCGATGAGATAATTAAAATTGTTGATGGACCTATCAGCGCAGAAGTTGTTTCCACCGATTACGACGGTATTATGAAAGAAGCTCACGAACTTGCCAAAATTCATAAAAATATTGTTGTTAAAGTTCCTCTTATCAAAGAAGGAATTAAAGCGGTAAAGTCGTTGAGCGATGAAGGAATTAATACAAACGTTACATTATGCTTCTCGCCGTCTCAAGCTTTGCTAGCCGCCAAAGCCGGGGCAACATATATAAGTCCTTTCGTCGGCAGACTTGATGATATTAGTCATGATGGTATGGCTTTAGTTCAGCAGATTGTTCAGATATACGAAAATTACAATTTCAAAACGCAGGTGCTAGTTGCAAGCATCCGTCATCCGCTTCATCTTGTTGATGCGGCTTTGATGGGCGCTCATGTTGCAACAATGCCATTTGATGTTATTGAAAAATTATTCAAACATCCTCTCACTGATATAGGATTAGAAAAATTCTTGAGTGATTGGAAAAAATCAAACCAAAAATAAATATGAAAAAGACAAAATTTTATTCTGTACATGAAAAGCTTGGTGCTAAGATAGTAGATTTTGCCGGATACCAGATGCCGGTTCAATACTCATCAATTATTGCAGAACACAAAGCTGTGCGCACATCGGTTGGCGTGTTCGATGTTTCCCACATGGGAGAAATATTTATCCGCGGAGACCGCGCGTTGGATTTCGTTCAACATATTACAGTTAACGATGCTTCTGTTCTAATAAACGGAAGAGTTCAATATTCCGCCATGTCTTATCCCGACGGCGGAATTGTTGATGATCTTCTAGTTTACCGCATTAACGAAAAAGAATTTATGCTTGTAGTTAATGCATCGAACAAAGACAAAGACTTTGCCTGGATGAAAGAGAATAATCAATTTGGCGTTGATATCATTGACGAAAGTGATGAATACTCTCTCCTTGCTGTTCAAGGTCCAAATTCAAAAAATGTTGTGGAAAAAATTTGCGACAAGCAGTTAGATCTGGAATATTATTATTTCTTCTTTGCAAAAATTGCCGGCATAGATATGATTGTTTCGCGTACCGGTTATACGGGCGAACTCGGTTATGAATTATATTTCAAAGGCGGAGAAGCCGAAGCCGTAAAAGTTTGGAATGCTTTATTCGAAGCCGGAAAAGATTTCGGTATTCAACCAGTAGGTCTTGGTGCACGCGATTCTTTGCGTTTGGAAATGGGATTCTGCTTATACGGAAATGATATTGACCAGACTACAAACACACTTGAAGCCGGACTTGGCTGGATTACGAAGTTGAAAAAATCCGAATTCATTGCTAAGGATGTTCTGCTTAAAGCCAAAGAAGATGGGTTGAAAAGAAAATTAATTCCACTAGTCTCAGACGAGAAAGCATTTCCGCGCCACGGTTATGATTTGTCTGTTGATGGAAAAGTTGTGGGACATATTACTAGCGGAACTGTAAGTCCAATTCTTGACAAAGCAATTGCACTCGGATATGTTGACTCTCAATATTGTAAAGAAGGAAATAAAATAAATTTTGTAATTCGCGGTAAAGAAATTCCGGCTGTGGTTACTAAACTTCCATTTGTAAAAAATTAATCCAAAAAGGTTTTATTCTTCAAATGAAAATTAACGTCCATTATTCAAATCTGCATTTTGACGATCTTTATTTCAGCGGAAAAACTTCTGTTGTTATAGATATTCTACGTGCTTCAACTGTTATTGTTACCGCACTTACAAACGGGGCACGGGAAGTTATTCCAGTTAGCACAGTTGATTTTGCTATGAAAGTCTCTGGCAACGCTTTCGGCGGACAAACAATTCTTAGCGGAGAGCGTAATACAAAAAAAGTTGAGGGTTTTAATCTCGGCAACTCGCCATTGGAATATACGCCGGATGTTGTTGCAGGCAAATCTATTATTCTTTATACTACCAACGGTTCTAAAACGATTGTTAAAGCTAAATTTTCCGAAAATCTTTTCATCTGTAGTTTTAATAATCTTCCAACTGTTGCCAATCATCTTTTGCATCTTAATAAGGATGTGGAAATAATTTGTTCCGGAACCAACGGAAATTTCAACTTAGAAGATGCGGTATGTGCAGGCAGACTTATTAGTGAGATGGATAAAGTTAGCACAGATCTTGAAATCAGCGATTCCGGAAGAGCGAGTTTGGTCTTGAATAAATCTTTTGGTAAAAATATTTCTAAAATGTTGAAAGAAACCGAACACGGACAACTCTTAATTGAGAATGGTTTCGGGGCTGATATAAAGGAATGTGCGCAATTTGGAACTACCGAATTGATTCCGTATTATATTTCCGGTGCAATTAAGAAGTTAGAGACTCTAACGGCACAAAATAACCTTGTTAACGAACCCAAAGTTTCCTAATAATGCCGAAGAAAAATAAATCAAAAGAAAGTTCTTCTTCTGCGGGAGAAAATTTTTTTGTCGTTTCTCCGGAAAAGAAAAAAAAACTGCTAGCCATTTTTTTAGTAGTTGTTGCTCTTCTTATTTTTCTTAGCATTCTTTCTTACTCACGTGATGACGAATCCTATTTCCCATATAATTTTTTAGGTTTGTTCGGAGTTTTTAACGGCAGTCCCGAGCTGATGAATAAAGCTGCAACAACTCATAACTGGCTTGGAATTTTTGGCGCTTACGTTTCCTACTTTTTTGTCCGTTCAACAATCGGCTATTTCTCTATAATTTTTCCAGCAATAATGTTTTTGTGGGGCTATGCTGTTTTAAGCAAAGAGAAGAATTATAAACTGGCGCTCTACTTTTCTAATTTCCTTCTTGTAATGGGAATTTTACTCTCAACTTTTTTCGGAATGCTTCAATACACACCGGAAATAGCTCTGTTTGTAGATTATCATGAACTTTCCGGAAAAATCGGATTTTTCTTCGGCACAATAATCAGCAGATTACTTGGCGGGCTTGGCAGCATAATCTTTTTAAGCGCTTCAATTCTTGTTACGCTAATTATTGCATTCGATTTTAAATTCAGTTCGGTAATTGAGTTCATCAAGAATTTATTCCGCGATAAAGAGAAAGAAGATGTAAAAATTGTAGCTCCGCTTAACACAGATGTTGAAAGCAACCTTGAAAAAATAAAAAACCTTCGCGGCGACAGTAAATTAAAATCATTATTCAAAGCAAAAGAAGAAGATGCCGAAGAAGAAGTAGTAGAGCCGAAAACAAAAATAACGATTGTTAAAAAAGACCAAGCGGAAAAAACTCCGGTGCCAGTTACTGAAAAAATTTCCGACTCTAAAACAAAAAAAGGGGAAGCCAAACCCAAAGAAGATGATGATATAATTCCGGCTGTTGATAAAGCGGCAGAAGCAACAATGCCGGATCAGTGGGAAGAAAAAATTGAATACAAACCGCCCACAATTAGTTTACTTACTCCTCCGGATGATGAAGAGATAAAAGTTAATGAAAGTGAATTAAAGCGGAATGCTGCTCTGTTAAAAGATAAATTGGCTCTCTTCGATATTCAGATTGATGATATAACTGTAACGCCCGGTCCGGTTGTAACGCTTTATGAAATTGTACCGGCTCCCGGTGTAAAGATCAGCCGCATTGTAAGTCTTGAACATGATATTGCGTTAGCTCTTGCCGCGCGCGGAATTAGAATTATTGCGCCTATTCCGGGCAAGAGCGCAATTGGTGTTGAAATTCCTAATGCTCATGCTTCAATTGTAAGAGCGAGTTCTGTATTAAAAAAAATAGCTGAGTCGAAAGATGAACTTCCGTTAGCGCTTGGTAAAACAATTTCCGGCGAAGTTTATATTACCGATTTGGCAAAAATGCCTCATATGTTAATTGCCGGATCAACCGGTTCCGGTAAAAGTGTCGGCATCAATATGATCTTGAACAGTTTGATTTACGCAAAACATCCATCGGATGTAAAGTTTGTAATTATTGATCCGAAAAAAATTGAATTGTCTTTCTATAAAAAACTTAGCAAACATTTTCTAGCCGTCTCGCCGGATTTGGAAGAGGAGATAATTACAAATCCATCCAACGCTCTCCTTGCTTTGAAAGCAGTAGAATATGAAATGGAAAAACGTTACGATAAACTTGCCAAGGTGGGAGTGCGTAACATTGTAGATTATAACAAAAAAGTTTTGAATCCAAAATCACGTCCAAAAGATACTGACGAGATGAAGCATCATAAGATGCCTTATATCGTAGTTGTAATTGACGAGTTAGCGGATCTGATGATTACATCCGGTAAAGAAGTTGAAGAACCGATTGCGCGTCTTGCTCAGCTTGCCCGTGCTGTTGGAATTCATCTAATACTTGCTACACAAAGACCGTCAGTTAATGTTATCACAGGCGTTATTAAAGCAAATTTCAGCGCGCGTATGGCTTACCAGGTTGCAACCAAAATTGATTCCAGAACTATTCTTGATATGAACGGTGCAGAGCAATTACTTGGAATGGGCGACATGTTGTTTTTACCGGGTGGAATGCCAAAACCGATTCGTATTCAAAATGCATTTATCTCTACGGAAGAAGTTGAAAAGATTACAAATTTCATTTACGTTCAGAAAGGTTTTTCAAAAAGATATTTTCTTCCTTCTCTTTATGATAAACGGAAAGAAGCTCAAGGCGATTTTATGAGCGATCTCGATCCGATGTTTGAAGAGGCGGCACGTGTTATTGTAAGGCATCAACAAGGTTCCGTATCTTTACTGCAAAGAAGATTAAAGTTGGGTTATTCCCGTGCCGCAAGAATTGTTGATCAGCTTGAACAAGCTGGAATTGTTGGTCCGTCTGAAGGAAGTAAAGCGCGTGAGGTTATTGTTGATAGTGAAGAACAACTCGAAACTATTTTGAGATCATTATAAAATGAAAACGAAAATCTTCATATTCATTTGTTTAGTTTCATCAATAATTTATTCCCAGTCTGCAAACGATTACATTAAAAAAGTTCAGAACAAGTTCAATTCAATAACCAATTTTACGGCAAATTTTTCGCAAAATTATTTTGACGCTCAGGGTCACGACCAAGGAAAAAGTGCCGGTAAATTTTCATACAAAAGAAAAAATAAATTTATTGTAGATCTAAAAAATCAGTTCATTGTTTCGGATGGACAGACAATCTGGAATAACGATAAACGGTTTAACAGAGTAGTGATAAGTAACCTTAGCGATGACCCGACATCTTTTTCGCTTGAACGGTTTGTGTTCGATTACCCGCCTCTCTGTAAAAATAAAATTGTAACGGAAGAGTCAACTAAAGGAGAGATATGCATTGATCTTACTCCTAAAGATCAAGATATGGAATTCAAGTATGTTAAGATCTGGATTACAAACGATGGAATGATTTCTAGAATAGAAGTCCTTGACCGCGGCGATATGCGTTATGCTTTTCAGTTTACGGATTTAAAAATTAATCAAGATTTACCGGATTCACGATTTACATATTATCCTCCCAAAGGAATAAAGATTATTGACCTCAGGTAAAACAAATAATCAACTGGCAAAAGTAGCAGGTTATTTTTTCCCGGTCATCCTTACAATTCTGTTTCTCTATTTTGCTTTTAAAGGTATTGATCTTCAAAAATCACTTTCACTTATTGCACAATCTTCCTTATTGGCAATTTTTCTTTATGTAATTGTCTTTTTTGCTTCGCATCTTGCCCGCGCGCTCAGGTGGCGTTATATGATCAAGTCTGTTAAGAAAGATGTATCTACATTTCATCTTTTCGGCTCGGTGATGGTCGGATATGGAGTGAGTTGCGTTATTCCTCGTTTGGGAGAGCTTTACAGAGGTTTATTCTTTGGCAGATGGGAAAATATTTCGCGTACGTCGGCAATAGGAACAATTGTAGTCGAGAGGATAATTGATATTGCAACATTTGCATTAGCCGCATTAATTAGCGTAAGTCTCTACTCCGGAGATTTATATAATGAAGTCAGTTGGCTGAAGACTTCTCTTATTATCGGATATATTTTAATTTTCTTAGCAACGGTATTTTTGTTTTTGCTTGTTCGTTATCAAGAATTATTTAAAAATATATTTTTAAAACTGGCAGCCAAAATTAATAAAAATCTTGAAAGCCGTTTAGAAGGACTATTTAATACTCTAATCAGCGGACTTTCAAGCATCAAAGGAACAAAAAATATTATAATGTTGGTTATCTGGTCAGCGGTAATTCTTCTTCTTTACGCGTTAAATTCTTATGTAGGCTTTTATATTTTTGGAATGGAATATACGGGCAGAGTTACATTTGCAATGGCATGGATTGTAATGACTATTAGTTCTTTTAGCGCAATGATACCGACACCGGGCGGAACCGGTCCTTATCATTTGATCTCAATTTTTGTGCTCACTCAGCTATTCAGTTTCGGTTACGAAGTAAGTGCCGCTTATGCATTGTTAACACACTTTATTTCGTATCTGCTTTTTGTGATTTCAACGCTCATTATAATATATATTGTAAATGTAAGCCGTTTAAAGAAAGGCTTAAAAAGAGAATCGTTCCTTTCAGTATTTAGTATCAATACGGAAGAAAAATGAAAAAAATATTTTTGCTCATAATTTTTATTTCAGCTGTAAATAATATTTCGGCTCAGTGGGATTTAAGTTTGTCAATGGGTCTCGATTTCAGATCTTCTCCGTCATTTCGAGATTATGTTAATTCCTCCGGTTTTGCCTCGGGAGGTAATATTCTTCCATCGTTCAAAAGTTCCATTAGTTTTTCGGGTGAAGCTGATTATAAATTATCCAATTCATTTGCTCTCGGTCTGGAATATGATTTAATGATTGATTCCTACACAGCTTCATTAAGTTCTGGCGGAGCATATGAGATTGCTTTTATTATGCATAGACCCAGTGTTCTTGCTTATTATATTCTTCCAGGTGAAGGGTACCAATTTAAATTTGGCGGCGGTGTTGGACCTAGATTTGTTTCACTTTCGGAAAAAATAAACACTTCAACCAACTATTCGGCAAGCGGATATGGATTGATATTAAAAGCGGAAGGAAACACACTGCTAAGCAAAAATTTTTATGCATTAATAGGAACCAATTTACGTTATGACGTAACAGGAGACGTTACTAATCCACAAAAACCGTCTATTGTCAATAACGCGACAGGTGAAAAACTAAATTTAAACGCTTTCTCTTTTGGGATTTATTTAGGCGTAACATTTATTCTTTAGAGGTTAGTCTTGAATACTATTGAAGCAATTTTGTTGGGAATCATACAAGGTATTACAGAATTTCTACCTATCAGCAGCACCGGACATTTAACAGTAGCCGGTAAGTTGATGAACTTAATATCGTCTGATAATCCGGAGCGCTGGACAGCGTTTATTGCCGTTATTCAACTCGGAACTCTTCTTGCGGTAGTATTATATTTTTGGAAGGACTTACTTTTAATTCTTGAAGATTTTATACACGATAATCTTCTTGACCGTAAAAAATTTAACGAACAAACAATGAATTCAAAAATGGGCTGGTACTTGGTTTTTGCAACTCTTCCGGTTGCCGTGATCGGTCTTGGTTTCAAACATATTATTGAAGGTGTGCTTACAAAAGATTTATATATCATTGCCGGAAGTTTAATTGTTCTGGCAATAATTCTTGCTGTTGCAGAAAAGACCGGCAGATTTACACGCAAGACCAAAGATTTTAAGTGGTATGATGCAGTAATCATCGGATTTGCACAATCATTCGCGCTTATACCCGGTTCTTCTCGATCGGGCACAACAATAACAGCCGGTTTATTTTTGGGATTTGACCGTGAGACTGCGGCGCGCTTCTCCTTTTTAATGAGCATTCCAGCTGTTGCAGCAAGCGGATTGCTGGAATTCTATCAATCGCTAAAATATATTGACCATGATGGAATGATCAATATGATTGTTGCAACTATTGCGTCTGCTGTTGTTGGTTATCTTTCCATCGGATTGCTTCTTAAATATTTAAAAAAGAATTCGACATTTGTTTTCATTGTATATAGAATTATTGCCGGTATAATTATTTTAATTCTTCTTGGAAAAGGAATAATATTACCATAAGGATTATGAAATGAATAAAAGAAAAATAATAATTACAGTTTTTGCAATTGCAATGATGTTTTTTTGTCTATCATGTAAACCAAAAGTTTTGCAGTCATCTCAAGACGGCGCAACTGTGGCTCAATTGCTGGATTTGCAAGGAAGAGAGAAGGTAGTTGCTGTTGTTAAAACAAACAAAGGTACTTTTGAACTAGAATTATATGCAAAAGAAACACCTAAGACAGTTGAAAATTTTGTTACTCTTTCGGTAAAAGGTTATTACAATGGATTAACATTTCATCGGGTTATAAGAGATTTTATGATTCAGGGCGGCGATCCAACAGGTACCGGCGAAGGCGGCGAAAGTATTTACGGTAAAAAATTTGACGATGAAATTGTTAGAAGTTTTCACTTTGATGATGCAGGCGTTCTGGCAATGGCTAATGCCGGACCGAATACAAACGGAAGCCAATTTTTCATCACAACTGCCGGTGCGCCGTGGCTGGATGGAAGACACACTATTTTTGGTAAAGTTATTGGCGGGATGAATGTTGTCTATGATATCGGTAAGTTAAAAACTGATAGTAATGGAAAACCGGTTGAGACGGTTACAATTCAAAAAATAATTATTGAAAAACGTGCTAGCTGAGTTGTTGAACAAATTTTGCAGACTTAATTGATGATCTATGGCTAAAATTCAAATTCCATCTGTAACAGAAATTTCAAAATCTCTTTCGAAAGATAAATTTCTTCCTGTCTATTTCCTTTGCGGCGAAGATCAATATACTTTAGATCTTGCATTAGAAACTATCGAAAAAGCAGTTGCCCCTTTTGTCCTTTCTGATTTTGACAAAGAAGTGATCAGTGCGGAAAAGAGCCAAAGCTTATCTCAAATTTTAGATTTGGCTTTATCATTTCCGTTCGGCGGCGGTAGAAAATTAATTATTGTAAAAAACTTCGAAAAATTTAACGATAAAAAAGAATTGTCAGCATTCATTAAAAATCCTCCCGACTTTTCAATTTTAGTTGTAACACAATCCGGAAAGATATCGGACCCTTCTAAAGAGCCATACTCTAATTTGTTAAACATACATGCATTATTTGAGGCTCGTGTTGCAACCGGTGAGGAACTTGTTGACTGGCTTGTGAAGAAAGCAAAAAAACTTGGAATTAATTTCCCGGATAACATTGCACAGTTTTTAGTTGATATAGTCGGCGAAGATAAGTCTTTGCTCGAGATTCAACTTCAAAAGCTGCTTAATTACCTGCCGGACAAAGAGAAAGTTACGAATGAAGATATTATCAAAATTGCTTCTCCAACAAAAGAATACTCAATTTTTAATCTTCAGGATGCTGTAGGTAAAGGGAATAAACCAAAAGCCGTTGAAGTGGCTTATAATCTTTTTGACTCGGGTATGGAGATGGTCGTTATTATCAATATGCTTTCAAAGTTTGTTTTAACTGTTGCACAAATATTGGAATTGGTAAAATTGGGAATAAACGATAATGAAGCCGCCAAATCTGCCGGTGTAAGCTGGGGCTATTATGTAAATTGTAAAAAGGCAAGTTATATGATGAATGACGAACGGTTACTAAATGCCTCCCGCGCTCTTCTAAATGCAGATATTGCAATAAAAACAACTTCCGCCGATCCAAAGACAGTTTTACTTACTTTGATATCGGAAATGCTGGGACAAGAGGTTTCTTCCGATTTTTTAGTTTAAGTCCGGTTGCTTTTATTTTCTTATATGGCTAAAATTAACCAGAAAATTTTGAAACATTTCTTTTAAGATAGGGTATAATACTCATTGAATAAGTCGCTGACTGAATTAAAAGACGAAGAACTTATTAAAGATTTTCAAGACAGCAATACTCTTGAAGCTTATGAAATTTTGGTTAGACGTTACAAAGATCCGTTGATGAATTTTGTTTATAGATTTGTTGGTGATAGAGACGTTTGTACTGATATTGTCCAAGATACGATGATTAAGTTTTATCTAAACAAAGATTCTTACAGATCATTTGCTAAGTTTTCTACATGGATCTATACAATTGCTGGAAATCTTGCTAAGAATGAATTAAAAAGAAGACGCAGAAGAAGTATTTTTTCGATAAGTAATAACGATGATGAAAAAACACCGCAAATCGAAGATAAAATGTTCCGCTCACCGGAAAAGATTGCAGATGGTGAAATTAGAAATGAAATAATTCAAAAAGCATTACTGAAAGTAAAACCGGTTTATAGAGAAGTTGTGGTATTAAGGGATATACAAGATTTGTCGTATGAAGAAATTTCTGAAATTACGGGACTTGCAATTGGAACTGTTAAATCAAGGATTAATCGCGGTCGCGCGCAATTACAAAAACTCTTAAAACATATTTATAAAGAGTAGCCTATGAAAACTATCTACAATGAAAACGAAAACAATTATTCCAAGATGATCAAAGATCTTCAAAATCTTCCAAAGATTGATGCACCCGAAAATTTTGAATATAACTTGATGACGCGGATTAAGAACAAGAATTTTGGAAAAATTGAAGAAGAAAAACAAAGTTTCAACTGGATAAAATTTTTAGCTCCTTCTGCCGTTGTTGTTACTGCAATTATTTTATTATTTGTTTTTCTTCCTGCATCCCAACAAATTAATAATCCATTGCTCAATCCGGCACAAAATGTAGACAGTCAATCAATTCTAAGCAATAATATTGAAGAAGGCAGTAATGCTGCAAAGAACAACTCACTTCAAAACAAAAACTCAGCTGCTCTGAACAGCAGTCCAGTAACGTCTCCTAATTCAAGTCGGTCAATAAATAGAATTGACAAAAATTTTCTGCTAAGTTCTTCACGGCCTGGTGTTTCGCTAGACGATTATATCTCCGGAAGCAGCCACCAAAGGGATATGTTGCGTGGCAATATTGTTAATGGCGGAAATGAGCTGACACCCAATGATGGCTTCTTCATATCTGAAAAGCCGGATCAAAACACATTAAATAAATATAGAGCACAGTTAGACTCACTCAGAAAAGCGCAGTTGAAAGCAGATTCTTTGAAAAAAGCCCTAAAAATGCCGTAATCTGAACAACTCGAGTTTGTTTTTTAGCTCTAGCATTCCTAAATTTGTGTCCAAAATAATCAAGGAAGTAGTTTTAAAATGAAACAAGGAATTCATCCCAATTATCAGCGATGCGAAGTTACATGTGTTTGTGGAAATACATTTGTAACACGTTCCACGGTTAGCAGTATCAAGATAGAACTTTGTTCTAACTGTCATCCATTCTTTACAGGAAAACAAAAACTTGTAGATTCTACAGGCCGTGTTGAACGATTTAAAAAGAAATATGGCGTAAAAGAAGAAAAAACCGTTTAATTTTCTTTTAAGAGTTATATATAGGGCTGTTTCAGCAGCCCTTTCTCTTTTTAAATCCACCCTTTTATTCATTCATTTATTTTAAATAAATTAGCACCTAATACTTATTGCTTGATATGGAACATGAAGAAAACAACGAAACAATAGGCATGAATCTCTATCAAGGTGTTAGAGGGCATGCGGTTAAAATTCTTAATCGAATTGATAGAACAGATGCCTACCTGGATAAACTTCTTGATATCGAGATAAAAAATTCAAACCTATCCGGTCCGGATAAATCATTGTTATATGAAATTGTCCATGGTGTAACCCGCTGGCTTGGAAGAATTGACTGGATCCTTAACGGATTCTATAAAGGTCAATTTTCTAAATGTATCCCTAACATAAAAAACGCAATGCGTGTGGCACTTTACCAGATTTTGTTTCTAGATAAAGTTCCGGATTATGCTGCTGTTAACGAAGCTGTTGATTTTGTAAAAAAATTGCAAGGACAGAAGCCTGCCGATTTAACCAACGCAGTATTACGCAACATTATTAGAAGCAAAGATTCAATCCGTTATCCCGATCCGAACGAAGATGTGATTGCTTACTTGAGCGCATATTATTCTCACCCGACCTGGCTGGTTAAAAGATGGGTAAACCGTTACGGAAAAGAAGACGCAGAAAAATTCCTTATAGCAAATAATAATAAACCCTCTCTTACTCTTCATGTAAATAATCTAGTTACTACTGTTGATGAAATGAAACAGCTGTTGAATTCTGTTGAATTGAAATACAGCGATGGAAAATACTTGCCGGACTTTATTCGAATGGCAAATCTATCCAATATTACAGATTGGGAGTATTTTCATAAAGGATATTTTTCCGTTCAGGATGAGAGCACGGGATTGCCAATTAAACTTTTGGATGTAAAACCGGAAATGCGTGTTTTGGATTTATGTGCCGCTCCAGGAGGCAAAACAGCTTTAATTGCGGGTGTAATGAAGAACAGTGGTGAAATTGTTGCTCTTGACCGTTTCGATAGCAGATTGAAAGTATTACAAAAAAATCTTGATAGATTAAAAGTTAGTAACGTTAAAACCATTACAATTGATGCAAATGAATATAAAGACGATACTGGATTTGATAGAGTATTAGTAGATGCACCTTGTTCCGGATTGGGCACACTTACAAAGAAACCTGATATAAAATGGAAAAGAGATTTGAGTGATATCAGAAATATTGTTAATATTCAATACGAGTTGCTGAAGAGCGGTGCAGCACAATTAAAACCGGGCGGCAGTTTAGTTTACAGTACTTGCACAATTGAACCCGAAGAAAATTTTGAAATCATAAATAAATTTTTAACAGAAAATTCGAATTTCAGATTAGTTAATGCCGGTAATTTTTTACCGATTGAAGTTGTAGCGGAAAATGGTACAGTTCAAACGCTGCCGCATATTCACAGTATTGACGGGTCTTTCGCGGCTAAATTAGAAAAGAGTTAATAAGTAATTTGTGAATTCTATGGCATCAGAACTACTTAAACAATTTGCTGATGAATTAAAATCCACTCGTGAATCTAAAGCTATATCTTTGCAGCATATAGCCGGCAAAACTAAAATTGATCTTAAATTTCTTCAAGCTATTGAAGAAGCAAACTTCGATCTACTTCCCGATATATATACTAGAGCTTTTATAAAAGAATATGCCTCTACTATTGATCTCAATCCAAAGGAAACTCTTCGGAAGTATGAAGAAGCTAAATTAGAAAAGATAGATGAAAAATCTGCCGGGAATCTTCCTCAAACAAAAATAGATACACCTATAAATTCTGTGACTGATTCAGTCAAAACAAATGATTCTTCAGAAACAAAATCTATTAAAAGAGAATTCAGCACTGTAGAATCTCCGGCTTGGCCAAAAGACTTACCCGAAGTTGAAGTAGCAAAAGGATTGAAAACCAATTATATCTTTGGCGGGGCAATATTATTAATTGCTTTGATTGTTGTTTACTTCGCTTTCTTGAATGGTTCTTCTGATGAAATTATTCAAGAAAATACAGATCAGGAGACAGTTACTTCCAACAATGAACGTTTTGAAATTCAGAAACCGGTTCAGGCGCCGGAACAAACACAAGAACAAAAGATGGAAAACACTCAGCCTTTTTCACCGGATAGTTTACGGCTGTCGGTTTTAACGACTCAAAAAGTATGGGTAAAAGTTTCAACGGATGGTAAAATTGTGCATCAGCAAATGGTTCCGGCAAATTCAAAAATGAATTTTGCCGCAACCAAGAGTTTTAGTGTCAGCGTCGGAAACGCGGGTTATGTTAAAGTCTTCTTCAATAATAAACCTGTTGAAAACGTTGGCAAACCCGGTGAAATAAGAAATCTTTTTATCACTACAGATGGTATAAAATATTATACCATCACACCACCGCAAAAGAATGAAAAAAAGTCCCCTACAAAGAATTGAAGAACTTCGAGAACTTATACGTGAGCACGATTACAATTACTATATTCTTGCTCAGCCGGTTATAAGCGATTACGAGTTCGATCAATTGTTGAACGAACTAATTAAGCTTGAAAAGGAAAACCCGCAATTTATTTCTCCAGATTCGCCGACTCAGCGCGTCGGTTCCGATCTTACAAAAGAATTCAAATCTGTTCAGCATAAAATTCCAATGCTGAGTTTGTCGAACACATATAACGAAAATGAGCTGATTGATTTCGATAGGCGTGTTCGGGAAGGATTGCCTAAAAATGAAAAGGTTGAATATGTCTGTGAACTTAAAATTGATGGACTTTCTGTAAGTCTCAGATACATTAATGGGAAATTGGATGTTGCAGCAACGCGAGGTGATGGAACAGTTGGCGAAGATGTTACCAATAATGTAAAAACAATTCGTACTATTCCGCTTGTAATTAAAAAGCAGACAAAACTAAAATTGAATCTGGATCAATTTGAAGTCCGCGGCGAAGTATTTATGGAATTGGAAGCGTTCGAAAAATTAAATGAAGAGCGTGAACTTAATGGTGAAAAAACATTCGCAAATCCTCGTAATTCTTCAGCAGGAACTCTTAAATTACAGGATCCTCAGCTAGTTGCTAAACGCCCTCTTCAAATATTTGTTTACTATTTATTTTCGGAAAAAGATGAATTAACATCTCAATCAGAAAATCTAGTTTTACTCGGCGACCTTGGATTCCGCATAAATAAAAACTATAGAGTTTGTAATAGCATAGAGGATGTCTTACAATTTTGTAATGAGTGGGAAGAAAAACGTAACGAACTGCCATACGAAATTGACGGTGTGGTTATAAAAGTTAATTCTCTAAGGCAACAAAAAATTCTTGGAACAATTGCCAAATCGCCGCGCTGGGCTGTAGCATACAAGTTCAAGGCAAAACAGGCTAACACAAAACTGAACAATATAACCTGGCAAGTTGGAAGAACGGGAACTCTTACTCCCGTTGCGGAATTGGAACCTGTGTTTCTTGCAGGCTCAACAATTAGCCGCGCAACTTTGCATAACATTGATGAGATCAAACGAAAAGATATTAGAGAAGGAGATTGGGTAGTAATTGAAAAGGGCGGCGATGTAATTCCTAAAGTCGTCTCTGTTGATCTTTCAAAACGCACGAAAGATTCTGCAGAAGTAAAAGTCCCATCAAATTGTCCGGTATGCGGTTCAAAATTATTTAGATCTGAAGAAGAAGTTGCGATATATTGCGAAAACAATCTCTGTCCGGCTCAAGTTAAAGGAAGGATCTCTCATTTCGCATCACGCGGCGCAATGGATATTGAAGGATTGGGAGAGGCATTAATTAATTTGTTTGTTGATCTGAATTTTTTGAAGGACTATTCAGACATATATGATTTGAAAGAAAAGCGGAATGAGTTAATACAAATTGAACGTCTCGGTGAAAAAAGCATTGATAATCTTCTAAGTGCGATTGAAACAAGTAAAAAGAAACCATTTAATAAAGTGTTATTTGCTCTCGGGATTCGTTATGTTGGGTCGGGTGCTGCCAATAAATTGGCAGATCATTTTCTCACGCTGGAACAATTATCAAGTGCTTCGGAAGAAGAGATTGAGTCTGTGCACGAAATTGGTTCAAGCATAAGCAAAAGTGTTAAAAGATTTTTTGCCAATACTCAAAACAAAAAAATAATTGAACGTCTTAAAAAAGCCGGATTGAATTTAGCCGGAGAGAAAAAAGTAAATGAATCAAATTTGTTTGAAGGAAAATCGTTTGTGCTGACCGGAACACTTTCTTCAATGTCTCGGGAAAATGCGAAAGAAATTATCCAAAGGCATGGCGGCGCTGTTATTTCCGCGGTTAGTAAAAACACAAGTTATGTCGTAGCGGGAGACAGTCCCGGTTCTAAATTAGATAAAGCGCAAAAATTAGGAATCCAGGTTCTTTCAGAAGAACAATTTTTAGAAATGATCAAGTCGGAGTAAAATGTTTGAAGGATTAAAAAAGAAAATCGCGCATTTTATAATTCAGAAAAAATACTTGCGCAAAAGCAGCAAAGAATTTTCTTTTAATAATGTAATTAGCAGTGCGAATGAGCTATTTTTTGTAATGCCTAAGGACGATAAGGATTTCTTTTCTTCGTTTGAGATTTTGAAATATTATCAGATTCATAAAAAGGCAATAACCCTCTTCTTGCCTGAGCATAAATACAGTCTTGTTCCTGACAAGGAAAAATTCAAATTTATTTCTTACCACATAAACCAGATTACAAAATTTAATTTGCCGTCTAAAAATCTTGTTAGCAGCTTAAGCCAGAAAGAATTTGATGTTGTCGTTGATCTAAACCGTTCCGAAGATGTTTTCTTTAGTGCAGTCGCAAATGTGGTAAAAAGTAAGATTAGGGTGAGTTTTGAGAAGGAGCTCTCCGGACAATATTACAACATGCAAATAGCAGATAAAAACACAGACCCGGAAGTAGCTTATCGCAGTTTTTTGAACTATCTGAGAATGTTTTGATTAATAATGTTTGGATTATTTAATTGAATTTGTAGATTAGTAGTGTAAAAATCCAATATATAGAAATAGGAATATGAGCGAAAACTTTAATTACGAGTTAAAAAAGGTTGGCGATATAGCCACATTCAAATTGAACGAAAAACGGTTTGATGCATCAATTGCCGGGTTTGTTAAAGGTGAGTTTACAATTCTACTTCATACCGAAGACGTTAAAAAACTGATCATTGATCTATCGGAAGTTGAATATTGCGACAGTTCCGGTCTAAGTGCCATCTTATTGGCTTTTAGAATTCTACAATCCAATGAAGGTCATATTAGAATTGCGTCTCCGACTAAAAATGTAAAGACACTTATAGAAATTTCTCAGCTTGATAGAGTTCTTCATGTTTGCAATACGGTGAATGAAGCATTAAAAGAATTGGAAACTTTATAAAGAGAACAAGCCACTTTAGCACTTCAAATAGAATTTACCCTCAAATATATTCGTGGAAGCAGAAAGAAGAATGAATTATTTCTTGAGTTGAACGAATAAATAAAATGAAACTAACGTATTTCTTCTATATTTTTTTCATTAATTAATGTTGTTAAAATGCTCAGCAAAGAATTACTGCGAAGAATAGAATTAGTTGTCTTTGATCTTGATGGCACACTGCTGGACGATAATGGGAATCTTGGCGAAGAAACAAAAGCACTTGTAAAAGAGCTTTCTAAATTGGGAGTTAAATTTTCTATTGCGACCGGAAGATTGCTGAGCGCTGTAACCGAATATGCTGATTTACTCGAAATAGAAATACCCCTAATTACTCTTGACGGTACTTTAATTCAAAGGACTCCTAGTAAGGAAAGTATATTTGAATCATATCTGCCTAAAAAATATGTATCGCGCGCTCTTCGTTTGGCAGATAAATATTTGCTAAAAATCGCATTGTGTCATAACTCGGCAATTTATTTTACAGAAGAAAACTCGCATGTTCCTCTTTTTCTTAACAAATTTGGCGCTAAATACCAGCAAGTAACTTCCTACGAAAATTTTCTTGATGAAACTTTGGAAATTGTTATCGTGGGAGATTATCAGGAAAGTGTTAAATATGTCGCAAAAAAAATGACTTTCCCTTACACAATCGGCATTCGATCTTCGTATTATAAATCACAAACTTATGGCGGAACTTATTATCTTGAAATAAGAAAAATGGGATGCAGTAAAGGTGAGGGATTAAGAAAACTTCTGAGTCATCTCAAAATTAAAATGAATAATACTGCGGTATTTGGCGATTGGTATAACGATAAATCGTTGTTTGATACCGACGCTCTTAAAATTGCAATGGCTAATGCTGTTCCTGAAATAAAAAAAATGGCTGATATTGTAACTAAAAGAACAAACAATGAAGATGGAACTGCTGAATTTCTAAAAATGCTTCTTCAAGCGAAGAAATAAAATGTTACTGCCAAATACAAAAATAAAATTACGGTCAAGTTTACGAATTAAGTTGATAATTGTTTTTATCACAGTAATTCTTGTTGTTTTAATGTTTCCGCATGGCGAGTCTATCGAATCGGAAGTAACTGTAGGCTCTGTCTGGATTCATGATGACCTTATAGCCTCTACGACTTTTGAAATTTTGAAAGATCCGACTCAGTACGAGAATGAAAAATTGAATGCAGCAAGAATGATTCAACCAATCTTTCTTCGAGATAACAATCTTGCTAATATCTACTTAGATTCTCTAAAAAAATACAATGCTCTTCTTTCGGAAATATTTTCAAAAGGCGGCGCCTCTGCCAAGAACGCAACTTTTTTAAGCGAGAATTCATTTGGAGTTTTTTATAAACTTTATCATCAACAAAAATTACCTAAATCATCTAAAACGATTTCTCTTTTTCGGATGTTTGAACTCTCACAAACAATATTGAGAAATATCTATCAACGCGGACTTCTTAATTTGACTTATAGCGAAATACCTAGAGACAGTATTGCCGTGCGAGATGGAAAGTTCGAAAAAATATTTCCAAAAACATCTTACCTGGACCGCAAAAGCGTAAATGATTTTATTAATTTTTACTTAACAAGCAATGTTGGCAATAACACTGAGTTAGATGAAGCAGTTGAAGAATACGTTGCCAATTTTACTAAACCAAATCTAATTTATAATCAACAGCTGACCGAAATGGCTGTTCAAAACGCTAAAGATAAAGTACCGCGAAATGTTGGCATTGTTAATGAGAATGAAAGAATAGTTGCCAAGCATGATAGAATTAAACCTGAGACAAAATTAAAAATTGATTCTTACCGTATTGCCAAAGGAGAAGAGATAGGATTTTTAGGCAAATCACTACAAAACATCGGTAAATTTTTACACATACTAATTATTGTTCTACCGCTCATAATTTATATTCGTCTCTTCAGAAAAAAAATATATAAAGACAATCTGAAAATTCTTTTAATAGCTATTACAATATTATTTATTAGTTTCTTAGCGTTTCTTGTATATCAAATTAATGTTTCTTCCGCCGTGGAATTTTTAGTGCTTGTACCTGTTGCCTCGATGTTGTTAACAATGATCTTTGATTCTCGCGTAGGATTTTATGGAACTGTTGTTGCATCTCTGATTGTAGGCGGGCTTCAGGGAAACGATTATGTATTTGCTCTGATGAATATAATTGCCGGAAGTCTTGCCGCTTACACAGTTCGCGATATAAAAAACCGCACTCAAATCTTTCGCTCGTTCCTTTATATTTTCACCGGTTACGTATTGAGTATAATTGCTTTCGGATTTGAAAGGTTCGATTCGTTTGAGCAAATGTTATCTAGCTTTGCTTTTGCAGGTTCTAACGCTTTGATTAGTCCGGTTATAACCTATGGTCTGATAATTTTTATAGAAAGATTTTTTAATATTACTACGGACCTCACTTTACTCGAACTGACAGATTTCAACAGACCGTTGTTAAAAGAGCTTGCAAAGAATGCACCCGGCACATTTAATCACTCAATAACCATGGGAACGCTGGCAGAAACAACCGCCGAGGCAATTGGCGCAAATCCAATTTTGGCACGTGTAGGAGCTTATTATCATGATATAGGCAAAATACTTGATCCGGAAAGTTTTGTCGAAAATCAGATTAACTCTCACAATGTGCATGAACAGTTGACGCCTGAACAAAGTGTAAAATTAATTATGGCTCATGTTTCCAAAGGAATAGAACTCGCCGAAACTTATAAACTGCCAAAAGAAATCATAGACTTCATTCCGATGCATCACGGAACAATGGTTATGTCGTATTTCTACTCAAAGGCAAAAGAACTTTACGGTGAAGAGAAGGTTGATATAAATGATTACCGCTATCACGGTCCTAAACCAACTACTAAAGAGACAGCAATTGTTATGCTCGCAGATGCATGCGAATCAACAGTCCGTTCGTTGAACGATTCCGATTCTCAAAAAATCGAGAATGTAATTAACAATCTTATCAACAGTAGAATTGACGACGGGCAGCTTGACGAAGCTCCGCTTACTTTTTCCGATGTGAAAAAAATTAAAGATTCCTTCTTAAGCATCTTGGTCGGTCAACATCACAAAAGAATTAGATATCCGGACCAGGAAGAATTAGAAAGCATAAAGCCAGAAGAATAAATTATGGAGGAATTTGTAAAAGAATATCTGGCTATTCTGCAATATGAAAAAAACCTTTCTGCTAATACTACAAACGCTTACCGGAACGATCTAAAAAAATTCCTTTCATTTCTTGAGGACAATGCAATAACCGATTTCAATGAAGTATCGTCCAATCATTTATCTTCATTCTTTGAGCGTCAGAGAAAATTGGGTGTGGATAGCGCAACGTCCGCGCGTTATATGTCCTCTTTAAAAGGTTTTTTCCGTTATTTAGAAAACAATAATTACATAGAAAAAAATCCAACCGGAAAACTCACTTCTGTTAAAATCGGAAGGAAATTGCCGGCGGTTTTGTCGTTTTATGAAATTGAAAAAATTCTTGATGCGCCCAAAACTGCTGATTTGGATGGTCTGCGTGACAAAGCAATTCTTGAAACATTGTACTCTTCCGGATTACGCGTATCGGAGCTGATCAATCTTAAAATCAACGACCTTTATTTTGATGACGAAGTTGTTAGAGTTCTTGGAAAAGGTTCGAAAGAAAGAATTGTTCCCATTGGAAGCAGTGCTATTAACTGGCTGAAAGAGTATTTATTGCACTCACGCCCACACTTAGAAAAAAAAATGAAGAGTCATAATTTTGTATTTCTGAATATGAAAAGGGGAACTAAGATTTCACGAATGGCAATCTGGAATATTGTTAAGCGTTATGCAGATGAAGCCGGTATAAAAAAAGAAATTCATCCACATACATTCCGTCATTCATTCGCAACACATCTGTTAGAAGGAGGCGCCGACTTACGTGCGGTTCAGGAGATGCTTGGTCATGCCGATATCTCAACCACTCAAATCTACACCCATGTTGACCGTAATTATATAAAACAGGTCCATAAAGACCATCATCCGCGCGGTTAAATTTGAAATCCTATTACTTATCTTTGTAACATGAATCTGAAATTTCAAAAAATATTCCGGCTCATTTTTGTAACTGCAATTTTCTTCTCTCTTTCATGCTCTACATCGGATAAAGAAAGCGGGAGGGAAAATGCATATTCAATTTTTCTAGGTGAATTCAAACAGCAAGATCAAGTTGAAGATTTTAGATCTTCCTTAAACCAGTCATTGTGGAGTAAACTTAGGATTGAAAGAGTATACGAGAGAAATTACAAATTGTTCTATGGTAAATTCCCGTCATCATTTGAAGCGGGCAAAACAGCTTATAATTTCTTCTCCGATTCACTTATAACAAGCTACAAAATTACACACGATGGAAAACCTACACTTGATACTTACGCCAATGTTCTTTTTGTAGCTAAATATCTTGATAGCCCGTCAGTTTTTAGTTTCAATTTGATTACAAAACAGACCGAAGTTGAATGGAGCAATTTTGGCAAAAAAGTTATTGCTCTTAATCCATCCAACGATAATAATACTGTCTTTATAACAACGGCAAGCAGTTATGGAAAATTTAGCGGTGTGCAATTTATTCACGACGCTATGCTTTATAAATACCGGCGGGAGGAAGAGCAGAGCGACGAGATTGCCGAATTTGGCAATGGAGTTCAACTTTACACATACTGGGAAAATCCCGATACATTCAAAGTAAATTTTTCCGCTTTCGATTCGGTAAATTCCAGAATAGTAGAGCAAAAAATATTTCCTTTTGCCTTGAACGGCAATCCAGGCAAGATTAAAGAAAGAAGATTCGATCTTCTCCTAAACGGTTTTCCGGCACCGCCAAAATCTGGCCCAATCTCTATTTCTCCTAACAACCGCTTCCGTTTTAGAGAGGTTTATTCCCAGGGAGAATCTTACATTTACTTAAGAGATTTTAACGAGAAATCCGAACAGATAGTCTCTAAGACTAAACAAAAAATTAGCGGCTGCCGCTGGTCGGATGACGGCAATTATCTTTTTATAGTTACAGATAATGAAGTTGTACCAAATAAAAAAAATGAAACAGTCCAGCAGCTTTTGATCATTAATGCCGTCGAGAAAAAGTTAGTTAGAACCTTTTCCGGTTATAAGTATGAAAATTTATTAGTTCACGGAAAGTTGTTATTTTTTGATGAGCATTCCGTTCAGAGTGCTCAAATTAAAATTTACGATTACAAACAAGATAAAATAATATATACCATTTCAACATTTAGCGGATGTGGATTAGCCAATCTTCCAATATGAGAATTTGATGAAAACATACTACAGAGTTTTATCATATATCAAACCGTACCGTAAGCATCTTACAGCTTCGGTGCTGTTTTCAATTTTGTATGCTCTGCTAAATACAGTTTCTGTTTATTTGTTAATTCCTCTGTTGAATACACTATTCGAGGAAAAAGGGGCATTACAGCCGCAAGCCAAAACATTAACACCAGCCATAGATACTTCTGCCGGGAATTGGTTTACAAATATTGGTAATGAAATTGCCGCATCATTTAAAAGTTATCTTTTTAGCGGAAGCGAGAGAGAGATTCTGCTGAAGATCTGTTTTTTGATTTTGTTCGCTTTTCTGCTTAAAAATATTTTCGGGTATATGCAGGCTTACTATATGGCATTTGTTGAACAGGGAATGATCCGCGACCTGAGAAATCAATCTTATGTTCATCTTCATAAATTACCGATGAGCTATTTCAAAAATGAAAAAACCGGCAATCTAATTTCAAGAATTACCAACGATGTCAATGTTGTTCAGGCAAGCGTATCTGCAGTGTTTCTTAATATGGTGCGTGAACCGTTAACAATTTTATTCTTTCTTGGCCTGGCTGTTTCCATAAGTTGGAAATTGACCCTCTTTTCACTCCTGGTTTTACCATTTACAATCGGGATAATCAGCTGGATCGGCTTAATATTACGGAAACAAAGCGGACAGCTTCAAGAAAAGATGGCGGATATAACAACCACTCTTCATGAAACGATTACCGGAGTAAAGATTGTTAAAGCGTTCGGTATGGAAAATTATGAGAACAAAAAATTCAAAACACAGACCCAGAGCTTTTTCAAATTAGTTCTTAAAATGGCACGCGTTAGAAATATCGCATCTCCTCTAACTGAATTTTTAAGTGTTGTAGTCGGCGGAGCAATGATTTACTACGGTGGCGAACTTGTTCTTGTTGATAAAACTCTCAACGCCAGCGAGTTCATTGTCTTTTTACTTGCAATATTTCAAATGATGCCGCCGATTAAAGAATTAAGCAGTGTTAATAATAGAATTCAGGAATCGAGTGCAGCCGCAGAGAGGGTTTTTGAAATATTAGACACAGAACCCGGAATTAAAAATGTGTCATCACCGGTTTCTATCTCCGAGTTCAAAGAAAAAATTGACTTTGAAAGTGTGTCGTTCCATTATGACGATGATGATGAACTTGTGCTGAATAATATCAATTTGAGTGTAAAGAAGGGAAATGTGGTTGCTTTTGTAGGAAGCAGCGGCGCGGGCAAAACAACTTGTGTTGATCTTCTTCCTCGCTTCTACGATCCTACTTCAGGCAAAATTCTTCTTGACGGAATTGATATAAAAGAAATCCGCCTGGAAGATTTAAGAAAGCTGATGGGAATTGTAACTCAAGAAACAGTTCTCTTCAATGAATCGGTTAAAAATAATATTGCATATGGAATTGATGATTGTTCCGAAGAAAGATTAATCTCAGCGGCAAAAGCCGCTAACGCGCATAATTTTGTTCTCGAACTCCCGCATGGTTATGATACAATTGTCGGTGAAAAGGGAACAAAACTTTCCGGCGGACAAAGGCAGCGGCTTTCAATAGCCCGGGCGTTATTGAAGAATCCTCCAATCATGATATTAGATGAAGCAACTTCTGCTCTTGATAACGAATCGGAAGTGCTCGTTCAGCAGGCTATAGAACGCTTAATGGCAGAAAGAACAACATTTGTAATCGCGCATCGTCTCAGCACAATCCGCAATGCGGACCGCATTATAGTTCTGGATAAAGGTCAGATTGTTCAAGACGGAAAACATGATGAACTCTTAAAAGAAGAAAATGGTATTTATAAGAAATTATATGAACTACAATTCAGAGATTAAATAATGCTGAATCAAAAAAATAATGTAAGTACTATTGGTAAGTTTGTATTCGGACATGTAAAACTTTTTCGTTTTAAAAATTCTATTTTGTCTGGAGTTGAAAAAAGTGAATGATTTAATCCAAATATCGTCAATAATTATTGCGCGTGATGAAGAATTGAACATACGTCGCTGCATTGAAAGTCAGCTTGCAGTTGTTGATGATATTGTAATTCTTGTTGATTCACGGACTAAAGACGATACAGTTCAGATTGCTTCTTCATATACCAAAGTTAATTGCGAAGTTGTTGAATGGAATGGTTACGCTAAAACTAAAACCCTTGCGCTGTCAAAAACAAAATACGATTGGATCTTATGGATTGATGCAGACGAAGAACTAACACCCGAATTGACCGAAGAGTTAAAAACATTTAAGACTGTTAAACCGCAGTTCAATGCTTATGATATTGCCCGCCGCGCTTTTTTCCTCGGCAAGTGGATTAAGCATAGCGGCTGGTATCCGGCGCGTATAACCCGTCTCTTCAATAAAAAAGTTGTCAACTTCAACGAGAAGGAAGTTCACGAGCATCTGAATATTAATGGAGAAACCGGTCATCTGAAATACGATCTTAATCATTATACCGATTCTTCAATTGAACACTACTTCACTAAATTTAATTTATATACTTCTCTTGCTGCTAAAGAATTAAGCGAGAAAGGCAAAAGAGCCGGTCTCAATGAGATACTATTCCACCCGGTATTTCTTTTTTTGAAAATGTATATCTTTCGTTTAGGCTTTCTTGACGGACTGCACGGATTCATACTGGCTATTTTTTCATCGGCTTATGTTTTTACAAAATATTGCAAACTTTGGGAACTGAATAGAGCAAAGTAAAATGACGATAGGAATAATTCCAAATATTTCTAAAACAGAAATTCTGCCCATTGTAAAAACAATCATAGGGCAAATTCACCGCAATGGATTCAATTGTATTCTGAGTGAATCACTTCTTGATTCTAAGAATCAATTTGATGCCGGCACAAAATATTCTTCGCATGATGAATTGGGAAAAACTTGCGATATGGTAGTTTCAATCGGCGGTGACGGCACTATGCTCAATACTGCATACGAAATGCGTCATTCAAGTACGCCAATCATCGGCGTAAATTTTGGCAAACTAGGATTCTTGGCGGAGTTTGATCTTGACGGCTTTGCGGATTTTCTTCAGGATATTAAAACACAAAATTATGTTGTTGAAGAACGGATGACACTTCTGGCTGAATGCGCCGCAAAAGAACTCTATGCAATTAATGATCTGGTGATTGATAAAGGTCCATGGCCTAAAATGATTGAACTGACAATTAAGGTTGATGACGATTATGTGGCAACTTTTTCCGCAGACGGATTGATTGTAGCAACTCCTACCGGTTCTACAGGCTACTCTTTATCAACCGGAGGACCGATTGTGAATCCCAAAGCCGATGTGATTACATTAAGTCCAATTGCACCTCACACATTAACAATGCGTCCGCTGGTCATATCAAGCCAGCAGAAAGTTACTGTTATTGTTAATTCGCCTTCCGAGAAAATTCAAGTCAGCTGCGACGGACAGCGTGTTGAATTTTTTAATTCTCCGGCAATTGTTACAATTCAAAAAGGTCAACAGCCGGTGCGGCTGGTTCATTCCAATAGAACTAATTATTTTGAAATCCTCCGCAACAAATTGTTCTGGGGATTGGATGTTCGTAAATCGAACAATTCTAATTAAGAGGTTTATATGAAAAATATTTTTCTTCTTTCATTCTTTTCTTTATTCCTTCTTTCCTTCTTTTCTTCAAATTCATTTGCTCAGGAGAAAAACAAATTGTCTGTTGATGACAAATCCGGCAAACCGATGCTGATTGGCATTTGCGATAGAACCGCTTTTGCCGATTCAAATTTTGCATGGTGGTTTAATTCAGAGATGGATATGTACTCAGTTGATTCCGTTACGCTTAAAGATGTTTCCGCCAAGTTGAAAGATGTAAAGATCACGATTGTTATGGGAACGTGGTGCAGCGACAGTAAAAGGGAAGTGCCGCGTTTCTTCAAAATTCTTGATCTGCTCGGTTACGATGAGAAGAACTTAACATTGATTTGTGTTGACAGAAATAAAAAAGCAACCGGAAATGAAGTGGACAAACTTGAGATCAAACTTGTACCGACATTTATCTTTTATAAGAACGATGCTGAGATAGGAAGAATAGTTGAAACACCGAAAGAGAGTTTGGAAAAAGATTTAGTTGGAATAATGAAATAAGACGAAAGACGTGAAACGGAAAACGTGAGACGAAAAAAATCCCGGCTTAGCCGGGATTTTAATTTCTAAGAATTAGATCCCGACTTTCGTCGGGATGACCGAAAAAATCGCGGTCAGTTATTACTCGTTGCAACTTCCGTAACTTCAACTTTCTCTTTGTAGTTTTTCGGTTTCTTTGATGAACCGTTCGAGCCGTTTCCATTTGAGCCGTTGCCGTTAGAACCATTACCATTAGAACCGTTTCCGTTCTTCTTCTCAACGATTTCTATCGGAACGTTAATTTCCGGTTTTGCTTCTCCGTTATGAGCTTCCCGGTAAACGAAAATCTCACCTTTGTAATTCTTCATAACAACTCTGTCTTCATCGCGGTGTAAAACATATTGAGGAAGAATCGGAATCTTACCGCCGCCGCCGGGTGCATCAATTACAAAATGAGGAATGGCAAGTCCGCTTGTGTGTCCGCGCAGCTTTTGCATAATCTCAAGACCTTTATCAAGCGAAGTTCTAAAGTGATTAGCGCCGCGTGTTTCATCCGCCATATACAAATAATAAGGTCTTACTCTGATTTTAAGAAGTTTGGTAAATAATTCTCTCATTACTTCGGCATTGTCGTTAACGCCCTTCATCAGAACCGCTTGATTGCTTACCGGAATTCCCGCATTAGCTAGCATCTCGCAAGCTTTGGTGCTTTCAGGCGTAATTTCCCACGGGTGATTAAAATGTGTATTAACATAGACCGGATGATATTTCTTGATCATGTCAACAAGTTTTTGCGTAATGCGTTGAGGAAGAACACAAGGCATCTTTGAACCGATGCGGATGATTTCTATATGGGGAATTGAACGCAGACGTTTTAAAATCTTTTCCAGCATAACATCCGTAAGCATAAGCGGATCGCCGCCGGACATAATTACGTCTCGAATCTCTGTATGTTTTTCCAAGTACTTGAAAGCGGATTCAAGTTCTTTCATCGAAATTTTATCTGAGTTACCGACTTTTCTTTTTCTAGTACAGAAGCGGCAATACATTCCGCATTGGCTTGTTGTAAGGAATAAAGCTCTGTCCGGATAGCGGTGAGTAATATTAGGAACGGGGCTCATTCGATCTTCTTGAAGAGGATCTTCAAAACCGTCCATATCGTCCAGCTCTGCCTTATCGGGAACACATTGTCTCCAGATCGGATCGCCTGGTTCACGGATTAACGAAAGGTAGTAAGGATTTATTCTAGCCTGGAAAAATTCATCCAAGCCCTCTGCTACTGTCCTGTCAATACCAAACTTCTCCACAAGTTGATCAACAGAGTGAACGCTATCTCTAACCATTTGCTGCCAGAGTTCCATGATAGTTGCCCTTTATAGTTTGCCGTTTATGTTTTAATGTACTTGCCAAAGACAATCAAGTTGTCGTTGACCGAGTAAAAATCTTTTATCTGGGAGACTATCGAGTATTTATTCCTCATATAAAAATTTCTTGTAGCGTTGTAGCTATCCTTGGAAGATGTTTCGGCAAGTATCCATCTTCCGTTGCTTTCTTTCACAAAATTTTCCGAATGATCCAGAAGTTGTTTACCAATTCCTTTGTTTTGAGTGGAACTGTCAACAACAATCCAAAATAGATCAAACACGCCGTCGGTCAGCGCTCTTTTACCAATACAGTGGTAACCATCAATTTTATTTTCGTTCTCCGAAACAAATACATTGTAATATTTATGATTCGGATTAGCGATTGCTTCGTCAATTAATTCGACCGCAACTTTTTTTTCTTCTTCACTAAAATTATTTGTATTCTCAATTATGGCGACAAGTTGCGCCCTATCATTAGCTTGCAGCTTGCGTATCATATGTTATTCTCTTTAGTGCAAAAGTTGAAATTTTGAAAAGCAATTCATCGTAACCAATACCCGCGGCTGCGGCAGAACGCACAAAGCCTGTATCAGGAGAAATATCCGGATTTGGATTCACTTCAATTACATAAGGAACATTTCTTTGATTCAACCGGATGTCAACGCGCGCATAGTCTCTGCATTCCAGCGCATCAAATGCTTCGAGCGCCATCTTCTCAATTTTTTGCCTTAAGCTGTCTTCGAGAGGAGCGGGACATCTTGGAACAGTATTTTTAAAATAAACGCTTTCCGGCGACCATTTTGCTTCGTAAGTAACAATTTTAGGAAATTCTTCGGGCAATCCGTCAAAACGAATTTCTGAAATCGGTAAAATCTGGTCTCCGAGAATCGCTACATTCAATTCGCGACCGTCAATGTATTCTTCAATCAAAACTTCTTGATTGAACGAGTTGAACAAGTATTCCAGTCTTTCTTTCAAGGCATCAAAATTATTAACAACCGATAATTCCGAAATACCAATACTTGCGTCTTCGCGAGCAAGTTTTAAGATGACCGGAAATTTCAACAGGAAATTATTTTTCTCCGGAAACTGGTTCACATGCGTAATCATATGTTTTGGTGTTCTTACACCATGTGATTGCAGAATTTGTTTCGTCCGAGATTTGACAAGGCAATTGCCAAGACTGATTGGACCATTCCCGGTATAAGGAATTTCCATCAGATCAAAAAGTCCGGCAACGTAACTTTCAAGATTTGAATTCCCTTCGACCGATTCCACAAAGTTAAAGATCAGATCCGGCGAGTAATGAAGAATTTTCTTCATAGCGGTTTTGATATCGCTGTTCACCGGAAGAGTTTCAACACTCATATATTTTTTTGAGAGTGACTTCTTAATCATATTAATCTGTTTCAAAAATTCACGTTCGGATAGATCGACGTTATCTTTAATATCAGATACATTTTTACCAACATAGTTATCATAGTAACGGGTCGGTTCATTATAACAGATCAACACTTTCTGTTCTAGATTCATAATAAATTATATCTCTTTGCTGCTGTTAATAAAACTTTGTTAATCATCTCTTCATAAGAAAGTCCGTGCACGCGCGCCGCCTTCGGAAAACATGAATTGTCTTTCGGGTCGGGAAGTATTCCCGGCAAAGGGTTAACTTCAATAATATTTGGTTCGCCTGCCGCGTCAAGCCGGACGTCTATACGGCTCCAATCTTTACATCGAAGCACTTTGTAAGTCCTGAGCGCTATCTTTTCTATCTTTTCATATAGTGACTTTTCAATATTAGCGGGACAGCTAAAAATATTTAAAGGATTATCTCTGGTGTCTGCAATCCATTTGGCTTCATAAGAATAGATGGGTGCCAATTCTTTAGGAAGTTCATGCAAATTTATCTCTACAATCGGCAATACTTCTGTATCCGAGTTGTTTCCAATTAATGCTACTGTAAACTCTCTACCGGGTAAATATTCTTCCACAAGGAACGGCTGATTATAAATCTCAAGATTAGTCGAAAGCCGCTCGGTAAGTTCATTAATATTTTTAACTAGCGAAGAATTGAATATGCCTTTGCTGGATCCTTCTGCAACAGGCTTAATCATCACCGGGAATTTCAGATTGAAACCGGCTATATCTTCCAAAGATTCAACCAATAAAAATTTTGCGGTGGGAATATTATGATAAGACAAAACTTCTTTGGCACGCGCTTTATCAAGACAAGTTGTAAGCGTCAAAGGATCGGAGCCGGTGTATGGAATTTGCAGCATGTCAAGCATTGCAGGTATCTGAGCTTCTCGGCTTATTCCGTTTGCGCATTCAGCTACGTTGAAAACAATGTCCGGGCGAACGTTCTTAAAATTTTCAAATGCGTTTTCATTTGCTTCGATCATTGTTACATCGTGAAAAAGTTCTAAAGCGTCTCTAAGTGCGTTGACTGTCTCGATTGTATCCCACTCTGCGTAAGTATCATTGTGGTAATCCATCCCTTTGGGAAAAGTTTCTGATGATTTTTCGTGAAGAGAGAGAGGTGTTGTATCGGAAAAATTTTTTTCTTCCGGTTTTACATTATATGTGAGAGCAACTTTTAACTTTTTATTTGGTAGATAAGAACTAATAACGCTTCCTTCCAAAATTTTCTAACAGAAATATAACTAATTAAATTTTTTTTGCAAGAAAATGTAAAAAATATTTTCGATAAAAATTTTTTTTGGCACGATGAGTGAGGAGAAAAAATTTAGGAACCGCTCAGGCGATTTGAGCAAGATGAATGTGCCGGGAATAATTTTCTTGCAAAGTTTTTTTGATAAGAGAATTGTCCGGATGGGTTAGCAAAGGATCACTCGCTATGATTTTAAAAGCATTATCGCGTGCATCGAATAAAATTTTTGAGTCTTCGATTATGTTTGCGTATTTCAGCTCAGGCAGTCCGCTCTGCTGAGTTCCAAAAATATTTCCGGGACCGCGGAGTTTCATGTCAATTTCCGAAAGATCAAATCCGCTTGCATACTTTACCATTGAGTTAAGGCGGATTACAGTTTTATTCTTTTCAATTTGTTCCGGAGAGAGAAAATCGAAATTAAAATTGAATTGATTTGATCTGACTGCGAGTTCGTCTTTAGTAACAAGAATGCAGTATGCCTGCTTCTCGCTTCTGCCGACTCTGCCGCGAAGCTGATGTAGCTGAGAAAGTCCGAAACGGAACGCATCATTAATCACAATAATGTTTGCGTCCGGTATATCAATTCCGACCTCAATTACCGTGGTCGAAACGAGCACGTCATATTTTCTTGCGGCAAAATCGAACATTATTATTTCTTTCTCTTTCCAATTCATTCTTCCGTGAATAAGGCACAATCGTAAATCTTTTAACTGATTGCGGCTCAATTCTTCAAAATATTTTTGCGCGGCTTTGAGTTCTATCTTCTCGGATTCTTCCACAAGCGGGTAAACTAAAAATGATTGGTAGCCGTCCTTCGCTTTGGTTCTTATGAAGTCGTAAATGTCGGGCAATTTATTCTCGCCCCGCAAAATTGTTTTAATCGGTTTTCTATTCTTTGGCATCTGATCAATGACTGAAACATCTAGATCACCGTAGAGAGTCATAGTTAATGTTCTGGGAATTGGTGTAGCCGTCATTATAAGAACATCTGCTTGTAAACCTTTTTGAACAAGAGTTGAACGCTGCATAACTCCAAAGCGGTGCTGTTCGTCAATTACAACCAAACCAAGTTTATTGAATTCAACATTCTCCTCGATCAGTGCGTGTGTGCCGATGATGATATTTGTTTCTCCTTTGCGGATTTTTTCTAATGTGTTATCGCGCACAGATTTTTTTTGTCCGCCGATCACTTCATCTACTTTTAAACCGAGCGGCTGAACCAATTCTGAAATTCTTTTAAAGTGTTGATCGGCTAATATTTCTGTCGGCGCCATAAGAACAGCTTGAAAATTATTTTCGATAACAATAAGCATACTTATAAGCGCAACAATTGTTTTTCCACTACCAACATCACCTTGAAGCAAACGGTTCATCGGTTTGCCGCTCTCTAAATCTTTTCTTATTTCGCTCAACACTTTTAATTGAGATTCGGTCAAGTCAAACGGCAGTGATTTCAAAAATTTCTTCAGCGGTTCAGGCTTTGTCTTAAAAGAAAAACTTTTTTTCTTTTCTTGTATCAGATGCTTTCTCATTGCTACAAGACTTTCGAAATAAAACAGCTCTTCATACTTAAGACGATGCTTAGCGTCATCGAGCGAAGTATAATCTTTAGGGGAATGCATGTTTTGTATTGTCGGAATAATTCCGAGAAGATTATTTTCTTTTAGAATAAAATCGGGAAGAGATTCTTCAAGTTGTAGGGAATAAGTTTCGACAGCTTGATTGATGATTCGGCGTAAACTAAGATCGCCTAGATTGGATTCTCGCAATTCTTTTTGTACGCGGTAGAACGGGATAATTCTGCCTGTGTTTAAAAAATCTCTCGATTCATTCTCTGCGAATCGGTCAAAATCCGGATGCACAAATTGAAGATGTCCGTATTTTGTTAAAACCGGTTTTGCGGAAACCGCAAAATGATCTCCGGTCTTGAAAATATCCTTAAAATATTTTGTGCCTTGAAACCAGACGCAATCAAAAAATCCGGATGCGTCTTTCATTCTTACTTTAAAGACTTGCTTTCTGTTATAGTAATGAACTTCCGAATCAACAACTTCACCAATTATCGTAACCTCACCTTCATAACCATTAACTACATATTGTGCTACTTTAACGCAATTGAGTATTGTAGAGCGATCTAAGTAACGGGAAGGGAAGTAGAAGAGAAGATCTTTAATTGTACGGATGCCGATTTGAGAAAATGATTCCGCGCGCTTCGGTCCAACGGATTTTAAATATTGAACAGACATTGAAATTTTATCGGGCATGAATCAACTGAATTTAATTTGTTCCGTAAGAAATATAATTAAAAAATTTGAAGGAAGTAGATGCCGGATTTTAGATTCTTGACGCCGGAGGACTATTCGTCTTCGGCTTTCATGTCGCGGGTCATTAACTCGTAAGTGGCTTTGGTCGGGTCTTTTTCTTCGAACAATATTTTGTAAACTGCTTTTGCGATAGGTGTTTCAATTTTATGTTTGAGAGAAAGCTGATGAACCGATCGGCATGTTTCAACACCTTCGGCAACCATTTGCATTTTTTTCAAAATGTCTTTCAGTTTTTTCCCTCTTCCGAGTTGTTCGCCGACATATCTATTTCTGCTGTGCTTGCTCATACATGTTACAATTAAATCTCCCATGCCGGATAGACCGGAGAAAGTTTCCGGTCTGGCGCCTAGTGCTATTCCGAGACGGGAAATTTCAGCAATGCCGCGTGTCATGATGGCTGCTTTGGTGTTGTCTCCAAATTTTGCGCCGTCAATAATACCCGCACCGATTGCAATAACATTTTTTAACGCGCCGCCATATTCAACACCTAGAATATCGGTTGTAGAATAAACGCGGAAATATGAAGTGATAAATGCCGACTGAATTTGTTTTGCCGTAAAAGAATCGCGTGATGCGGCAACTACTGCAGTCGGAATATTCTTGGCAACTTCTTCGGCGTGGCTAGGACCGGATAGAACTCCGATGTTTGAGGCGGATATATTTTTTAATTCATCTTTGATAATCTGTGAGACTGTCAGTAATGTATCTTTCTCAATTCCTTTTGCTACGCTGACAAAAATTGTATCGTGAAAATCGAAACGCTTCATTTCCTTTAACACACTTCGGATGAATTGAGAAGGAACGGCAAGAACAATCATATGTTTGTCCTGGCAGCTTTCTGCTAGAGAATGAGTAATGTAAATTTCTTTTGGGATTTTAATTCCAGGAAGAAGGAGTTTATTTTCGCGGGAACGGCTTAGAGTTTTTGCATAACTGCGTTTGTATTCCCAAAGTGTTACTTCATGCCCGTTGTGGTGAAGAAGAATGGCCAAGGTCGTTCCCCAGCCGCCAGCTCCGAGAACCGAAATCTTCATTTAAACCGATTTCTTTTTTACAAATGATAATTTGCTTTCACTGCCTTTGATTAAACGGTCTATATTTTTACGATGTGTGTAGATGACTAATAAAGCGAGGAGAATCGTAAACGGAAGTATTGTATGATAACCTTGAATATCAATTCCAAATAAATTTTCTCGTATTACGAGAATCAAAGGAACAGCAACTGCTGCCGCAATAGAACCAAGCGAGATATAACGGGAGAGAGAAACAACAAGAAAAAACACACCAAGAGCTAAAGCCATATCAACTGTAACTATCATAATTAAAACACCAAGTCCGGTCGCAATTCCTTTACCGCCGCGGAATCCCGCAAAGATAGTCCAGATATGTCCGATTACTGCTGCAACACCGCAAATTATCTGAACGAGAGTGAAGTCATCGAACGGTGTGATATTTTTGAATGGGAAACTGTCTAAATATAAACGGGCAACAATAATTACGGCAAGAGCGCCTTTCAAAGCATCGAGAAGAATTACAAGAACGCCGTATTTCCATCCTAGAATTCTAAAAACATTTGAGCCGCCGGCATTGCCGCTGCCGTGTTCTCTTATATCTATTCCACGTACGAGTTTGCTAACTATAATACTTGTAGGAATTGAACCCGCCAAGTAAGAAAGAATAACAACAAATATGAGGTTTAACATCTAATATCCATCCAAAATGTGGTCAAACTTAGAGAAAAAGTATTTTATAAACAAGAACGAATCTCACTCATCTATGTTCGGAAATTAATCCAAAAAGTTTAATATCGTCTTGATTTGTAATCTTAAAATTGAAAGATGAACCTTCGACTAATTTAATTTTGTGTCCTACCCGATGAACCAGCATAGATTCGTCGGTGCCGAGAAATTTATCTTCTTCGGCTTTCTTTAATGCTTTTAACAAGATTTTATAAGAGAAAATTTGCGGAGTTTGAGCGTAAAAGAATTCTGTTCTATCAACAAATGAAAGGACAAAATCATTTCCTTTAATTAAAGTGTCTTTGGCTCTTGTCGCCACAACAGCGCTGCCAAATTGTTTAGCCGTTTCAATTGCATTGATTAGAACACTTTGAGGAAGTAGAGGGCGAACGGCATCGTGGACTACAACTAAATCTTCATCGGAGGCATTAAGAGATTTAAGGGCGTTGAAGACTGAGTTCTGTCTTTCTTCGCCCCCTTCAATAATTTTTGAAAGTTTGGTAAAAGAATAATGTTCTTTTATTTCATCAAGCAATTTGAAAAAATCTTTTTGAGCCGGAATAACAATCTCATCAATCATCTCACATTTCTGAAAAACGTCTAGAGTATAAGCAATCAATTCTTTACCGTTAAACTGAATATACTGTTTAGGTAAAGCTGAGTTTGTCCGTTTTCCAGTTCCACCCGATGGTATGACAGCAAAAATTTTCACTTCAAAATTCCCAAATCACAAAACAAAATTTTTAGATAATCAGCATCGCATCGCCATAACTTAAGAATCGGTAGTCATCCTTCAATGCTTTTTTATATGCTTTCATAATAAATTCGTATCCGGCAAAAGCTCCCGCCAGCATCATCAAAGTTGATTCCGGCTGATGAAAGTTTGTTATCAATTTTTTAGTTACCTTAAAATCGTAAGGCGGAAAGATGAATTTATCCGTCCATCCTGAATTTGGTTTTGCGAATCCATCTGCAGTAACGCTGCTCTCAAGAGCACGGCATGTACTGGTACCAACCACAAAAATATTTTTTTTCTCTTCAAGAGCTTTATTAATTACTTTCGTAGTTTCTTCATGAATTTCGAAATATTCCGAATCCATTCTGTGTTTGGTTAGATCTTCAACTTCTACTGGGCGAAAAGTGCCGAGACCAATATGAAGAATAACCGGCACAAATTTTACACCTAGCTTTTCAGCTTTTTTTACTAATGCAGGAGTAAAATGTAAACCGGCTGTTGGTGCGGCTACAGAACCGTCAACTTCTGCAAAGATTGTTTGATAATTTTCTTTATCGGATGGAACAGCGTCTCGTTTAATATACGGGGGAAGAGGAGTATGCCCGATTTTTTCGATCGCCTTAAAAATATCTCCGGCATCTTCATTAAAACGAACAGTTCTGCCGCGTGATGTTGTATTATCAATTACCTCGCACCATAGTTTGTCGTTAAAATAAATTCTGTTACCAATTCTAACTTTTCTGGCGGGGTCAACAATTACATCCCAGATATTTTCTTCTTTGTTCAATTCGCGAAGAACAAAGACTTCAATTTTTGCGTTTGTTCTTTCTTTCTTTCCGAATAAGCGTGCCTGCATAACTTTAGTTTGATTGACAACAACAACGTCGCCTTTCTGCATGTAGTCAACCACATCAGAAAATTTGTGTTGTTCAATTTCGCCTGTTGCACGGTTTAACACCATCAATTTTGCTTTATCGCGCGGTGAAACCGGATTTTTTGCTATAGACGTTTTAGGCAAAGTGTATTGGAACTCTGATAACTTCATTTATTCTCCTCTTTTTAAATTCTGAGCTGAGTGAAGAATCTCAATTAATAAAGAGATTCTTCCCCGCTCCTCAGAATTATTTTACTTCTTTTTTGATACTTTCTTATTTGATTTCTTTGCTGTTTTTTTAACGGCTTTTTTTACCGCCGGCTTTACAGATTGCATCTCTTTAACAACAGCATGAGCAGCAGCAAGACGTGCAATTGGAACGCGGAACGGTGAACAACTTACATAGTTCAATCCAATCTTATGGCAGAATTCAACTGACTTCGGTTCGCCGCCATGTTCTCCGCAAATACCAATTTTAAGATCAGGTCTTGTTGAGCGCCCACCTTCAACAGCCATCTTCATTAACTTGCCAATTGCTTCCTGATCAATTGTTTGGAACGGATCAACCGGAAGAATTTTCTTATCAAGATATTCCGGTAAGAATCCTCCGATATCATCGCGTGAAAATCCAAAGCCCATTTGTGTTAAATCATTTGTTCCGAATGAGAAGAACTGAGCAACCTCTGCAATTTTATCTGCTGTCAAACATGCACGCGGAATTTCAATCATCGTTCCTATTAAATGAGCAATCTTCTTCAATCCGAATTTTGCACAAACTTCATCATGCATTTTATTTACTATAACGTATTGATGTTTGATTTCATTAACATGACAGGTAACAGGAATCATAATTTCCGGGAAAGGTTTCTTTCCTTCTGCTAATAATTCTGCTGTTGCTTCGAAGATTGCGCGTACTTGCATTTCTGTAATTTCAGGATAAGTAATTCCAAGACGAACACCACGGTGTCCCATCATCGGATTGTTTTCATGCAAAGCATCGGCGCGTTTATTTAATTCATCAAGAGAGATTCCCAAACTTGAAGCGAGCTTTTCTCTTTCATCCTGTCTTGTTGGTACAAATTCGTGAAGCGGTGGATCGAGTGTTCTGAATGTTACCGGAAATCCGTCCATTGCTTCAAGAGTTCCTTTTACATCATGCTTAACATATGGGAAGAGCTCATCTAATGCACTTCTTCTTTCAGCTTCTGTGTTAGAGTGAATCATCTTGCGCAGCTTGAACAACGGTTCTTCAGAATTTTTTCCATAGAACATATGCTCGGTTCTGAACAAACCAATTCCTTCTGCGCCAAATGCACGTGCCCGTGCCGCATCTTCCGGCGTATCTGCATTTGTTCTAACTTTCAATTTTCTTACCGCGTCGCAAATATTCATAAATGCCTGAAAGTCCGGATTTTCTTCGGCAGCTTTGATCATCGGCATTTCACCAAGATAAACATTTCCTTTAGAACCGTTTAATGTAAGATATTCACCTTCGCGAACCGTTACATTGCCCACAGTAAAATATTTTTCTTCATAATTTATTTTTACGGAACCGGCGCCAACAATACAGCATTTGCCCCAGCCGCGAGCAACAAGCGCAGCGTGAGATGTCATACCGCCACGGCCAGTTAAAATTGCTTGAGCTGCACGCATTCCTTCGATGTCTTCCGGATTTGTTTCTTCTCTAACCAGAATAACTTTTTTACCTTCTTTTGCCCATGCAACCGCATCAACAGAAGAGAATACAACCTGACCGGATGCGGCACCAGGACCTGCCGGTAATCCTTTTACAATAACGGTTGAAGTAAGTTCTGCTTTTGGATCTATGATAGGATGAAGAAGTTCATCAAGCTGAGAAGGTAGAACACGCATTACTGCTTCTTCTTTTGTAATTAATTTTTCTTTATACATATCAACAGCCATCTTTACAGCAGCAGGTCCGTTTCTTTTTCCTACACGGCACTGAAGCATATAGAGTCTGCCTTCTTGAATTGTAAATTCAATATCAAGCATATCGTGATAATGTTTTTCAAGAGAGCGTTGAATTGCATGTAATTGTTTATAAGCCGGAACCATTCCTGTTTCAAGTGAAGGGAGATGAGCTGTATGCTCGCTCTTTCCAATTTCATTAATTGGATTTGGAGTTCTAATACCGGCAACTACGTCTTCGCCTTGTGCGTTCGGTAGCCATTCACCGTAAAAATAATTTTCTCCGGTTGCAGGGTTACGTGTAAACGCAACACCGGTTGCAGATGTGTCTCCCATATTTCCAAATACCATTGATTGAACATTTACAGCAGTGCCCCATTCATCGGGAATGCTCTCAATTCTTCTGTAAGAGATTGCGCGTTTTCCCATCCAGCTTTGAAATACTGCAGAAACCGCACCCCAAAGTTGATCCATTGGATTTTCCGGAAATGGTTTGCCAAGAACTTCCTGAACTTTTGCTTTATAGATTTCGATCAGTTCTTTTAAATCATCGGCGCTCAAATCCGTATCACTTTTAGCACCGCGGGCTTCTTTCATGTTATGAAGTTCTTTTTCTAATTGCTGGCGGACTCCTTTGCCTTCTTCCGGTTCAATACCGGCAGCTTTTTCCATTACAACATCGGAATACATTTGAATCAAGCGGCGGTGTGAATCGTAAACAAAGCGGGGATTTCCTGTCTTTGCAATTAATGCCTCACGCGTTTGATTGTTTAAACCGACATTGAGAATTGTCTCCATCATACCGGGCATTGAAGCGCGAGCACCGGAACGAACTGAAACGAGAAGTGGATTAACTTTATCTCCAAACTTTGCGCCCATTTCTTTTTCTGTCTTTGCAAGAGCATCTTTAACTTGTTTCTCAAGTTCTTTTGGATACTTTCTGTTGTTTTTGTAATAAGCTGTACATACTTCGGTTGTAATTGTGAAACCGGCAGGAACCGGTAATCCAATATTGACCATCTCGGCAAGGTTAGCGCCTTTACCACCGAGCAATTCTTTCATTGTTGCCTGTCCTTCAGCACGTTTGCCGCCGAAATAGTACACATACTTTTGTGTTGCTTTAGCCATTTAACATATCCTCCGATAAATGTTTGTCTTTATTTTTTTATTAGTTAATTGATTTTATAATTAGTTCGTCAAATTTGTTTTGTTCGTCCAGTTTAAGCTCTATCTTCAAATAGAAAATATCTATGTCGTCAAGTTCTTTCGAGTACTTGATGAATTTTACCGCATCTTTCTGTGTAGTAAGTACCGAATAAGAATTTGTATCGTAAAATTTCTTCCGGATGTCATGCACTTCTTTAAGAGAGTAATTTTTATGGTCGTCAAAAATCATTTTGTTGGTGATATCAATTTTATTTTTTTCAAGTGCGTTCAAAAAAGAATAGGGGCGGGCAATTCCGCAAACCACTAAACTTTTTTGTCCTTGAAATTCGTTCATCTTAAAAAAATGATGATTTTTCACATCGTAAAAACCAACTGCTTCATAATAACCGGTGAAAACTTTTTTCCCTTCAAAATACCTTTCTAACTTTTCCGGAATCTTATTAATACCTGAAAATTTTCTATTGATAATTATAATATCCGAACGTTTCAATGATTCAAACGGTTCGCGCATTGAACCAAGTGGAAGCAAATATTGCTCAATTTGTCCATCTTTATCTAAAAATCTCTGATCAATAATTACAACATCAACATTGCGGTAAATCCATCTATGCTGAAATGCATCATCGAGAATGATGGTATCAACGTTCGAATCTTTTATGAACTGTTTAGCGCCGTCAACACGATGTTCGGCAACAGCTGCGGGTACTTTTAATTCTTCCGACATGAAATACATTTCATCGCCGCATTTATCAACAGATGTGTTGATACTATTGCCATCGCTCACATAAACGTAACCAATTGAACTTCTTCCATACCCACGGCTCAGAAGTCCAACTTTTCTATTCTTTTCTTTCAGCTTTTTTGCAATCATCATTGTGGCGGGAGTTTTTCCCGAACCGCCAACAGTTAAATTTCCTACAGAAATTATTTTTGCATCAACCTTAGCTGCGGGAAAAATATTTTTATCAAAGAACACGTTTCTAATTTTTGTTATTAACGAGTAGACAATAACAAACGGTGATAATATTATTCTTATGAAATCTAACACAGACTTAGAGCATCCTTGTGTAATTTATTTAATAACTCTTCGCACTCAATAATTTTTTGATTTGTTTCTTCGTAACTCAAATTCTGATCAATAAAGACCGGGTCTGAATAAACCGCAACAACTTTGCTAAAGGGTATCGGTACTTCAAAGCGGTCCCAGCTTTTTAGAACAATTTTTTTCTTTATTCCAATTCCAATCAAGAACAAAGGCGCATTAGATTTTTTTGCAGTTATCACGGCACCGGCTTTCATATTATAAATTGGTCCGCGCGGTCCATCCGGAGTAATTGCCAGCGAATAACCTTCGCGTATAAGCAAAATCATAATTGTTAACGCGTCACTTCCGCCGGTTGAACTTGAGCCGCGTACAACGTGATAGTTCCATTTTTCAAGTATGCTCGCAAGAACATCTCCGTCTTTACTTTGACTAACAAGCGCCGCGGCATTATCGTTCCGGTGAATGAACCAGCCAATCATCATTGAACCATGCCAGAAAGCGGTTACAAAATTTTTCTTTTCGTTTTGTAATTTATAAAGTGATTCACCGTTAACGGTTTTAATCCGAAGAGTTTTTAGAAGCAGCCGTATAGCGGCGCTTGCAAACCGGATTCCAATATATCGAAGAACATTTCTTTGAAAATTACTAAGCTTCATTTAACCGCTTATAAATTAACTCGGCAGTTTTACGGGAAGCTCCTGTTCCGCCAAGTTTTTCTTTAATTAAACCAAGTTTCTGTTTTATAGAGTTATATCTTTCATTACTATTTAGTATCGCGGCACTCTTTGAGTAAATGTTTTCCGCGTTTACGTCATATTGAATCAATTCATCAATTACATTTTCTTCAAGAATAATATTTGCCATAGCAATGTTTTTGATCTGAACAAGAATACGGCCGAGTCCATAAGTAAAATAATTTGTTGAATAAACAACTATAAAAGGAAGCTCAAACAATCCGGCTTCAAGAGTTGATGTGCCGGATTTAATAATTCCGAAATGTGAATGTTTCAGAAGATCGTAAGTATATCCTTTCACTAATTTGAAATCTTTAACGGCTGTAAGTCCGGTAAAGAAGCTCTCGTCTATATTTTCTGCGCATGCAACCACTGTTTGCAAATTAAATTCTTTAGAAAGTTTTTCCGCAGCAGTAATACATTCTGGAAATATTTTTCCGATTTCATGTTTACGGCTTCCGGGCAAGAGCAGTAAAATTTCTTTATCACCTTTTAAACCTAGTTTGGAATAAAGTTCCTCTTTTGAGATATAAGGATAATTTTCAACGTGTTCGATCAAAGGATGCCCGACATATGCTACATCAACATTATAACTTTTGTACATTTTTTCTTCAAAAGGAAAAACCACAATCATTTTGTTGACTACTTCTCTAATCTTATCAATTCTGCCTTTTCCCCAAGCCCAAACTTGAGGAGATATATAATAGATAACTTGCTTTCCGAGTTCATGTAATTTCTTCGCAAGGTTCAAATTGAAACCCGGATAATCAATCAACACAACTGTTTCAATCTTTTCATCGGAAATTTTTTGAAGAAGCGCTTTTCTGACTTTGCTGATGAACGGAAGATGTTTCAGCACTTCAATGAACCCCAGAAACGCCATCTGCTTGATATGGAATTGGGATTTCATTCCGGCGGCAATCATTTTATCGCCGCCAATTCCAAAAATTTCTATGGAAGAATCGAGCCGCTTTAATTCGGTTATTAAACTTGCGCCGTGAAGATCGCCAGACGCTTCGCCGGCAACTATCATTAATTTTTTGCTCAATTCAGACTCAACACGTAACGAATTATTATTATTAAAACAATCAAAGAAAACGCCTGTAATGTTCTTCTTTCCGAACGAAGACCTTTCTTTAATTGATATTCCGGTTGTTGTAACCCCGGATTTTTATACTTCTTGAAAGTCGGAATTAATTTTGGAACTGTCGCGCAATAATCTTCATAACTTTTGCCGTACTTCGTCCGCAGAAAACCTTCTTCTTCTTTAATTATTACCGTGTATTGCCAAAAGAAAAATAGGAGCGCTGTAATTTGCAGATAAGGAAAGAGCGCCATTGACATTATACCAATTCCGAGATACATCAGCATATTGCCAAGGTAGAGCGGATTACGGAGGTAAGCGAAAGCGCCGGAGACTACAAGAAAAGTACCGCCGACTCCATTTGTTGTGCGTGTTTCACTTCCGGCGTAACTAACACCCCACAAACGAAAAAACTCTCCGAGCAGCGCAATGGCAAAGCCAATACCAATACTTATTATGCTGGCGTTTTGAAAAGCTACCATCAGAATTAAAAAGGGAATTGGTGTGTAGCTTCTGTACTTGAAAATCTTTTCAGCAAAATTTTTCATTAAACTATCCTTGAATAAAAACTTCTCTTCGTTTGAGTTCCGCTTGATGTCTTTTCTTAAGACGTTTCTTTTCTTTTAACTCATCAATTTTTTTCATCACATCATCGAAAGTTGAATACGGGAAATATGTGATTCTATTTATTTCGCAATATCGCAGTAATGAATTTTTTGCGAATATGAAATCGCTAAATTGCACCGGACAAATATCCGTATTACCGTCGCCGATATAGAAAGTGTAATCTTCATCGCTGCTAAAATTTAGAAGATGATTCCGTTTACAGTTTCCGCACTGAGTACATTCTTCATCAGTAAAAGGGAATAAAGGAATTAATTTTTTCTCATGATCGAAGGTGAGTTTATTCGAATAAACTTCGAGATGGGACAATCCTTCTCGTTCTAAAACTTTTTGTATGTAGAAATCAAAACCATCGCTCAGAACTCGTAATTCAAATCCTTCTGTGCTGCAGTAATCAACAAATTTTTTAAATGCCGGATCAATTCGTATCTCATCTAAAAAAGAATCAAATTCTTTTTCATCAAAATTATTTACCTGACTGCAGAGTAATCTCCACAACTCGGTAGAACTAATTTTTTGATCCATCCAATCATCAACCCAGGCTTTGGATTTTGCAACGTCACCAAATCTTAAAAACATTGCCTCGCCAACATCGGTTTGAGTAATTGTTCCGTCGAAATCAACAAATATTTTATATGATTTGTTATTGAGGTTCATAAGTTGATGGTATTTCTTCAAAACGAACGCCTACCAATTTAGAAATTCCTTCTTCCTGAATTGTTACGCCGTACATTGTTTCGGAAGCTTCCATCGTTCGTTTGTTATGTGTTACAATAATAAATTGAGTCTTTACGCTGAACTCTTTGATTAGTTTGGTGAAGCGGTCGATATTTGCGTCATCAAGCGGCGCATCAACTTCATCAAGAATACAGAAGGGACTTGGTTTAACAAGATAGATGGCAAAAAGAAGCGCCGTAGCTGTTAAAGTTTTTTCTCCTCCCGAAAGAAGTTCAATTGAAGTCGGGCGTTTGCCTTTCGGCTTCGCTAAAATTTCAATTTTACCTTCGAGCAGATCCATCCCTTCTTCAAGAATTAGATCTGCTTCATCACCGGGATTGAAAAGCGTTTGAAATATTTGAGTAAAGTTCTGGCGGATTTGTTCAAACGTATCAAGGAATAGCTGTTGTGCTGTTTCGTTGATCTCGTTAATTGTCTTTATCAAATCTTTTTCCGAATCGGTTAAATCGTCTCGCTGCTTGTGTAAAAAGTCCAGCCGTTTCTTCTCTTCTTCATACTCGGAATAAGCAAGAAGGTTCACCGGTCCAATATTTTTAATTTTTTCTTTTAGTGATTGGACTTCCGCGTTTGTTGAGGCGAAATCAAAAGAATCTAAATCATCGAATTGTTTTAAGGTCAACTCGAGTGAATAATTCTCTTTAATATGTTCAATCAAATTTTCAGTGCGAATAGTGATTTCATTTTCTTTTATTTCAAATGAGTAAGCTTTATCGGATACTTCCTGGCGTTCGTTGCGCAATTGATTAAGTTCGTTCTCATATTTTGCAGCTTCGTCTTTAATTGCTTTCAATTTGTCGCTAATCTCTTTTTCTTCATTGAGCAATGTTTGGCGTAGAGCATTAATCTTTTCCAAGTCATCTGTTACTTGAACTATCTTTTCTTTGAGTGTATCTGTTTCTCTTTCGTTTGAACGCAAATCTTCCTGACGTTTCTCAATCCCTTTAGAAATTTGTGTCTGATTCGATTGAGACCGCGTTATAGAACTTCGTGTGTTTTCAATTTGTCCTTTTAAGCGTTCGAGTTCAAGTTTGCGCTGGTTCTGTGCGTCTACAAATGAATTGAATTCATCTTCGAACGCGTCAAGTTCAGTTTCATTTGAGGAGATATTTTCATCAAAGACATTTTTCTTTTCGTTGAGCGATTCAATTTCTTTATCGAATGTGATGATTTGATTATCCAGCAAATTTGCTTTTTCTGCAAGCTCGCGGATTTCTTTTTGAGAATTTTCAATTTCTTCGTTTGCTTTGCTCTTCTCAAATTCAAGCTGAGAAATTTGTTTTTCTATATTTGCAACATCATTGGCTATTAATTTCTCGCTGTCGGTCAAATTCTTTAAATCAATTCTCGATATTTTACCTTCAGTATCTGCGATAAGAGCTTTGAGTTTTGCTAAGCTGGTTTCGTGTTTAGGAAATTCTTTTTTTAGATTTTCGAGAAGCTGGCGTCTGCCGAACAAAGTTTCGTCCTGCTTAGGAAGAGACCCGGCTTCAACAATTCCGCTGCTCTGAACAAAATCGCCGTCTAAAGTCGCAAAATTGAATCCCGGATATTTTTTGTTCAGATAGATTGCGGATTTTAGATCTGCAGTAACTGCATAATTAAAGAGAGCTTGTTCAAAAAACGGCTGCCAGTTCTTTTCTGTTTCAACAAAATCTTTTGCCCACCCAATAAATGTTTCTTCTTTGGCAAGTTTTTTTGCTTTTCTCTTTTGACTGAAGTCCGCCAAATTTTCTATAAACGATTTTTTTAACTGTTCGTTTGACCGCAATAAATAAAAACTTGCTTTACCAAGATCGTTTTTTCTCAGATACTCAATTGCGCTTTGAAGATCGTCTGTGCTCTCGATAAGAAGATTATTCAAAACCGATTTGAGAGCTGCCTCTAAAGCAAATCTGTATTTCTCTTGCGCATTCCCAATATCGGCAAAAATATTTTTATTCTTTGCAGTCCATTCATTATTCTCAATAAGAACTTTAGCGCCTTTGGAAATGCCTTCGAGATTAGAGATCAATGTTTGCAAAAATTCAATTTTTTCTTTCAGTCCGGCAAAAAGAGTCTTTTCTTCAACTTCTTTTTGTTTGAGTGTGTTAAGTTCTTGTTCTAAATCTTCTTTCTCTTTTTCACGTAGAGCAATCATCAAACCGGCATCTTTAAGTTTTTGTTCGGCGCTGCTTTTTTCTACGTTTAACTCTTCAATGAACCCGACTGTTTTTGCAATCTTGTTTGTTATGTTCTGAATCTTCTGGTTGAGTTTATCAATATTGGAATTATGAGTTGTTAACTCTTTTCTAATATTTGAAGCGTTGTTCTCTTTCTCCGAAATTTCTCTCAACAATGAAAACTTTTCTTCATTAAGCTGTTTTAATTCGTTCCTCTTTTTCTCCAGAGCATCGCGCCGATCAATAACAATTTGTTCGCTTTGAGAAATTTCTGAACTCTTCTCGTCAAGTTTTTGCGAGAGCGATAGTAAATCATCGTTACTTTGCTCTATGTGATCTATCGTTTCATTCAATTGATGCTGAAGTTCTAAAATTTCTTTCTGCAATCTTTCATGATTGCTAAGAAGAGATTTAAGACGCTCTTCAGAAACCGAAATATTTTTTTGTGTGGAATGAAGCTGGTCTGTATTCAGCGCAATATCATCGCGTTTGTCTTGTAAGAGGGCATCAATTTCGTTTATTTCATTTCTATAGCGGATAAGCTCATTCTCAATTTTTCGAATGTCTATATCAATTGTATCTTTTTTGTTAGTGAACTCGGTAATATCGGCTAAAAGATTTTGTCTTTTAATGCTTAGATGAGAATACTCGCGTTCGGCAAGATCAATTTCTTTATCGCGCAGCACAGATTGAATTTGTGTGTATTGATCTGCGCGTTTTGCCTGCCGTTCAAGTGAACGGACCGATTTCTCAACTTCGGAAACAATATCGTTTACACGCGTAAGATCTGATTTAACATCTTCCAATTTTTTTAGAGAGAGACGGCGGCGTAATTTATATTTATTAACTCCGGCTGCTTCTTCAAACATCTTTCTCCGTTCTTCTGTCTTGCTGCTCAAAATTGTTTCAATCATTTTCAATTCGATAACGGAGTACGCGTTTGTACCAATTCCGGTATCCATGAAAAGGTTTGTAATATCTTTGAGCCGGCAAAGATTTTTGTTTAGAAGATATTCGCTTTCACCCGAACGAAAAATTCTTCGTGTGATTGTAACTTCGGAATATTCAGTAGGAAGAACGCCTTTATCGTTAACCAGCGTAAGAGAAACTTCGGACATTCCCATTGGCTTTTTATCGCGTGTGCCGTTGAAGATCACGTTTTCCATCTTATCGCTTCGCAGGGTTGTAGTTTTCTGTTCACCCAATACCCAGCGGATTGCATCAACAATATTTGTCTTGCCGCATCCGTTAGGACCTACAATGCCGGTAATACCGCGATTGAAATTTATGTTTGTCTTGTTGGCAAAAGACTTGAAACCGAATATCTCTAACTTGGATAAAAACAATTAGCGCCTCTAAAAAATCATTGAATTGTATTGCTTGATAGAATTGACTATGTAATAATACGTTGAACTTGAGATTTGATATTTCAACAAAACTCCGCCAACGATAAGAACAATTACTGCCAAACTATATAAATAAACCATTAACGGTCTAACATCAAAAACAACGTAGATACCTTTGAAGATTCTTTGAAGAATCCACAAAATATATAAAGCCAAAAATATTAGAATCGCAGTTTCATATGCACCGGTAGACAAAAGTTTGAAAAGGACTAATTCAACCGGAAGCAATAGAATTAAGGGTAAGAATGACCAAACAACTGTATATAAAATGCTTGTGAATTCAACTCGCGTTTTAATGAAGAACGAAGCGACCTTAATAACAGTCGCAATTAGAACAAATTTTAAAATGAATACGATAAAAAGAAACACAAAGCTGCTTTGTAAATTCCAAGCTAAGTAGCTGACAAGTTTTAATAAACTGTGATGACCAATGGCGATTACGAATTTTTCCAATAAAATATTTGTGCGGTAATAATAAAGCAGTATTGTAAACAAAAGGGAGGCCGAGCCTGCTTGAATCAACAACAAAATTGCCGTGTGTACGCCGGACATGATTCTGTGGTCGCGGACATCAGCAAAGAAATTATACGGTCTTAACAATGCTCTTGTACAATCTTCTCTGAATTTTTTCTTTGTGTTGATCAAAACTGCCATTACAATAAAAAGGAACAGCGCTAGGAATATGAAAATAATCGGATTATCATCTTTACGTGTTCCGATTGGAATAGTAACTTTTGCATCGTTGCCCAGCTTGGCGGCAATAACTTTGTAGCCGATACTGTTCAAGTTGCGCGCGTAATCAAGAATGCCAAACTTATAATATCCGTTCTCGGAATAACTGCCGTATAGTGAAGCATACTCTCCTTTATAATCAAAAAGTGAATTAATAAAGAATCCGGAAATTTTTAATTCCCTTGTAAGATCAATTAACTCACCAAAATATTTTGCTTGAGCGTCAGATGAAAATTTTGTTAAATAACCGCTCTGATTGCCTTTATAATTGGGATATGTTACTTCGCTTACGAATATTGAATTCTTTCCGAGAGCATCTATTCCTTTTTGAAAATCTTCTTTAACATTTGCTATTAGCGGCGAATATAATTCAACACCGTAAAAATCTATATCGTTGATTGCTGTTGTTTGTACACCAAAGAAGGAAGCATAACTATAAAATCCCTTTCCCTTTATTGAACCGCCCAAGCGCGAAAGGAAATTTTGTGTTATTTCGGAATTAGGCAGAAAAGAAGAACCGGCGCCAATTATAATTGTGTTCCCGTATTCACTATAATTTGAGACAACAGATTTCAAAAGTTGAGCAGCGTGAAGTTGAAAATCGTTTTGTTCTAAAATGTCTTCAGGGACAGAATTCAGCGGTAACTCTATCAAAGCAAACATGCCGAGTTCCTGGCAAAGTTTTATTGCATATGGATTTGGGTAACTTTTTGAAAATCTAACAGAATTAAATCCGGTATTTTTGATGAGAGTTAAATCATCTTTGATCTTGTCGTATGAATTCATTTTCCGAAGAGAAGATTCATCGAGGAGATAAGTAGTTCCTTGAAGAACAAAAGGAGTTCCGTTCAAGAGTAAGTTGTTTTCATCTTTTTCGATTTGGTAGAAAGAAATTTGTTTGACTGTCTTATCAATAATCTGTCCGTTATCAATCAAACTAATTTCGCATAGATAAAAATTTGGCGTTTGCGGAGACCACAATTGCGGATTAATTAATTCAAGCCTGATATTCGCTTCGCTATCTTCTGATGAAATTGTCTGTACAAAATCTCCTTTTGCTTGCGCGGTTGCCGAACCGTTGGGAATTATGTTGACGCGGATGATTATCTCTTTTGACTGAGAAGCTTGTGAAGCTTTTTGAAATGCCGAATTATCTATTCCAATTTTAAAATTTACATTTGCCTTTGTAAACGACTGATCGAATGAATATGTACATGAATTGGAATTTATATACAGAGGAGAAACGGTTTTGATGTAGACATCTCTAAAAATTCCGCCGCTCAAACTTGAAAATAAAAATCTTTGTGTAGAAGGAATGGAATTTTCCGAATTAAGTTTATAACCGACTTTTACAGTAATTGTGGAATTCTCTTTTAAAATATCTTTTGGAAGCGGAACCTCAAACGGATAAGAACCACCCGAATGTTTGTAAATATTGTAGCCGTTAATAGAAATCTCGGCGGAGTAGTTCAATCCCAGAAATCCTAAAATAAGTTGAGCGTTCTGAATCTGCTGCTCTGTGAATTTAATTTTCTTTTCGAAGACAAGTGATTCTTCTCCCTCAAAAATTGCGGGGACAGAGAGAGTCATCTTTTTTTCGGTATCGCTTTCACGATAAACCTGCCAGCCGGAATTTAAAAGCTCAACATTTCTGTACTCGTTCTTATCAAAAAAGAGCGGATCAAAAATACCGTTCGTGTTTTGAGGAAGGGAAGTAACTTTGATTTGAGCTAATAACAAATTTTGCAGTAATGCAGATAGAACGATAAAATACTTAATATGTTTTGTCATAATGCCGTAAATTTTTCCAATAAACGGCACAAATATACGAAATCAAGGGGGGGGGTATCAATAAAATTCCAAAAAATATGGGCTCATTTTGAGCCCATATTGAAGGTAAACTACAATTTCACACTATGTTTAAGCTGCTTCTATAATCTTAACGAATGATTCTGCTTTTAGGCATGCACCGCCGACTAATGCGCCGTCAATATCGGGTTGAGAAAGTAATTCTTTGGCGTTATCAGCTTTGACACTTCCGCCGTATTGAATTACCAGTTGATCTGCAAAATTTTGCGAATAGATTTTTGCTATCAAACCACGTATGAATTGATGAACCTCTTGAGCCTGCTGAGGCGTTGCGTTTTTACCGGTTCCAATTGCCCAGACTGGTTCGTATGCAACAATAAGATTTTCCAACTCACTTTCGCTAATTCCTTCCAGACCATTTCTAATTTGTCGTTCAATTATTTTGAATGTTACACCTTTTTCTCTTTCTTCCAAAGTTTCGCCAACACAGAAGATTGGTTTTAAGAGATTTTTAATTGATGCTTTAATTTTTTTATTGATTATCTGGTCGCTCTCGCCTAATATTGTTCTCCGTTCGGAATGACCGAGAATTACAAATTCACATCCGACACTTTTTAGCATTGACGGAGAAATTTCTCCGGTGAATGCGCCGCTCTCTTCAAAATAAACATTCTGTGCGCCAAGTTTTACCGGTGAGTCTTTCAAAAGTGCTTTAGCTGTTTCAAGATTAATAAACGGAGGGCATACAATTGCATCAGCATTAACATTTTTTCCGCTCAATTCTTTTTTAATCTCAGAGATCAAATTGACTGTTGCACTGATATCGTTATTCATTTTCCAATTACCGGCTATGATTTTTTTACGCATACTTTTTCCTTGTATATTTTTATTGCTAAAAAAAGCTGTCAGTTGACAGCTTCTACTCTTCTAATTCCCGGTACTTCTCTAATCAATGCACGCTCAACACCGGCTCGTAAAGTCATTTGAGACATTGGGCAATCGCTGCATGCACCGGTTAGTTTCACTTCAACAATTCCTTCCGGCGTAACTCGAACAAGCTCTACATCGCCGCCATCAGCTTTCAAATAGGGTCTGATTGTTTGTAAAGCCTTTTCAATTTTTTCGTTCATCAAATCGCTCATTTTAGTATCCTTCAAATAAAATCTTAAAATTCAATTTCAATTTTGGGCGCTGCAGATGAAAAATTTGTTTTGCTGATTTCTGCTGCCATATTTCTGCTAATCTCAAAAATCTTTTTTGCCTGTTCGGATTCGGGCTTATCAAAAACAATCGGGTTACCTTTATCTCCACCTTCACGAATGTTTTGGTTAATAGGCAACTGACCTAACAATGGTATAGATAATTCATCTGCAAGTTTTTTACCGCCGTCTGTTCCAAATATATCGTATCGTTTGCCAGTATCCGGTGCGATAAAATAGCTCATATTTTCTACAATGCCAAGAATAGGAACGTTAACACGTTGAAACATCTTAACAGCTTTCTTTACATCAATAATTGAAACATCCTGCGGCGTTGTAACTACGACCGCACCGGTAAGAGGAATTGTCTGAACGAGTGTAAGTTGAATATCACCGGTTCCTGGTGGTAGATCAAAAATTAAATAGTCAAGTTGATCCCAATGTACATCGCTCATAAATTGTTTGATGGCGCCGCTTGCCATTGGTCCGCGCCAGATTACAGGTGCGTCGTCATCAATTAAAAATCCTATAGACATTACTTTTACGCCGAAGTTTTCTAAAGGAACCATCTTGGCTGTTTCTGTATCCTGATAGATCCTTGGCTTATCATTAATTCCCAACATCATCGGAATGCTTGGACCATAAATATCGGCATCAATCAAACCAACCTTTGCGCCATCAAGGGCAAGAGCTACTGCAAGATTTACAGCTACTGTGCTTTTGCCAACTCCTCCTTTACCGCTCGCAACTGCAATTGTATTTTTTACTCCAGGCAAAATCTCGCTCATTCTTTGATTTTTACTCGGCTGAACTTTGGAACTCATTGTAACGGCAATAAGCCCAACATTAGGATTATCATTTTTGATTGCGTTGATGCAATCCTGTTCAATTTTATCTTTGAGCGGACATGCCGGAGTTGTAAGTTCAACAGTAACTGCAACGTTGTTACCATCTATTTTAATATCTTTGATCATTCCAAGTGTAACGAGATCTTTGTGCAAATCGGGATCGTTTACCTTCCGAAGAGCATTCGTTACCGAATCAACAGTAATTGCCATTAGTTCTCCAAAATTTTTGTTCCAAAAATAGTAATTTTTTCTGTCATACTACTTCTGAACAAATATTATCAAATTTAGGTTTCATCTCCCTCACTTAGTAAACTTTATAACAAAGAGGGAATTATTCGGTAGTGAAATTCGTTCCTTGAAATAGAATGTCATATGAAGTAAGTTAATATCGGAAAGTTGAATAAAGGAGTGAACATTGAATCCATTGACTTCCTTGATAGCGGGAATAGTTTTTATCGTTGCTTTGCTTATTGTCTTCCTACCAGGAGTGGGTATAATCGCTCGCTGGAAGAGAATTAGAAAGGATAGATCGAGAGAGTTGATTGAAGATGCTTTGAAACATCTTTACGATTGTGAGTACACTAGTGTTGATTGTTCACTTAACAGTATTAGCGGTAGTTTATCTTTGAGCGGAGAAAAAACTGCCCAGGTTATCTCCAGTCTTGAATCTATGAATTTGATCACTTCACATGAAAATAAAATTTCACTTACACCGGAAGGCAGATCTTATGCATTGCGAATAATTAGAATTCACAGGTTATGGGAAAGACATTTAGCCGATAATACAAGTGTTCTGGAAAAAGATTGGCATTCGGTTGCCGAACAAAGAGAACATGAGACTTCGCGTGAAGAGGCAGACCGGCTTGCGGCTAGTCTCGGAAATCCATTAATAGATCCTCACGGTGATCCGATTCCTTCTATTACCGGTGAGATTCCTGAAAGAGAAGGAATAACTCTCAATAATCTCGAGAATGGAATTTTTGCTGCAATTATTCATATTGAAGACGAACCAAAGGAAGTGTATGCGCAGCTTTCCGCTATGGGACTTTATCCCGGTATGCAAATTTATCTTTTAGAAAATTCAAAAAATAAAATTCGATTTGAAGCTGATGGAGAAGAATGTTTGCTTGCCCCAATTCTTGCATCGAATATTACAGTTGTTCCAATCTCTGAAAAAGAACATGTGAAAGAGAAATTTCAATCCTTATCTTCTCTTAAAATGGATCAATCGGCTATGATAGTCGGTATTTCCAAAGCGATGCGCGGACAGCAGAGAAGACGACTGCTGGATTTTGGTGTCGTTCCAGGAACAATTGTAAAAGCTCAATTGGAAAGTTTAAGCGGAGATCCGACCGGTTATGAAATTCGCGGTGCAACAATAGCGCTTAGAAGAAATCAATCGGATCTTATCTATATTAAACAAGTTGATTAAATAAAGCGGGCGTTACTATTTGAAACGGACCGGTTTTAAAATTAAAAATTTAGAAAAAAATGATCACAGATAATGCAAATTGCGCAACTTGTCCGGCCCACAACCTGGCAAATCTTGTTAAACTCGGAATTGATATGTCCGAGTTTGATTATGTCGTTGCACTCGCGGGAAATCCTAATACCGGAAAAAGCACAGTCTTTAATAGCTTAACAGGACTTAAACAACATACAGGCAACTGGCCCGGTAAAACAGTAGGGCGTGCCGAGGGCGGATTTAAATTCGGTGAGAAACGATTTAAAATTGTTGATCTGCCTGGGACTTATTCGCTCCTTTCTACAAGCGATGATGAAGAAATAGCCAGAGATTTTATTTTGTTCGGTCAGCCGGATGTAACAGTTATAGTTATTGATGCAACCCGTTTGGAGAGGAATCTTAATCTGGTTCTTCAAGTTCTTGAAATTACAGATAGAGCTGTATTGTGTGTGAATTTGATTGATGAAGCCGCGCGTCATAAAATTCAAATTGACGATCGTCTACTTTCTAAAATGTTGGGTATTCCCGTTGTTCCTACAGCAGCCCGGCAGGGAGTTGGCATTAATGAATTATTGAAACAGATACATGACGTTGCAACCGGTCAGTTCATCTGTAAACCGCATCGTCTTTCAAGTGAAATTAAAAATGTATCGCATGCCGTTGATCAATTGAATAAAAAAATTGCCCAGACTTTTCCAGATTTACCTAATACAAGATGGATTGCTCTACGCCTTCTTGAAGGTGATCAAAAAGTAATGGATGCAATTCGAACCGGTGAAATTGGTAACCTTAAACCCGTAGAAAATTTTGGCGAATAAATAACACAAAGTATATTGTAGCAAAGTTTGATCATTGTTAATCTATTTGAGTTTTGCTTTAACCCACTTTAGGAAAGTTGATGAATAAAACGGAAGAAATATTATCAACAGCAAATAAGTTGAGATGGGAAGTCGGTGAAAATTTTCACGATTCTATTCTTGAGTCTATCTATAAAGATGCATCCGAAATTTCCGAGAAGGTTGTAACAAGAATCGGAGAGAAACCGAAGTTTGATCTGGACCGTTTTATTGACCGTATTGTTACGGGAAGATGGACGGGATTTCCCATCATGTTTCTTTTATTGGCCTTGGTTTTTTGGCTCACAATTATCGGCGCTAACATTCCCTCGTCATGGATTTCATATATTCTTGTTGACACACTGCATCCTCTTCTGAAAAATTTTATGAATTCAATTCAGATTCCATTTTGGATAACCGGATTACTAATTGACGGGGCTTATCTTGCAGCCGCCTGGGTTATAAGCGTTATGCTGCCGCCAATGGCAATATTTTTCCCGATGTTTACGTTGTTGGAAGATTTCGGATATCTGCCGCGTGTTGCCTTCAATATGGATAATCTTTACAGGAGAGTTGGCGCACATGGTAAACAAGCATTAACAATGAGTATGGGTTTTGGATGCAATGCCGCTGGTGTAATTGCAACTAGAATTATAGATAGTCCGCGCGAAAGAATTATAGCAATCATAACAAATAATTTCTCTTTATGTAATGGACGCTGGCCAACACAAATATTAATTGCAACAATATTTATAGGGGGAACTGTTCCTGCTTATCTTGCCGGAATCGCTTCAGCCGGTGCGGTCGTTGCTATCGCAATTCTTGGTGTTCTTTTCAGCTTAATTGTCTCATGGGGTCTTTCAAAAAGTGTTTTAAAGGGGGAAGCATCTGCTTTCAGTTTGGAACTTCCTCCTTACCGTCCGCCAAGACTGCTGCAGACACTCTATACATCATTAATAGACAGAACAATTTTTGTTTTGTGGCGGGCTGTTGTATTTGCAGTTCCTGCCGGAATTGTAATTTGGCTGGTAGCAAATGTAAATATCGGGGGAATCAGTTTAGCGGAATATTTTATTCGAGGTGTTGATCCGTTTGCGTTTTTTATTGGATTGAATGGAGTAATTATCCTAGCTTATGTAATAGCGATTCCTGCAAATGAAATTGTCATTCCTACTGTCTTGATGTTAACAGTATTAAGTACAAAGATGACTTTAGGTGCCGGTGCCGGAGTTATGTTCGAACTTGATTCTACTGCAGCAACGGCTAACATTCTTCATGCTGGAGGATGGACAGTATTAACCGGAATTAATCTGATGTTGTTTAGTTTACTTCACAACCCGTGTTCTACAACTATCTATACAATTTATAAAGAAACGAAAAGTATAAAATGGACAATGATTTCAACTTTTTTGCCAATAGCTATGGGTTTAATAATCTGCTTCTTTTTTACTCAAATCTGGAGATTGATAGCCGGATGATTATGGGGAAAAATTTCTTTCGGAGAGTTTTTGTGATTCTGTTTTTTCGACCACTCAATTAACGCCATCGAATAATTTGGATTGTGGTCTAAATTATCTAATTAGCAGAATGTTCAAGTTGATTTTTCTATGGGGACAACAATGATGAACAAAACAAAGGATTTTGGGGTAAGTATTGGTTTCTCAATTAGAATCCCACAATAAATCTACTCGATAAAATCCTGCGGTAAAATCTTTTTGTTGGCGGGAATAGAACGAAGCATCATCCATTCCTGCTGGTTTATTTTTTTCTCTGTATAAACTTTTCTATTAAAAACATATTTGCCGGTTGGTAGTAGAACCCGAGCTTTAATGTTATCCTTTAGGCATGTATCCAGTATGTTTTTCTTAATAAATATTTTTAAATCTTTATCCATTATTGGGAAAGTAATTTCAACTCTTCTGTCAAGATTACGCTGCATTAAATCCGCGCTGCTTCCATAAATCTCTTCAGCCCCGTTATTATAAAAATAATAGATGCGGCTGTGTTCCAAAAATCTTCCTACAATACTGATAACACGAATATTGTCGCTCAATCCCGGTGTCTGTGGAATCAAACAGCAAATGCCTCGAACAATTAAATCTATCTTAACTCCTTGGCATGATGCTTCGTACATTGCGGCAATTAGTAATGGATCTACAAGCGAATTAAGTTTGAAAATTAGTCGTCCTTTGCCGCCTTCCTTTACATTTTTAATTTCCCGATGGATCAGATCTAAAAAATTTTGACGTTTGTTAACAGGAGCTACCCACAATTTTCTAAAGTTATTTTGTTCTGAATAACCGGTGAGGAAATTAAAAATCTCCGATACATCAGAACAAATTTCTTCATCGCAAGAGAACAAACCAATGTCTGTATAAACTTTTGCCGTTGTTGTGTTGTAATTGCCGGTACTCATATGAACATAACGTTTAACGCCGTCAACTTCTTTTCGTACAACGAGTGTCATTTTGGCATGTGTTTTTAAACCGAGTAATCCGTAAACAACATGCACGCCTGCTTTTTCCAGTTCGCGCGCCCAATAAATATTATTTTCTTCATCAAAACGGGCTTTCAATTCAACTAATACTGCAACTTGTTTTTTCCGCTCTGCGGCTTCAATTAAATATTTAATAATGGGTGAGTTTGTGCCTACACGATAAAGAGTTTGTTTAATGGCAAGAACATCGGGATCTAAAGATGCTTGTTTTATAAATTCGGTTACTGGACAGAAAGAATCATAAGGATGAGAAAGCAGAATATCTTTTCGCCGAATCAAAGAAAATACATTTTCTTCTTCTTCAAATATATCGGAAACAGCAGGGTGAAACGGTTTATCCTTAAGCTGCGGGAGTTGTAAATCATACAGAAGCAGAAGATCGCTCAGACCAAGATTTCCGTCAATCACATGTAAATCATCGCGTGTAATTTCTAAATTCTCAATTAATGTATCTATCATGTATTCCGGCATTTGTTTTTCAACTTCCAGCCGCACAACAGAACCGAATTTTCGCTGTTTAATATTTTCTTCTATCATTTGAAGCAAGTCGTCGGCTTCATCTTCTTGAATTTCGAGATCGGTATCGCGCGTTATTCTAAAACGGTATGCCTCAACTACTTCTAGTCCGGGGAAAAGTAAATGCAGATTTGATTTAATTAAATCGCCAATCCAGATATATTTATACACACCATTCAAAGAGCCATTCTTTGGCTTTGATTTTACAATCGTTTCAACCCGAAGCAAACGCGGAAGAATACCTGGTACTTTAACACGGGCAAAATGTTTTTCACCTGTTGGTTTTTTAACCAAAATGGCGAAACTCAAACTCAGATTTGATATATATGGAAAAGGTCTTCCGGGGTCGAATGCAAGCGGTGTAAGAACAGGATAAATCTCTTTTATAAAATATTGATTTAGAGCTTCCTGCTCTTCGTTAGATAATTCTTCTAAGTTGCAGATGTGAACTTTATTTTCTTTTAATTGCGGTATTATTTCATCGCGCCAATAATCATTAATTTGCTTCAGCATCGGCTGAAGAGTTTTCTCAAGTTTTCTTAATTGTTCAAGCGGGGTCATTCCGTCTATTGACGGATCTATTATCTTTGCGCGAAGTTGTTCTTTGATACCTGCAATACGTATCATGTAGAATTCATCAAGATTGGAAAAGAAGATTGAAATAAACTTGACTTTTTCTAATAGGGGGAGATCTGGATTAAGTGCTTCTTCAAGAACTCTGCGGTTAAACTCAAGCCAACTTAAATCTCTGCTAAATAAATTTTCCGGCTTAATATATTTTTGAAGATTTTCTTTTGTTAACTTCATTATTAACTAACTGCTCTTCCTCAATTTTCGGTGCTGAATATAGTATTTTTTAACTTGATATACCTTATACCATGGTTGTATTCATTGAAACTTCTTAGCAGATGTAAAGCTTCCTAAATCGTAATCAATTTCTCTACCCGGAACTTTTAATCTTTTGATATTTACTTTCGCTATACTGAAAAATTTTTCCGCAAGCGTATCATGAAAATCGGAAAAAATTACAATCTCTTTAATACCTGCGGTTATCAAAGCTTTAGAACAGTTGGTGCACGGCATCGTTGTTATATATGCAGTTGCGCCTTGTGTGCTAATTCCGTGTGATGAACATTGAAGTATTGCATTCATTTCTGCATGAATGGTTCTAACACAATGATTATCAACAATCAGGCATCCATCGTCTTCACAATGCCCATCGCCGGGTATTGAACCGTTGTATCCGGTAGAAAGAATTTGTTTTTCCTTTACAAGTACGCATCCGCAATGCATACGCGGACAAGTTGCGCGTTCCGAAACAAGCATTGCAACTTTTAAAAAATATTCATCCCAAGAAGGGCGGTTATTTTCTTTCTTATCCATAAGTCATCCTAAAATTGTGTCTTTCTGGATTTAATTTACAAAATATTTTGGATGGATATCTTAAGTAAGCAGAAAGAAATAAAGGAGAAATGTTGAGTTGCAATTACCCAATTTATGTTCATAAAAAAACTGCTATGGTTGAGGGCGGACCATAGCAGTTAAACATAATGTATCGAGGGTGCTTATTGTGTTACGCTATTATGGAACAAAGATTATACCAAAGAAGATTTTTGCTCTCCGCGGGAATGTCAGAAAAATTACGATTTAGAAATGAGTGCAAAAACTTTGTTTTTCGTTCATTTTCAGAAGATAAACAGGAAAGTTACTTTGTTGTTAGCTTGTCTTAGTGCTTATGACTTTTGTCGCTGGAGCGAAAAATGAGTAAAAAAGGGAATATCTTTCATGTAATTTTTTCTGATTCATTGAGGATGATTTTGAAAACCGTTCCTTCATTAATTATTGATTCTTTTACAAAAATTTTCCCTTTGTGATAATCTTCGATTATTCGTTTAGAAAGACTTAAACCTAAACCCCAGCCGCGCCGTTTTGTACTATAACCCGGGCGAAAAATATCTTTTTTCCTGCCGGCTTCAATTCCTTTTCCATTATCGGAAACTTCGATTTCAATTTTGTCGTGGTTCTCTCCAATGCTAAAATTAATTTTGCCATCCTGAATTTCTATGGCGTCTAGCGCGTTCTTTATCAAATTTTCAATTACCCATTCGAATAACTCGTTATTCATTTTGGCTTTTAATTCTTTATCTCCTTGAATACTAATTAAAACATTTTTGCCAAGCTGTGGCAGCCTTCTCTGGAAATAATTTGCCACACGTTCAATTGTTATGTAAGGGGATTCATCGTGAAGTTCTGGCTTAGAACCAATTTTGGAAAACCTTTTTGTAATTTTATTTAGCCGTGTTAAGTCGCTGTTTATTTCGTCAGAAATATCCAAAACTTTATCTTGATTTGTGAAATTCATTTTTAGCATTTCATTCCAACCCATTAAGCTGGAGATAGGCGTACCAAGTTGGTGTGCCGTTTCCTTCGACATTCCAACCCAAATGTTACTCTGTTCGCTTCTCTTTATGTAACTGAAACTTGAATATGCTATTATCAAAAAAAGAAGTGCAAAAATTATTTGGAGATAGGGGTAGTATCTTAATCGTGTAATTATTTCCGAATCCCCGAAGTAAATTTTCTGGTGTACTTTCCCATCGGGAAATTTGATATCTATTGGCGCGTGTTCCGAAGCGAGAAGTTTTACTTTTTCTGAAAGGAAGTTTTTAAGTTCTATTCCTTTTAAATCTGGTTTGTGCGGAATGTTTTTATATCCGCTTCCGGCTACTGTGGTAGTAACCTTGCCATTCCCGTCAGTTAAAATAAGAGGGAAGTCAATTCTTTGAATAATGTTCTGAAATATAAATGTGAGATCGGAATTTGGTGACTCGGTGTTGGCGATATACTCCAAACTGCTAGCGTACAATTTTACAATTTCTTTCTCGCGCTCCTGTAGTCTGACCACAATATTTTGTGTGTAGTAAAGAGTTCCAAAGGCAATAGCAGCACCTATAACTATAAGTGCGAGTTTAATATTCATGGAAGCAGGTCCGCCGGTCATTTTCATTTCAGTCTCCCTAAAGTACCCTGATGAAATTTACGAAACTGATTTCGTTAATTAAAAATAAGAAAGGGTAAAAAGATTTCTATAATTCAATCGTCTGATCTCTCTTTGGCCCGACGGAAATCATACTAATTTCAAATCCGCTTTGTTGAGAAATAAACTGCAAATAATCTTTTGCCTCGCTAGGCAATTGATCGTAGCTGGTAAGATTAGAAAGTTCGGATTTCCAGCCCGGGAGTGATTCATAGATAGGAGTAACTTGCATCATCTGGTTTTCATTAGTTGGAAAAGATTTTAATCTCTTGCCGTTAATTTCATAACCAACACAGACTTTAATATTATCGAAATGGCTTAGCACATCCAGCTTTGTAATAGCAACTCTTTCAATTCCATTAATCATTTTGGAATAGTTGAGCAAGAAAGCATCAAACCACCCGCATCTTCTTGGTCTGCCTGTTGTTGCGCCAAATTCGGCACCAATTTTTCTTAATTGTTCACCATCATCGTCTAAAAGTTCAGTTGGAAATGGACCTAACCCTACACGTGTAGTATATGCTTTCACAATTCCGATTACCGAAGAAATTTTTGTCGGCGGAATACCGGAACCGGTGCACGCCCCGCCCGAAGTTGGGCTTGATGAAGTAACGTAAGGATAAGTGCCAAAATCAACATCGAGCAATGCGCCCTGAGCGCCTTCCAATAATATTGATTTTCCTTCTTCCATAGCAGAGTTAAGATATAATGGAACATCTGTAATGTATTGATCTATTGCATCGTCGAACTCCAAATATTCTTTGATTATTTGATTTACGTCCAACTCTTTTTCATTATAGACCTTTTTCAGCAGGTTATTATTTTCTGCAATATTCTGTTTAATTTTTTCTTCAAGAACTTTCTTATCCAGAAGGTCTACAATTTTAATTCCCTTTCGTGCATATTTATCAATATAACATGGTCCAATTCCGCGTCCGGTTGTTCCAATTTTTGAAGATCCGCTCTCATTAAGAGAATCTAAAAGTTTATGGTAAGGCATAATTAAATGCGCATTATGACTTATAAAGAGTCTTCCCTTAATGTTTATACCCATTCCTTCTAATAAAGAAATTTCATCAAGAAGGGCTTTAGGATCAATCACAACACCGTTGCCAATTACACAGAGAACATTTTCTCTAAGAATTCCTGAAGGTATAAGATGAAGAATAAATTTTTTATCGCCTATTTCAACCGTATGTCCGGCGTTAGCACCGCCTTGATAACGTACAACAAGATCATACCGTTCACTTAAAATGTCAACGATTTTTCCTTTGCCTTCATCGCCCCATTGGCTGCCGACAATTACAGTTACACTCATTTATGCCTCGGATCTAATTATGGTGGGTAGAAAAAACTCCGGCAAAATTTTGCCGGAGGTATAGCTAAATCTATAATTATTTGAAACTTTCAACAGCTTCGTCAACAGAAGTATAATGTTCGAATATTGTAATAAGTTTTGTGATGACAAGAAGGCTTTCAATTTTTTCTGTAGCGTTAGCAAGTTTCATAACACCGCCGCCATTCTTTACAGTAGTATAGCCACTAATCAACATTCCAAGTCCGGAACTATTCATAAATTTTGTCTCGGATAAATCAATTATAACATTCTTTTTTTGTTCATCGAGTAATTTATGTAGAATATCGCTAAACTCTTGGGCTTCAGGTCCACCCATTACGTTTCCTTTTAACTCTACAATTACTGCTCCGTATTTTTCGACTTGTTTGACCTTCATGTTTTCTCCTCAAGGTTAATTTATTTTATTTACCAATTTTATATTAATCAATTCTGTCTGAAAATAAAGAATGATGAATGGGTATAATTATTCATAAATATTTATATTGGCAGCTAAATTATTGAATAGAAAAGTAAAAAGAAAGTTATTTTGAGTCTCATTATTGCTGAATCTTATCTTTTATAAATAATTAGTTTTTGAGGAACAATAAACTATAATTCCCGTCTAAAAGCATGGAAATAGGAAAAGAACCAGACCAATTTGATTTTAGTGAATCGAAAGGGGAAAGAGACGAAGATTTTACTCTTATCCGGTCGTTTATAAATGGTGAGGAATCTACATTTAAAATTCTTGTACTTAAGCATAAAGAAAAAGTAAGAAATTTAGTCTTTCTTACTTTAGGAGATACAGAGTTTGTTGATGATATTTCTCAAGACGTTTTTATAAGCGTTTATCACAAACTCAATGAGTTTCGTTTCGAATCTAAGTTTACAACATGGCTATATAGAATTACTGTTAACAAGTGCAGGGATTATTTAAGGAAGAAAAGAGTGCGTAGTATTTTTGTTCCCATTAAAGAGTCAGACAGCGAATATGGGATAGGACCATTTTCTGAAGATGTAGATATTCCGCAGTTAGTTAGAAGCTCGATTGAAAAATTACCCGAAAAACTTAAAATACCGCTTGTGTTGAGAGATATTGACGGATTGAGTTATAAAGAGATTGCCGATAAGTTAGGTATTGAGGTCGGTACTATAAAATCAAGAATTTTCCGGGCACGTGAAAGTCTAAAAATAATTCTTGAACCATATCAAAAAGAGTTAAGAGCATATTAAAATGTCAAAACAATCGAAAAATAATTTTCTTGGCTTTGTTAAGGTCAAAAAATATTTTCCCTTTATTTTTCTGATAGCTCTCTCAATTGCACTTATGTTCTTTTTCAAACACAAAAAACAAGAAATTAGTAGGTCAATTGCGGATGTAAAAGATAATCTGCTTTCCTTTTATGCGGAAAATCTAAAACCGCTATTATCGCAGACTAACATTTCCGAAGAAGATATATTCAATTTTGCGTTATACAATAGCTTGCCGCTGGATAAAGGGAAAAATAAAGTCCTTGTAATTTCCGAAGATCAGCCCGGCAATAATACTTTTGTTATTAAGCCGGCAGATTACAATTCCTCTACTAAAAACTACGAAACTTTTGTAAAGTATATGGGGATGAACGAAAGTCAAAAAGAAAAAGCTGATTCGATCCTTAATTCGTATAAAAAAGAAATTTACTCTTCAGTATTGGTTAACGAAAAAAATACTTATGCTGTAAATCCGAAGATCGCAGATATCCAGCAGGCGGTACTTGCCGATCTAATTTCATTTGCACAAAAAGTCAACCAATCGAAATCCAAAGAACTTTTTACAGAACATTTTAATCTTAGTGATAAGAAAAAATTTGCCGATCTAATTACGTCTGCAAAAGAGATTCCCCAAAATGAATATTACTTAATTACTCCCGATACAGTTGCTAAAACTTATTTCAAATGGGACCAAGAAAAATTCAATCGGCATTTGAGCGATCTTGAAAAAAGCAATTACACAGTTGCACCGCCAATACCAAATTTAGATATACAATACGAGGGAACACATCCGGAGCCGAAAGGAAGAAATGTAGAAACTACAAACGATTTTTCGTTTAATATTGATTCGAATTCCTTAAAAGTTATTGTCCCTATTGAAACCATGAATATTACTAAAGCAATTCACGACAGTTTAAGAATTAAATTGAATGATGCTGCAAGGAAAATGAAAAAAATTTCTGTTTATTTTGGAAATGGAAAACGGAGCGGGCATAATTTGAAAGATGGGAAAATTCCTAATCCGCCGGAAATGATTATTAATCCTTACGAAATTGTAAATAGCACAATGGAAATGCTCTCGAAAGCTCAAATACAAGATTGGGAAAAGTTTGGAGCTAAGATGGACTCATTATCGAAAAAATCTAAACCCGGCATGAACGATTCATTAAATAAAAAGATTCAAGAAGAAATTATGAAGGCGACTAAAAGCATAAGAAAAACGAATCACAAAACCAGAGTAGATTCTCTAAAAACACATTAGTATTCATGACCAATATTCAACTTCATATACTCGTGCCACACATATTTTCCCTTATAAGAGAGAATTATTGAAGAAAATGCAAAGTAGAATTAAAATATTAACGCGCTCGCGAGGACTTGAAAACGCAATTATTGTATTCATTCTACTTTTTTTGTTAAATCTTATTTTTCCACAGCACGATTCGCTATTACTCTTCATTGGAAATGAAATTCTTGTCTTTGTCACAGTTTATCTCTCTTTTAATTATGCATCCGATTTTCTCAATTCAAAGGTAGATTCACCGCTATCATTAGTCCTGAATGCCGGAATATTAGCCGCTTTAATCTTTTTCATTATCTCAATTGTTAAAGCTCTGTTGGGTTCTCAAACCAGTGGTAATGGATTTGGTTTTTTCAATTCGCTTTTCTCGGTGCTTCTAAATTTTGTTTTTATTGGTGCAACCGTTTATATTTTTTCAACATTCCGCGAATTATCTTTCCTACGTCAAAAGAAAGATCCGAGCACATACTTCAATACAATGCTTGCATTCTTTGGTCTAAGTTTTATCTCAAACTTGTTTCTAAAGTTCGACCCTACTTTTGATTATCCCAAAGATTCATTTTATGTGGTAACAATTGTATTGATATTTTTAAACTCTTTACGTGTTTCGTGGATTGCGTTTCTAACAAAAAAGCAAAAATATTATTTATTAATAATTTCAGTTGTTCTTTCAATTTTATTCGGAATGGACTATGCTATTGTAATGGAGAGCAACATTATGCGCGAAATTCTTTTTGCTTTTTCGCCGGGTCTTCATACTTTTATAAGTCTAGTAATGATTTACGGAATAATAAATTTTGGAGTAATATTTTTTACAACTCTATTTCATTTGCCTACAGCCGAAGCATTTGACCGTAAAGCCGATGAAGTTTCTTCCATGATGGATCTTACAAAACTTGTCACTCAAGTTTTTGATTTTAAGGAATTAGCAGAAACGATTACAACTATTACCACACGCGTCTGCAACGCAGATTCTGCCTGGTTAGTCACTAAGAAAGATAATAATATTGAACTCGGTTCGGTTCGTAATATCGGGTTTGTTGATGCCGACAGAATTACAAATCAGCTATTTGGTTCCGGTGAAAAAGATTACGATACAATTGAAATTGTTCAATATGATATTGTAAATCATACAGTAAAAAATCATGAGCAGAATTTCAAATCAATAGCAATTGCGCCTTTGAAAGTTCATGGTATTGTTAACGGTTATCTTTTTGCGGCAAGACAGCGTGATAATAATTTTGATCCGGACGAAAAGAAAGCAGTTCAAGCTTTTGCGGATTATGCTGCAGTTGCTCTCGAAAACGCAAAACTGATTGAAGAATCAATTGAAAAAGAACGTCTCGAAAAAGAATTTGATGTTGCGCGCGATATTCAGAGAAAAATTCTTCCGAGCACAATTCCAACTTCAGACCAGCTGCAAATATCTGCGCTCTTTGTCCCGGCATTTGAAGTCGGCGGCGATTACTATGATTTTTTTGAACTTGAAGACGATAGATTAGGATTTGTAGTAGCTGATGTTTCAGGTAAAGGAATCAGCGCCGCTTTTATTATGGCGGAAGTAAAGGGAATTTTTGAATCTCTCTCTAAAATAATATCCAACCCGCGTGAACTTTTGATTAATGTGAATAATATTTTAAAAGGAAGTCTTGATAAAAAGAATTTTGTTACCGCAGTTTATGGGGTTATAAACAAAAAGACTGGCATTATGAATTTTGCCCGTGCTGGACACACACCTGTTCATATTTGCAGCTCAGAAAAAATTGAAAGACATCAACCAGCAGGCATTGGACTTGGTCTTGATTACACTGCGGGTTTTGCCGCTTCAATAAAAGAAATGGAAATTCAATTGAAGAATAATGATATTGTAATTTGTTATTCCGATGGTATTCCAGAAGCTAAAAATAAATTAGAAGAAGATTTTGGATATGACAGATTAGATTCTATATTAACGAAAAATTATTCTGAGAATCTTGATAGAATTTCAAATAACATTATGCAGGAATTAACAGTTTTTTCTCAAAGTCATTCTCAGCATGATGATATCACATTGGTAATTTTTAAGTGGAATCAAAAAAAATAATAATTGTAGGAGTTATTTAATGGCGGATTTCAATGTCAACTTACGAGGAGTCGGTTCCGTAAGTGTGATTGATGTAAAAGGGTATCTTGATGCTCATACCGCGCCGGAGCTCGAAAATGTCTTCAACAAATTGCTCGACCAACGTCAGTTTAGAGTTGTGGTCAATTTCGACGAGTTGAAGTATATCAGCAGCGCCGGGCTTGGTGTTTTTATGGCGTACGTTGAAACAATGAGGGAAAACAGCGGCGATATCAAGTTTTCTAACATGAAAGAAAATGTTTACAACATTTTCGATCTACTCGGCTTTCCAATTTTATATGAATTTTTCAAAGAAGAAAAAGAAGCTCTTCAAAAATTTGATTCTCAAGGATAAGATTGAATTCTTCTAATAAAATATTTGAGAAAGAACTTCTTATTAAAAGTACAACCGACAATCTTGCTTTGATAAGAGAATTCACAAGATCTGCTGCAGAAGAAAGCGGGTTTTCCGATGAAACCATCGGCAAAATAATTCTTGCTGTAGATGAAGCTTGCACTAACATCATTAAACACGCCTACAAATATTCTCCCGATGGTAACATTTTCATTACTATCAAGTTCGAAGACAATAAATTTATTATTGCAATAACCGATGAGGGTAATCATTTCGATCCTGCTCGTGTGCCGGAACCCGACTTAATTCATTACTATAAACAGAAACGTGCCGGCGGGCTTGGTATGTTCCTTATGAAAAAACTTATGGATGAAGTTAAGTACTCTACCCTTACCGGAAATAAGAACCAAGTTATTTTAGTAAAATATCTTTCCTAATTGTCATGCAACAATTAGATAACAATGCCGCCCTTAGAAATTTTTCCGCTCTTGTTGATTTCAGCAATCTTATTAATTCAACACTCGATTTAAATTTTACGCTCAATAATATCCTGCTTACATGTTTTGGAAAATTTCATACTACAAAGGGATTGATTGCGCTTTTTAATGAAGGGAATAATCTTGAAATAAGTGCCTCAAAAGGAATTCCAAAACAAATTTTAGAAAATTTTCCAAAGATCTCATTTGAAGAATATAAATCTGATGGGCTTATAAATGAATTTGTTCAGCGTAATAACTTTTCCATTCTTCATGAAATTCATTCTACGGATGGACTTAAAGGGATAATAATTCTTGGACAGAGATTAACCAATAAACCATACGAAGACGAAGACATAAATTTCCTTAAGACAATTCTTAATGTTGGTTCAACCGCAATAGAAAATTCTATTGTTGTTGAGAAATTAAAAAAAGCGAATCGCAGCCTTGACGCTAAAGTAAACCAGCTTAGCTCACTTTTCGATTTGAGCAAAGAGTTCAGCGGCATTTTGCAGATAGAAATGGTTAGTAAAATGCTTGTCTATTCTTTGATTGGGCAAATGATGGTTTCTAAATATTCGGTAATATCATGCGCGGGAAATATTCTCAGCTTTTTAGAAAATAGATTTGATGAAACACATCTTAGAACTGCACTTAAAAGTTGTGATTCGAACCAATTTATTAAGCCGATGACACGAAAAGAATTTGTCGAAGAATTGAAACCATTCGCAGAAGTTGGTGTTGATTTGATTGTGCCAATGCAGATTAAAGGTGAAACCAAAGGATTGATCCTACTAGGTAAACGTATTAATGAGCTTCAGTATAGTCAATCTGATATTGAGTTTGTGTCTTCTGTAGGAAGTCTGGCAATAATTTCTATTGAAAACGCGCGTTTGTTTAAGGAAACGCTTGATAAACAGCGACTCGAAAAAGATCTTGAGACCGCTCGAAATATTCAAAATAATTTATTGCCCAAATCAATTCCGGCTCTTTCTAATTTTGAAATAGCAGCTTTTAATAAATCTGCCCGTATGGTCGGCGGAGATTATTACGATATTGTTAAACTCGATGACAACAATGTTTTGTTTGCCATTGCCGATGTTTCCGGTAAAGGTGTTCCCGCCGCTTTGTTAATGGCTAACATTCAAGCTTTCTTAAAGTCTATTTGCAAAATGAAACTTCCGCTTGTTGTTGCAACAAATCTTATGAATGATCTAGTTGCGGAGAATACTACTATGGGAAGTTTTATAACATTTTTCTGGGGAATAATTGATAATGAAAAGAAAGAAATTAGTTATGTGAATGCAGGTCACAACCCGCCGCTTCTAATACGAAACGGAGAAATTACCAAACTTAGAAAAGGCGGAATGATTTTAGGTGTGATGCAGACAGTAATTCCTTACCTTTCGGAAGTTGTTCAGCTTCAAAGCGGAGATGCGATTGTTCTTTTTACCGATGGTATTACAGAGGCAATGAATGATAAATGGGAAGAATATTCGGATGAAAGACTTGAAGAACTTGTGCTTAAAAAATATCAAGAAAGTTCTAACAACATTCTTTCTCACATTAGATTTAGTGTAGAAGATTTTACTCATGGCGCCGAGCAATCCGATGATATCACCTGTCTTGTAATAAAGGTAAAATGATATGAAAGAGATATTCAAAAAATTTTGGGTCAAAAATCAAAAAAAGTTTATTCTTGCAACCACAGTTGTTCTCTTGTTAATCGGTATAGCCAATTTCTTTTTTATTTTTGAAGTTACCGCGCAGTCTAACGATGAATGCCTTTGGATCGAAAAAAAATCCGCAGATGGTGATTCTATTAAAGTATATTTCGATCAAGTGAAAGAGAACGGTGTTACGTGGAATGCCGGTATTAGAAATGGTGATCAGCTCCTCTCAATAGACGGCGTAAGATTAATAAACAATCTTGTCGCTTCCCGCACACTAGACAAAATTCAGTCAGGCGATTACGCCACATACAAAATTCTTAAAAACGGTAAAGTTCTAGAAGTCCAAATACTTGTAAAAAAATTGATAAACTTCAGCGGACTTGCGTTTGCGCTACTCTCTTTTATCTGGATGATAGTCGGTTTCATTGTTGTGATGGCTAAGACCGAAGGTACTACTCAGATGGCGTTTTATAAAGTTGGGATTGCCGCCACTTTCTATTCTATGATTGATATGTTATACAGGGGTCAACAAGTACCTAATCCTATATTTGAAAACGTTTTCGTTCTAATGGCTGTTGACATTTTTATAACTATTGGCGGTGTGTTTTTTCCATTCTTGCTAATTCGTTTCTTCTCACTTTTTCCCAAAGAAATTCCACTTTTTAACAAAAAATGGTTTAGGCGGGCATTAACCTTTAGTCCCTTTGTTCTTTTTATAATTGTTTATACTCCCAAGATAATTTTTGTTTTTAGCAAAGGCGGCAATGATAAGATTTACACAATGATTACGAACGGAATCGGATTACTAGTAGGCATTTCTCTAATAATCGGGCTGATATTATTATTTTACAACTATGTTAAATTGCAAACGAAGCAGGAACGAAATGCAATCTTCGTGATTCTCGTGTCTTATATGGTTTCAGTTGTAGCACTTGTTTTCTCTTCCACTTTAGCAGCACAGTTTGCTACAAATGTTTTTAACAATCCTTATTATTTCATGCCTATTATATTGATCTCTCTGCTGCCAATAGCATTTGGTTACTCCATATTCCGTTATTCTCTGATGGATGTAAGTGAAGTTGTTAAAAATACAATTGTGTACGGTGCCGCAACAGTTGCTCTTGCTGCAATTTATTTCTTAATTATTTATTTGATCGGACAATCTATAAGCGCGGCAATCGGAACTGAATATCAGGGCGCAATTGCAGGAATTGTATTTGTTGTTTTTGCTGTTGTCTTTCAATCTACGAAAGACAAGTTTCAGGACTATCTTACCGAAAAATTTTATCCCGAGCAGTTTGCATTTCAAACCCGGCTCCTCACTTTCAGCAACGAAGTTTCCAGCATTGTAGGTCAGGAAAATATTCTCGATTCTACTCTGGATATGTTTGTTGAATCACTCAGGATTAAGACATTCGGATTGCTTCTTCGTGATGATGAAGATATTTACCGGCTTGAAAGGCAGCAGGGCATTTCCAATTCTTGGTTCCGCATAGATGATAAAAAGAATTTGATAGAAGATTTTTTGCTAAAGCGGTCTGCTATTGGAATGAAACCTCTTCTTGAGAGGCAGGACTTTAGGGAAATCTGGGGAGAAGATGCAGACCGGCTTATAGTTGAAGATATATTTACTGTAATACCGTTATTTATAAAGAAGAAAGTTATTGGTCTTCTTTTATTCGGTTTGAAGCAATCAGGTTCTCGATTCTCGGGAAAGGACATTGATCTTTTAGTATCGGCGGCTAATCAGGTTGCGGTTTCTATAGAGAATGCCAGATTATATGAATCCGAAACTGAAAAACAAAAGATGGAACGCGATTTAGAAAATGCCAGACGCATTCAAGAAACATTGCTGCCGAAAGTTTTTCCAAAAATAGAAGGGCTTGATTTAGCCGGAAAAATGATTCCCGCAATGCATGTCGGCGGAGATTATTTTGATTTGATTAAAATATCGGATAAGAAATTATTTGTTGCAGTAGGAGATGTTTCCGGCAAAGGATTAAGTGCATCGTTCTACATGTCCAAATTACAGACTATGATTCGTCTCTATTGCACCGATGGAAAATCACCCTGCGATGTTTTGGTTGATGTGAACAAAAACATTTTCGATAATATTGAAAGGGGCTGGTTTATAACCGTGTCTCTTGCACTATTTGATCTTGAAACAAAACGTATAACTTTTTGCAGAGCCGGTCACCCCGGTATGATCAGAATCCGCAGCGGTGAGTGTAACACCTTCTCACCGACTGGAATGGGAGTTGGTTTAGACAAGGGTGAACTGTTCAATTCGTCTCTGGAAGAACAATCTTTAGAGATTCGACCGAACGATTTATTCTTTATCTATTCCGATGGAGTAACGGAATTGATGAACTCGGCAAACCAATTTTACGGCGAAGCAAGATTAGAAAAATTATTGACTGCCAATTCGAATCATAGCTGCTCTCAAATAGAAAAGACTTTACTTGATGAACTAAATGAATTCCGGGGAAAAGTTCCTCAGTATGATGATATAACCGTACTTACCATAAAAGTCGCATTCTAAAAATAAATATTACGGCAAGAGACAATCAGGTTGCTCCTCTCCGGAATTGCAAATAATGCTATTACCTATTAGCGTTTATAAGTAGTATCAAATATTAGAAAGGATTTTCGCTCGTTTTTTTTTGTTAATTTTTAATCAGCATCAAAGAAAGTAATAATGGCTGTTGCAGAATTAATCTAGATTTTTTTAAACTGTAAATGGCACATTTAGAAAAAAGGTTTTTAATTGATACAACTAACAAAATCTATTGTAATTAAGGTGAAACAATCTCTAAATAGAGCTATCTCTTTTTTAAGTAATAAAATTGAATACAAGACCTTTATAGTTCTTGCGAGTATGTTAGTCGGTATTTTATCAGGTTTAGCCGCGGTGCTTCTTAAAAAGGTGGTTCATTTCTTTCAACAGGAACCAAGGATATTTCTTGACCAGCTTGGTCTAAAATTCATATTACCTTTAACACCTTTAATTGGAATTCTATTATCTGTATTTATAGTTAATCTTCTATTTGGCGGAAAAATAGAAAAAGGATTAAGCCACATCATCTATCTAATAATTAGAAAAAAAGCAGATGTACCGAAGCGTAAGATAATTTCTCATTTACTTACAAGCGGAGTTACAATTGGGATGGGAGGTTCAGCCGGACTCGAAGCGCCAATTGTTGTTATCGGTGCATCTATTGGTTCCAATTTTGCTAAGAGTTTTAAATTAAACTATCAGACCAGGACATTATTATTAGCATGCGGGTCGGCTGCTGGTATCTCGGCAATTTTTAATAGTCCCATTGCCGGTGTAATTTTTGCGTTTGAAGTTTTATTACCTGAAATAACTGTCTCATCATTTATACCGTTGCTAATTGCATCGGCATCATCTGCGGTTCTTTCAAAATTTCTTTATAGCGGACAGTTATTTTATTTAGTAACAGAAGGATGGCAACTATATGCAGTTCCATATTACATGTTGTTGGGAGTTCTAAGCGGGTTTACTTCTTTATATGTTATTAAAGTCTCCTTTCTGCTGGAACAGTGGGCTGGAAAATTTAAGAAACAATATACAAAAGCAATTATAGGCGGATTATTGCTGTGCGGCTTGATCTATTTTTTCCCTCCGCTTTTTGGAGAAGGTTATTCCAGTGTAATTAAATTACTCTCAGGCCATCATTTACAACTTTTAGACAACAGTTTCTTCAATACGTTTGCAGATCAAAATCTTTCTTTAATAATTCTTATAGCAATTACCATTTTGGCTAAAGTCGTAGCTACTTCTTTGACAATTGGTTCCGGTGGAAACGGCGGTATTATTGCGCCATCTCTTTTCATAGGCGCATTAACAGGTTTTTTCTTAGCTCATACAATGAGTTATTTTGGCATTGCCGAACTTAACTATCAAAATTTTATTGTAGTTGGAATGGCGGGTGTTTTATGCGGAGTTCTACATGCGCCTTTAACCGGAATATTCTTGATTGCGGAGATTACCGGCGGTTATACTTTGATTGTTCCTTTAATGATTGTTACGGCATTATCCTTTTTCATATCAAAATATTTTCATCCTCACTCTATTTATACTACTGCATTGGCAGAAAAAGGAATAAAGTTCAGATCTGAAAAGGAGAAATATTTTATACAGCAAATGAATGTAGGCGATTTAGTTGAAAGCGATTTTATTGTTTTGAAACCGGGCATGACTTTAAGACAGTTAGTTGAAAAGATAACTCATACAAAGAGAAATTTATTTCCCGTCGTTGACGAAAAGAAAAAATTAGTCGGCGTTATTACTCTTGATGATATTAGAGAGGTAATGCTCGATTTTGCAGCGCACGATATTATTCTTGTAAACGATATTATGAACATTAATTTCAACGCAGTTGATCTTAATGAAGATATCAACAGAGTGATTGAGATATTTGAAGAAACACAAGTGTGGAATTTGCCGGTTACCAACAATGATAAGTATGTTGGCTTTATATCCAAATCAACTATCTTTAATAAATATTTATCCGCATGGGCAAAGCAGCAGAAAGAAGAGATCTAAAAACAATTAATATCTTTGTACAATTATAAATTACTTATCAGAGATAAATAATATCTTCCTTTTTATTGAGAAGCGATAAAAAAAGTAATAAATAATCTCTTATATGACGAGTAATAAGAAAATTCTTCCGGATATTTTTATGACCATTTTCTCCAAGCATCCTGGCATAAGAAGGATTCTGTAAAAGTTGTTTTAGAGCAAATGCTGTCCCGTCTATTGTATGAGTAAGAAGACCGGAATACTTGTGAGCAATTTGCAAAGGAATACCGCCAACAGCCCCGGCAATAACAGGTTTAGATTTCCAAAGTGCTTCGGCAACAGTCAATCCAAATCCTTCCTTTAATGATTTTTGAAGAATAACAGTTGACGCTCTTTGCAGCGCGTTGATCTCAATATCACTTGAAGGAGGAAGCAGAAGCAGAAAAATATCCGGATCGTTTGCGACTACTTCTTCTACTTCAGATAAAACCTGAGCTCCTTCTGGATCGTCGGTTGCGCCACCGCCTGCAAGAACAAGCTGACAATCTATATATTTTCTAACACGTTGAAATACTTTGACCACTCCTACCGGATCTTTCAAATAATCGAAGCGGGAGATTTGTGTTATGATTGGGCGTTTTTTATCGATATTAAATTTTTCCAAAACAGAATCAATTGTTTCCTGAGGAAGTTCTTTATTTTTATCACTCAGCGGATCGATCGACGGCGAGATTAACACTTGCGGAATCTTTAATTCACGCGCAAAAGATGGCGCTGAAAAAATACTAGCATCGTACTGTTCAATATATTCTTTCAAAAATTTCCAGGTGAATGGATCGGGATTGGAAAAATCAATATGGCAGCGCCAAATCCATTTTTGATTAGTATTCCCTTTTTTGCGAATCAATGCACATGGCTGCGGATCATGAATTACCATGATGTCACTTTTCAAATCCATCTGGTTAGCATTCATTTCATTCGTTTCTAAAAATAAATCAATCTCATCCTCTGTAAATATTACATTTTTACCATGAAGTGCATTATGCATTTTCTTTGTTATCTCAAAAAATTTTTCCCCGCCCTTAATAACATCCCAGCATGCATTCACCCCGAGTTCTTGAAGCATGGGAATCATCCTGGTAAGAATTTCTGCAACGCCGCCACCAACGGCAGTAGAATTTATATTTTGAATAACAACACCAGATAGTTTGCTGGCGTATAATTCAAGCTCATATAAAACGTCAGTGCCGACATATTTTTCATAATCATTTAGTTTTGCCATTAGAGTCACCTTTCAATTTATTTTCAACTAAATCCAGAAGCATTTTTCTAAGATTTTCTAAAGTTTGTGTGTAGGGATCTAATTTGCAAAAATCCTCAGAAAGCTCTTTCTCATTCAGAGATGAAGAAAGCCATTCACAAAAACTTGGTATTATCTTAAAAAGCTTTGCTTCAAAAACATGATAATAGATAGAATGAACAGATACTTTTTGAAGGCATTCAGCGAAATCACTTAATCCGTTTGCAGTGTATTTTGTAGGAAAAACAAATGTACGTGCATTCATAAAATGAAACTCTTCCCCGGAAAAGGCTGTTCGGGATAATGATTCTTTATTTTGATTAAGTGAAAATTCAATTACCTCAATTATTCTTGTGCGTATCTCATTTATTGAGGAATATTGTCTTAGATCAATACTCGCAATTTCTTCACCCAATAATTTGTCTTGAAGCATATTTGTAATCCAATATGCAAAGTCATTCGGTGGTTCAGGGGAAAGGAATTCATGTTGCTCAAGGTAATGATGTGTATGATGATATATCGACATTTCTGGAACTTCTTTGATGTTGGCGAGTAATTCTGAAATATTTGTCGCTTTTCTTCCAGTTAAGTATGTAAGATTTTGCCGAGTATAAAATTGAAACGGTTCTTTTGCAATCAGGCTCATTGTTAACTCCTTATGCTTTTAAACTCTCTATTTTATTCAAGAACAATTGTACTTCGCGGATATTATTAAGATAATATTTTGCGAGTGAATTATTTTTATGTCCGACCCTTATAGTAATCGCATCATGAAGAACTTCAAACGCATCTTCGTCGGTTTTATCATCTCCTATGTAAATAACACTATATTTTTTATTATGGTTTCGAAACATTGTTAATATTTTTAAAACAGCTTTTCCCTTGTGCCAGTCAATGTTTGGCCTTACTTCTATTACTTTCTTGCCAAGTGTAGTAATAAATTTATCGGGATGTTTATGCACCAATCCGAAAATGATTTTTTTTAGAGACGGAACTGAATGATTTTCAACTTTCCTAAAGTGAACCGTTAATGTTAGTTCTTTGTCTTCAACAAGAGCGCCGGCGAAGTTATTTAATTCTTTTTTTATTGAGCGTGCTATCTTTTTTAATGATGGGAGATATTTATTTAATTTGTGATGAACCCAATTTGTTTTTTTTGCTGAAATCCGGAATCCATGATTTGAAACTATCATTATATTTTGAATATGTATAAGACTTTTTAGATCCGAATGAGATCTGCCGGAGATCAACACTGTTTTTATCTTTCGTTTATTCGCTAAACGGTTTAACAATTCATTCATGGATTTGGGCAAAACTGCAAGAGAAGGAGTTTGTTTAATCGGGACTAACGTTCCATCGTAATCAAGGAACAAAATAATCCCTTTATGAGATTCCAAAATATCTAGAAGGGCAGAAGGAATTTTCCCATTATTATCAAATAAAGATTTAGGCGACATAAACATCACACCTATTTTTCTTCCATGTTAATTGTAACACGTAAACGAGATAAAGTAGTAATAATATTTGCAGCCCAACGATAGACGTTCCTTTCTTTTAGAATATTTTGCATTCTCGTCATACGTTCAGATCTTTCTTTGTGTTTCATAATTAATGCACTATGAATTGCATCTGCCATTTCTTCAATGCTGTAAGGATTAACAATAATTGCATCCTGAAGTTCTCTTGATGCACCTGTGAATTGACTAAGAATTAAAACACCGTCATTATCAACACGTGAAGCAACAAATTCTTTGGCAACAAGATTCATACCGTCATGAAGTGAAGTTACCATACATAGGTCTGCTGTCTTATAAAAAGGGTTAATTTGTTCGTGACTGTGATGTGCTTTTAGAAAAACAATCGGTTTCCAGCTCTTAGTCTGAAATCGCCAATTTATTTTATCAACAGTCTCATCTAATTCCGAAATTAGATCATGATAACGTTTGATATGTGTCCTGCTTGGTGCTCCTAGTCCTACAAAAGTAAATTGACCTATAAAATCCGGATATTTTTCAAAGAATCTTTCGACAGCTAAAAAGCGTTCAAGAATTCCTTTTGTATAATCAATGCGATCTACACCTACGCCGAAATATTTTGTACTGAATCCGATTTTCTTAAATACAATCTCTCGAAAAGCTTTTTGTGATTGGCTTATTTCAGATGCATTAGCCGGCAAGTTTGGAAAGGCAATACTTATAGGAAATGGTTTAACCGATGTCACTCCGCCGAGACGTTCAACATTAAATTGATCCCAATTTATTTTTGATTCCAAATACCGGTCAACCGTTTCAAGAAAATTATTACAGTGAAATTGAATGTGAAATCCAATCAAATCCGCACCTAATAAGCCGACCAAAATTTCTTTTTTCCAAGGACATATTCCAAAGACTTCAGGGTTAGGCCATGGTATGTGCCAAAACAATGCAACATGAGCGTCCGGTCTCTTAGCTTTAATTAAGAAGGGGAGTAATGCAAAATGATAATCCTGAATAAAGATTAACGGTTCTTTCTGATCTTTGATTTCATCAATAATCGTGTCGGCAAATTTTTGATTGACTGTTTGATAATTGATCCAGTCATCTAAACGAAAAGTAGGGCGGGTGTGTGTAATATGGCAGAGAGGCCAAATCCCCTCATTTGAAAAACCATAATAATAGCCCTCTTCTTCTTCTTTCGTTAAAAAGATTCTTCTAAGAATATATGCCGGTTCTTCAGGGGGAACCGGTAATCTTCCGTTTATATCTGCAGTTTCTTGATCTGCATCACCGCTTCCGTGAGCAATCCAAACACCGCCGCATGCTTTCAATATCGGATCCAAAGCTGTTACTAAACCCCCGGCAGGTATAATACATTCAATGTTGTTACCTTGTTTAGTGTGCAAATAAGGTTCGCGGTTAGAAACGACGATCAGATTTTTATCGCTAATTTCTTGGCGCACATGTTCTTTCAACCTTTCAGCCGTCCAAACGGACTCTGCTTGCAGGCGTAAACGCGCTTCTTCTTCGGCACTTGCTCTTGCTAATGAAAGACTCTTTGAGAGCAATGTTACTTCGTCTGCTAACGGTTTAAGTATATCTCCTTGTTGCAGCCTAATTGATTGATTTGTCTTTCCGGTTCTAATATTCCTCATCCACTCGGCAATTTTTTCAATAGGCCAAATTACGCTCCAACGGACTATAAGAACAGTTGAGATAATTATAAGAAGAGTCTGAATTAAAAGACGGACAAAGTTTGTTTGCCAAATCTCTTTAATTCTTGAATCAATAAATGAAGCATCATGAAGTACCAGAAGAGCACCAACCGTTTGGTCATCTAAATGAAGAGGAACGGCGTAAGAATGCATTGATTTGCCGTCGATCTCTATAAATGAGGCAATTCCTTCTCCTCGAATAATTGATTCATTAACATGTACGACCGAATCTTGAATGGTTATCGATTTATTTATACTCGAGACTATGGAATTCCCAAGACTATCATATACTGCTACGCCGATAAGTCTCTCACGCCCTCCAAACCGTTCTACAAGACGTTTCAATCCAACAGGTGATTTTGCTTTCAACAGCTCTTTTACAGATTCATTTAATCCTTCGGTTAAAATTTCCGCGCGGACATCCAACTCATGAGTAAGACGATTACGTTCGTTTTGAACCTGGAAAAAAGTGAATCCTAAAACCACCAGAGTTGCAATCAAAACTAAAGAAAAAATCAGCTTTAGTGTAATCTTCATACTTTGTAATCCCTAATAAAAATGTGCGAACAACGATTAGTCAGAAAGTGAAATTATTCTATCTTTCTTAAAGTAGATTAGATAACACAAATTCTTTTCAGTAGTATGGGTATAAATTTGTCGCTTGTTCCAGATACATTATCAAGATACACCCATTCAAGAAAAGTTGCAAAACCTTTTTACTTTTAATTACACTTCAGATAATTTAGTATGAGATTTAAGGCAATAAAGCTATTAGAACTTTACTGGTCAGCGTGGGTGATACATAAATTGAGCATGAGCATGAAGGAGTTGCTGCACCGACAACAGCGTGAAAAAGTGATTAGTTGTTTGTGATTAATGAAACGTGAGACGGGAAACGTGAAATGTAGAGACGAGGCATGATTTTGTAGAGACGCCATATATGGCGTCTTTACGAATTAAAAAAAGAAAAGTAGAGACATCCCATATATGGCATCTTTACGGATAATGAATGAGTGTGCATATGAACCATTTTTATTAAAAGAAATGTTATGGCATTATTCCAAAATAAATATCGTATTGAATCAATACGTTTAAAGGATTGGGATTACTCTAGTCCATGGTGGTATTACGTTACAATTAATACTAAAGGCCATGCCGAATATTTTGGTAAAATTGTGAAAGGGAAAATGGATTTGAATGAGTTGGGAAGCATTGCGGAAGAAGAGTGGTTAAAAACAAAATCATTGCGCTCAAATATTGATTTGGATTATTATGTAATAATGCCAAACCATATTCATGGTATAATTATTTTGAATAATGAAAAACGTAGAGACGTAGCGCGCTACGTCTCTACACAGAATATTATATTCTCCAAAATATCTCCCAAAGAAAATTCCTTATCGGCAATTATTCGTTCATTCAAATCGGCAGTTTCGAAACGGATGCATGAATTAGGCTTTTACCATTTCTCATGGCAATCACGTTTTTATGAAAGAATAATCCGGAATGAAAAAGAGTTGATGAACATTAGAAAGTATATTGAACAAAATCCTATGAAATGGGATATTGAAAAAAACGATTATGAAAATTTAATAGTCGATTAAATCTGGAGAGACTGTCTCAAAACTGTCATTCCGGACTTGATCCGGAATCTAAAATATCGATTATAGATTGAAAATAGATGCTGAAATAAATTCAGCATGACATTATTGACTTTTGAGACAGCCTCTACGGATAAAAGAATTTATTTCCATTCAAATTAATGTTAATTTGAAAGAGAGAATTAAGGGGTATCTTAATGATCTAAGGGTAATGTTCACCTCAAATAGTGAATTATGACAAAAGAATATTTATCAAATCTATTTAAGACCTATCAAAAAGGCGATGCAAGAGAGGAATCTTACTACAAACATCTTGCAGATTTTATTACAGAATTTTCCGAAGCACAGAGAAAGAAGAAAATTGATGTAACCATTCTTCCTAAAAAAACCGAAGCGGGAAATCCCGATTTTAGAATTTGGGATGGCAAGCAGAAAATTACCGGATACATTGAAGCAAAGGATTTAGGAATTGATCTTGACAGAGTTGAAGACTCCGAACAACTCAAAAGGTATTTATCAACTTTCCCTAATGTTATTTTAACAAACTTCACGGAGTTCCGTTTATATAGAAACGGCGAACTAGCAGATAAAATATCTGTTGCGCGCCCTTTTGTTATCAAAAAACTTTCCACAGTTCCGCCGCTTGAAAACGAAGATAAATTATTTACACTGCTCGAAAGATTTTTAGATTTCTCACTTCCTAAAACTTACACTGCTAAAACGCTTGCCGTGGAATTAGCAAAAAGAACTAAGTTCTTAAAGGATGAAGTTGTAACCGAGGAGTTAAAAAATAATAACGATTCAATTCATGGGTTTTATAATGCATTCAAAGAATTTCTAATTGCCGGAATTTCCGAAGATGAGTTTGCCGATCTTTATTCACAAACAATTACTTACGGATTGTTTGCCGCGCGTCTCCGTGCCGGTGAGGAATTTAACAGAAGAGCAGCTTACTCTTACATTCCAAAATCTATTGGAATTCTGAGAGATATATTCAAATACATTTCGTTGGAAGATATTCCAAAGCAGATGGAAATAATAATTGATGATATCTCCGATGTGCTTGCGGTTGCGGATGCAAAGAAAATATTGGATCAATATTATAAGGATGGAAAAGGGAGCGATCCGGTATTACATTTTTACGAAACATTTCTTTCCGTTTACGATCCGGCAACAAGGGAAAAACGGGGAGTTTATTACACGCCGGAACCGGTTGTTTCTTTTATTGTCCGCTCGCTTCACCAGATACTTAAAGATAAATTTGAAATTTATGATGGGCTTGCGGCAAAAGATGTAACGCTTCTCGATCCCGCAGGCGGAACTCTAAGCTTTTTAGCCAAAGCTATTGAAATTGCTGTTGAAGAGATGAGGAATAGGATTGGCGAAGGTGTAGTCAGCATGTTCATTAAAGAACGGGTTCTTCAAAATTATTATGCTTTTGAATTGATGATGGCTCCTTATGCAATAGGACATATGAAGATGTCTTTTCTGTTGGAAGAACTTGGCTACCGGATGGAAGACGATGAACGTATAAAATATTATTTGACCAACACTCTCGAAATGAAAGAACTGGTTGAATCCAAATTTCCGGGTATGTCTTCACTTTCGCATGAAAGCCATGAAGCCGGAAAAGTAAAAAAGAATGTTCCAATTCTTGTTGTGCTTGGTAATCCGCCTTATTCAGGTCATTCTTCAAATACTGGCGAATGGATTTCCGATATAATTAAAGAATATTATCAAGTTGACGGAAAACCACTTGGTGAAAAAAATTCCAAGTGGCTGCAAGATGATTACGTAAAATTTATCCGCTTCTCTCAATGGAAAATTGATCAAGCCGGTGAAGGTGTTCTTGGTTTTATTACAAACCATAGTTATCTAGATAACCCGACCTTCAGAGGAATGCGCCAATCTCTGATGAACAGCTTTGATGAAATTTATATTCTAGATCTTCATGGGAATAGCTTAAAGAAAGAAAAAGCGCCGGATGGAAGCAAAGATGAAAATGTTTTTGATATTCAGCAAGGTGTGGCAATAGCGTTTTTTATCAAATATAAAAACGGGAAGAAGAAACAAGTATATCATCAAGAAATATTTGGATTAAGAGAAGAGAAATACAATTGGCTTAATAAACACACTATTAAAAATATAAAATGGGAAAAACATGCGCCCCACCCGGAGTTTTATCTTTTTATTCCAACTGATAATAAATTAGCAAATCATTACTTCTCCTTTTCTAAGATAACCGAAATATTTCCGGTAAATAGTGTTGGAGTTGTAACTGCAAGGGATAACTTTGTTATTGATTATGAAAAAAAACTACTTGAAAGAAGAATTAAAGAATTTATTGATCCGAAAGTAGACGAAGAAATTCTAAAGCAAACTTACGATTTATCCGAAAACCAAAGCTGGAAAATAAAAGAGCGGCGCGAAAAACTAAGGAAGGATTTAGACTGGAAAGATTCTATAACAAAAATTCTTTACCGTCCTTTTGATGAGCGCTGGATTTTATATCATGATGAAATGGTAGAACGTACAAGAAAAGAAACCATGCAGCATATGTTAAAAGATAATATTGGACTTATAACAAGAAGACAAATGTTACCAAACAAGCCATGCAATTATGTGTTTGTTTGTGACAAAATTATGAGTGATGGAGTGATTCGATCAGATAATCGTGGTGGTGAATCAATTTTTTCGCTTTATCTCTATCCGGAAATAGATAAAAAAGAAACAAAGAGAGGTTCAGTAATTCAAATGATAATGTTTGAGCCGGAAGTAGAATACAAGACTCGACAGCCAAATATAAATCCGGGATTATTTGAAGAACTAAAAAAGAATTACAAAAAGGCAGTAACACCGGAAGAGATATTTTATTACATATATGCCGTTCTTTACAGCAATAGATACCGTTCAAAATACGCAGAATTCTTAAAGATGGATTTTCCGCGAGTGCCATTCACAAAAAATTACAAACTCTTTATTCAACTTGGAAAGCTTGGTAAACAACTTTCGGATTTACATTTGCTTAAAGCAAAAGAGCTGGATAAAGTTAAGATAGAATTCTTACCTAAAGGTGATAACAAAGTAGAAAAGCCAAAATTTATAGTAGAGACGGGGCAAAGTGGACGTGTCTATATAAACAAGGAACAATATTTCGATAATGTTCCGGAAGAAGTCTGGCAATATCAAATTGGCGGCTATCAAGTTTGTGAGAAATGGTTAAAAGACAGAAAAGATAGAACGCTGACATTAGAAGAGATACAGACATATTGTAAAATTGTAACGGCGCTTTCCAAAACAATTGAATTACAGAATGAAATAGACAAACTATACGAGAGCGTTGAGAAAACGGTATAACCTATAGCGTGATTTTGAAGAGACGCGCCATGGCGAGTCTCTTCAGTTTAAAACAAAAAACCCCGGCTTTTGGCACGGGGTCTCTGTTTTGAATTTATAAAGAATATTAGAACGTAACTTTTCCTTTTGTTCTCTTTGAGTATTCAAGAACGAATGAACTTGCAATGAAAATAGAAGAGTAGGTTCCGGTTATCATACCGATGAATAGAGCGAAAGCAAAACCTCTTAATACTTCACCGCCGAAGATCAATAATGCAACAATGGTTAACATTACTGTGAAAACCGTAATGATTGTTCGGCTCATTGTTCTGTTGATTGCATGATTCATATTTTCTTCAACAGAAAGAGTTTTATGAATCTTCATCTGCTCACGCACACGGTCGAACACGATTACGGTATCATTAATTGAATAACCGATAAGAGTTAAAAACGCTGCAACAACGCTCACCGATATTTCCAGATTGAAACCGGGAATAACGCCGTATAAAGCCGCAAACACTCCAAGCGTAAGAAGCACATCGTGGAAAAGTGCAATTACGGCACCAACCGCAAAAGCAAATTTGAAGCGGAAGGCAAGGTAAACTAGAATTACTAAGAGAGATAAAATTACAGATAAAACTGCGTCTCGTTTTAATTCTTTGCCCACCTTAGGACCAACTCTATCTTCTTTTTCAACTTTAAAAGGATTATCAGTGAATTGCTTTGAAAGTTGCTCTTTCATTAAATCGGAAATACCAATACGAACATTTAATTTGGTATTGGTTGGTTCTGAAGAATCGAGAGAGCTTTGATACCCAGCTAAGTTTAATTTATTATTTAAGACTATAGTTGTCTGGGGATCGGGAAGTGAATAAGTAATGGAAGTGCTGGTTGAATCCGTAATCTTTTTTTCAACACCGGGGTAAACCTTAGCCATTTCAGATTCAATATTAGCTCTAACATTCATCAAAACGTTTTTCGGAAGTTCCTGAAGTTCAGTTCTTAACAAAACGCCCGATGCATCGCCAAAAGTTTTAACTTCTACGTTGCCAATTCCAAGTTTGTCAACTGCGTTTCTCATCTTTTCGATATCAATCGGCTTCTCAAATTTAAGAGCGATTTCAGAACCGCCTTTAAAATCAATTCCGAATTCGACACCTTTAACCGCAATAGTAATTAATGAAAAAAGGAGAATTGCAGATGACAGCAAATAGAACGTAGTGCGTTTTGCCATGAAATCAATATGTAAATTATCAAAAAGTCGCATCTATGATTGTTCTCCTAAAATTTAACCGACGTTTATTTTATAACCTTTAGCCAGCATGAAATCGAAAATAACTCTAACTACTACGAGTTGTGAGAATAAGCTGGTTACCAATCCTATCATCAATGTTAATGCAAATCCTTGAATTGGACCGCTTCCAAATTGATAAAGAATAAGTCCGGTAAAAAATGTTGTAATGTTGGAATCGAAAATTGGAGCAAATGAAAGCTTGAATCCGCTATCAACAGCAGCTTTAACTGTTTTACCGGTAGCCATTTCTTCCCGAATTCTTTCATAAATAATTACGTTAGCGTCCACCGCCATACCCATTGTAAGAACAATGCCGGCAATACCGGGGAGAGTTAATGTTGCGTTGAATCCTGCAAGAACTCCTAACTGAAGTAATACAGTAACAATTAAAGCAAAATCTGCAAACGTACCCGCTTTCTTGTACCAGAAAGCCATGAACACTGCAACAAATACAAACCCAATCCATGTTGAGTTTAATCCCTTGCTGATAGAATCTTGACCTAAAGAAGGACCAACCACTCTTTGTTCAAGGACTTCAATAGGAGCCGGGAGAGCGCCGGCTTTCAAAACGATCTCGAGAAGTTTTGCTTCTTCCATATTAGCAGAGCCGGTAATTCTAGAACTTCCGCTTGGAATTTTACCTTCTATAGTGGGAGCTGTATAAACTTGTCCGTCAAGAATTACAGCGCATCTTTTACCGATATTTGCGCCGGTAATTCTAGCCCATTCGCGAGCGCCTTCATTGTTCATCTGCATTGTAACTTCGGGTGCGGATGTAGACGGGTCAATATTAGCCTGAGCGTCAACAACAACGCCGCCGGTTAATTCGGCTTCTTTACTTACCATATACATTCTGTAATAATCAATTCCGTCATTGCCCTTCATAGGTTTTGCATCATAAAGGAATTGAACATTGTCCGGCATTACTTTTTTAACTTCAGGATTTTCAAGTAAAGCATCAATTTTATTACGGTCGCTATCTTTAACATAAGCATCTGCACTTCTTTGAGGATCAATCAAACGAGCAAGAGCAAAGAAAGGATGTTCTTTAGCAAATTGTTCTTCTGTAAGTTTTTGATCTTTCTTAGTAGTATCTGTTTTTACAGCAGAAGCATTTTTAGATGTTGCCGAATCAATTTTATTTAGTCCGGCAAGTGTTTCATCAATTTTATTCATAATGGCTAGTGCAAAGCTGGCATCTTTCACCATTTTGAATTCCAACAAAGCTTGTCCTTGAAGCAACCGCTTGGCTTCTTCTTCTCTTGCAATGCCCGGCAATTCAATTACAATTCTGCGGGAACCTTGCTTTTGAATACTTGGTTCGGAAACGCCGTACTGATTTACTCTATTGCTGATAATTTCAATTGCTCTGGTAACGGCATCGGTTTCCTGCTGTTCTAATTTAGCGGCAATTGCATCATCGCTTTCGCGAATAGAGCCAAAGTACCTGCTCATTCGGATATTTTTTGCTTTCATCTTACGGGCAAAAATTGAAACAACATTTTCGTCTGTAGATTTTGAATCGGCTTCCGATTCTTTTAATATTTGTTTGAATTGCTGGTCAGGATCTTTTGCTAATTTTTCAAGAAGCTTTGCGGTATTCACTTCCATAACAAGATACATTCCACCCTGAAGATCTAGACCAAGCTTCATTCTTTTTTCTCTCGCTGACTTGTATTCCGGAGTATTAACAAGAATACTATCTTTGATGGAGGAAAGTTTAGTTTCTAATTCTGTAGGAGTGATCGACGGATCGTTCTTTTTAATCTTTGCCTCATAAGAAGCCAACTCAGAAGTTACTTCTTTAGTGTTCATTGCATCTTTGTAAGTTGGGTAGAGGAGGTAAAGACTGAGAGCAATAGCCGCGATAATCATTATGATTCTGAATCTTAGCTCTTTCATTCTGGTCTGTAATTTTTAGTGATTGAAATAGTAAAATTTATGAGTATTAAATAATGCCCCGAATGAACGGGGCACTTAAAACAAAATTTAAATCTATTCTCTTACCACCCAGGTCTTAACAACAGCAGAAACGCTCGGGTGAACTTTAATGGTTACACTGTAAATGCCGAGAGATTTAATCGGTTCTGTAATTTCGATTTTTCTCTTATCAATATCGTAACCTTTTTCTTTCATAGAGTCAGCTATCATTTGACTGGTAACGGTACCAAAGATTTTATCTTCTTCGCCAACCTTAACAGGAATAGTGATAGAAACTTTTTCGATATCGTTAGCCAGTTTTTGTGCAAGTTCAAGTTCTTTAGCTTCTTTTTTAAGGATTTGTTTTTTCTCTTCTTCAAGAGCTAAAATATTTCCTTTAGTTGCCTGATAAGCAATTTGACGGGGGATAAGATAGTTTCTTGCATATCCGTCTTTAACGGCAACTACATCACCAACTTTTCCAAGCTGATCAAAATTTCTTCTTAATATTACTTTCATCGCCGCTCCTACTTAACTGCTTCTGAAACAAATGGTAAAATTGCCAATTGACGTGCTCTTTTAATTGCTTGGACTAATTCTCTGTGTTGTTTTGCTGTTAGTCCGGTTATTCTACGAGGAATGATTTTACCTTGATCGGTTAAAAATCTTCCAAGTTGTTTAGAGTCTTTGTAATCAATGTAACCATCAATTACTCTCTTAACTTTTTTCTGGTTTTTATTTCTTTCATTTCTCATATTTTATTACTCTTCATTAAGTCTGATTCTTCATCGGTTAAAAATTTATCGAATGAGTTATCTTCATAATCCGCTTCATCAGATTCAACGACAATATCTTCGCCGTTACCGGCTGATTTTGCAAATTTATTCAGGAATTGAATTCTCTTAGCTTTAATCTCAACGATTGTTCTGTTTTTTCCATCTTCTGTTTTAAAAGTTCTGCTTTGAAGTTCACCATCAATTAGAACAGCACTACCTTTTTTAAGACGGTCCTTGCAGCTATCTGCTAATTTATTCCAGGCAACAACGCCAACATAGCAAACATCTTCTTGCCATTGATTGCTGCTGTCTTTATATCTTCTGTTTGCCGCAACGTGAAAATTTACGACCGGTGTATTATTAGAAGTCTGTCTGAAGACGGGATCTTTAGTAAGATTGCCCGCAACAATAACACTATTAAGTTCTGGCATCTTAAGTTCAGCCATCGTTACCTCCATTGCTTAACAAATTAGTTATACTTGGCTTTCTGTAGTTTTTAATTGAGCTTCTGCAGCAGCAGCTGCTGATGCCGCTTCTGCATTCTTAAAAGCTTCTTTTTGTTTTGCGATAGCTTCGAGCGCAAATCTATCAAGTTGAATTGTTAAATAACGGATAACATTTTCATCCAACCTGTAGTTACGTTCTAATATTGCAATCAGATCTGTTGTTGCATTAAATCTGAAAATAACATAGTAACCGCTTTTTGCTTTGTTGATTGGATATGCAAGACGTTTTCTGCCCCACTTATCCAGATCAAGCATTTCGCCGCCATGTGTTGTAATTGTTTCTTGCATTCGGGCAATGGTTGATTCGATTTGATCTTCTTCGAGTGCCGCGTTGATAATAGCAACGCTTTCGTAGGTTCTCTTACGCATTGTGATACTCACCTCCCTATGGTCTTTGTCCCCCCGCTTCAGCGGGGAGAAGGGTTTATAAATTGGGCTCAAAAATAGGATTATTTAATAAGCCGTGCAATAATTTATTGAATAATTAATTTTATTCATTTTTAGAGTTTTTGGGCTGAATTAAGGCATCTGAGCCATTAGTATTAGCCGAAAAATTCTTTTTAGTTTTACTATAAAAGTCCAACATTGATTTATAACCGCCGGAAACGAATTCTTCAATCAATTGAACTGCAAACTCAATACTTTTATTAATTACACTCAATTCTTCTTTTGCAAACTTAGCAAGAACAAATTCCGCCATTTCACCTTTTTCAAATTCGTTTCCGATTCCAAATCTTAAACGGGGGAAAGAATCGTTTTGCAAATGGTAGATAATTGATTTGATTCCATTATGTCCGCCGTCGCTTCCGGATTTTCGTAAACGAATTTCTCCAACGGGCAGATTTACATCATCAACCAGCACAAGAATATTTTCAACATCAACAGAATGATCATCCAAAAAGTCTAGAACGGGAACACCGCTCAAGTTCATGAATGATGTTGGTTTTATTAAAAAAAAATCGGAAGAGTTCATCACACCTTCCGAATAAACGTAATCCTTTTTAGAGGAAATAAATTTTATCTTATTCTTCTGAGCAAAGCTATCGAGTATTTGAAACCCAATATTATGACGAGTTAACTCGTATTTTGTACCCGGATTGCCTAGCCCAACAACAACATACAACTAGATTATTCCTCTTCTTCGGTCTGCTTGCCTTTAGTAATAACCTCAGGTTCAGTTTTTTCTTCACCCGGTACTACTGCTGCTACCGTTTCAACTGCTGCACGCGGAACAACAACAGAAACAATAATAACTTCAGGATGCTGAATGAATCTAACATTTTCAACATTAAGATCGCGGATGTGAACTGAATCGCCTAAAGCCAGATCGGAAATGTTAATTGCAATATGGTCTGGTATGTTTGCCGGAAGACAAGAAACGGTAAGTTTGTGTAATGTCTGCTGAACAACACCACCTTCTTTAACGCCTTTAGCTTGTCCTTCAAAAAGAAGTGGAACTTCAATTTCAATTTCCTGATCTGCAGAAATGCCAAGAAGATCGAAATGAACAACTCGGTCTGTAACAGGATCGAACTGAACATTTTTTAAAATTGATTTGAGTTCTTCACCATCACCAATTTTTAGATTGATAATGTGAGTTTCTGATGTAAAAACAATTGGTTTTAAAGCTTTTTCAGAGACATAAACCGGAATTGGTTCAACACCCTTGGTATAATAAATTCCCGGAACGTTTCCGTCTCTTCTCAATTGGTTAACTACACCTTTTGTAGAGAGAGCTCTTTTGCTTCCTTGTACTAGTATTTCTGACATTTCTTATATATCTCCCAGAATAAATTTTTCTCTAACTCTTGTCTATTTCGAATAACGAACTAATGGATTCATTCCTGCTGGAACGAATAATTGCTTCCGCAAATAGACCGGAAGCTGATCTAACAACAATTTTACCGTCAGCATCCGACTTTAAAGGAATGCTGTCTGTTACATATAATTTTTTTATTTCAGAATCTTTAATTCTTATAATCGCTTCCCCAGAAAGCAGGGGATGAGTAATAGCACCGTAAATATCTTTTGCACCTTTTTCTTTTAGGGCTTTAATAGAACTTACAAAAGTTCCGCCGGTATCAATCAAATCATCAACTAGAAGAACGTTTTTTCCTTCAACTTCACCAATAATGTTCATTACTTCTGCTTGATTATGCTTAGGTCTTCTTTTATCAATAACAACAAGACCGGCATCTAATCTTTTTGCATAAGAACGAGCAAGTTTAATTCCGCCCATATCTGGCGAAACAACAACAAAATTTTCCGCTTGTTCTTTGAATATTCCTGTAAAAGCCGGTGAAGCATACAAGTGATCAAACGGAATATCAAAAAAACCTTGAATCTGAGCCGCATGCAGATCCATTGTAATAACTCTATCTGCGCCGGCAACAGTAATTAAATTTGCAACCAGTTTTGCCGTAATAGAAACTCTGGGCTGATCTTTTCTATCTTGCCGCGCATAACCAAAATATGGAATAACAGCCGTTACTCTTGTTGCGCTTGCTCTTTTGGCAGCGTCAATTGTTATAAGCAACTCCATTAGATTTTCTGCAGGCGGATGTGTTGATTGAACAATAAACACATCTCTGCCTCTAATGTTTTCCATAAACTTAACCCAAATTTCACCGTCGCTAAATCTTCTAAAATCAATCAAGCCCGGGGTTAAATTTAAATACTTACAAATTTTCTCGGTCAATTCCTTACTGGAAGTACCAGAAAATATGAGTGGTTGATGCTCCAATTGGCAAATAATCTATCTTAGTTCTAAAAACGGTGGGCAAATATAAAGAAATCAGCAAGGCGTGTCAAATTAATTGGGTTTATCTTTTTCCCCTCAAAATCTCATCTTATTTCATTCTTTTACTAAAAAGAAAGACTATTACAACAATAAGAACGAATAAGGCACAGATATAAATCCAAGTTGGCGTTTCTTTTAGTTTGAACGGACGGTAAGTTGCGGTTATATACTTGCCCGTTCCAATATCATCAAGAGAAAATTTCCAGGTGAGTTTATTCCTGTCAATTTCTGTTGCATTGTGACTTAATGTTTCTCCGGGCAGATAATAAATATATGTGATTGAAAAATTTTTGTTGCCGTAGCCAAATCCCGTTGCAATCGGCGGAACAAACTGAGAGAAGATTTTTGTGTTTTTTGTTCCGTCTTTAATTGATAATTCTGACTTCCGGAATGCCGGGGTAGCGTTTAAGGAGTCCAGACTGTTAAAATCTAATGATACTTGCGCGTGAACGGTGCTGTCGTTAAGATCCTTAAATACTTCGACTTTTTTAACGGAGCTGTATTCCGACGAGAATTCTTTATAAACGGAATCTTTACTGAAAATGCCAAGTTGTTCAACTATAGAAGAATCTTTTTGCGAATGCCATTTTATCCAATAATGGATGAACATGTTTCCTGAACCATCTTTTTTGATAGTTGTAATTTGAGTATAGTTTAAGCAACCGTTGATAAATAGTAAAAATGAGGAGACAAAAAGTAAAAGGATTCTGCGATTCATAAAGCCGTTTTTTTTGGGAACAAATATGCAAAAAAAACGAATAACAAAATAGAAGTTTGATTTATGAAACCTACTGAGTATTTTTGCCAGCGATTTCTGAAAGTATTATAAAGGAAAATTATGCCGACATACGATTATAAATGTTTGGATTGTGGCTACACTTTTGAACATTTCCAAAGAATTAATGATGAACTATTAACTAATTGTCCCAAATGTAACGGACATGTTAAAAGATTAATTGGCGCGGGCTCAACTCCCATTTTCAAAGGTACCGGCTTCTATCAAACAGATTATAAAAACAATTCAAAAAAAACCGGTACAAATTCTACGGATAAAAAATAGATTTCTTGGCTTTCAATATTTTTTAAAAATCCAAACCGATTGAAATTAGATAACGCGGACTGGAAAATTGGTGCAAATCATATTTCCATGCGATATCAAGTCTCCACAGAAACAACATATAAAGTCTAAAGCCAACGCCGGTGCCAATTAAAAGATCTTTTGTAACAGTCGAACCGGCCTCGTTTGTTCCGATTAACTGAAGCTTTTGAGTTTTATCCCATGCCGAACCGGCATCAATAAATGCAACGCCAAGAATATTCTGAAAGAATAAAGGCAAGCCGCCTGTGAGTAAATATCTGATTATAGGAATGCGCAGTTCTAAATTGACTAATCCATATTTAGAACCAATGCGTTCTGCGTAATCGTATCCGCGCAGCGGGAGTGCCGGACTTAAGAAAGCGTAATCATTTGCACTGGATATTGGAATGCCGCCTGTAGAGAATGTGCGGTTGATCCAATTTTCTGTTCCACCGATAAAAAATCTTTGCGGTGTTGCGCCTGCAGATAAACCGCCTGAAACTCTAAACACAAATCCGTTATCATAAAAGAAACGGAAGTATTTTCTGTAATCGAAAGTAGCTGAATAAAAACTTTGAGATTTTCTAACAAATCCGGGATCTCCAAAAAGAGTTAGCGAATAACGGGTTCCTTCAATAGGAGAAGTGTAGCCCCACAAAACATTATCCTGAACAAAACTCATTGAAGGAAGAGTATAAGTATTGTGATCGGATGGAACAGAAAGATTATCCAGATTATCTGCGCTTACGCTTAGAACGCTTAAACCGAAATCTAAACGATGGAATCGGTCAAGCGGATAACTTGCCATTCCGACTAATCCGAAATTTGTAAAGCGGTACAATTCCGATCCTAATAAACCATCTTTGTATAAAAACCGTGCTGTATGAAAAGCTTGTATGCCGAGATCAAGACGCTCTTTTAGATAATAATATGCCAAACCGTAATCACTATTCTTAATATCAACTTGCAGACTTGTTTGACCAATTAAACGATGATTACCAAGAACATCGCTAAAAGAAAGAATTGTTGTTCCTAACAATCCATAAAAAGTACTGTAGCCGGCATTTGCATAAACTAAATCCGGAGAAAAATTGATCTTATATTTATTGACAAGAAAATTTCCGTTCTTATCAAGTTCTTCTTTGAAAAGTTGATTCCTTTTTTCAATACGTGCGCTATCGCTTTCAGCTTTATCGCTGGCAAAAACAAATTTTCTATAAGCGTTATTAACGGAATCATCAGCTGTTTTTTTATCGCTTATGTATTGTCCAACAAAAATCTTTGGCTGAGTTTTAGCCGAGGTAGAATCAATTTTTGCTAAGTCGTTCACATGTGTTGAATCTTTTGGGGAAGTTATATGAACAACCGGACTTTCAGATAATTTATTTTTTGATTTAACCAAAGCGGCCATATACTTAGTGAATTTGAGAGAATCAACATCCGCTTTCATATCGAAAGGATTATTGAGAAGAAAAATATTATAACCAAGATTGTAGAGTGCAGTGAAGACCAATTTTTTACCGTCGTACGTAAGAGAAAGCTGACCGAGATCGCTTTGTGAATTAGTAATAGGTACAGCCTTATAATCAAGCGAAGACTTAACAGAATCCTGTTCCGAGGTCTTTATTTTTTTCTTATATATATTGTTAATTCCATTATGATCCGAGACAAAAAGAATTTCTTTTCCGTCAGCAGAGACAGCGGCGTATTTCTCATCACTCAAATCCCAATCGGTAATGCGGTCAATTTTTTTACTAGCAAGGTCTATCGAATATAGATCGTACTGTTTGTAATTGTGTTTGTACATATCAAAATCTACTGTAGGAACAGTTTGCTTTAAATCGTTGCCGCGGTCGGATGAAAAAATTATTCTTTTACCGTCCGGAGTCCAAACAGGTTCAGCGTCGCTATAAATGTCGTTTGTTACATTTGTAACCTGCTGTGTTGTAAAATCGTAAACATAAATATCGGATTGGGTTGCGTTCTGTCCTGTAAAGGCTAATTTATTTCCGTCTCTTGACCAGTTTACAGATTCAATTCCGCTCAGTTTGAAAGGAAGTTCATAACTTTTTTCTGTCTCTGCATCAATAATAGTTATAACATCATAGCCGCCGTTTGTTGATGAGAGAGCAAGGTGTTTATTATCGGGAGACCAAGTTAACGAAGGATGCAGTACAGTTAATTCTTCAAAATCCGTTGTCCATCCGCTTTCAACAATTTTTTTCAAAACTTTTCCGTCTTGTGCGTTCATGATATAAACATTGAGATAAATATCACGGTCGGATATAAACGCAATTTTATCTCCCTGAGGAGAGATAGCGGGGCTTGTGTTATAAAAGCCGCCAATCTTTTTATTATCAGTTAACCGTTTAGATAATTCATCGGGATCTTGGGTGGTTGCAACATCGGGCCAAAATTCTTTTTTCAGACTTTTCTTCCAACGCTCATTTAATTCCTCAATATTAATTCCAATGGCTGATTTCAAAGCAGATTCTAAAGAGCCGGTACTTTGAACGCTATTTATTATTTCACCAACTTTTTGCCGTCCGTAATTATCAGCGATGTATCTAAAAACAGATTGCCCGCCGCGGTAAGCCAGATATCCGTCAAGCTGATTAATATCCGGTAGAGTTTCACTAATAATTGAATTACGAATGAACATGTCGGTATTTGTTTCCCATCCTTGCGAAAGATATTCGGCGGTTCCTTCCATAAACCAGGTCGGGAGCTGCAAAGAAATTCCTTTTGCAATTATGTTTTGTACAGTTCCGCCAAAATACATATCGCGCATGACCGCGTGAACGAGCTCGTGCGCAATTACATGTTGAAATTTTTTGTATGAACCTTCAAAGGGAAATACAACACGGTTCTTGAATGGTTCCGTAAAACCGCCCGTTCCTTTTCCGGTGTATTCGTCCGTTACATTTGTTTCTTGGAAGTCGTTGTGGGAATTGTAAACAATAAGAGTTACTCTATTGTTGAGCTGATAATTAATATCTTTTTGAATATGGTTGAGAGCGTCTTCGGATGCAGCAGCAGTGAACTCGGCAATTTTTTCCGCACCTTTAGAAAAATAAATATCGAAATGCCGGGTTTGAATATAGAACCAATCAAAATCTTTATAGTTTACTTTATTTTGTCCAAACTGTGCTTGCGAAACAGAAGTTAAAATAAAACTCAGTGCGATTGCAAAATAAATTCTTTTCATCAACTACCGCCTTTTTTGATAAATTAATCTTCTAATAGAATGAAATCAATTTCACGTTTCTCTTCATCAACACGAACCAACTTGACGTTTACTTTATCACCAAGACGAATTCTTCTTCCCGTTCTTTTTCCGTTAATTGAATAGTTCTTTTCATCATATACATAAAAATCATCATGCATATCACGCAGTTTAATCAATCCCTCGGAAAGAGTCTGGCTCAACTCTATAAAAATTCCAAAATGTGTAATTCCGGAGACAACACCGTGAAATTCTTCACCTACTTTACCTTTTAAATACTCGATTTGTTTCAGCTTAACCGACATCCGTTCTGCATTAACAGCATTCCGTTCCTGAGCAGATGAATGATTACAAATTTCTTCCAATTCTTCCAGCGATAAATTTTTCTCTAGATTAGAATTAAATCTATGAATCAAGTTATGGACAATTAGATCCGGGAAGCGCCTTATAGGCGATGTAAAATGAGTATAATATTTAAATCCCAATCCGTAATGCCCAATGTTTTTTGTCGAGTAAACCGCCTTTGCCATGGAACGGATAGCAACTTCGTTAACTACGGCTTCCTCTTCTTTTCCAACCACTTCATCAAGCAGCATCTGAAATTGTTTTGATTTATTCGCGGAGTTCGGATCAAAGTGATATCCTAAAGTTTTTACAAACCGTGCGAATTCCAAAATTTTTTCTTTATCCGGCAAATCATGTATTCTGTAAACAAAAGGAAATGTTTTTTTGTTCTCTTTTGGCTGAACATGCTGTGCAACAATTTGATTTGCCAGCAGCATAAATTCTTCAACCAATTTATGACTGTCTCTGACTTCCTTAATTTTTATTTCTACCGGAACGCCGTTTTTATCTAGTCTGAATTTTACTTCCGGTGAGAAGAAATTTATACTTCCCTTAGACATTCTTTTCTGGCGTAAGGTTTGAGCGATTTTGTTAAGCTGATTAATCTCATCCCACAATTCACCCTCTTTATTATCAAGTATTTCTTGCACTTCATCGTAAGTGAATCTTCTTTTACTGTTAATAATAGATTTATGGATTTCGTACGACACAATTTTACTGCGCGGAGTCATTTCAACAATAACAGAATAGGTAAGACGGTCTTTATTGGGAACGAGAGAACAAATTGAATTCGATAACTTTTCGGGAAGCATAGGAATTACTTTTCCCACCAGGTAAACGCTTGTTGCGCGCTTAATAGCTTCTTCGTAAATAGCCGTTCCCTCTCGTACATAATGACTTACATCTGCGATATGAATTCCAACTTGATAATTACCGTTTGAAAGATTTTCTATTGAAACTGCGTCGTCAAAATCTTTTGCGTCTTCCGGGTCTATTGTGAAGATTGTTTTGTCCCGCAAGTCCAACCGTTTTTTAATTTCGGATTGCGGAATTATTTCCGGGATAGCTTCAGCTTCGCGTTCAACTTCTTTTGGGAATTTATATGTTAGTCCAAATTCACGCGCTATAGAAGAAATTTCTGCATCGTAACTGCCGGCTTTGCCAAGAATTTCTTTAATCTTTCCTTCGGGATTAAGCTGCGGTGCTTTCCACACAATATCACCCACAACAACTTTATCTCCGGCTTTTGCGCTCCCTAATTTATTAGCAGAAACATAAATATCGCGGTGAATTTTCTGATCGTCCGGTTTTATAAAGAAAAACGATTTACTCTTCTGAAGAGTTCCTACAATTTCATTCCTTTTCCGCTCAACTACATTGAGAATTACACCTTCCAAACTTTTACCGCGGTGGGATGCGATCAAAGAGATTTCCACTAAGTCGCCGTCTAAAGCAACATTAAAATTTTTCCCGGCAACAAAAACATCTTTGCTGTTTTTATCTTTCAAAATAACAAAGCCATAATCGCCGTCGCCAACAATTTGCAAAGTTCCAATCAATTTTCCGCTTTTGTAAGCGTTAAAAATGTAGCGTTTACCTTCTCTTTTAATAAAGCCTTCCTCTGTAAGCATATGAAGAAAATGTTTCAGCTCCGCATACGCGTGCTCTTCAACAATATCTAATTGTTTTGCGAGGTCTTTGGACTTAATCTTAAGAGAAGGATGATTTTTAAAATATGCTATTAATTCTTTTTTCATCAGAACTCAAACCTATATTTAAGAGCAAACTCACTTACTTTATCTTCTAAACCAAATTGTGATGCAACCGGGTCCCTTCTTTCAATTCGGATTAAGAAACTTGGACCAAAAGGAGACCAATCAAATTTTAGATTCGCTTTGCCAATATTTTGAAATACTTCTGTTGTGCCGCCAAACGAATAACGTAAGTTTTGAATTTTACCGGAGAGGGAAAACTTTGTTGCATAACCGGTTTGGTTGATTTGTATATTATTTACTAAATCACCTACAGAAGAATTTAGATAATTTGTTAAAACAGAACCGAGCAATGAATAACCTGTACTTCCAAGAGTTTGACCGGCAACATTGGTTTTATCCTGCACTGTTAGATCATCCTTAAATTTACCGGTAAGAATAAATGAGAACGCATCGGCATAATCGTAACGTGTGTCTCGTATATTGTTCTGAATATTTTTTGAACCGATATAAACACCTATGCTTTCAGTATTACCGGCAAGACTTTTTCCAAGCTCGGAAAGAGGCGACCTAATTTTAATTTTTACGGCAACTTCCTGCGGCTGGCTGTTTTCTTCTCGGGGATTAACGTAATCGTTAGTATATGTTGCAACAATATCGAGGTAAGGATTAGTAATATCGCTTTCGAAGCGTAAGAGACCGGTTGCATCAAAAGTTTTAAAGAATTCCAGTTTAGAATCTTGTAATAATTCAAAAGCGCCCTGCGCGCGTGTTTCTCCGCTAAAATTGGAATATTTTAAATCTCCGCGCATTTCAACAATTAATTCTTGATTAGCCGCTTGTGAGAGAATGATAACAGCTTTTGCGCTGTTCTCTGTGCGGATTTCAATTTCATAATCAAAGCTTAGAGGTTTTTCGGTTTCTTCTTTATAATTCTGTAAATCTTTCTCTTTTAAAAGAACCTGCTGAAACCGTGCGAGTTCTTTGTCAATCTTAGAAGAATCTTCAACAAAAATAAAATTAAAATTTTTGTTTGCTACTCCGCCGCTTTCTTGTCCGCTTGTATAAGTTAGATCTGTTTCTTTCAATAGAACCTTTCCTTGAAAGAAAACGCGGTCGCCATTTTTGGTTAAAAGCCAATCTCCATCGGCTCCTATTAAAAGATCGCCGTAAAAGAGAGGACTTACACTTTGCGATTGCGGACCAAGTACCGCAAGATCTCCGTTAAAGTGAAGTTCTATTTTCTTTGTTTTGAATCCTTCAAAATCAATTCCGCCTTTACCGTTAATTGTTCCGGAATATTTTGTGTCGCCGGCATTTGAAAGAACGAAATTGTCAACAATCATAGATTGGTTTTCGAAACGCAACTTCATTCCGCATTTATAATTCAAATTGTTGAAACGGCTTTTAAATATTCCATCTGTTAAACTAAGCTCGCCGGAATAAACAGGCGAGTTAATTGTTCCGCTTATATTCAGATCGGCAGAAAGTATTCCGCTCTGATCTATAATGCCGGGCAGAGTTCTTCCCAAGGTATTCAAATTAAACTGCGAAGATGTCATTTGTATGCTGACCGGTTCATTTTGCATGACCCTCTCTTTAACTGATGAAAAACTCAAATCAATTGGCAAAATTCCTTTGATTAGAAAGAGCGGTTTATTTTCATTCGAAGTCGAATCCAGGAATGCAATATTGGTTGTAAGTTTTTTATCAAGATAGTTTAATGATCCTTTTATGTTACCCAAATGAGTTGTCGGCAGTTTAAGATTTTTCAAGTCAACTGATAGATCAATAACCGGATTTTCGAGTTCGCCTTTAATTGTTGCGCTTGCGGAACCGTTTGCAATAAGCTGATTATCTTTAAGTCCAAAAGCATAACGTTCTAAAATGTCTCCGGAAATTCCGGTTGCATTCAAAAGCCAATCTTGTTTGCCGGAACTCTCGATAATTCCGCTTAGACTAATAAGAGAAGTATCGCGCTGCATACGGCATTGAATGACTTTGAAATAATCGGGATTAAACAGAACTTTAATTGTGTCTTTGTTCTTCCATTCTACGTTGTTATAGTTAAACGAAAGATTATCTACCATTAATTGTTGTTCGCCGGGAGTCATCTTAATAATACCTTCCGCCTCGGTGTCGAACATATCCGCAATATTAGCAGAAGCGCTGAAGTATAGCTTGCTTTGGTTAAATGTAACGTCTGCCGCAATAGATTTTATGTTGCTGCCGGAATAAAATCTTTTACCGGTTAATGAAGCCGTTCCAAAAAGTTTATCGAACGAAAGAAAATTATTATCGCGTGTAAAATTGAGCTGAGTATCAAAACCGGAAAGATATATTGTTTTATCTTTCTGCATCATAACAAAGTAATCTAGATTAAGCTCCGTAGAGACAGAAAAATTTCCGGAGTCATTTTTTACATTACCATTAAATTCACCGGAAAAATCGAGCCGGTCGTAACCAATAATCTTGGTTAATAATTCTAAATCCTTAAACTTACCGCTGAAATTAAATTTCAAATTATCGTTTACAAAACTCGGAAGCTCTATTGACGAAGAATCGCTTTCCGCATTCGGTTGAACGATTGATAAAGGATTTAACTCGGAAATTTTTGATGCTATAATTTTTGAAATTGTTTTTGATTCGTATGTAATCAACTCAATGGCTTTATTTAAGGAAAAACTGCCGTCAATTTTGAAATCGGCAAAATCCGATGTAAGGATAATCTCTCGTTTAGTAGAATCTTTCTTGAAGGAACACTGAATATCGGAGTTGCTTATTCTTTCTCCTTGAAAGCGTGAAGAATCAATACCAACTTTCAATGTGGCGTTTAGTTCATCCGGATTAAAACTCTTACCGTCTGCGCTGATATTAAAATTGAAATTGCTTTCATACTTCTCATCTTTCAAAAATCTTGCGAGATCTACATTCTTTAATTGCCCTACTAAATTGTAAGAGGGGATAGTATCTTTATCAAAAGAAACATTTCCTTTAATAAAAGTAGAAAGTTTACCGCTTGTGCCGTCAATTTGCATATCAATTAAACGGTTTGAAGCATGGGAAGTGAAATTAAATTTATCAATATCATAGCCGCCAATGCGTGAACCATCCGCATTGATTTGGAAATCAGCGGCAATATCTGCAATTGAAACACCTTTCCCTTTAAGCTTTCCGTTCGAAACTAATTTTGTGTTGATATTTAATATTGGAAGGAGATCAAGATTTTCGGTAGAGAAATTAATATCATAAACCATTGGTTTGGATGCGAGGTTCATAGTCGCATCGAGAGTCAACTTTCCGTCATCAATATTTCCGGTAAAGCGGGATTTGAAATTCAGAGGTTCGCCTTCGAATTCCATATTAATGTTTGTGAGACGAAGTTGTGTGTATTCCGGAAGTTTTAGTGATGGAAGAAACGCATGTATGTCTTTATAATTAATATCAGTCTCGCTCATCTTAGCGGTTATGAAAAGTTTTTCCGGCCTGTTAAGGTTCTGAACTTTACCTTCCATTTTAATATGTGTGTCACGGTAATCAACAATAAACTTATCAATTTTGAAATTGCCGAACTTGCCGTTAGCTTTCAAATCCAGCGAAGGATTTCCTTTTAATATCTCTGTTACCGGAATGAAAGAAGAGAGATCATCAAAGTTAAAAGACTTTGCTTTTGCATTCATGGTAAAAGGATAATTTTTAAAATCCTCTAGTTGTACTTTACCAAATAAATTTAAGCTATCAAGACGGGCGTTTATATTTACTTCGCTGCTATCTGTTAAAAGGTAAAAATTGCTGACACTCACAAACTCTTTTGTTACTGCAAATTGTCCGGAGATATATTTTAGATTGAAGTGGGAGAGATTTGGTTTGAATGATAATTCATTCAATACCAGTAAATAGTTCGAATTGGGAATATCGGTAAATGCTCGTGCGGATAAATTTAGCTTTTCAATTCGTAAATCTTCCGGGTTTAATGTTGTATATACCTTCTGCGATTTTAAATTAGCGAATGATTGCCTTCTAAACGAAATATTATGAAACTGAATATCATTGGCTTGAATAGCAAACGAGAATGTAGACGCGGTTGTATCAACCGGTTTTGGCTTTATAAGTTTTTCGAAATTCCATTGACCGTCCCGGTCTTGAAGCATTGCAATATTTACATCTTCTAACAAAATATTTCTTACAAAGATTTTTTTTAGCAGAAGTTGAAGAGGGCTTGTCTTTACTTCTATCTTTTTTGCAAAGAGGAGAGTGTCGCTGTCAACAATTATTGAGGTATTGCGTAGAAAAAGTGATGTGAGAATTGTTCCGTCAATATTTTCTATGTTTAATTTACCGTTGAGTTCCTTATTGGCAAGTTTAATAACATTCTCTCGTAGTAATTCTCTAAACGTTTTTGTCTGAGAGAATCCGACAATTAAGATAATTAGAATTAAGAGAGCCAAGAAAATTCCTATGAAAACGTTTACAGTTTTCCGGAATAAACTTCTCTTAGCTTTATTTGGTTTTTTGTCTTGAACATTATTTTGTTCGCGGTCAGCCATTACTTCTTAAATCTTTCAAGAACTGTTTTGATTATGTTTGTTGTTGATTGGTCGTTTACAAATTTAATTGTTTCCACTTTGCCGCCGTTTGCTTCAACAATTTCGCGCCCTACAATTTTCTCTATGGACCAATCGGCGCCTTTTACCAAAACATCCGGAATTAATTTATTGATAATTTCCTGCGGAGTGTCTTCTTCAAAAATTACAACGTAATCAACCGGCTTAAGAGAAGAGATAATAAAAGCGCGTTCATGCTGAGGAACCACCGGGCGGAGTTCTCCTTTAATTCTTCTTACGGAAGAATCTGAATTAACGCCTACGATCAGAACATCTCCTTTTTCTTTAGCTTTGGTTATATAATCAACATGACCGGCATGAAGAATATCGAAGACGCCGTTTGTAAAGACAACTTTTTTATTCTGCCGTTTCAAATCATTTCTGATTACGGTAAGTTCATCAATATTTTTTACGTAGTTCATTTTAACTCTTTAGCAACAGCGTTGAACAAATCGTTTAATACGATAGGAACAATTCCTACTTCCTCGCAAACCAAACCGCCTGCATAATTGGCAAGATACGCCGCGTCAAAAATATCGGCTCCGGCAGTAAGCGCCATTGTAAGCGTGGATATTACTGTATCTCCCGCTCCTGAAACATCCGAAACTTTTCTGGCAATTGTAGGAACTCTTCTTTCCGGTTTCCCCTTTTCAAAAAGAGCAATTCCGCTTTCTCCTAATGTTAAAAGCGCATATTTACAGTTTAACTGCTCTAATAATTTTTGCCCCGCTTTAGAAACATCTTCATCGGATTGAATTCTTGTTCCAAAGGCATCTTCGGTTTCTTTTCTATTCGGCTTAAAGACTGTAACATTCTGGTAAGTAAAAAAGTTGTCAAATTTTGGATCTACCGTTACAACTTTGTTTGCTTTATGTGCAAGTTCAATTACTTGTTTTATTAAACTTTCCGTAAGTACGCCTTTATTGTAATCTTCCAGAATAACCGCGTCTAGATTCTTAATTGTCTTTTTTAACAACTCTAAAATTTTCTTTTCGGTTTGAGAAGAAATTCTATCTCTTTTTTCTTTATCAATACGGACAACATGCTGTTTATCTGCTATAACGCGTGTCTTTGAAGTAGTAGGTCTTTTTGAATCAACCACAATTCCTTTAGATGAGATATTCTTTTCGCTTAAAAGTTTTTTGAAAATCTTTCCTTCGTTGTCTTTTCCAATCACTCCGATTGGTATTGGAATACCTCCGAGAGTTAAAATATTGTAAGCAACATTCATAGCTCCGCCGAATCGGTAGAATTCATTATCCACTTCCAAAACCGGTACCGGCGCTTCTGGGGATATTCTGCCTATTCCGCCCCAGTAATAACAATCAAGCATCAAGTCACCTATTACGGCAATCCGCTTACCTTTGAACTTATTTTTCAAGGCATTCAGTTTTTTTAGCGAGACATTGATCATTTCTTAACTCCCGTTTTGACATTGCCATGGATTCCCATCCATTGAGCAAGTTTGTTAAAGAAATTTATTTTTATCAATCCGGAATCTGTACCGAGCCAAATATTTGTTCCGTCAAAAAAGATGGAATAAACAGTAGCCGGTATTCTTTCATCGTGCAGAGGGATAATTTGATTTGTAATTCGGTCAATCAAAACAATTCCTCTGCCGAATGTTTCTTTTGTGCTTTTTCCAAACTGATATAATGACGCCCAAATATAATTTCCCGTTCTTTCCAGATCATAAACTCCGTTTGCCGGCAAACCGTTTCTGTCATCGAAGCGCTGCCAATCGTTTCTGCGGTTGAATCGGAATAATCCGCCAAGATTAAATTCCGGTCGTTCCGGAGTTATAAATTCATCAAGTCCTATCCAGATATTTTTTCTTTCAAACAGTAACGATGTAATCGAAACTTGTTCCCCTTCACCGTCAAAGTAGTTATATCTTGTATCATAAAAAGTAATTGCACTCTTATCATTTAAATTTTTCGATTTATCATACTTATGCAATCCGGCTTCGGTGCCAAACCATACAAGAGAATCGCCGTCAACTTTAATTGTCTTTATGTTGTTTGTTTTCTCGTTTCCGCGTACGGTTAAATCATAATCGGAATATCGTTTATCGTTAAGGTTGAATTTAGTTAAATATTTAAATCGCCCGATCCATAGAACATTTTCGTATTTGTCGAATGCCAGGGCGCGTATCCAATTAGCAAGCTGACCGCCCAATCCGAATTTTCTTTTAGTCCACGTACCGCGTTTAATGTCAAGTATAAAAAGTCCGTCTGTCGAACCCGCCCATACAAAATCCTTGTTTGCCGCAATGCAATAAAAGAAATCGTGCTGTAAATTTCCATTAGAAGTGGAGTATGTCATCCATGCATTGCTTTTGGGAATGTATTTAAATATTCCGTTCCCGTTTGTAGCGAACCATAAGTTTGTTCCGTCGCTCGTAATATCTGTTACTTGAGCGCCTTTAATAAAAAATTCAAGATCGGGTTGATCCTGTGCAAAGAGATTTATTTCAAACAATATGAAAAGCAGAAACAATATTTTTTTCATGAAGAAATTAACAGTTAGTGAATAGCTTTGATTTCTATGGGGAAATTTAACACTAAGAATGAATGGATGGAAATTTTTAGGCAAAGTTTTTTATTCAATTTTACCAGACAGCCAGAAAAAGTGAAGTTTATTTCGGACTCGAACAACTTTAGTACAACTGCTAGGATTTATTGCCAAAAATGACAAAAAAATATTTAAAACATTAGTACAACTACTAATGTTTTATTCTTTCAATATAATTATAATGTGTTAGGATGATATGAGGTTTTTGTGAAAATTCATCTGGGTGTACATGTAAAACAGCAAAAAAAGTTTGAGGAGATATGAAACCCTTAATCAAAACAGTAACACTTCTTTCTTTATTTACAATTCTCATTTCTTGTAACGAGCAAGGCACAAATCCAAACAAAACAATAAAAACTCCCAGAGAAATGACCTGGACTGCCGATACCTTAACTTCACCTGACCCAAGTGGAGGACAATTAATGATGGAGAACATTCTTGTGTTTTCTACTAATGATGTTTGGGTTTGCGGATGGAATGATATAGCCAGAGGATTGATCTGGCATTATGATGGAACAAAATGGAGAGAGAGTAACATTGTTGAAGATACCGGAGGCATGAGAGTAAACGACATTGCCGGATACAGCAGCAGTGATTTATGGACAGTTGGTTATTCAGGTCAAGAAATATTTCTTGCTCATTTTGACGGACAGCACTGGACAAGACAGAACAACATGGGCATTAAAGGAGAACTTCTTGATATGAGCAAAGACCCAAGCGGTAACATATGGGCATGCGGAAGAAATGGATTGATAATGAAATATGATCAAACTAGATGGATAGCTGATACTATAAAAATTAAATTTCCATATCCGGCAGAATACTTTCTTAAAAGTATAGAATATTACGACGGGAAAATTTATGTGCTTGCTTCATCGCTCAATACAAGCACATTGGTCGAAAAATATTTTTTTGTTTCCGGTAACATTAATAATTGGACAATTGCGGACTCTATGGATTTTAGTTTACCAACTAGTATAAGAAAATGGGGCTATCGTGGTCTTTACTCAAGTTCATACAATAAGTTTTATTCATTTGGTCTAGGTGGAGTTTGGTCATATCAACTTAATAATTGGATTAATAAAAAAAGCGTAAGTGGTGCAATTAATGGAATGTTTGGTAAAGATGAAAATTATCTGTTCGCAGTAGGAGATTTTCAAAAAGTTCTATTTTATGACGGCAACAATTGGAGTGATATAAGAGATCTTTTTCATCTTGTAGACCCATATTTTGTTTTCGAGAATGTCTGGACAGATGGCTACGAAACTTTTATTATAAGCAGAAACTTCCAAGGATACCCAGTCAAAACAATAATCTTTCACGGGAAATAAACTGAGGGGGTAAAGAACAAAAACTTAAGTAAAAAGAAATAGAGACGGTGCGGCAACACCGTCTCCAATTGCAAACAAAATAATTCCCGTTAACAAGTCAGGCTCGTTCACCTAAGCTTTAAGAATTACCTTTTTTATTTGCAGTTGTAATATAACTGTTTGCCTTAAAAATATTTTTAGGAATTTATTATGAAAGGTGCAAAAATCTTTTTGTTGATAATATTCATTCTATTATCACAAATCAATAACGCAAGACCGACATTAATGCAGTGGGAAATTGGATTTAAAACAATGAACTCAATCGGGGGTGCACTTTCAACTGATGTTACTGTATACACTTTTAACAGTACATCAAGAAATCTGGAATTTTACACAAGTGGAACAACCGCTAGTCAATTTGTGGGATCGGGTAATGACGAAACAAACGGCTTTGCCGACGTTGGTGCTGGGGGTATAGGTGAAATGTTTACACTTGGTCAGGGAGGTACGTATTATATAAGAATAGGAAACAAGTACATGATTATTTCTTACGGTGGTGGAGCTTATGGAGACATGAGGTTTTCATATTACAGCGGTCCAACCGAAAGTATGAACTTAGATTATAATAATAGTGGATATTCTGTCTCCGGCCCTTATACATGGAGCGAAAAAACAATTGTACTTGCAAATGATTTTGGAAGCGATAAAACAAACTGTTACGGGAACATTCACTTAAACTCAGTTACAATTCCTAACGTCGGCTTAATCGGTACAACACAAAAAAGAGAAGCCGGAACTTTTCCACACACTATTGCCGGTGAAGATAACCAAAACGTATACAACTACTATAGAAAGTGGAGGAATTGGAGTGAAGATGGCATTACAGCAATTTCTCGTAGTCTTAGTCCAGCTGATAATTATTCATATACAGCCAAATATGCCAAACAAGTTGACGCAACAATAAGCAAAAATTACAGCTATGGGAGCTTATATATAAACAATAATGAAGTAACAGCGAGTCAATATTTTTATGATGATGAGCAATATACTGTAAGCGCCAGTTATGGTCGCGCAAGCGGCGGGTTGCTTTATGAATATGACCACTTTGTTTATAACGGTTCAAATATCTATACCACTTATTTCCAAATAAATAATCCTACAAGCAGTCAAACAATATCTGTTTACTATAACCGCAGACCGGACAACACCAACCTGAATATTTGGTTTGATCCTACTATTAATCAGCCAATTGTAGTTCACTGGAATGATAACGAAAATCTGGCAGTCAACAGCTATCAAATATGGCGAAGGGTGAAGCTAAATAATGTTTGGCAATATCCGGTATTGCTAACAACTTTTGGAAGAGGAGTACAAACTTATACTGATAATGATTTTTTAAGAGCGAATTTCAAAGAACACACTGCTTTGCAATACGATGTAAGGCAATATTTTTCAACCGATGGAACATATTCATATCCATATTGGACAGACGTTTATGGGCTAGAACTTTCTATAGTGCCAAATAAAGATATTATAAATGCCCAATTGCTTAATGAAATACCAACTTCATATTCATTAACCAATTATCCAAATCCGTTTAACCCATCAACAACAATAAATTATCAGTTACCGGAAAGTGGTTATGTAACAATAAAAGTATATGATATGCTTGGAAAAGAAATAGCAACACTAGTAAATGAAAGTAAAAATGCAGGATCTTACAATGTACACTTTGATGCCAGCAAACTTACAAGTGGAGTATATGTTTACACTATTACTGCAAATAATTTCATTCAGTCAAAAAAAATGTTGCTAGTGAAATAATTTTATTTCAGAAGGGGCTCAATATATTGAGTCCCTTTAAATTTAATTTGCCATTCAAGTTCAAAACCGACAATTAAACAAATTTTTAATTTTTCGTAATCAATTTCTTCATTATATATATCCAAGGTAATTATTGGGTCTGGTAAATAAAGATGGAGTTTTAAGAATTACTTTAGAAGGTTATTAAAAGTTTCTTTAGATAGTTCGCAGTCTTTTAAAATCTTGGATAAAATTCCAATGCCAAGATCTTCATTTGCATGAATTGGAACTACAGTTGCTCTTCCGTCTTTATGTTTGATAAAATGATGACTGCCTTTAACACGAATTACTTCGAATCCAATTTGTTGAAGAAGTGAGACAAGTTTTTTACCGCTAATACTAGGAAGCTTTGACATAATCCACTGCAACTCTTTGAACGCCGACAAAATCGAAAGAAGTAATTTCTGCTTCCTCGACTTCAAGACAAAGTTCTATTGCTTCTTTAATCCTTTCCATTAGCACATCTAAAGAAGTTGCTTGGGTGTGACAACCTTTTAAGGATGGGACGGAGGCAACAAAAAAACCGTCGGTATCCTTCTCTATAATTACATTGAATTCTTTTTTCATAATAGTCTTATTTTATTTACGCTATTACAAATATATAGATTGGTTATTATGTATTCAAATGAAAGGAGTTTGGATTATTGTAAGTGATTAGTAATGTAATTCAAATTTAGAACAGAACATTTTTGAAACTATCAAATTTGATCTGCCATTCCAATTCAAATCCGGCGATTAAACATGTCTTCAGTTTCTGATAATCAATTTCTTCATTCATGATTGTTTGTAGCTCGGTGGTTTTTTCAGTGAGATCGAATGAGAGAGTCCGGCGTGTTTCATCATCGCAGTTAAGATAATCAACAAGTTTTTTATGAAATGGTCCGCACAAAATTGAACCGTGCTGAAGGACGATATTATTCAATTTTCTTTGAGCGCTTCCAATCAATTTCTTTCCGTTGAACTTCACTTCGTTTTTTGCGGTGCTTGCAAAGCATAAAACACCGGAAGGTTCTTCAAGCAGTTTCGGGAAATCTGGCTGATGATTTTCAAGTTCCGAATTAGCGAGGAGTGGATTGTAAATCTCCAGCCCTCTCATCAATGCTTTGGAAATTTTAAAATAAATTTCGCGCGGAGAGAATTCATAGTTGAACGGAAGAATAACCGAATAAGTCAATTCTTCGGCATGAAGTATTGCGCGTCCTCCGGTGGGGCGTTTTACAACATCAATTCCATCTTGGTTTGTTTTGAGAAGATTTATGTCATCAAAACTTTGATTTGCGCCGAGCGAGATGCAGTACGGATTCCATCTGTAAATTCTGAAATAAGCTTCTTCGGGATTGCATTTGTGGGCGAGTCCTAAATCGAACTCCATATTATAAGCTCCGGTGTTGGCACCGGAGTCAATTAAATTCCAGATCATTTACGAACTAATCCGCGGGTTGATTTCTCCATAAATTCGAGAATACTTTTTACGTGCGGCTGATTTCCATATTTTTCAGTAATCTTTTCTTTAGCCGCAATCGGATTCATTCCGGAATTGTAAAAGATTCTGTAGGTTTCTTTTATAGCGTCAATCTCTTCATTTGAAAAACCTCTCCGTCTCAAACCAATAATATTCAATCCCATAAAACGTGCGGGGTAACCGGAAGTCATAATAAACGGGGGAACATCCATGTTAGCCATAGAGCCGCCGCCAACCATTGCGTGTTTACCAATTTTAGAAAATTGATGAACTGCCGCCAAACCTCCGATTATAACTGTGTCTTCAATCTCTACATGTCCGGCAAGCTGAACACCATTTGCGATTATGCAGTTATCTCCTATATGACAATCGTGCGCAACATGGGAATATGCCATCAGCAGGCAATTTTTTCCGATGCGTGTTTCTCCCGTTGCATGAGTTCCGCGGTGAAGAGTTGCAAACTCGCGAACGGTTGTATCGTCGCCGATTTTTAGTAATGTTTTTCCTTTATCGAATTTAAGATCTTGCGGCAAATTTGAAACCGAAGCTCCCTGGAAAATTTTTACTCGTTTTCCGATTCTTGCAAAATCATAAATAACTGCATTTGGACCAATCTCACATCCTTCATCAATTTCAACATCATCATTAATAATTGCGAAAGGACCAACAATAATATCGTTTGCAAGTTTTGCTTTAGGACTTACGATTGCGGTTGGATGAATATTGCTCATAGAATAATTTTAATTTTCTTTTTTGATTTCTTTATTAGTAATAGCGCCCATAAATTCTGCTTCTGCAACAAGAACATTATCAACGTATGCATGTCCTCTTATAGAAAAAACTTTGCTCTTCTTGTGTATTACTTCCGCTTCAAGATAGAGCTGATCTCCCGGTACAACAGGTTTTCTAAACTTAGCGTTGTTAATGCTCATAAACATTACAAGATGATTTTCCGGATCTGTGAATGAATTTAATATTAGGATACCGCTTACCTGTGCCATTGCTTCTACAATCAGGACACCCGGCATAATTGGTTGACCGGGGAAGTGTCCCTGGAAAAAGGGCTCGTTGACTGTAACGGATTTAACACCCACAACTTTTTTATCAAGATCGAGTTCAACAATTTTATCAACAAGTAAAAAAGGATAACGATGAGGAAGAATTCTCTGTATTGCATTTACATCTAATACAACACCTTCTTTTTTTACGAACTGATATTTCTTAACTAATTTCTTCTGTTGATAAAGACTTCTGATTTTTTTTGCGAACTCAACATTTGCTTTGTGTCCGGGTCGCGCTGCAAGTATTTGAGCTTTGATTGGAACGCCGATAAGTGCAAGGTCTCCCATCAGATCAAGAAGTTTATGACGTGCCGGTTCGTTTTTGAATCTAGGTTTATTGTTATTTAAAAATCCTTCGTGACTCATCGTCAGATCTTCGTCCAAACCAAGTTTATCTTTCAAACGATTCAGTCCGGCTTCATCAATTTCATGGTCAACAATTACAACTGCGTTATCAATATTTCCGCCTTTTATCAAACCTTTATCTGCCAGCATTTCAACTTCGCTCAAAAAACTAAAAGTTCTTGATGGTGCAAATTCAGTTACAAATTCTTTTTCCAGATCGAATAAACCTGTGTGCTGGCTGCCAAGAATTGGAGTTTCATAATCAACCATCAGTGAAATTCTATAGCTATCCATCGGCAGAGCAACAATATCAATTTTTTCTTCGTCATTATGGTACATCACCGTTTGATCAATAACCAAATAATCTTTCGGAGATTCTTGTGTAACGAAACCGGATTCTAAAAGTTTTTCAACGTAAGGCATTGCACTGCCATCGCCTATTGGCGGTTCAATACCGTCTAACTCTATTGTAATGTTATCTATTTGTAAACCGACAATTGCGGCAAGTACATGTTCGACGGTATAAACTTTTGCAGAGCCAAGACCAAGCGTTGTGCCTCGTGAAATATCAACAACAAAATCTGCATTAGCAGGAATTTCCGGTCTGCCGCCCAAATCTGTTCGGACAAATTTAATTCCACTGTTTTCAGGTGCAGGTGTAAAAGTCATTGTACATGATGTGCCGGTATGCAAACCAACTCCGGAAAGTGAAACCGGTTTTGCAATCGTTCTTTGAAGTTCAAGCATCAGTTACCCTTAGATGTTAGTTGAGAGATTTTCTCCTCCAAAGATGCAATTTTTTCTTCTAACTTTTTAATTTTTTCTGCATACGTGCCAAGGTTTCTTAAATGAGCTTCTCTCTTAAAAGCATCTCTGAATTCGATTGCCGGTGAGCCAAAGTATTTTCCCGATTTTTTAATTGATTTTGCTACTCCCGATTGTGCTGCAATCATTACTTGATCTGCAATCTCAGCATGACCAATTATTCCAACTTGACCGCCGAACATACAATTCTTTCCAACTTTTGTACTGCCGGCAATTCCAACTTGCGCGGACATAACTGTATTCTCGCCGACTTCAACATTGTGCGCAATCTGAATTAGGTTATCTAGCTTAACACCTTTTCTAAGAATTGTAGATCCCAATGCAGCGCGGTCAATAGAAACATTTGAGCCGAGTTCAACATCGTCTTCTAAAATTACGTTTCCAATCTGCGGCACTTTCTGATAAACACCGTTTTCATCCGGAACAAATCCAAATCCGTCCGAACCGATAACTGTATTCGGATGAATAATAATGTTGTTGCCAAGAATACAATTTTCTCTTATAGAAACGTTTTGATAGATCAAACAATTACTGCCGATCTTAACATTCTCAAGAATCACACTATTGTGATAGATTACCGAATCATCTCCGATAGAACAACCTGCTTCAATTACAACATTCTTACCAATAGCAACATTTTTACCAACACGAACGGAAGAATGAATAGCTGCGCTCGGATCAATTCCATGTAAATTGGTTTTCGGTTTTAAGAATGATGTTATGATTTTTTGAACTGCTTCGGATGGCTTATTTACTTCGATGTAAGCAATATCCGTTCTGGATTTTTTAAACTCCGGTCCAATTATAACAGCGGAAGCTTTTGTGGTGCTGAGGAATTTTTCGTAAGAGGGAAGATAAAGAAAAGTTAAATCGCCCTCTTTTGCTTCCTCGATTTTGGCAAATCCGGTTAATTCAATTTCGGGATTGCCGATAACAACACCGCCGACAAAGTCGGCGGCAGATTTCAAATTTATTTTCATAAATTCTCACTTGAGTTTGTCGATGACCTCTTTGGTCAGATCATATTCTTCTTTAGCATACAAGAACAATATATCGCCGCTTCTATCGAAAACATAATCATAATCTTTTTCTTTTGCTATTTGTTGAATGACCGTAAAGATTCTATTCTGTATCGGTTTCATTAATTCTTCCTGCTTCTGAAAAAGTTCTCCTTTAACGCCAAATTTATCCTGGCGGTATTTAGAAACTTGATCTTCCATTCCTACAAGTTCTTTTTCAATTTCAACACGTTTCTGTTCGCTCAAGATTAATTTACGTTTGTCGTAATCGTCGTATTTGGCTTTCCAATCTCTTTCCATTTTAGAAAGTTCTTCCTGCCATTCCTTAACCATTGCGTCAAGTTTTTTCTGCACATCTTGCGCATCGGGAAGCTGTTTCATGATTGTGTCGCTGTCAACATAACCAATCTTTAGTTGTGCATTAAGTTTTTGTGTGAAAACAGCAAACAGAATTAACGATAGAACTAATCCGGTCTTTTTCATTTTGAACTCCCCGGTAATTATTTTTTACCTCTTTTAAGTAGATCTAGTACTTTGTAAGTGATATCGAACTGAGGATCGGCTTTAAGAAGAATTACTTCTCCGGCTTTATCAAAAACAAATTGCATGTTTTCTTCTTTAGAGACTTCATCAATAGCTTTGAAGATTTTTTCTTTTATCGGTTTCATAAATTGATCTTGTTTTACAAAATATTCGCCGTTCGGTTGATTGAATTTTGAATCTTGGTATTGCTGTGCTCTTTGTACTTTTTCGCCGTACTTTGCTTCAGCCGCTTTAACTTCTTCAGGCTTCATAGTTTTAGCTTGTTTCTGGTAGTCGTCAGAAATTTTTTGAATGTCTGTTTTCATGCTGTCTAAATCTTTTCTCCATTTAGCAACTAATCCGTCAAGATCAGCTTTAGCTTTTATAGCTTCCGGATACTGCGCAAGAATAACTTCAGAATCAACGTAGCCTATTTTTAAAGGTGTTGGTTGAGTTGTTTGTGTCTGAGCAAAAAGCGATGTAGAAAAAACAATTAATGCAAATACGATAATTCTTTTCACGGTTACCTCTATTTTAATGTTTGTTAAAAACCTTTTCCAAATTGGAAGTGGAACAACCATTGCGGATCCTTTCCGTCAACGCTTCTGCGGTCAAATCCATATCCATAATCAAATCCGATCAAGCCGATTGGATTTAATAATATTCTAGCACCGATACCAACCGAGCGTTTCAGATTGAACAAATCGGTATTTTTCATATCCAAATAAACATTACCTGCCTCTGCAAAAGCAAGTAAATAAATTGGTATTGGCTCCATTGCCAACGCCACTCTAAATTCTGTTGTAAACTTTGCCATCACGCTGCTGCCCCTCACATTATTTGAAATTGGGTCTCTAAGACCTAAACTTCTGTCTTCGTATCCGCGTAAAGGCGTTGTTGCAATTATCAATCCGTTTCCACCCATATAAAAATATTCAAACGGCTGAATTGGTGTGTTGTCTTTTAATGTTCCAATATAACCCAGATTAGCTGAAGTGTAAAGTACAAATCTATTACTCCTAAATAAAGGTCTATACCATTCAGCGCTCAATTGCAATTTGTAGTAATCAACATTTCCGGGTAAGAAAGGTCCGCCGGAAAGTTCACCGCTCAACATAATTTTAGAACCGTGTGTTGGGAAGATAGGATTATCAATATCGGTTCTTGAAATTGTGGTGCCTAATGTATACTGACGCGAAAGACCGGTTGGATAATATCCTGCGCCGTCTATAACATCGTTATACTGAAAGCGCATTGTACCTTGAATATAGAAAAAGTCATCGGGCCATGTTAATCTTTTTCCTACTCTTAGAGTTATACCGGACTGTTGAAGATCGTAAACATACCTCTGGCGCGTATCGAACAGATCGAATCCAAGGGAAGTAGGAGTATCCATAAACCACGGTTCTGTAAAACCAAGAGAGAAAGTTCTATAAAAATTTCCTACGCCAAACTGCCAGTTGAAATTTAGAATTTGTCCTCCGCCCATTTGAAGCGGTTCTGCAAGAGAAAAATTAGATAAAGTAAAACCGATTGCACCGCTAAAACCAAACGCTCCGCTGTATCCAACAGAAGCATTTAAATAGTCGCTCGATTTTTCTTCGACTTTATAGATAATATTTACAGTGCTGTCGTTAGCAGGTCTGTAATCAACGCCGGTTTTATAAAGAGCTTCGGAATTGAAATACTGAAGATTTGCTAGCTGTTGAAGACTTCTTAAAATATAACCGCGGCTGAAGTAACTGCCCGGAATTGTGTAGAGTTCACGGCGAATAACTTTATCTTTTGTTTTATCGTTGCCGGTAATATCAACTTTGCCGACTTTAAAACGGTTTCCTTCATTAATTTTAATTCTGATATCAATTGAATCCGGGGCAACTTTTTCTTCTTTAGCATCAAGCTGGAACCCAAGATATCCATTGTCCTGGTAGAGCGAAGATACATCTGTTTGTTTTTCGTTGTAATGAAGATTCTGATTGAATTTTTCATAATCGAAAACATCGCCCTTCTTAAAAGCAAGACGTGCGGTTAATTCTTCCGAAGGATAAACGGTATTTCCTTCCCAAATTATATCTCTAACTTTGTATTGCTCTCCCTCATAAACATCAATCAACACATCCAGATGTTTTTTGTCTTCGGAAAAAACCGTACTATCGCGAAGAACAACAAAATCTCTGTAGCCATTCTTTCTGTAAAAATTAGTCAGTAGTTCTTTATCTTTCTCAAATTTATCTCTCTTGAATTTTGGCGAAGACCAGAATTTCCACCACTTTGGCACTTTTGTCTCGTCGAACTGGCTGATTAGCTCATCATCCGGGTATGCTTTATTGCCATGAAACTTAATATGTTCGATAGTAACTTCATCACCTTCAGTAATATCCAACATAACAACAGTGCGATCTTTTATCTTTGCAACCGAATTTAGAGAAGAACTTTTATCTAGTGCGTAGGTTGTTTTGAATTCTTTGGAGAGATCTTTTTCATCTCGCCATGTTACGTTTAATTCTTCATCTACCGTATCTGCATGGAAAAATGAATAGTAACTCGGTACAATTTTAGCGTTCAGATAGCCGTCGTCATCATAAAGTGATTTAATCTTATTTACAAGTCGTGCTATCTCTTGCGGCTTTAGAGTTTGTCCGCGGACAATATTTATTTTTTTATCAATATCGTCGCTGCTTATTTCATCATTGCCTTTCAAAACAATTTTTTCGAGGCGAGGATATTCTTGAACTTTCAATTGAAGAAAAACGCCATCTTCAATTTTCTTCTCTATTAAAATTTGTACATCTTGAAAAATTCCCAAATTCCATAATCGTTTTATTGCATTATTGGTTTGATCGCCGGGCATGGAAATTTCATCCCCAACTTTCAATCCTGTATTTGCAATAATAGTGGCGGCATCTGCAGACTTATTTCCAATAACAGAAATACCAAGGACTTTGTAATTAATCTTTTGCGCTTGCGGATAAACTTCGGCTAATGTAATAAGTAATAAGATTAGACTAAGCTTTAGCCACTTTTTGGGAGTGTGTTTTATCATTATGCTCTTTTATCTGTTTGCTCGATAGTTGTTCGCTAACCAAACCAAATCTTCTTTCTCTCTTTTGAAAATTTTTAACTGCCTCTATCAAATGTTTGCACCTGAAATCCGGCCATAACACATCTGAAATAAAAATTTCTGAATAAGCAATCTGCCAAAGCAAAAAATTACTAATTCTAAATTCTCCGCCGCTTCTAATTAATAGATCCGGCTCAAGCAGCCCTTTTGTCGAGAGATTTCCAGAAATTGTTTCTTCGGTTATTTCCTCTGGTTTTATCTTTCCGGCAATTACTTGTTTGCTTATATCTTTAACTGCCTCAACAAGTTCCCATCTTCCGCTATAACTAAGAGCAAGGTTTAAAATCATTCTACTATTATGAGATGTTTTATCCAATGCCGATTTTAATTCATCTTGAACAATATTCGGGAGAGAGGAAGTATCTCCAATTGTCGTTAATCTAATATTATTACTGTTCAACTCATCTGTCTCGTTCTGAAGGCTTCTAACAATCAAGCGCATCAATGTAGAGACTTCATCTTTAGGACGGTTCCAATTTTCTGTAGAGAAAGTATAAAGAGTAAGAATTTTTACACCAAGTCCTATACATGTTTCAACAACTTGACGAACAGATTCAACACCGCGCTGATGTCCGGCAACGCGAGGCATACTTCTTTTCTTAGCCCATCTACCGTTTCCGTCCATTATTAATGCGATATGCTGAGGGATGTTGCCTTTTGCTTTTACATCTTCAACTAATTTTTTATCAGCGGCACTTAGCTTTGTAGCCAACTTATCTTGTCGTCCTCAAATTTTGGCTCGAAAAAATAGTTCCCATGCGTGTAAATGTCAAGGTAAACTAAGTTTAGAGATTTTAAGCAAAATTTAAGGTAAAAATTATTTCGATGATTGCTCTGGTATGGTTATAATTTTAATATGCTTTTGAGTCTCTTCATCAAGAGAAGAAATTAGGAGAGATGCTTTAACAAGCGAGTTATATGGCACTCCAAGAAAAAGCGTAATTCTGTTTTGAGGAAAGCGGGCAGAGTAGTTTGCTAAAAAGTCCAGCTTGCTTAAGAATGAGTGGTCATTTAATTCTTCATCGGTAACAGTCAAACCCAAAGCAATTTTCTTTTTATACTTTGCGACTGCGTCAACTTCGTATTCACCCATTAACGGCGGCGCGGGAAGATATTTGCCGAATTTTCTGCTTAGAGTTAAATATCCGTGCTGCCATAAATGGTCTATAAGGTAATCAACTCTTTCTCTTTTTAATCGTGGTGCCATCTTTTACTCTAATTATATCTTGGTATTATTGGAATAACCGGAGAAAACTTCTCGAATGAGAAAATTTTGATATTGCTCATCTTTTCATACTCGTACATTTTAATTTCATTAGTAGAACTTACTTTCCCATAGAGAACTTTCTTACCATTTTTATTTCTAGTTATGTAATAAGGTTCCAAGTTTATCTCTTCGAAACCGTATAAAAATTTTACTCTGTTTCTATTTCTAATTGCCGATGTGAACAGCAGTGATTTCATTTTTTTCTCCATTCATCAGTTATAAGTTCTAAAAACACCGATTACTTTTCCAATGATTGAAAAATCTTCCCGGTTTGCAATTTCAATTGGGTTATATTTTTCATTCTCAGGCATTAAATAAATTTTGTTATCCTTTGCTATGAATCTTTTCATTGTTGCTTCGTCTTGAAGGAGCGCAACAATAATATCTCCATTCGATGCATTTTTTTGAGGAGAAACAATAACCAAATCATTTTCAAGAATTCCCGCGTTGATCATACTATCGCCTCGGACTTTCAATCCGAAGCAGTCGTTTCTCTTATTTAATAAAGTTGCATCCACTAAAACATTTCCTTCAATATTTTCTTCTGCAAGTATCGGCTGACCTGCGGCAACTCTACCAACAATCGGGATTCCTATCATATTATCGAGAATCTGTTTGGACTTGTTTAACGTATTCTCAACGAGCGCTATTGTTCTGCTGGTCTTACTCTCATTTGAGAGGAATCCTTTTTTAACCAATGCATCAATATGCCGTTTGACACCGAAAGTACTCACAATGTTAAATTGTTTTCCTATTTCCCGGTAAGTTGGGGGATAGCCGTTATGATTGGCGTAAATCTGAATGAAATCAAGAATTTCTTGCTGACGGTCAGTGAGTCCACTTTTCATATTAGTGCTCCTTTGTTCACTTGCAATATAGTGAACGAATGAGCACTGTGTCAAGGAAAAAATTTAAGGAGGAGATTTATTTTTTAATTTTTGAAAGAATATCTATTTCCATGAAGCAGAAGGGTTAATAAAATTTATCAGTTTTCGACCGATGATATAATTATCTTGAATTCCACGAAACATTTCGGAGCCGGGTCCGTAACTAAAAATGCCGACTAAATTTGCTGTGTGAAATTTTGTAGCCCACACAACATCAAGTTCTCCGCTCTCTTTATTCTTTCCCGAGATTCCAAGACTTCCGGTATCGTGATCGGCAAGAACAATAACTAATGTGTTGTTGTCTTTTTCAGCAAACTTCAATGCGGCTTCTACTGCTGAATTAAAATCTCTCAATTCACCAAAAAGATAATCCTTATCATTTTGATCTGCCGCCCAATCCATTTGAGAACCTTCAACCATCAGAAAAAATCCATTTTTATTTTTACTTAAATGCTCAATAGCTTTATCTGTAAGAAATCCGAGCGAGTAATCTCTCTCTTTTGCATGGGGAAGTGCTAAACTGCCGAAGAGACCAAAAAATTTTTTTGACGGAAGTTTCTCTTTAAGCAAACTTGGATTGGAGATGTATTCATATCCAACTGATTTCATAGAATCAATCAGATTCTTTTTATCATCACGTTTTCCTCCTTTATCTTTTGGAAGAAAAAAATCTGTTCCGGCGCCAAGTAGAACATCAACACCGCATTTTACAATCTGATCTGCAATTCCATACTCTTCTTTTCTGGTTCCGTTGTGAGAGATAAAAGCTGCGGGAGTAGCATTTGTAATAGAACTTGTTGCAATAATTCCTGTTGCAATTTTTTTCTTATTTGCAATTTCAGTTATGGTTTCTAAAACTTTTCCATTCTCATCAATGCTTATCATTCCGTTTTTTGTTCTATAGCCGGTGGCGTAAGCAGTTGCTCCGGCGGCGGAGTCGGTAATCAACTTATCGGCAGAGCAAGTATTTACAAGTCCAACAGAAAGAAATTTTTTGAATTGGTCATTCTGCATTGATATAGCAGAAATAGAAACTTGTGAAAGTCCCATACCATCGCCAATCAATAGGATTATATTTTTAGGTTTGTTATTGTTCTTAGAATAAAAAACGGTTGCAGTCAATAACACTGCAACCGTTGCGTAGTAAAATATTTTCTTAATCAAAAAAACTCCGCAATTAGTCTATGTAAGTCATCCAATTATGTTTGTCTTCAACTCTTCCGTACTGAATACCGGCTAGTTCTTCGTACAATTTTGTGCCGAGTTCGCCGGCTTCAGTTTCGCTGAATTGGAGAAGTTGATCATTAAACTTCAATTTACTAACTGATGAAATTACAGCTGCGGTTCCTGTTCCAAACATTTCGATTAAATCGCCTGTTTTGTAGGCATCAATAACTTCTTGCAAGCTTATCATTCGCTCTGTTGTGTTATAACCCCAATCTTTCAAAATCTGGAGTACGGACATTCTTGTAATACCCGGAAGAATGGAACCGGTTAACATAGGAGTAGTAACTTCATTTTTGAAACGAACAAAAATATTCATTGCGCCAACTTCTTCAAGATACTTTTGTTCAATTGCATCAAGCCACAGAACCTGAGAGTATCCTTCTTTTTTTGCTTCATGCTGACCCATTAAGCTAGCTGCATAATTACCGGCAGTTTTAGCTTCACCAATTCCTTTACGAACGGCGCGGGCATATTTATCCGTTGCATAAATAGGTACAGGTTTAAAACCTTCCGGATAATATGGACCAACAGGACTGAGCATAATTATCAGTTTAAAATTTACGGCACTTCTAACACCAAGTAAAGGTTCTGAAGCGAACATAACAGGGCGGATATAGAGCGAATGTCCCGGTCGGGTTGGAATCCAATCCTTATCAATTCTAACTAACTCAAGCATAGCTTTAAGAACAAAATCAGGATCAATTTCCGGAATACACATTCTTTTTGCGGAACGATTTAGTCGTTCAACATTTTTTTCGGGACGGAAAAGAGCTACTCTGCCGTTATCTTGTTTGTAAGCTTTTAATCCTTCAAAAATTGATTGACCGTAATGAAAAACCATAGCTGCGGGACTGAGATTAATATTTTCGAAATTTTTAATAGTAGGATTATACCATCCGCCCAATTCTTCATCATAGTCAACTTCAAAAATATGGTCTGTGTAAATTTTTCCGAAGACTAACTTTTCAGGTAAAATTACTTTCGTTTCTCTTTCAACGATATCAATATTTAGATCGTTCATATTACTCACCATTCCTTCTGTTTTTATTGAATGGAACTAATTAAAATAAAAAACCCGGTCAAGACAAAACCGGGTTATACTGAAAACCAGAAATTGTAATTACGAGAATACCCAGAATAATATCTTTAACAACAAAATTTCTTTGCATTTATTTTCTTTTCAGTTATTTCTAAAGAAAAAATATATAAAATTACTGATAATTGCCAAGACGAAAAATTTGTGTAATGCTGTAAAATTACGTCAGAATTTCTCATTGTGAAAAAAATGTTTTAAGATTTTTAATAATTCTTCTTTTACTAATCTGCCAGTATCTAATTTCAAAATTGAAACAAGTTTCTTAGTTTACATATAGAATAAAAGAATAAACTATGATTTCCCTTATCTTTCAAAAAATTGGCAAAAAGACAGTTGATTTTTTTCAAGAGTTTGGACAAGTAGTCCGGCTCTTTTTAGAAATAATTAAATCGGTACCCTCTTTGTATAAAAGTAGGCGAAACTTTTATTTTCAAATGGAACACATCGGCGTAAATTCTATTCCTCTCGTTTTGATTATAGCAACATTTACAGGCGCAGTTGCCGCATGGCAGGCGGCTTATCAATTAAAAGGAATAGCTCCTTTGTCATTTCTCGGAAGTGCCACAAGCAGATCCATCATTACGGAATTGGGACCGGTGTTAACTGCAATTGTAATTGCCGGGCGTATAGGAGCTTCAATTGCCGCAGAACTTGGCTCGATGAAAGTTACTGAACAAATAGATGCGCTGGAAACCATGGGAATTAGTCCGGTTGCTTATTTAGCTACGCCACGTTTTATAGCGTCTTTAATAATGATACCGATACTTGTGCTTTTTGCAGATGCAATTTCGATAATCGGTGCATATTTTATTTCAAATTTTTTCCTAGGCGTTTCATTCAATGTATTTTTTATCTCGGTTAAACGTTATTTTTTATTTAATGATTTTATGTTTGGGATAATAAAGGGGATGCTTTTCGGCGGGGTTACATCGCTACTTGGCTGTCATATTGGTTTTAGAACCGAAGGCGGTGCTGAAGGTGTTGGTCTATCAACTATCAGGTCTTTTGTTCTTAGCTCTGCAATGATTTTAATCCTTGATTATATCTTGTGGACCTTGATTTTCTGATTCTGTTCCCGGGGGCTATTCCGCATATAAATTTTTATTCATATAAACTTGTAAAAAAGATTTTTTTTCTCTTGCGCAAGTATTTTATTGCGGTTAATTTGTAATAAGAATAAGAGTTACTCATCTGTAGATGATAATCATAAATGGTTATTCAGTAAATATTTTTCTCCAATTATTCTTTCACCTTAAACTCCCTCGTCGGCAAAACATATCCCCAATAAATTTTTCTTCTATTCAACTCACTTATCAAATCACATATTCACTAATCAATCATCGAGGCAGTTATGTCAGAGTTCGTTAAAAGTCTAATGGCTCAAGTAAAAGCCAAGAATCCAAATGAACCGGAATTTCATCAAGCAGTATTTGAAGTTTCATCTTCCTTAGCTTTAGTTCTCGAGAAACATCCTGAGTACCGCAAAGAAAAAATTCTGGAAAGAATTATTGAACCGGAACGTGTTATTCTATTCAGGGTTCCGTGGGTTGATGATCAAGGCGAAGTTCAAATCAACCGCGGGTTTAGAATTGAAATGAATAGTGCAATTGGTCCTTACAAAGGAGGATTACGGTTTCACCCTTCTGTTAATCTAGGCATTCTAAAATTTTTAGCATTTGAACAAGTATTCAAAAATAGTTTAACAACGCTTCCAATGGGAGGCGGCAAAGGCGGTTCGGATTTTGATCCGAAAGGAAAGAGCGATGGCGAAGTGATGCGTTTCTGTCAGAGTTTTATGAACGAACTGTTCCGTCATATAGGATCCAACACAGATGTTCCTGCAGGCGATATAGGTGTTGGCGGAAGAGAAATTGGTTTCTTGTTTGGTCAATACAAAAAATTACGCAATGAATTTACCGGTGTGCTAACTGGTAAAGGATTAAACTGGGGCGGTTCATTAATTCGTCCGGAAGCAACCGGTTACGGCGCTGTCTATTTTGCGGCTGAAATGTTAAGCACGCGTAATCAAACTTTAGAAGGGAAAAAATGTTTGGTATCCGGAAGTGGTAACGTTGCACAATATACAGTTGAGAAAATTTTACAACTAGGTGGAAAAGTTTTAACACTTTCGGATTCTAACGGCTACATTTACGATGAAGCCGGTATTGATGCCGAGAAATTAAAATTTGTAATGGAATTGAAAAATGTACGCCGCGGCAGAATGAAAGAATACACAGATAAATTCAAAGGCGCTGTTTATACTCAAATTGATGCAAGCGGAGATTTCAACCCATTGTGGAATCACAAAGCCGATTGTGCATTTCCATCTGCAACACAAAACGAAATCAACGGTAAAGATGCCGCCAATCTTTTAAAGAACGGGGTTTATGTTGTAAGTGAAGGTGCAAATATGCCTTCAAGTATAGAAGCAATAGATCAATTTGTTTCGGCAAAAATTCTTTATGGTCCTGGTAAAGCTGCAAATGCCGGCGGTGTTGCAACTTCCGGTTTAGAAATGGCACAGAACAGTATGCGCTACGGCTGGACACGTGAAGAAGTTGATAACCGGCTTCACATGATTATGAAGAGCATTCATAAAACATGCGTTGATACGGCGGAAAAATACGGCACTCCGTTTAATTATGTCAACGGTGCCAACATCGGAGGATTTGTAAAAGTTGCCGATGCAATGTTAGATCAAGGAATTGTATAAATTATTTTTTTCACCTCACCTGTCTTAACAAATAGGTGAGCTTTTTATTTAATGATTATTAATGGTTTCAAATTTAGAGGGTGTCTCAGAAGTATTTATTATACTTTACAATCTGCGCAAAGCAGTTGGGTCCGTATCTTCTGAGTTCTATTTTTTAATAAAACATTGTTTGTGAGACATCCTCTTTACATTTTTTGTTTTTCTTCATTAGTCTTAAGCATATTCCAAATCAATATATTTTTTAATATATTGATCACAGGAAAATATTAGAGGCTTCAAATGTTACCTTCACAGAATGAACTGAATAGTATTCTCGAGAAAATTCCAAATAAATATTGGGCAACAATTATTGAATACGCTAAAGTAATAAGCTTGAAGGCAAGTAAAGGTGAATTGAACGATACTGAATACTTGAACAGCATCCCCGGCATGGCTGATTCAATAGTAAAAGAAGCGGCAACAGATCGAAGTAAGTATTCAGATAAGCTTGATTGGTAATGTATAAGTTGATATTCTCACCTCAAGCACAAAAAGATGCAAAAAAAATATCCTCGTCCAACTTAAAACCAAAAGTACAAACTCTTTTAGATTTACTTTCGCTAAATCCCTATCAATTTCCGCCCGAGTTCGAATTTCTTTCAGGTAAACTAAAAGGTTTTATCTCGAGAAAAATTAACAAGCAACACCGTTTAGTGTATGAAGTTTTGGAAGAAGAAAAGGTGATAAAAATTTTGAGAATGTGGACACATTACGAATAATTATCGTGTAGTTATTTATGAATAATCAACCGATAAAATTTAATAAAGAGTTAATAGAAACCAGCCGCTATTCAAAATTTCAAGACTTTCACAACTTGATGCGCTACCGCATACGCGATATTCTGCTCGTCTCCAGTTTGTACGATTCTTACATCTTTGAAGAAGACAACCGTCTTTATGAATTGATCCGTCAAGAATATCAAGGATTAAATCTAAGCCATTCGCCCGAACTTGTACATGTTTCCAATGGCGAGCAGGCGATTAATATGACTAAAAAAGAAAAGCGGTTCGATCTAATCATAACTACTCTACATATTGAAGATATGTCTGCGTTAACATTTGCAAAAAAAATTAAAGAAAGCAATCTGGAAATTCCCGTTGTGCTTTTAAGTTACGACAACCGCGAGATGACTGACCTTATTGCGACAAAAGATATTTCCTTTTTTGATAAAGTTTTTATCTGGCAGGGCGATTACAGAATTGTCCTTGGCATTGTAAAATTTTTAGAAGACCGGTTGAATGTAGAACACGATACTAAACACGTTGGCGTGCAATCAATAATTCTTATTGAAGATAACATCAGATTTTATTCATCATACCTTCCGATTATTTACACCGAAGTTCTCAAGCAATCGCAAAGTTTGATATCGGAAGGAATAAATCTTTCTCATAAATTTTTAAGAATGCGCGCCCGTCCAAAAATATTATTGTGCTCAAGCTATGAAGAAGCTTGGGAATACTTTGAAAAGTACGAGGAATTTGTTCTGGGAATTATCTCCGATATTGATTTTACACGCCAGGGCAAACGAGATGATCAAGCGGGAATTTTATTTGCGCAAAAAGTAAAAGAGCGCAAACCGGATATACCAATACTTCTTCAATCTACAAATAACAGTATCGGGAAGTTGGCATCATCAATAGGAACTACTTTTTTAGAAAAAGATTCTCCTACTCTTTTAGAAAATCTGAAAGAGTTTATGATGAATAATTTCGGTTTCGGAGACTTCATTTTTCGAACAGATGATGGAACAGAAGTTGGACGGGCAGAAAATTTAACAGAGTTGGAAGAACAACTCGCAATTGTTCCGGATGAAAGTATTGTTTACCACGCTTCGCGTAATCATTTTTCTAATTGGTTAAAGGCGAGAACTGAATTTTGGCTTGCGCATCAATTAAGACCCAAAAGGGTGGAAGATTTTCCATCAACATCCGCATTGCGAAAACTATTAATTGATTATGTAAGTGAATTTAGAAAGTCGCGTCAAATTGGAGTAATTTCTGATTTTCACAAAGAAACATTTGATGTAACTACGACCTTTGCAAGAATCGGCGGCGGTTCACTTGGCGGAAAAGCACGCGGTCTCGGTTTTGTAAATACATTGCTTAGTAATTTTGAAATTCGTTACCGATTTAGCGGTGTGAAAATTTTTGTTCCTTCGGCAGTCGTATTAGGCACAGATGTTTTTGATCAATATCTGGATGATAATGAATTACGCGACTTTGCCTTGAAGTCTGATAACGATAAGATTTTGATGAAAAGATTTTTTAAGGCGGATAATTTTCCTCGCTTTGCCGTTGAAGATTTGAGATCATTTTTGGATTTAGTGCGTGTTCCGCTTGCCGTTCGTTCATCAAGTCTTCTTGAAGATTCGCAAGGACAACCTTTCTCCGGTGTTTACGATACATTCATGCTTCCAAATAGTCATCCAGATCCGGAAGTTCGCCTCAAACAACTTTTTCATGCAATCAAAAGAATTTATGCTTCAGTTTTTTCCCAGAAGTCAAAAGATTATTTTAAGGTTACTACTTACCGTCTGGAAGAAGAAAAGATGGCGGTCATTGTTCAAAAATTAGTTGGTGCAGAGCATAACGGAAAATTCTATCCAGAATTTTCCGGCGTTGCTAAATCGTATAATTTTTATCCGAACCCGCCTTTAAAATCTACCGATGGAACCGTTTCTGTTGCGCCGGGACTTGGTAAAGCAATTGTTGACGGCGGATTGAGTTTTAGATTTTGTCCAAAGTTTCCAAAGCATCCGCTTCAAATTGGAAGTTTCAACGATATGCTTAAATATACACCGCACGATTTTTTTGCTCTTGATATGAAAGAAGAATACACGGATAAAAATATTGATGAAGAACTTCTTGTTAAAAAATATAATCTTTCCGATGCCGAGGAAGACGGAACCCTTGATATAGTTTGCTCAACTTACTCGAAAGAGAATCAAACTTTGTATGATGGCGTTGCAAGAACAGGACCAAAAGTTTTTACAATGGCGCCTATAATCAAGCAGCAAGTTTTTCCTCTTCCGGAAATTTTAGATCTTCTTTTGGAAATGAGTACCTGGGGAACCGGTTCTCCAATTGAAATTGAGTTTGCAGTCAATTTAAAAGTACCGGAAGGAAAGCAGAAAGAATTTGGTTTGCTTCAAATGCGTCCGCTTGTTATTAGTAATGAAATTGAGGAACTCGATCTGGATCATCATGAACCGAAAGATCTAATTTGCAAAAGCGATCAAGTTTTGGGACACGGTGTTGTTAGCAACCTAAAAGATATTGTTTTCGTTGATATCGAAAAATTTGACCGCAAGTTCACAATTGATGTTGCTCATGAAATCGCTCAATTCAATTCAAAGATGGTTAATGATGAACTTTCTTACTTATTAATTGGAGTTGGAAGATGGGGTACTCTCGATCCCTGGCTTGGAATTCCTGTTACATGGGAACAGATCAACGGCGCAAAAGCAATAATAGAATCTAACTTTATGGATTTCAATGTTACTCCTTCTCAAGGATCGCACTTTTTTCAGAATCTTACCTCATTTAAAATTGGTTATTTTACAATAGACGATTTTACTCAGCAAGGATTTATTGATTGGATTTGGTTACAGCAGCAAAATATCGTAGAGCATAAAAATTTTACTAAACATATTCAATTGGAACAACCGCTTACTATCAAAATAAATGGGCATAAGAATAAAGGGATAATTATAAAACCAAATTAGAGAGATGAATTGATGAAAAAGGAAAAGGAACAGACTGAACAAAAATTCTGGGATGATGTGAACAAAGCATTTAAGAAACTAAAATTGAATAAACGATTATGGAGAGAGGAGCTTGAAGAAAGGAAATTGTGGGGTATAACTTTTCTTGATAACTATAAGTAATTCTTTCCGTAGGTAACTCAACGTAATTGAAACTCGCATTCAAAAAGACTAATTTTTCTTTTGAAGAATGAAACTATTGGAGTAATCATGTCAAACTTTGTAATTAAGCCTGCTGTTAGAACAGAAAAGATAACTTATGCAGTGCGCGATATTGTTGTACTTGCAAATGAAGTAGCGAAGACTGGAAAAGAAATGTTGTACCTGAACATTGGCGACCCGAATGTTTTTGATTTTGAACCACCTAAACATTTGATTGAAGCTACTTATGATGCAATGAAAAAAAATTATAACGGTTATTCACCTTCATCCGGAATTAAGCAAGCTACAGACGCGATTGCAAAAGAAGCAGAACGCAAAGGAATAAAAAATATTCAAGATGTTTTTGTAACTACCGGTGCAAGTGAAGCAATTGATATTTGTCTCACGGCTTTGGTAAACGAAGGTGAAAATGTTTTAACGCCAACACCGGGTTATCCGCTTTACACTGCCATTCAAAGCAAATTACAGACAATGGAAAATCCATATTACTTGGATGAAAACAACAACTGGCAACCTAATATTGAAGACATCAAAAGTAAAATTAACGGCAAAACACGCGCGATTATATTAATCAATCCTAATAACCCAACCGGCTCTATTTGCTCAACGGAAATTTTAAAACAAATAATTGAGATTGCTTTAGAACATAACTTGGTGATTTTTGCAGATGAGATTTACGATAAACTTTTAATGGATGGAAAAAAACATACTTCAATTGCCGCCCTTAATTCTGAAGTTCCGATGATTACATTCGGCGGTTTGTCTAAAAATTATATGGTGCCCGGATTCAGAATTGGATGGGGAATTGTAAGCGGAAACAGATCGGTTCTAACAGATTACATAGAAGCGATAAATAAAATTTTGCGAGCACGTTTGTGTGCCAATCATCCTGCTCAATACGGAATAGCGCCATCGCTGCTCGGAGATCAATCTCACCTTGAAGTTGCGATGAAAAAACTAACAAGCAGAAGAAATCTTACCGTTGAAATGATGAACTCAATTCCCGGAATAACTTGTGTAGCGCCCGAAGGCGCGTTTTATGCCTTTCCTCGTCTTAATAATGTTTCCAACGATTCACATTTTGTTTCGGAGTTATTAAAAGAAACCGGAGTTGTGGTTGTTCCCGGAAGCGGATTTGGACAACTGCCCGGAACAAATCATTTTAGAATTGTATTTCTTCCTCCTGAAAATATTTTGGAGAAAGCATACAAAGCGCTAGGCGACTTCCACCAAAAGTATATTGAAAAGTTTGAAAAAGTCGGCGTAAAATAATTTTAGAATTTAATTACCATAAGATAAACGGCGATCTTAGAATCGCCTATTTTTTTACTAAAGGAAAAATATGAAACCAATTGAAAAAGCAATTAGACTTTACAAAGATGAATTTAATTGTCCTCAAGCAGTTTTATGTGCTTATGCCGAGGAACTTGGATTGGATAAGGAGACAGCGTTAAAAATTGCTTCTCCTTTTGGCGGAGGCATTGCGCGGAATGGGAAAATTTGTGGTGCAATCACCGGAGGATTGATGGTGATAGGGCTTAAAAATTGGGACTCGCAAAAAGAACACGAAGCAGGTAAAGCCGATGTATATAGAATCTCCAATCAATTTATGGACGAGATTAAAAAGAGGAACAACACATTGGATTGCGAAGAACTTCTTGGTATTAGTGTCTCAACAACTGAAGGAAGGGCAATTGTTAAAGAGAAAAAACTTAACGAAAAAGTTTGTCATAAAGTGATAAATGATGTTGTAAATGTTCTGGAAAAATTAGAATAAGATGTAACTAAGAGGGGAGCTGACCCAAAATCACTTTTCTTTTTTATTTGTGCTCATCTCACTTATGATAACAAGAGTTTTGGTTTTTCATTAGCTGAGAGTGTAATCAAAAAATATCCTTTTAATTTTCTGGCTTAATCACTTATTTGATAACCAAACCGCTCTTCTCTATATTTGCCCCACATTTTTCTTCACTATAATAGAAACCTCTAATTGAAAAATATAAACATCACAGAGCTCCCCAACGGAATAAAAATAATTTCGGAGAAGATCAGCTTTGTAAAATCATTCTCGCTTGGCTTTTGGTTTAACGTTGGCTCGCGTGATGAAACAAAAGATAACAGCGGTATAAGCCATTTTCTTGAACACATGTTCTTCAAAGGAACCAAAAAGAGATCGGCAAAGAAAATTGCGGAAGATATTGAATCGCTTGGCGGGTATCTAAACGCATTCACATCCAAAGAACATACATGTTTTTACGGCAGAGGATTGACAGATCATGTAGAAAAAACATTTGAAGTGCTCGCGGACATGATCCAAAATTCGGTTTTTAATCCAAAAGAAATTGAAAAGGAATCCGCAGTTGTAATTGACGAACTATACGATATAGAAGACTCTCCGGATGAATTTATATTCGACAAGTTTGAGAGCAATGTTTTTAACGGTAATTCGCTTGGAATGCCGATCATAGGAACAAAAAAAAACTTACGTTTATTTAGGCAAAAAGATCTGATCAACTTTGTAAAAGAGAATTATACTTTTGATCGCTTCTTCATTGTGGCTTCGGGAAATATTGAGCATGAAAATTTAATCAGGTTTGCAAAAAAATATATTACAAAAAAATTAAAGACTTCTAACGAGAAAAAACGCGAACTAATATTAAAGCCTGCAAGTGATATTTACGTAGAAAAAAAAACACAGCAAGTTCATTATATAATTGGCAAGCCAACATACGGAATCAAAGAGAAGAGACGCAATATTGTAAGCGTTCTTTCTCACATTCTTGGGGAAGGAAGCAGTTCGCGTCTCTTTCAAAAGGTGCGTGAAGAGAACGGAATTGCATATCAAATCAATACATTTTTAAATTCTTTTTTTGATATCTCCACATTCGGAGTTTATCTTTCGACTAACAATAAATCAGTTTATAAAGCGCAGAATCTGATTCTTCGCGAAATTGAAAAAATTAAACAAAAAAAGGTCGGAGAAGTAGAACTCAAACGCGCAAAAGAATATTTGATTGGCAGTATGCTGATGAGCTTGGAAAGCACAACTAACCGTATGCTCAGAATTGCACAATCGGTAATCTACTTCAACAAAATAAAATCTGTTGAAGAGACTGTTAAGCATATTCAGTCAGTTACTGCTAAGGATATTCAGGAAATGTCTAACGAATTATTTTATTCATCAAATAAATTTGAAAATGGTGGTCTAACAAGAGTAATTTTGTCTTCAAAAAATTTACTGCCTAAGAAAGTTGTGTAAGGGAAAGCAATATGCCAATGTTAACTGTTGACGGTAAACAGATCGAATTTAAACAAGGACAAACTGTAATTGAAGCCGCGCGCGCTGCGGGCATTGATATTCCGCATTTCTGCTGGCATCCTAGTTTGTCTGTTTCCGGTAATTGCCGTGTTTGTCTTGTGGAAATTGAAAAGATGCCTAAACTTGCTATTTCATGTTCAACATATGCAATGGATGGAATGGTTGTTTATACTAAATCAGAAAAAACTTTGCAAGCACGCAGTGCAGTAATGGAATTTATTCTCATCAATCATCCATTAGATTGTCCAATTTGCGATGAAGCCGGTGAATGCAAACTTCAAGAATATGCTTATGCACATGGCAGCGGTGAAAGTCATTTCGAAGAAATTAAAGTCAGAAAAGAAAAACGTGTTCAGCTTGGTCCAAATATTAAATTTGACGGTGATAGATGTATTATGTGTTCACGCTGCATCAGGTTCTCGGATGAAATCGCAAAACAAAATCAGCTTACTTTTATAAAACGGGGAGACAAAGTTACTATCACAACCTTCCCGGGAGAATCATTCGATAATCCATACACATTAAACACAACCGATATTTGTCCGGTTGGTGCATTAACAAATCAAGATTTTAGATTTAAATCCCGTGTCTGGGAAATGTCTAAAACAAATTCTGTATGTGTTGGATGCTCGCGCGGATGTAACACAGAAGTTTGGGTTCGCAACAATCAAATATTAAGATTAACTCCTCGCCAAAATAATGATGTGAATAGTTACTGGATGTGCGACAACGGAAGATTAAATACTTTTAAAAATGTAAACGCGGAAAATAGAATTAACGGGACTTTCATACGCAAAGAAGGGGAACTCGAAAAAGTATCTTGGGAAGAAGCGTTGAAAGTTGCGGCAAAAAGTTTGAAGGACTACAAAAGCGGAGAGATCGCATTCATCGGTTCTGCCTTTACTACATGTGAAGATAATTTTGCATTAGTAAAATTTGCAAAATCTCTTGGTGTTGTTAATATTGATTTTGTAAATCATACCGTTCAGGGCGATCAAGATGACATTTTAATTCGTGAAGATAAAACTCCCAACACACTTGGTGCAGAACTATCGGGTGTACGATCCGGTTCAAATGGATTGAGTGTTGAAGGAATGATGAAAGCAATTAAAGAAGGTAAGATCAAAGCGCTTTATGTTATGGAAGATGATGTTGCATCTTTGAACGAAGAATATGAAAAAATTCTAAGTAAACTTGAACTCTTGATTGTCCATTCTGCGAACGAAAACAAAACTACAACATTGGCTGATATAGTTTTTCCGGCTTCAACATATGCAGAGAAGAACGGAACATTTGTAAACTTTCAAGGAAGAGTTCAAAGAATTCGCCCGGCAGTAGCAACCGAAGAGATGGACCGCGCGCTTGATGGAATGAAGATGAGCCGCTGGGATAAATTTGGAACTAAGTTCGACCGTTGGATGCAAGGATTAAAATACGATTCTAAACCAAGCTGGAAAATATTTACCATGCTCTCCACATATCTTGGCGGAAAAACAAAATATGAAATGGCAGAAGATGTTTTCATAGATTTGACTCATTCTGTAGATAGCTTCAAAGGACTAGATTATGACACTATTGGTGAGCAGGGAGTGTTACTTAAAATTAAACAGACAGTTACAGTTTGAAAATGGAACGTTGATTGTGATTGTTAATAATCGGCGTTCTGTTAAAAAATTCGGAGTGATTTGTTCATGAACATTTGGGAAATACTAATAATCTCTCTTATCAAGATTCTGATTATAGTTGTAATGCTTCTACTAACGGTAGCCTATTCAGTATACTTTGAAAGAAAGATTAGCGCATGGGTTCAAAACAGAGTTGGACCAAATCGTGTAGGATGGCTCGGGTTGTTGCAACCGTTTGCTGATGTTTTTAAACTCATGTTTAAAGAAGATATTATTCCAGACGCTGCAAATAAACCGTTACATACTTTGGCTCCGTTCATTGCATTGTTTGTTTCTTTTGCTACATATGCTGTAATACCATTGGGTCCCCCAATTGAATTATTCGGCTACAAAATAAATTTAGTTGTCGCCGATGTGAACATTGGAATACTTTATGTCCTCGCGCTCACATCTCTTGGTGTATATGGAATTACTTTTGCAGGATGGTCTTCGGGAAGCAAGTATTCTTTACTTGGGGGAATTCGTTCTTCTGCACAGATGATTTCTTATGAAGTCTCGATGGGGTTTTCTGTTGCCGGTGTGATTTTGATGTCTCAATCTTTGAGCCCCGTAAAAATAGTTGAAGCTCAGCATGGTTGGATGTGGAACGCAATTCTTCAACCGATAGGATTTATAACATTTTTAGTATCGGCATTTGCAGAGACCAACAGATTACCTTTTGATTTACCTGAAGCAGAACCGGAACTTGTCGGCGGTTACCATACAGAATATAGCTCGTTTAAATTTGCCGGTTTCTTTCTTGCTGAATATGCCAATATGGCAATTGCCAGCGCAATGATTGTTACACTTTATCTTGGTGGTTACCAAGTCCCTTATATAGAAAAATTAGGACTCAGTTACACACTAACTACTATAATTCAGATTGCAGCATTCTTAATTAAGATTGGAGCTTTGATATTCTTCTTTATGTGGGTTCGATGGTCATTGCCGCGTTTCAGATATGACCAGTTAATGAGTCTCGGCTGGAAAGTGATGTTTCCGTTAGCACTTGCAAATATTATTTGGGTAGCAGCCCTAATAATGATTTTTGGATTATAAAAAAAATTGTCCGCATTTGTCGGATTTAAAAGGTAAAAGATGCCGGTACAAAAAAGAAAAGAAGATTTGAATATTTTGGAGAAACTCTACATTCCCGAAATTGTAAAGGGTATGGCGCTCACTCTTAAAAATATGTTTCGTCCAAATGTTACAATGCAATATCCCGAAGTTAGATTTGAGCCACCTTCATCATACCGCGGTCGCCCTGTTCTTGTTCAAGAGAAAAATGGAACCGAAAGATGTGTAGCTTGCGGCTTATGTTCGCGTGTTTGCCCCGCACTTGCAATTGAAGTCCAGGCATCTGAAACAGAATTGGAAAAAGAAAGATATCCGCAAAAATTTGAAATTAATATGCTGCGCTGCATCTTCTGCGGTTTTTGTGAAGAAGTATGTCCGGAAGAAGCAATTGTAATGAGCAAAGATTATGAATTGGTTTTCAAAAATAGAAAAGATGCGATCTTTGGTAAAGATAAACTGCTTGTCCAGGTTGATAATCTAAAAGATAGATTGGAATTTTTAAGAAAGTTTAAATAGTCTTTAGTAAATAAATTTGCTGTTAGTTCACAGCAATAACGGATTTTTTTGTTATCTGATTTTTTGTTAGTTTAGATCCAAAATCGGGGAAGCAAATTTATGTTTTCCAAAGTCCTCTCCGGTGCTACATTCGGTATTGATGCTTATCTCGTTGAAGTTGAAACCCATTATGAGAAACAACTTCCTTCTATTACTATAGTCGGTTTACCCGATAATGCTGTAAAGGAAAGCAGAGAAAGAGTTCTTGCTGCTATCAAAAATTCCGGAATTGAATTTCCTCTTAAAAAAATTACCATCAACTTAGCCCCTGCAGATATTAAGAAAGAAGGTAGTTCTTTCGACCTGCCAATTGCAGTTGGAATTCTTGCCGCAACAGAAATAATTAATCCGGATTTACTTAGTGAAACTTTTATACTTGGAGAACTTTCACTCGATGGTACTCTCCGTAAAATAAAAGGTGCCTTGCCAATCACTGTAGAAGCTAGAAGACTCGGCATTAAAAAGATAATTCTTCCTACTGAATCTGTGAAAGAAGCATCTATAGTTGATGGAATAGAAGTTTATGGTTTGCAAAGTCTCACACAGGTAATTCAGTTTCTAAATGAAGAAGAGAAATTTGACCCTATTTATACAGATAAGGATGAGATTTTTTCTCAAGTTAATACTTATGCCCTTGATTTTTCTGATGTAAAAGGACAAGAGAATGTTAAGCGTGCATTAGAAATTGCAGCAGCAGGCGGACATAATATTTTAATGATTGGACCGCCAGGTTCAGGCAAAACAATGCTAGCAAAAAGATTTCCTTCAATTCTTCCACCACTCACTTTTGAAGAAGCACTTGAGACTACAAAAATTCATTCCATTGCAGGAATTCTGCGCAAAGATCAGGCATTGATTACAGAACGTCCTTTTCGAAATCCTCATCATACTATCTCAGATGCGGCTCTAATTGGAGGCGGAACTATTCCACGACCGGGAGAGGTTTCGTATGCACATCACGGAGTACTTTTTTTAGATGAATTACCTGAATTCAAGAAAAATGTTTTGGAAGTTTTACGTCAACCGCTTGAAGATTACAAAGTGACTGTGAGCCGTTCTAAAATGTCTCTTGAATTTCCTGCAAATTTTATGTTGGCTGCAGCTATGAATCCTTGCCCTTGCGGTTTTTTTACTGACCCAACTAAGGAGTGTACTTGTAGCGCAATGCAAATTCAAAAATATATGGCAAAAATTTCAGGCCCTCTTTTAGATCGAATTGATATTCACATTGAAGTCCCGGCAGTAAAGTTTAAGGAACTGGCTTCTAGCTCTGCCGGTGAAAAATCAAGTGAAATAAGAAAACGGGTAATCTCGGCAAGAGAAATACAGCAAGTGCGATTCTCTGGTATAAAAAATATTTTTAAAAATGCGGACATGGCATCCAAGGAAATTCGTAAATTCTGTAAAGTGGATAACCAGTGTGAAGATTTATTAAAGATGGCAATGACACGGTTAGGATTGTCGGCGCGGGCTTACGATAGAATTCTAAAAGTGAGCCGGACAATAGCTGACTTAGACGGAACAGCAGAAATAAAGCCTCAACACATCTCTGAGGCAATCCAATACCGGAGTTTAGATAGGGAATTGTGGGGTCATTAGCGCTATTTTAAGCTTCAGATTAATTCATAATAACTTTTCTTGCTTTTTTATTTACTCCGTTCTATATTTGAAGCTCGATTTTTGAATTAGTGGGTGAAATTTGTCTGGGCGGACGCCGGAGTTGGAGAGCCGGGGCGGACTGTAAATCCGTTGGCTAAAGCCTTTGGGGGTTCGAATCCCTCGCCGCCCACTAAAACGAATTGATGAAGTAGAATATCACCAAACATATTCACACTTCGCCAATTCATTCTGGGAATAAAAAAAATAAAATTATAGCAGAAATTTTCTGCTCTATTATATTTGTTCTTTTTTGAAAATGCGGGAGTAACTCAGTTGGCTAGAGTCACAGCCTTCCAAGCTGTTGGTCGCGGGTTCGAGTCCCGTCTCCCGCTCTGTCTGCTGATGTAGCTCAGTTGGTAGAGCACTTCCTTGGTAAGGAAGAGGTCACCGGTTCAATCCCGGTCATCAGCTCAGAGTTGAAAATTTTATCGTAAAAGTTTTATTAGAGGAATTATCAGATGGCAAAATCTAAAAATGTAAGACAAATAATAATATTGGAAAGCAGCGCTAATACCGGCTTCCGCTATTCAACAAAAAAGAATAAAAGAGAACACCCAAATAGAGTTGAATATAAAAAATACGATCCTGTTGTACGTAAACACGTAGTATTTAAAGAAACTAAATAATACGTCAGTGGCTCAATTGGTAGAGCAGCGGTCTCCAAAACCGCAGGTTGGGGGTTCGAGTCCCTCCTGACGTGCGAGAATTTAAAACTGGTAAAAT